>NZ_FZON01000003.1 GCF_900188425.1 Antarctobacter heliothermus
GTCTGATCGGCGAACCGGACCTCGATGGAGCCGGTCAGCGCGGCGATGGAGGGATCCGCCCCGTCGATGCGACCGTCCGAGCGGATGGTTTCGATCCGGTCGAGATTGTTGGCATAGGTGATGTCGGCCGAGACGACGTTGCCGAGGGCCGAGCCATTGCGCGTGATAGCCCCGTTGAAATGGCCGAAGCGCTGCAATTCGAGGGCGGCAGGCGTGCCTGCACTGGTGGTCGTGCCCACCGTCTCGCCCTGCGCCACCAGTCGGGCCGTTGCAGTCAGCAGACCGGATCGCTGCATTTGCCAGTTGATCTGGTCGAGCACGCAGCCCGAATACATCGCAAAACGCGGCACCTCGGGCATGCCGGTCTCGATCGACATGCTGGGCAGTGTCCAGGACCCCGACTGGAACTCATGGGCCCAGGGGCCGGTCCCGGTCGTGGTCGGATCGCCAAAACCCGCCTTCAGCCAGAACCCGAAGGCCTCGGCATCAAGCGGCACGACGACATCACCGTCAGCCGTCACCGCATCCTTGATCGGCGCCAGTGGATCGCGGCCGTAGCCCAGCAATTCCGAGTTCAGCAGCGGCTGCTCCGCGCCGAGCGACGTGCTCGCGAAGGGCATTTTCGTGAAACCGCCTATGGGCGGCGTTCCATAACTCGTCTCGAACGCAAGCGCCATCTGCGCCCGCGCCCCTTGGGCTCGTGCCATCGTGTTCTCCTTGGATTGTCGGGATCAGGCCAGCGGATCGGCCATGGAATAGTACAGCATCACCGGAATGACGGCGGCCTTCAGGCTGGCCGCGCCCTCGACAGGCAAATCGACCGGGCGCGGCGCTTCTGCCTCGACCCAGTCGCAAAGGCCGCCCAGCGTTCGGTCGGCGGCAATCGCCGCGCCGATGCTTGCGGTCAGCGTGTCGAAGACCGCGTCACGGTCCGTGCCCTGCGCGACCGCCTCGATCTCGGCACGGTGCTGGTAGTGGTATCGTAACGGGGACAGAGTCACCTCGGGCTCGCCAGGTTCGCCATCGCGCAAAATCAGCAGCCCATCGGCTGGCACGCGCTCGGGCAGCACCTCGCCGCGCAAAGCGGTGGAGGGCAGAGCCAAGAGCCGCGCATTCAGCGCGGCGAGGATGGTTTCGCGAGAGGTGGGCATAAAACTGGATGCGCTCCCATGTTGTTCTTCGTTGTTCCGAATCGGATTGACGTGCTTCTAGATCGGCCGTAGAAAGGCTTGGTACAACGGAGAACAACGTCATGTCTGATCGCAAATTTACGGCATCCAAGTCAAGATCGAACCGTCCCGGTTGGAGCGTCACATTCCGACATCCGGCTCGCACGGACAGTCGCGGCGAATGGGGCCTCAAGATTAGGAAGGGTCTCGGGACCTCAGACGATGCTGCGGCCGATCTCCTTGTTGGGCAGTTGAACGGACTTCTTCAGGATGAATCCTGGTGGAGCGGTGATCGCCGCAAGGACGCAGAATTCCGTTTCGATTCAGTCGTGGTTTCGGCATTTTTCGACGGTATCGAAGTAGTTGCTCACGACGCCGAAGGAAGGCGATCTGATGTAATCCCTTTGCCTTCTGTCGATGATGGCTATGGCACTATTCTATTTTTGGGGACCACCGGGGCAGGAAAAACGACCTTGCTACGCCATATCATCGGATCAGATCCCGAAAAGGATCGGTTTCCATCCACATCAACGGCCAAAACAACAACTGCTGACATCGAAATAGTCGCCTCTCCCGGGGAATTCGCCGCTGCAGTGACTTTCATGCCCGAGCATGAGGTTCGCGCTCATGTCGATGAATGCATAGAAGAAGCTTGCTTAGAAGCGATTCAGGGCAAGCCGGATCCCAAGATCGCCGCTGCGTTACTGGAGCATCGCGAACAGCGCTTTCGTCTGTCGTATATTCTCGGCGCTTGGAAGACCTCTGTCGAAAGTGATGATGATGATTTCTCCTTTGAAGACGACGGAACACCCGAGGCGGCGATAGATGACGACGAAACAGTTTCGTCAGAGGAAATCGAGCATCAGCACGCTTGCCTTAATAGTTTGGTCTCGGCGATTAAGGAACTGAGCCAAGACACAGGTTCATCATTTGAAGCGACCCTCGGCAAACTCAAGGATCAGAAGACAGCTGATGATCGCGCTACTTGGCTTGAGCTTTTTGGCGTCGAGGCATTCCGAAATCCAAAGTTCTCTAGCGTTGCTCTCGATATCATGGATGAAGTGACAGATCGCTTCGCCCGCATTGATGTCGGCAACACAGAGCGCTCCGCGACCGACTGGCCGATCATCTGGACGTTTGGTAGCCCGGATCGTGACGAATTTCTCTCCGCCGTACGCTGGTTTTCCAGCAACCACCACAAGCAGTTCGGTCGCTTGCTGACGCCATTGGTGGACGGCATCCGTGTCCAAGGGCCCCTCTATCCAGATCTTGGTGGCGACACCGCCGAGCTAAAGCTTGTCCTTCTGGATGGTCAAGGACTTGGGCATACTGCGAGCAGCGTTTCGTCCGTGTCGACGCGCGTAACCAATAAGTTCTCGAAAGTAAACATGATTCTGCTGGTCGACAACGCGCAGCAGCCAATGCAGGCGGCACCATTGGCATTGTTACGTGCTGTCGGGAGTTCTGGCTTTTCCGACAAACTGGCGATTGCGTTCACGCACTTCGATCAGGTCAAGGGTGCCAACTTGGGCTCATTTGACCAGAAGCGGGATCACGTTCTCAGCTCAGTAGGAAACGCGGTAGCAAACCTACGAGACATCGTTGGTGCTGGCGTGGCAGGTGCCATCGAACGCCAGGTAGACGCAAATTCCATTTTCTTAGGCGGCTTGGACAAACCGACTTCCAAGCTGCCTGGTGGCTTCAAGCGACAACTGGAACAACTGATCGAGATGATGCAGGCAGCTTCATCCCCCAACGGCGAGACAGACTGTAGCCCAATCTACGATCTCAAAGGGTTGGAAATCGCGATGCATGACGCGATTGATGCGTTTCGCGATCCTTGGCGCGCGAAACTTGGTCTTGCTTATCATGACGGCATATCCAAGGAGCACTGGACCCGTATCAAAGCACTCAGCCGCCGACTTGCATCCCGATGGGCCGACGAATACGACGATCTTACCCCCGTAGCTGACCTCCTCGCGAGACTTCAGGAGGAGGCTTCGAAGTGGTTGGAACGTCCATCTGGATGGACCCGCCTGCCTTTGGACGACGAAGAACGTGAACTAGCACTTGACCGCATCAGAAGGGCCGTGTTCGGACGACTCTACGATCTGACAAAGAGCCGCCTGACAGATGACCAAGTTGCGGGCTGGCGGGACGCTTTTGACTATAGTGGGTGGGGATCCGCGACACTTCGTGCCCGTGCCATTGAGACAATCCATGAAAACGCAGCCCCAAGAATTAGTGCCGCAATGAACGCTGATGCACGGCTTTTCTTAAACCGTTTGCACGAAATACTGCAGGAAGCCATCACCGATGCGGGTGGTCAAATCTCTGCAGCCTCTGCTCAACGCGTTCAGTGAGGTAAGCCGCAATACCTGCCGTGACGGGCGGCTAGATCCGCCCGTCCACCCAATTCGCCACGATCAGCCCCGGCACGCCATCCAACGCCCGGTCCGCATCCTGCGCGAGGTTCAGTCGCTTCGGCAGCTTGACCTGCGGCACCAGCAGGAAGATCGGCGCGGTGACCTTGCCTCGGCCGGTCTTTGAACGTGACACCACCGCCTGACCCTTGGTATTCAGCCGTCCCTCCGCCACAAGCAGGCTCGGACCCGTTCGGCGATAGACGAAGCGCAGGCGCAGACCGCGGCGTCGTTCCCATTCGCCGGGGGTGATACGGCCACCGCGTGTGGATTTGCCTGCGGCGGGCAGCGGGATCGCCAGCCAGAAGCCGTCCTTCGAGCGGATCAGCGGGCCGGTGTCATGCGCCCCAACGATGACCGGGGCCTTGGACCAGACCAGCGCAGCCGCATCAAGGCTTTCGCCCGACCGCGGGAAATTCTGGCTTCGGATTGAGTTGGCGAGCCGCCGTCCGAGCCCCGCGCCAGTAATCTGCGTGCGCCAGGCAGTCTTGAGCCCGGTCCCGGCCTCGCGCATGGCGGCTGTCACCGCGTGTTCGCCCGCTGCGACCTCGGCTGCCATCATCGCCACGATATCCGGATCGATGTCGAGCTTCAGTTTCACGCGGGCCTCAAGTCCACGGTCCAGACCAATCGTTCCCGGTCACGAACGGGCTCGCCCTGAATGAGGAAGGCTTCGCCGTCGATCTCGATGCGGTCGCCAGGCCGCGGGGCTGGAACCTCCGCGACGCGTAGGTCTATCCGGGTCGTTTCCGACCAAAGGCGGGCATCGCCAAAGTCGGTGATCGCATCAGCCTGCCGCGAGACGACGCGCACCAGCATGGGCGCGCCGCCGTCGGAGGTGTAGATCGCCTCGCGCCCGATGTTCGGGTCGGCGAACAGCAAGTCGACGGCGGCGTCGAAGGCAGACATCACGTCCGCCTTGCCGAGCGCAGCACTTGTGGGCGAGTGCAGATCGGCAGCGGGTTCGACTCGATCTCAAGGCGGATCCATTCGTCACGATCCCGGTCGGGGATCATCCGCGCGTAAAGCGACTGACCCAAAGTGTTCACCGTCTCGAAGGTATCGGCGGGGGCGTGGTAGATTTCGAACAGCCCATCGACCGCCTCGGGATAGAACACCGCCTTGTCCGTCGCGACGCCAAAGCCCGCGCCACCTCGGTAACGGCGGAAGGTGATGCCGCCGAAGCTGACCTCGTCGGCGACACGCGAGCGCAGATCGGCGGCGGCCGCAGTGTTGAGGTAGGTCTCACGCACCTCCTTGTGCGCCACCAGATCGGCAAAGAAGGCCGAGCCGCATTCCGCACGCAGCGCGATGGCGCCAGTGGCGAGCCCGCCCATTGTCTCCTCGACGCTTTCGATCAGCGCCTGGCAACGTTTGCGCAGCGCACCCGAGGCGGGGGTGGCGTTATCGAGGTCAAAGTCCACCTCGGTGGCCGGGGAGATGCCAAATTCGGTGAAGTAGTTCACCACGGTGGCCCCATCGCGCGGGTCCTTCACCAACCCTTGGATACCGTTGAACAGGTGATACTCGAAGGTGGTCTCCGCATCGTTGCGCAGACGGCCCAGCTTGCGGGCGACTTCGGCTTGGACCTGCTGGGTGGCGGACTCGGTGCCAAAATCGCGCACCTGCTGGATTTCAGAGGCCCAGATCACGTCCTGCTTCTTGAACTGGCGGCAGACGAAGGCCCGCACATCGCGGCGTTCGGGGATCTGCTGATCATAGGCCGAGCCGCGTTCCGAGAACGGGATCAGCGACAGCGTGCCGTCCCGGCTCTCGATCACGACGGTGCGCGAGCGGACGCCTCGCGCACCGAACAGACCCGACCCAGACAGGGTCGCGGGTTTGTAGGGAATGTTTTCCAGCGCGCGGGTGAGTTCAATGATGGTGAAGGCATCGCCTTCGAAGATGTCCATAGTGGCCATGGGAATGCCTCCTGAGAATGTGGATCAGCGGACGAGGATGTCGGCGGCGAGTAGCGCTGTGTAAGCAGCAGCGATTTCGCCCTCGCTGGGCGTACCTGCGAAGACGAGGTCGTGGCGGTTGACGATGGCCGGGCCCCGGACCAACGCGACGGCTGGCGCATCGCCACCAGCTGCGTCGGCCTTGCCCCAGAGCACCGCCACGGCGGTTTCTGTCCCATCGACGGCGGCGGGATCATGGGCGGCGTATTTACCAGACGCGGTGATCTTGCCCAGCACTGTGCCCGGATCGAGCGTGCCAGACGCAACGGTGACGGCTTCGCGGGTGTAGTCGCGGAAGGCTTCCCAGACGAGGAAGCCTCCGGGATGCGTGGTCTCGGTGAGCGTGGTCATGGGATTACCCTTTCAATTTGAAGGTGCGGGCGACGATCTCGCCCCAGGGGCGCGCGGAAGAGCTGCGGCCCGGTTGCGGGTGATGGGCGGCAATCTCGGGGTCTGCCTCGGCCTTTGCGGCCAGCAACGCTGTGCGCACCTCGTCGAGGTCGGCGTCCTGTTCGAGGAAGCGCCCGGCCATCTGTGGCTGGCCTGCAAGGCGGCAAAGATCGACGACAGCGCGGGCTTGGGCCATGGCTGAAGCGCGGATGGCGCTGGCATCCGAAGCAGTGTTGGCGGCTGCAACAGTGCTTGGGCTTTTGTCATCCGAGGGGACGCTGCCGTTAGAAACTCCCTTCTGTGGCGTCGCTGACTCGTCGACGGGAGCGCCCGGATCAACGTTCCCGACGGGAACCTTGGTCGCTTGGTCGGGCACAGGTGGCGGATCATCACGCCCCGCAACGTCATTGTCGTCTGCAGCAATGTCGGCCTCAGGTGCCGCACTTTCTGCCGTCACAACTTCAACCAGTTCGGGTGGCGCATTGCGGAACCGGCCAATGTCGAAGCTGGCGGCAATGCGCACGGGTTCTGACAGGCGGGTGGCCAAGCCTGCATCGAGCGCGTCTTGCGCATCAAACCAGGTCTCAGCCGTCAGCAGCGCCGCGATCTCCGACTCCGACTTGCCGGATTTTGCGGCATAGCCTCGCGTCATGCTGGCTGCGATCTTGTCCAGGGTGCCGGCCATGTCCCGCATGTCCGCCGCCGTGCCCATGACGATGCCACTCGGGTCGTGGATCATCAGAAAAGCGTTTTCCGGCATCACGATCTCATCGCCGGCCATGGCGATATAGCTCGCAGCCGAGGCAGCGATCCCGTCAATCCAGACGGTGACAGTGCCGGCATGACGGATCAGCGCATTGTAAATCGCCACCGCATCGAAGACCGACCCGCCCGGGCTGTTGAGGCGCAAATCGATGGGGGCGTCATTCGGCAGCGCACCCAGCTCGGCCAGAAATCCCTTGGCACTGATGCCATAGGCACCGATTTCGTCATAGATCAGCACTTCCGCTCCCGAAGCCTGGGCGCGGATCCTGTACCAAGTGTTCATGGTGTTACTCCTGTTGCGATTGAGCGGCGGCCCCGTCGCCTTCGCCATCTGTTTCCGGCGTCCGGGTCGGTGTGGCCCGCGCGCCCTGTGTCTCGCCGGGACTGGTGCGGTAGCTGAGACCCAAATCGGCGACGCGTTTGGCATCGGCCGCGTTCTCGCGGTCAACTTCCTCAACGTCGTAGCCGGTGGCCTCGACGACCTTCCGGCGCGAGGTGATCCCTGCCTCCATCGCCAGCACTTGGGCCTGGATGTCCTTCAGCGGATCGACCCAGTCCCAGCGCGGTGGGATCCACTGAACCGGCCGCGCCGCGATGGGGTCCGAGATATCCAGCGCGCCCGACAACACGGCTGTCTCCAGCCAGCGCCGCCAGATCGGACGACACAGCTGGTGGGCCATCACCCCATGTTGCAACTGGCCAATGCGGCGGCGGAACTCCACGAGTTCGGCCCGCAGGCTCGAATAGTTCGCCTGCCGCACATCCCCGGTGACCAGATGATAGGGCAGACCAACCGAGGCCGCGATCGAGAGCAGCGTCCGGTATTGGAACGCCTCGTAGCCGCCACCCACGTCGGCGGGGCTGGAGAACTTTACGTCCTCGCCCGGCAGCAGAACCTGCATCGTGCCCGGCTCAAGGCTGGCGATTGCCGCCCCGTCCAGATCGGCCTCACTCTCACCCATCATCGGGTCTTCCGGCGCGGTCTTGGTGATGAACCCCGCGAACATCGCCGCGGTCTTCTTCCGGTCCAGTTCCGCGTCATCGTACTGGTCCAGCAGGAACAGCCGCACCATGGCGGGCGCCACATGCGGCAGGCCCCTAATCTGGCCCGCGTCAATGGGGCGGTAGATGTGAAGCACATCCTCGGCGGGCACGCGCACCGTTTCCGGGATCACCGCCCCCTGATCGGTGCTGTCGCCCGGATGGCGGCGGCGGAAGTGATAGGCCACGCGCCGTCCAATGCCGTCAAACTCGATTCCGCAGCGGATGCGATTGCCGTTGCCTGCAGCCTCCGCCTTCTCGAAGGGCAGCATCTCCGACTGAAGCAATTGCAACTGCATTGGCACCAGCAAGCCGTCCTCCGCGCGCCGTGGCCGCAGCCGCACGAAGCATTCGCCCGCCACGAACATCTCCCGCGCCACCATAGCCTGCAGGCCATAGAAATCGGTCAACCCGTCTGCGTCGGCCTCATCGGTCCAGGCGAGCCAGAGTTGCTGGACCCGATCCCGTATCGCGGCATCCCCGATCAGCGACGAGGGCTTGATCCCATCGCCAACAAGGTTTGCAGCGAAAGCCTCGCAGGCATTGGCGGCGTAGCCGTTGGTGACCACCAGTTCCCGCGATCGTGCCAGGAGACGCGGGCCGCCCGAGGCGACCAAGGCGTTGATATTCTCGAGCGGCGGGTTCCAGCCGCGAAGCCGACGTTTGGACATCGCGCCTTCAAGCCGCGCTGACACAGCGGCAGGATCGCCAGAGGGACGGCGACGGAAACGGTCGAACAGGCCCATAGATTACAGCCCTTTCGCTGTCGTCACGCGGACCTGCCGCACGATCCGTCGTCCCTCGGCGGCCGCGATCTCACGGTCGAGCGCCTCGATAGCCCGGTCGATTTCCGCCACACTGCGGTAGTCCACCGTCTTGCCGTCATAACTGACGCGCGCCACGCCAGACGATCGCTGCGTAGAAAGAGCCTCGCGGCGGGCGCGAAGGTCAGTGATCGTCGGCATCTGTATTGACCTTTCTGTGAAACCCGTTTCAACGTTTCCAACGTGCGACCAGTCGAAAGAGAAACCATGACGCCCACAGAAATTATGCACGATTTGATGCAACACGATGTGCATCTCAGAGCCACGCTAATGGCAGCGCGCAAGCAGCGCAAAGCCATGGGTCCTTTGTTTGTCGATCTGGTCACGCGGCTTGGGCACCAATCCATGCGTGAGATGGATCCGCTCGAATTGAACGCTTTGCTCCCGAGTCTTTTCTTGCTGGGCGAGTGGCGAGAGCCATTCGCATACAGACCATTTGTCCGGCTGCTGTCCCGACCATCGCCAATCGTCGAGCATCTCCTTGGCGATCACGCCACCGAAAGCGGAAGCTACCGCATACTTGCCAGCGTATTTGACGGAGACTTGGCGCCACTTTGTGACGCTGCATGCAATCCACGTGCTGATGAGTTTGTGCGGGGGGCATTCATGAATGCGCTCGTCCTTGTCTCTCTCGCGCATCCGGAGCAAAGGAAACAAATCGAGAATTTCTTCAGGAAATTCCGAAAATTGTGCCCTGATGCTCCAGACGATGTGATGATATCCTGGATGACTTCGATCGCAGAGCTTGGGCTGGAAGATATGTTGGAGAGCATTCGCGTGGACATGCAGAATGAAAAACTTCCAGCTTATTACACCGACTTTGCCTCTTTTGAAGCTCTGTTGCGTGAAACGATTGACGGAAACGGAGTGCCTGTTGGCGGTCGCTATCGTAAATTCCTGATCAGCGATGCCATCGATGATCTGTTGCAATAAACCGCGCGGTCCGACTGACATGCAACTCATTTAGGCGTTCAGCCCATATAACTCGACCGCACGCTCCGCCGCCGTGCAGTCGCGCTAGCCAACTTAGGTTTCACCGTGCCTGTCTCTTCGTTGTGGTTCGGCGGCGCCACCTGCCGTTCCAGATCGGCCCACCGCGCCTCTGGCCAGCGATCGGCCCCGAGGATCCAGGCGGCGGCGCGGGCATAGACTCGCGTGTCCAGCGCCTCGTTGCGTTCGCGCAGCTTTTGCCATTCCAGCCGGGCAAAGCCGCGTTTTGTGCGCACGGTCACCAGCTGCTCGGCGGTGAACTGCTTCAGCCACTCGCCGTCCGCCCAATTCGGCAGGTGGACTGTGCCGGGCGGACAAAGCTGCCCGGCCTCAAGTTCTTCCCGCGTCGGCCGGTCCTGGCGCAGGAAGCGATAGGTCTCTGCCTTGAAGGTCGAGGTCGCGACGGTCCAGAGCCGCGCGCCACGCCGGAGCCGTTTACCGGCAATGGTCGCGTCCACGAAGGTCGGGCCCGTCACCGGGCTGGTGCGGTTGAACCCCTCGACGCCTTTCACCGGCGCGACCTGCGCAAAGCCGACCTGCCGCGACCAGGCATAGACGGCGCTGGTCTCATAGCCCGTGTCGATGGCAAGACGGGCCAGTGTCATCGGCTGACCAGAAACATGCATCCATGTCTGGCCGAGCAAGTTGGCCAGTTGCTGCCAGCAAGCAGGATCGCCGGGGCCACCCTCGAAGACCAGATGGTCGATGAGCCAGCTTTCGAGGCCGCGACCCCAGGCCCAGACATCCACCTCGATCCGATCTTTCTGGACGTCCGCGCCAGCAGTCAGAAACAGCCCACCCGCTGGAACGCCGCCTGCGTCCCAGGTCTCGCGGCGGTCTGCCAGCCGCTGCCAGTCCGGCGCCTCGCCGGTCTCCATCCAGGTCTCGCCAAGGATGGTGTTGCGAAACGCCCGCATTGCCTCGTCCGACCCCCGTGCCGTCTCATGCGCCCGTGCAATCCGGGGCCAGCTGAGCCAGCCTACCGGCGAATAGAGTGCCGAAAGATGATATCCGACCGTTGCCGGATCGGCAGAAATGGCCGTTGCCCGCCACTCGCCTGCTTCCAGCATCGCCGTCTTGTGGTGCTCGGCGATGGCCGTCTCGCACCCCTCGCAGAAGTATTCAGCCGTCTCCGGCTGACCGGTCTCCCATCGCAGCCGCTCGAACTTCAACCAGTGCATCGCCCCGCAATGTGGGCAGGGCACGAAGAACCGGCGCTGGTCGCTGGCCTCGAACTCCCGCTCGATCCGGCTCAGGCCCCGGATTGTCGGGGTCGACACCAGGAACACCTTGCGCCGGTGCGAGAAGGTCAGCGACCGGGCCTCCGCCAGCGAGACCGGATCACCTTCCTCGTCGGCCGAGGCTGGATAGGCATCAACCTCGTCGAGGAAGATATAGCGCGCCGGGGTGGACCGCAGCCCAACCGCCGAGTTCGCGCCCGTCATGATCAGGATGCCGCCTGCGAATTCCTTTGACAGCATCGTATTGCCCGCGTCCCGCGACCGCGCCGGTTTGACCCGCTCCCGCAGGTCCGGGCTTTCGTCGATCAGCGGGTCGATCCGCTGGCGCGAGTTGCGTTTCGCCAGTTCCACCGTCGGCTGGACCGCCAGCATCGGCCCCGGCGCGTGGTGGATTGTGAAGCCAATCCAGTTGTTGCCCGCTTCCGTCGCACCAACCTGTGCGGCCTTCATGAACACGATGCGCTGCGTCGGATCACTGGGACTCAACCGATCCATGATCTCGCGCATGTAGGGCGTGCGCGCGGTCCGGTAGCGCCCGGGCTCAGCCGAGGCACGCGACGCCAACATGCGGTGCCGGTCGGCCCACTCCGAAACCGTCAGGTCTGGATCAGGCTGCACCCCGCGCGACCAGGCACGAACCAGAGCCCCGGCGCCCTCGAACGCGAAGACATCGTCATCCAAGCCCGGGCCGGATTTCCGCGAGACTTTCGAGTTGGGCGCGGACATGGGCCTCCAGAACCTTCTGCATCTGCGCCGCCTCCACCTCGAACCCATCCCCGACCGCAGCCGTCAGTTCCGAAGCCATCAGCGCGGCGACGCGCGCAGGCCAGGTCACCCACACGTCGCGCTCTTCTCGCGCAAGCCGGAACATCAGCGTCTCGGCCCGCGCCCGGTCGACCAATTCGCTTTTCAGTTTCTGCAGCCGGATCCGCCGTTCCTGCGCCTTCAGCACCTCGTTGGCAGTCTTGGCCTGCAGAAACGTTGTTCCCCCGCCGACCGGTAGCGCAGACAAACCCTGCTCGCGGAGCGTATCACCGACGGCGGTAACCGCCACCTCCGGCACAGGCCGCAGTTTCGGCTGCGGCGGTTTCCTCGTCTTGGAAGGATCGGTTGTTTCAGCGCGCAGAGCATCGCTGGCCATCGCGTCGATGCTACCATCGTCATGCAGAACCAGCCGCCCGGCGGCCTTCGCCTTCTGGATCGCGCCCCGGGACAGCCCGACGCGGGCGGCGTATTGGCGTTCGCTCAGACCCTCCATTGCGCACTCCGATTATCATTCAATATCCTGTGCTTATGATGTTGATAAGCCTCTGCAGCGGAGCGAACGTGATCCTACGAAAACGATGCAACTCACCACGGAGCCGCCACGATGACCCGCCTGAACCCGATCACCACACCCCGCCACCAACTGCGTGCAGAGAAGGCGCGTCGCAACAAGGAGGCGGCATTGAACGCCTTCATGGGCAAGAAAACCGAGATCGACGAGATGCTGGCCCGCTTGGCAAGCCTGAGCGACGACCACTTCAACGCCCACCCCGACGAGATCAACTGGGGCCATGTCGGCACCCTTGAGCATTACGCAAGCCTCCTGAAGCGCATCACCGACAGCGCCTTCAGCGAAGGCGAGCACGGGGAATGAACGGAGCAAACGCCATGGAAACCAGCACCATCTGCATCGCCATTCGCGGCCTCAACGAGCCTTGGGACACTAGCCGCATACCGGAGGTCCTTGACGAGATCGCAGCATTGCTCCGCGAGGAAGCCGACATTCCCGCGCGCCTCACCGCCGACAGCATGACAATCGCAATCGACGTCGCCACCGACCGACTGCCCGACGCCGCAGCGCTGCTGCGAGACCTCGGCCTGATCTGACCTCGGGCCGACGCCCGAGCTCCAGCCGCGCCGATGCGCGGCTTGGGGTCGTAGGAGACCGCGACGGTCGCGGTCCGAACACGGAGCCGACCCCATGACCAAACTTTCCGATACCCAGACGATCATCCTGTCCCGCGCAGCCCAGAACGCGGACCGCATTGCATTGCCGCTGCTCGAGAGCCTGCGCGGCGGGGCTGCCGCCAAGGTGGTCAGCGCCATGCTCACCAAGGGCTTCCTCGAAGAGGTCGAAGCCGACATGCGCAAGGGCGAACCCATCTGGCGCGAGACCGGAGACGGCCACGGCGTCACGCTGGTCGCCACCGACGCAGGCCTCGCCGCCATCGGCATCGAGCCCGAGAACGCGAACACCGCGCCTGCGGGCGCGACGGACGCGCCGACCGAGACTGAGGCTGTGCCCAAGGCGCGCACGCCGCGCGAGGGCACCAAGCAGGCCACGCTGATCGTCATGCTGCGCGCGCCGGAAGGCGCAACCATCGAGGAGATCATGGCAGCGACGAACTGGCAGTCACATACGATTCGTGGTGCCATGTCCGGCGCGCTGAAGAAGAAGCTTGGCCTCGAGATCACGTCAAAGAAGCTCGATGGACAGCCACGACGCTACGAAATCACCACATAAAGAGCTGCAGGTCACCAGATGTACTATATGTTGATATTTTCCTTTCAGAATCGGTGACAACCGCCTGTTATGAAACAGTCCGGCAGCACCGCCTGCTGCCTTTGCCTTACAACTGGGCCAGCCAGGTGCTGGCCCATTTTTTTAGCGCCCGATCTGGGGCGTCTCCATGTTCGAGTCGTCTCCGTCAGATCTCATGGCATCAGCGATCAGATGATCCACCGTGTGCTGGAAATACGCGACAAGCTCACCGTGCAGTGTCTTGAATTCCGACATGACCGTCCGCTCGAAAGCGTCTGGCTGCACCCGCACCATCACCGTAGTTCGACGCTGGCGCGGGTAGCGATAGGGCTTGACCCCGTGTTTGCGGCAGAGCGCCACGAAAATCCGAACTGCCCAGCGGTCTGGAAGCGAGTATTGCAGTTCGGTGGCCCCCTCATCGGTGGCGTTTGTCATCTTTGATGTCAGCCGATCAAGCGCCGCACCGGCCGCCGCGCGTTCGCCTGCGGTTGCTCCGCGCGCAAAGAGCGCTTCAAGCTTCTCAAGCTTTGCCCGAATATCTCCAGTTTGTTCCATACTGCCCCCTCATTTCCGGGCTGTGCTTGATCCATTTGCGGAGTTTGGTCAACGCTCGCGAGGCCGCCCTGAATCTGCAGGAAAGCGGGTGTATCGTGGAGGTAAGGGTTCCCTGCCACCGAACCTTGCTAGATGCGTGACCGCTTCGAACAATCGACGCAACAAATAGCCTCGCAGCAAAGAGACGCCGACAAATACGAGACCAATGGTCAGATGTTCAGCGAAGCCCGCCTCGATCCCGAACCACGGGAACACCACGATCTGCGTTGCAATAGCCAGCACGTAGCCGACGATCACGTTGGCGACGGACTCGACAAGTGACATGAAGCGTGACTGTTTCATGGACAAACGCGCTCCGCCTTCAAATCATTAAAGGTCCTTTCATCGGCGTCAAGAATGGCATCCTTCCCAGTAAACTGCTGCCATCGCTCCACAGCGACATCGACATAGGCAGGGTTCAATTCGATCCCGAGGCAGACCCGGCCCGTGGTTTCCGCCGCGATCAGCGTGGTGCCCGATCCCATGAAGGGCTCGTAGATCGCTTGACCCGGACTGGAGTTGTTCAGCATCGGCCGCCGCATGCATTCAACGGGCTTCTGCGTCCCGTGAACGGTTTCAGCATCCTGATCCTTGTTTGCGATCTGCCAGAGCGTGGTCTGCTTGCGGTCACCAGCCCAATGGCCCTTGCCGGTTTTCTTCACGGCATAGAGGCATGGCTCGTGCTGCCAATGATAATCGCCGCGGCTCAGCACCAGCCGGTCCTTGGCCCAGATGATCTGCGATCGGATGTTGAAGCCGGAGGCGATCAGGCTGTCGGCGACCGTGGTCGCGTGCAACGCCCCGTGCCAAACATAGGCGACGTCTCCCGGGAACAGCGCCCAGGCCTCACGCCAGTCAGCGCGGTCGTCGTTCAACACTTTGCCGGTACGCTTGGTCGCAGCGGCACCTACCTTGTTGCGCCAGCCGGGATCGTATTCGACGCCGTAGGGCGGATCGGTGACCATCAGAAGCGGCTTCACGTCGCCCAGCACCCTTTCGACATCGGTGGCAATGGTCGCATCACCGCAGAGCAGCCGATGCTTGCCCAGCACCCATAGATCGCCAGGCCGACTGATCGGGGTTTCTGGCGTCTCTGGAACATCGTCCTCGCCCTCGCGGGATGCGGTTTCAGGATCGACCTCGCCATTTAGCAGGGCCTCCAGTTCACCGTCATCAAAGCCGATGAGCGACAGGTCGAAATCCTCGGCCAGCAGTTCGTTCAGCTCGGCCGACAGCAGCGCCTCATCCCAAGGGCTCTCTGCCAGCTTGTTGTCCGCGATGCGGTAAGCCCGGCGCTGCGCCTCAGTCAGATGGCCCAGCACGATAACCGGCGCTTCGGTCAGCCCCAACTGCGTCGCGGCCAGGACGCGACCATGGCCCGCGATCAGTTCTCCGTCATCGGCGACGAGGCACGGCACCGTCCAGCCGAACTCCGCCATGCTGGCAGCGATCTTCGCGACCTGATCCGCGCCGTGCGTCTTCGCGTTTTTCGCGTAGGGCTGGAGCTTGGCCAGCGGCCAGGTCTCGATTGCGTCCGGAGCAAAGCTCAGCGTCATGATGTCGGTTCGCCTCAATGTAGTGGATACCCTGGACTCCGGACACCGGCAGCAAGCCTGGACTCCGTAAAGGGTCCAGCGGCCACCGGGGTGTTCGGCTCCAAGAGTTTGTTTTGTTGTGGTTTTTAGCAGGGCAGGGGGTGGATGCCTGCTGGGGTGGCTTCCCAAAAAAACGGCCCTGTCGCTGGCGATATTGCGCGCTTCGCCCCCCCGTATACGGTTGCGAACAGGAAGGACCCGTTCAATATCAATGGGTTAGATGATGCAACATTTTGGGCGGAGACGGTTTTTATCGATCAACCGGTAGGCGGTTGCAGACCTACGAACCATCAGCCGCCCAAAAGGAAACGGGGAGAGCCGTCTTCCAACGTACTCTCCCCATTATGCCTTTCAGGTAACATGGAAATGTTGCATGTGTCGAGAACAAAAGTGTTGCAACACATTGGAGTCATTAGGCATTCAACCTCGCGGCAATCTTAGTGAGCGCCAACTGCCACCTCCGCCACGCAGTGGTACGATCCACCCCTAACTCGCCACTGATCTGTTTCCACGGCACGCGCGCCGCACGCGACCAGATCAGCTTGCGCTCAGCCTCATCGATCCAAAGCACCCAGTCAAACGTCTGCTCCAGACGCGTGATGGCTAACGCTGACGGCCAGACCCGCATGGGCTCCGGCTCCATGGCAGCGATCTCCTTCTTCGACCGAACGAAGTCGGGCCAAGCGTTGAAGTACCCCTTTGCCTTGACCGGTGGCAGCTTGCGGAGGGTGCGGAACGCTTCCTCGAAATGGTCGGCCACGTCGTCGGCGGTCCAGATGTGATCACCCATTGCGCACCTCCCTGTCGGGACGTGGCCCATAGAGTTTGGCACCCAGCTGTTCCACCAATGCGCGTTCAGGCCATGTCAGACGGTCGTCATGGACGCTGACAGCCAGCACGCCCTGCTCATACCAGCCATCCCGCTTGACCTGCTCGGGGTCGCGGCGGTGACCACCGTATCCCTTTGGGGTGAACCGCATGCCGCTCATCGCACACCCCCTTTCGTCTCGATGGCCCAGAGCAGGATGGCGATGGCATCGGCCTCGTTGTCGTCCGCAGGGCTGAAGCCCCGGGCACGCGCGGCATCGATCATGGCCTGCTTGGGTGCGTTGCCCTTTCCGGTGGCATGACGCTTGATGGTGCCAACGGGCACGCCCTCGTATGGCACGCCCCTGAGTTCGCCCCAGCTGGTCAGTGAGGCCATGAGGCCGCCGTAAACATGGGCCGCATCAGTTCCTGCGTGGCGGCGAACTTCCTCGAACCAGATCGTGGCGATCGGCCCGGACAGTCGGTCCAGCTCGGTCAGCCAGTTGGTGAACCGCAGATAGCGCATGCCACCACCGTCATAGCGGCCAGGCTTGAAGCTGGCCGTACCGCTGGTGATCAGGCCGTCAAAGCCACGGATAGCCCAGCCGGTGGTGGTGCCGAGGTCGAGCGCCAGGATGCAGCGCGGGGTGTTGTTGGGTTGGGTCATTCAGACCTCCTCTTCGGTTTGGCGAGCGAGGCGAGAGGGCTGGCCGGTGAAGGCTGCGGTCTCGCCAGGCCCCGAAGGGTGGTCTGGTCACGTCAGGTGCGGGACGACTGGGCCGTCCGCCGAATTCTTCTTTGGCTTCAATGCACCCCCAATGAAGGTTTGGCTCGTCTAACTCGTTGAGGTCTCTTGGTAATATATAATAATTCAATTATTATATAGATATAAAGGGTGTCTCTCTTTCTATTATAAACCGCGCGCGCGAACACGCGAGGTGTATAGGTATCCTCTTGAAAGATTGAAGGACGTGAAGGAACGGGTTTTCAGCCTTACTTTCAGAAGGTTGTACGTCATGGCGATTCCTTCTGTCTGATTTTGCGGCCTGAAGTATCTCGCCACGGTCCATGCCATCTGGCCATTCGGTAGACCATGGCCTGCCTCGTCGATGAACCGCGCATGCCGGTGGTGATATCCCCGCCTTCGATCAGCGTTTCCAGAATCTCATTTCGGTCGCGGGATTTCAACCACTGTGATGCCCGCGTGATCTCAGATTTGGTGATCCCCTTTGACCCGGCATTCCGAATGATTTCCTTGAGCCGTTTGAGATGCGCCTCAACCTCAGTATCGGCCACATGCCGCTCGACAGCCTCGATCGTCTGCCGTGCGTAATTTTGAACGAAACCGATGGCCCAGTCTGTGGCGGTCAGGTCTATTTCAGGCTTCGTAGGATCACGCCCCACCGCCACAATCAATGCCAACTTCAGCGCGTTTTCACCAATGCGTGCCAGGATCGCCGTACAGGCCGTACCAGCGGCTGCCCGCAGCTCCCCCGTCAACTCGACACTGAGCGCCTTGAACCTTGCCCGGGCCTCATCCGTCATGGGCACGATCATCGGCGTCACGATGGTGTTTTGATCCGCCGTTTTACCCATCAGATTGCCCTTGTGGCGCCCTCCGCCTGTTGCCACGCGCTTCAGGCCCCGGATCAGCGCAGGTGCGGCCTGCCGGATACCAACCGCGATGTTCTCGTCTGGGTAATCCTCGTCGCTGGGCAGGATCAGGAAACGTGCAAGCGAGCCATCGACGACGTTTGCGCCCTGCAGCGCGCCCCAGAAATGCAGTGGCGTCGTTGTGCCGTAGACGCAAAGACAGGGCTGGACGATGTCGCGCCGCTCGTTCGACCCGTCCCGGTTGGCATATTCTGCACCGAGGAAGATGCCACCTGCCGCCGTGAAGAGTTCGGTCATGTTGTCGAGGATTTCGGTGATGTGCCGCGGGCTGCGTTTACGATCTGCGGCGGCCGCGAGAAACATGCCGAATTCGTCGATTTGGAACAGGATCGCAGGCTGGCGGTGCAGCGCGGTCAGGAGCCCGGCGCCGGAGGCGATCTTGTTGCCACCAAGGTGATGGGCCAAGCCCGCCTCGAAGAAGACCTCGTTGATGATTTCGCGGGCGTGGTTCTTGCCCGATCCACTATCGGCAATGCCGACGACATAGAGGTTCGAACGCAGGTTGCTCTCCGTGCGATATTGCCGCCCCATTAGCGCGCCGATCGCACAAAGGCTGGCCCCGAGTGACAAAAGCGGCTGGGGCCGCCGGGCTGTCGAGAGCATGTACTCCGTCAGCCCACCCACCAGCCCGTCCGGCATCACGAGCGTGAATGGCGGGTTTGTCGGTGTGTCAACGCTTTGGTTGGACTGAACGTCCAATCGCGACAACAGCTCTGCCGCCGGATGCGCGCCATCGCAAGACGCAGCGCCATCAAGGCGCATATCGCCGCCGGGCTGCCATCCGCGCTCCATCGCGAGGTGATAGATCGTACCTGCGCCGATCCGGTCCGGCTTGAAGCTGGCCCAAGCCTTGGCCGTGGCTGCAGGCACATCCTTCGCCGCCTGCGCCGACCAGTCGACGAATACATCGGCCCCGGCTTCGCCAAGCGCACCTTTCAGCGCCATACCAATCCGCATCCAGCTGTCATAATCCAGCTCGGCATTGGGCAACCATGCGAGGGCCGATGCAATGGCTGGCAATGTGCCCACTTGGCTATGGGCGCGCAGGTGCTCCGTGGCAGGTGATGCCGTATTGAGGCCACGCTGCCGCAGGGCCTCGGGCAGCAGTGCATAGGCCTCCTCCAGAAACGCCGCTGCAGCCTCCGCGGTGATTTCTGGCAGATCGGTGATGTCGAGATCGGCCAAGCCTTCATCCGGCCAGGCATAAGGCGCGCCAGTGTCCGGATGGATGGCATAGGCGACGAATTGCTGGCCAAGGCAGAGAACCTCCAACGGATGGCGCTTGATGCCGCGGAATGGCGCGGCAGTGCGATAGATCAACATGCGCTTTGGTGCCTTTCCGATCCGCAGGGCTCGCGTGTCACCCAGCCGGTCGCGCGCCAGTTGCTCGATCTGGAGCGCCAGTTCACCATCCTTGACGATGTCGATATCGACCGCAGCAACCGCGCCGCCGACGATCCCGATGCCGCAATCGGGCCAGGCCGACCAGGTCGCGATTTCGACCTCGGTTGTCGAGCGTTCTGCATGCCGGTTCCATTCCGGATAATCCGCCCAGGCCCCGCGCTTGAACTGTCCGGGCTTTTTGGTGCCCGGGCTGATCGGCAGAATGGCATAGCCATTGGTGACAAGACGCGCGCCAAATCGCGCCATGTTGGATATATCAGCCATCAGAAGGGCACCTCGGGGATCATGGCGTCGAGCCGCGTTCGGTCTTTGCCCGCAAGCTCGCGCAGGTGGTCGCAATAGCCGGTGACGACCGCATCAAGAAAGCGGTCCCACTCGGTCTCGGTCAGCATGGCGAGATCAGATTTGCCAATGCTCTCGAGGTATTCGCCGCCCTGTTGTCCGCCGACAGTCATCGCCTCGCTCTCGTTCGGGGTGGGATCGATCATGCCCTTCCTCCCGTGACAGATGTCCTGGCAGGCGCGAGAACAGAGGTGCTTGCGACTTGCGTCCCGCCGGCGGTCAGAGACGGAGAAACCCGCATTGAACCAGCCAAAGCCGCGAGGTTGCCGGTGGCAGGCGGCGCAGAGGCCGGGGTGGGTTTGTCGCATGGATCGAACCTGTAACCGGAGATTTCAAAATAGCGGCCCGAGGGACGGACCGAGATCGCGCTGGGGCGTGCGAGTTCACCAGCTTGAAGGATGGCTTCATCGACGCTGAGCGGTATGGGCAGACCGGGCGCGCGCTTGCGCCACCAGTCCGCCGCCTTTTGGCGCGCATAGCCCCGATGCTCGATGCAGACCCATTCGCTGTAGGATTTGAGCCCAGAGCTATAGGTCACCTTGAGCGAAGGAAGCCCGCCCAGCTTGTCGTGGCGGCTGTAGGAGACGCCATGGACCGGTAGCCATTGCGGCGCTTTTGGTGACAGAACTGGCAGGGCAGCGGCGGTTGGTGCGATCTTCACCTCACGTGCTGGGAAGACATAGCCGCAGTCCGAGCATTCCGTTGCCGAGAGCGCGATGATGCTGTCGCACGCGGGGCAGACCTTTGTGGGGGCTTCACCACCCCCGCCATCGCCCGGGCGTTTGGGGCGTACCAAATCAATCGGCCCGTGGCGGCGCACATTGCCCGCAAAGTCGAGCACCAGGCAGTTTTCCTTGCCCGGAGCCAGACGCGTGCCACGACCCACCATCTGCACGTAGAGCCCGGCCGACTGCGTCGGACGCAGGAGCGCAATGAGATCGACGCCGGGCGCGTTGAAGCCGGTGGTCAGCACGCCCATTGAAGCCAGCGCGCGGATCTCACCGCGTTTGAAGGCCGCGATAATGGCATCGCGCTCGTCCTTTGGTGTTTCGCCGAAGATCGTGCGGCAGGTGATGCCTTGGCGGGCGAACTCCTCGGCCACATGACGCGCGTGATCCACGCCCGAGCAAAAGGCCAGCCAGGATTTGCGGTCTTTTCCATGGGTGATGATCTCGGCAACGGCCGCCCGCGTCGTCGCTTCCTGATCGACTGCGGCTGCCAGATCGCGCGCAATGAAATCCCCCGCACGTGTACCAACCTTCGAGACATCCAGCCGCGTGGAAGGCTGTTTTGAGACCAGCGGACTGAGGTAGCCCTGATCTATCAGCTCGCGCACCGGAGCCTCGAAGGCGATATCGGTGAAGAGCGCGTTCTTGCCTTCATGCAACATGCCGCTGTCCGTCCGGAACGGCGTGGCGGTCAGACCAATCACCTTCAACGCCGGGTTGATCTGCGCCAGACCGTCGAGAAATTGCCGATACATCGTGCTGGAATTGCCCGGGATGAGATGGGCTTCGTCGATCAGCACCAGATCAGTGTGGCCGATTTCCCGCGCGCGACGGTGAATGGACTGGATGCCTGCAAACAAGACGCGGGCTTGCGCCTCGCGCTTGCCCAGACCCGCCGAATAAATACCCGCGGGAGCCGCTGGCCAGAGCCCGATCATCTCAGCATGGTTCTGGGCGATCAACTCGCGGACATGGGTCACGATCAGGATGCGCTGATCGGGCCAGGCTTTCAGCACGCCTTCGATGAAGGCGGCCATGACGAGCGACTTGCCTCCAGCGGTCGGGATCACAATGCAACAGTTGCCAGATTTGTTCTCGTAGTATTTGTAGATCGCGGAAATTGCAGCTTTTTGATATGGGCGCAGGGTCAGCATTTTGATTTCTTTCTCAGTGCGGCATGCAAAGCCAGGTGCTCTCGTGCTGGCAGCACTTCTAGATTTTCTGGCGCGTTGTTTTGTTTGTCGTGATCTTTGTGATGCACATGCTCATCCGGCCTGAGGGTCCGACCAGCCTTCTCCTCAGCAATCACTCGATGTTCATGACGGCCAAAAAGCTTGCGATAAGTTGATGGCTTTACTGACGGGAAACGGTGCAGTAGAGCCGCACGATTACGCTCCCGGCGAACGTTTTCTGGCGTGACGTAGCTCGGGTCCCCGTGTCTCCGAATTCTCTGGGCATGCAGGCCACAGTAACCCTTTCCGCCCTTCTCAATTGTCGCTTTGCAGTCTGGATATTGGCAAACTTTTGGAGGTTGGCGGCTTTTCTTTCGGCGTGCTGAAGTCAACTCGCGTGCGAGACACCCGCAGGAACGAACACTTCCAGAGCTTAAATTGCCGCTCGTGGCACGGTGGTGCGCGCCACAGTCACAAATACAACTCCATGCAATTTCGCCTTTTCGATTCCGCGCGCCGCTATCAGCAATAATCGTAAGCCGTCCAAATTTCTGGCCGATGCTAATTTTTGAGGGTCTCATCGTTTGCCCTCCGTTGTACGGGCGTCATTTGACCAGGAGGAGCCATCGCCCATGCGGTAGGTGACAATGTCGTCTCCCGCATCGATGACCTCACCCGGCACGAGATCGGGGTTGAAGAGATGTTTGCCGCAGGCGGCGCGCTGCTCGGCAGGCGCGAGCATTCGGTCGTGGCGGGCGCAGTGCCATCCGCCTTCGATCGGCGTCGCGTGCAGGCATGACCGGCAGGTCACGGCAGCACCGCCACCGTCGTGGCAAGCAGCACGGTGATCGCAAAAACGGCATTCGAACCAGCTGGGGGCCTCGCTGATCCGCGCAGGCGGATGCTGGGCGAAGATGACTCGGCCAGCCTTTTCCAACAGGCGTTCTGCCATCGCGCTGTCAGCATCGATCCGCTCGATATGCAGCGCGTCAGTGTTCTTGCAGACCGCCATGTAGAGCGCACGCGTGATACCGGTCAGGTGCATGTAGATCTGCATCTGCGCGGCGTGCTGGGGCTTGGACAGCGCCACGCCCTTCGCGCTCAGATCCGCATAGCTCTTTGCGCCGTGCGTCTTGAACTCTAGCACGTGCCAGGTTTTTGGGGCCTCAAGCAACCCGAGCGCCACGCCGTCCAAAGAGCCGCCGAAATGCCCACCATGGGCCTCGACGCGGATTTGCCGCCCTGTTTCCGGATCGACCTCCAGCACGGTCGCGCCGGTGGCGCGCAGGTTGCACACCATACGGTCCTCTTCCTGTTGCCCGGTCTCAAACAAGCGCAGCAGACGGCCGGAAAAGCGTGACGGTGTGACCCAGCGGAAATCATACCAGAGTGCGCGTGGACAGGATTTACCGATGATCGACGCGCCGAGGTGATCGCGGAAGCCATCGCCCTGGCGGGCCTCATAATCGCCATAGATCGCCGTAAGTGTTGGCGTGGGCGGTGCGGGCAGATCAGCCATCACAACCCCTCCCGTTCGCTGCGGGCTTGGGCCTCAGACAGAATGCCGTTCCAGGTTTCGGGGTCATGGCGCTCACGCAGCAGGCCGATCAGGGCATCCTTCAGCTTTTCACGGCGCCGACGACCGGTGCCTTTCGCGAGCAGTTCTGCCCGTTCGCGGCACAGGTGGCGCAGCGCGGTGCGGGCCCGGTGGAACCAGTCAGGATCAATGGGCTTTTGGCCGCGCTGGCGTGCAAGATCGGCGGTCGCGATCTGTGTGCGAATCTTGGCAATATCGTCGTCGAGGTCGATCAACCGGCGCTGGTCATCAGGCAAGCCGGGGCTGATCACAGCCACAGGGGCTGTGTTGTTCAGGTCAGTCATGGGAATATCCTCAGATGGGTTTGGGCGCTGCCCCGGCAAACGGGAGCGGAGCAGCGCGGATCATCAGCCCTTCTTGTTCCAGGGTGCCGAAGCCATCTTGGCGGGCGCGGCGGCCTGCATTGTGGGCGGAGCCGCTGGCGTTGCAGCAGGCTTTGCGGCAGCGGCTGGAGATCCCCCACCTTCGGGCGGCAGATAGGCGATGGCGTTGCTTTCGCCGTAGCCGTTCTTTGGCGGCTTGATCTTCACCTGGATCGTCATCGGGATCAGATGTAACTCCTCGCTGTCGCTGACATGCATCCTGCCCGTCGCATGGCAGATGGCAGACAGCGTGCGCTGCGCGATCTCGACCGTGGTCGGGTTCGGGTTCACCAGGTTCAACTGGTCGAAAATCTTCCGCCCCTTGTATGGGCCATCCAGAATATCCAGCATCAGCCAAAGAAACTGACCCATGCCATTGCGGGTCACGCGCATCTCGCTCTCGACGATCTGGGCGCGGTATTTTCCGGCGGGCAGAAGCTCGTAGGGTGTGGTGGGTTCAACGCTGGTGGCGTCAAATGACGTATCAAAACGTGCCATGGTCGTGTCCTTTCAGGTGAATCATTCGGATTGGGGCATGGCCGCCATGAACTCGGCCCAGCTGAGATCGAGCGTGTCCGGCAGGCCGTAACGGTTTTTGGCGAGAAAGGCGGGGCGCTCTTCGGTGTGCATGACGCGCGCACCGGACCCGAGCGCCCGAGTCACCTTCTTGTTGAAGCCGACATCGGATTTGGCGACCGAGATCCGGTAATTTGCGAACAGCACTACATCCGAATGCTCCTGCAGCAGCGCTGAAGCGCGGGTCTGCAGCTTGATGACATACCGGTCGTAGGGTTCGTGCTCGGGGCTGTCGAACCGCTTGATATCGGTATGGGCAATCTGGATGACCGCCATGCCCTTGCGGTCGCGAAGCGCGTTCAGCTTGTCGAGATATTCACGCCACACGGTCAGTGCTTCGGCATAGCCCTTGCCGAACCCGGGCGTTTCGATCGACTGCCAGCCGTTGCGTTTGCAGGCTTCTGCCCAGATCAGCGGCTCCAACCAGTCGACGCTGTCCACGACAACCGTGCCATAGTCGTGATCTTCCTCAATCAAGGCGTCCAGCGCTTCCGCCACCTCGACATAGCTGGTCGCCAGGGGGAAATGCGGGACCTGCAGCTTGCCAAGCCCGTCTTCGGTCATGATGAACACAGGCCTGTCAGATTCCGCCGCAAAGGTGGATTTGCCAACACCGGCAACGCCGTGCATCAGGATCCGTGGAGGCGTCAGCGCCGTGTTGTTGCGCAGGGATGCGAGAGAAATGGCCATCAGTTTGGGTCTCCGTCAGGATCTGTGTCGAAATCAGGCTGCGAACCGCCTGCCGGCGTGGAGGTCACGGCCACGTAGAGCGCATCGAGCCGGTCGGCCTCAGCGAGGCACTCCAATGCTTTGCGCCGCATGGCGCGCCGCGCGTCTTCAAGCAGATCGAGATCGGCGGCCGGATCGCGGGAAATGGGAGGAAGCGTGTTCATTGCGCAGCCTCCTTGCCGCTGAGATGGGGCAAACCGTTCTGGGTCAGGATGGCGGTGAGACAGTCGCCAAAGCGCCAGGTCGGGTTATCCACCCAAAACTGATCAGCCTGACGCAACGCTTCGCGCCATTCGCGCAAAGCCGCACTGTCATTGGCAATTTGGCGGTGCCGGATCTCGATGGCTCGGGCAAATTCGGTGCGCGTCAATTGGCGGGTCGACACCAGCGTCGTACCTTCAAGATCCATGGCAACGGCCGCTGGCAATGAAAACGGCAGTTCCGCCTGATCCGGCGCAGCGGCTTGCTCTGCTTTGAGCTTCAGGCGGCGTGCCCTTGTGTCGATACGGGTGACAACACCATCGATCCCGGCGAGATACTGCCCGTCCGCATCGATATCATCCCAACGCTTGACAGCAGCCTGGCGCTTATTGACCGCATGGCCAGCCATCACGTCACCGATAATCTCGGCGACAACATCATTCAGTCGCATATGTCCCATTCTGGACCTCCTGTTCGTAAAGGGTGCTGAAGTCATTGAGCCAAGCCGCCGCGCGCCGGATCGGCGCTGTGTCAATGGCATGACGAGAAGCGGGCGGTACGCGGCGTACTGCCTCCGCAGGGTTCGGTTGTTCATCGATGCGCTCGATGATCTCTTCGATCCGACCGCAGATCGCACGATCCTCTTGCGTTCCGAACACCGCGGTCTGGCGCGCCCGTTCCTCCGACGTAAGCGGCGGCGGGCGATCCTCTTCAAGGCGCTGGACGCTGTCCTGCACCCGCTGCAGCCGGTCAATCGAGCGTTGCAGCCGATCATCTGCCGCGCGGCGGACCGCAGACCGCGTGGGTTCCTCGCCCCGGTCGAGACGCTCATCTAGCGCACGCCGGATCAAGCCTGGTTCCGCTGCTTCTGCATCTCTGAGCAGACGTGCTTCGTGGATCTCGCGTCGGTTCAGTCCAAGGTCGGCGGCACTTGGCACAACTTCGTTCGCATCGCGAACGAGGTCAGTCCTGGCACCTTGTCGTCCAACGTCACCATCTGCCTGTGCACCATCATATTCATCAGCCAGTCGGCGCTTTGCGGCTGCCTCGATCTCCAGTGCATGGGCCTGCGCACGATGTGCCGCCGCAACCAGGTCGTCATGCGCGGCTTTGGCCCGGCCCAACCGGGCTGCGCGTTTCGCCGTGTCATAAACAAGGCCCGCTGCCTCGCGTGCCTCCAGAACCTCCGCCGAGGTCTTCGCGTTCGAGAGCATGCTGGCCGCGCGATCGATCATGCCGGGAAGGCTCATATCGTTTCCGGGAATGGGAAGCAGTGCCGTCATGCTGCACCCCCGTTCGGTTCAAACCGAAACTTTGGTTTGCCGGTCCGGACGGTGCGCGCAGGTTCAAAACCCTTGCGCCAGCTTTCTGGCAGCGCGCTGTATTTGCGCTCGGAGACCGACAGCTTGGTGTCGATGAACTCATCCGGGTCTTCGCCAGACGAAGCGATGCTTTCGGCGATCTGGGCGAGTTTCGCCTGATCCCAGTCGATCCGTTTCGCCAGATCAGTAATTACGGTGACGCCGTCATCTTCAAAGCGGATCGTGCCCGTGTCCTTGCCCGCCTCAGCGCGGCATTCGGCAGCACGGTCAGCGTATTTCAGTGAGATGGCACCATCGAGCCAATCCGAGACCATCTTGGCTTGGGTGAACTGCTGATCGGCAGCATCCTTCAGCATTGCCAGCTGATCCGCAGGCAGTGCCGCGATCTGACCAACCGGCATGCAGTGGATATCGGCCAGTGTAATATGGTTTGAAATTGTCATGTCGTCCCCTCTCACGCCGACATCGGGCGGTGGGGCTCGTGGTCAGCGCCACGGATTTGCTCGGCCTCAAAGCCCTCGACATCTTCGAGCCGGTAGATGACCCGGCCGCCGAGTTTGATGAATTTCGGGCCTTCGCCCGTGTACCGCCACCGCTCCAGTGTGCGGTGCGAGATGTTCCAGCGAGCCGCCAGCTCGATCTGGGAAAGGTGTCTTAGCGCCATGTGAACCTCCTTGGGGTTTTTGCGAACACTTGCGGGGCCAATATTGCTGAGGGAGTGGGAGGCACCGTGGAGGCAGGCGGGAGGCAAACTGGGAGGCAGTGAAAATGGCTGGCCATAAATGAAAAAAAAGCCGCCCCGAAGGACGGCTTTTTGCCAAAATAATTTGAGGGTGGTGGATTAGGGGTTGATCCAGCAGTTTCCGTCGTCAACCTTGATGAACCGCCATTTTTCGGCGCTGCGACCAAAAGCTTTCTTCAACGTGTTCACCTTGCCGCCATAACCCGCCTCTTCCAGAACTGCCGCCAAGCGCAGCACCTGTGAATTCGACCAGTAGGCTTCAAATAGTATCTGCAGAAAGCGGCGCTGTTTATCCCCACCGAATGTCAGAGTTTCGTCCCGATGCCAGACGATCCCGCAATCATCCGAATGGTCGATCGGGAACTTGCGCTGAACCTGGCCTGGAAACACACGGGCACCAAGCGCCTGCGGCGAGATCGCGAGCTTGCCAGGTGCGCTGGCCACATCGGCAATGCTGACGACGATGTTCCGCTTGTTCGCCGTCAATGGGATACGATCGCCTGGTGTCGAGGTCAGGACGACACGCACGTCGTCTGGCGGCCTGCGTTCCAGAAGGGCATTAATCTTGTCCCAAACAGAAGCATCGGCGAGGCGGCGCGCGTACCAGACCGGCACCGGAGCTTTCGCCCCTGCCAGCCTGATAGTTCCAATATCCCAAGCAAAGCCGTCAATTAATGGTGCCGGGCGTGGCGGCCCAGCACGATCAAACGCGACCAGCAACTTGGCAAAGATCAACGGATAATCGACCGCCAGCGCGGCGATATCCTCTGGGTCGACCGTTATCCAGCGACCGACACTGTTAAGATAGCCGTACTGTCTGCGTTCGGCACACCACTCCGCCGGGATGGGCTCATCCTCGAAGTTGTCCATCGCTGTGACGACCGGGATAAGCCCGGACGCCACCAGCAGCTTAGCCCCGAGCAACTGATCCGTTGCCCGAGGCGCTATCTGCCGCAATGTCGCCCCTTGCACCTTGGCAGCACGGGTTTCCATCACCTGCAACAACAGGTCTACTGCCCGCTTACTCAATGAGGTCGCCGATATCTGCGGTGTCGGTCAGGATGCCCCAACGGCGCAGATACTTTTCGCCGATCAGACGCTCATGTGGGGTCATGTCCTTCAGGCTACAGCCATGAGGCATTGTGACTTTGAGCGTCAGGGATTTTCCCCGGCCGCCGCTTGCGCCCGGGTGGAACTTGATCGTGAACCGTGCGCGCGTGATGACCCATTCCGGCACTTCGGTCGCGATCGGCAGCACATGTCCGGTGCCACCGATATCCAAGCCGATCCGCTTTTCCGCCATCTCCCAGACAGAGCGGTCGGCACCCGACATGGATTCCAGCGTGATCCGCTCGTTGCGCTCGCCAACTTCCATGAAACGCAGTTCCTTCACGGTGACGCCCGTGATCCCGTCCTCGATATCAGTCGGGAAATCGAAGGGCTTGAGCAGCATGCTGAGATCGTATTCCCGCAGGGGGATGTGTTTTTCGTCAAAAACGATCCCCAGCAGATCACGCGCCATAAACGCGGTCAGGTCCTTCCGGTCTTCCAGCGTGTTGGCCACCACCTCGATAACGCCGGTATCGGCCTCATAGGTCAGCGCCGCCTCGAAAACCGGCTTCACGATGCGCCGCGACAACGTGCTGTTCGCGTCGAACTCCAACATGTCTTCCGGCCGTCCTTCGCGATAAACTGCGATCTGGACGAGATCGCATTCCTGATCATCAAGGATGACGCGGTGGCGGTCGAAAACATCAACATGGACATGCGGCGTTGCGAAACGGTCACGGATCGCCTTGGTGAAGGCAGCAACCGAGACGGCATCCCGGCGGACGGCGCGGTCTTTCTCAACTTCAAAGCCGCTCCAGGACCGGCCCCGGCGCCGTTCATCGTTGTAGCGGACCTCTTCTGCCTTTCGGAACTGGTCCGGTTCATTCAGAAACACCCAAAGCGACCGGTTGTTCGCCCCCTCCAACGTGTCGAACACTGCCCGGTCAATAACGACATTCTGCAGGGCGTTCTGGCCGGGCTCATCGGCAAGGGCTGCGACCTGACCGGCATTCATGACAACGCGCTGTTTTTCGTCATCGTTCATGTCGTCGACAGCCTTGATCAGGGGCTCGACAACCTCCGACTCAGGTCTGGTCCAATCGACCGGCGCAAGGGACGTGAACCCTGAACCCGTGAAATAGTCTTGCAGTCGGGGGACGGGGGTCTTGCGGAGGAAGGCGGCAATAGCGGTCATGGGAGCCCTTTCTTGGCCATGATGAGGAGGGAATCGACGCAAAGCGATACGCAGGCGTTCGGTGTAGACCGAACAAAACGCCACGTCTACTTGCGCGCTACGATTTTGTTCGGCATACCGAACAAGCTTCCTGCAACCAAGGAAAACAAGGATGATACGATGACCACGTCCCTCGGTGCCAAGATCAAGCGCCACCGCCAGGAAAAGGGATACTCCCTCGACAAGCTCGCGGAACTGACCGACTCGAGCAAGAGCTATATCTGGGAATTGGAAAACCGCGACGCACGAAAGCCGTCCGGAGAAAAACTGACACGGATCGCTCAGGCCCTCGAGGTCACCACCGATTATCTGCTGGATGAAAGTGAGGAGCCCGGAGACGCAGTTCTGAAGGAGGCCTTCTTTCGCAAATTCAGCAAACTAGCCCCGGACGACCAGGCGAAGATCAATCAGATGATCGATATGTGGGGAAAGAAGGATTGAGCCTGCCGACGACGCCCCAAGGATGGGCGATCCGCCTTACGCAGATCCTGTCGCTATATCAGGCGGCGCATGGGCTGCCGCGGTTTCCGATCGATGTGGCGGCGCTGGCGCAGGATTTTTCGCGACAGGTGTTTCCGGACGCGCCGATCACCATGGTCGGCGGGCTGGAAATGTCTAAAGGCGTGGAAGGCATGTTGATGCCGCACCCCAACGGTTCCGGTGAGTGGGGTATCATTTACAATGAGACCATCCGTTCGCCGGGGCGGCGGAACTTCACGTTGGCCCATGAACTGGGCCACTACCTGCTGCACCGGCAGACCAATCCCAACGGCCTCGAATGTAGCAACCGCAACATGGCTGACTGGGATGAGGGCCGGAACAAGATCGAAGGTGAGGCCAATACCTTCGCCTCCTACCTGTTGATGCCGCTCGACGATTTCCGTGAGCAGATCAAGGGACGCGTCATCGATATCGATGTGATGACTGATTTGGCCGACCGCTATGCCGTGTCGCTCACGGCGGCGATCCTGAAATGGATGACCATCACCGACAAACGGGCGATGATCGTGGTAGGCAAGGAGGGATTCATCGACTGGGCATGGTCCAGCGAGCCGTTGCTGAAATCCGGCGTCTTTTACAGGGCGCGGCAAACCGTGACCGAGATGCCAGCCGCCTCCTTGGCCGCGCAGGAGGTGGACTGGGATACTTGTCGCCATGGTCACCTCCATCCGGCAGGTGTCTGGTTGGGATCTGAGCCTGTCCATGAAATGACGGTGTTCTCGCCCCGCAACGACCAGATGACGATCTCGCTGCTGCTTTATCCTGACCGCGCTCCATCCCGCTGGGAAATGGCCGAGCTGGAAGAAGAGCAGACCATCGATACATTCGACAAATTCATGGATGGTCGCACAGGCTGATTCGGCTCTGTGACTCCAATTGGCACCCCCTACGGGCGCATAGTCATTGCGCAGAAATACGCGGCTCTACGCGCAGGTCGATGCTGTCCTTAAATTATTGAATTGCTTGTGATTTCCTGATTTCGAGATACATTGACGGCATCATTCCAATCGCGAAAAGTCGCCATGTCCAGCATCACATCAGGCCCGATTTCGGGTCCTAATCCTCTTTGTCCTGAGCGCATGTCAGCGGACGCGCGCCTCGAAGAACTCGGTCGTATTCTGGCGGCTGGCGTCATTCGCCTGAACGCCGAAAACGCCAGTTCTTTATCTGCCGAAGGCGGAGACAGTTTCGTGGACTTCTCGCCCCGAAAGAGCGGTGGTCGTCGGACAAAACGTATCCGCATCGGAGGAATTGATGAAGCATCACAATAAGATAACCCCTAAAAAACCTGGGCAGGACGGAGCGATGGATCAAACCGTCCTGGCCCGCCTGGCCGCTTTGAAGACCATGTCGGTCAAAGACCTGAAGGCTGAATGGGAAAAGCTCATCGGCAGCGCCGCGCCGAACAACAGCAGGACCTTTTTAGAAATCCGCATCGCCTATCGCATCCAAGAACTGACCTACGGCGGCCCCGACCGGGAAACGCGCCGCATGTTGGATCTGCTGGCCGATGAGGTTGAGGGTGTCGCCCGGAGGAAAAACCAGATCGCCGATCCGCGCAATCCAGTCATAGGCACCAAGCTCATCCGGGAATGGGACGGGGTCGAGCAGACGGTGATCGTCCTGAAAGACGGTTTCGACTGGCAGGGCCGGAAGTTCAAATCGCTCTCGGCCGTGGCCCGTGCCATCACCGGAACGCGCTGGAATGGCTATCGCTTCTTCGGCCTGCGTGAACGCAAACGGGAGGAGGCATGATGGACATCAACGCCCGCCCCAACCGCCGCCTGCGCTGTGCCATCTACACCCGCAAGTCGAGCGAGGAAGGGCTCGACATGGAATTCAATAGCCTCGATGCCCAGCGGGAGGCCTGCGAAGCCTATATCGCCAGCCAGCGATCCGAGGGCTGGGTTGCGACCCGCGAACGTTACGACGATGGCGGTTTTTCCGGTGGCACCCTCGAACGTCCAGGTCTCAAGCAGCTTCTGGCCGACATCGACGACGGGTTGATCGACGTGGTCGTGGTTTACAAGATCGACCGTCTGTCGCGGTCGCTGATGGATTTTTCTAAGCTGGTTGAGATCTTCGACCGCAATGGCGTCACCTTCGTCTCGGTCACGCAGTCGTTCAATACCACCACGTCGATGGGGCGGCTGACGCTGAACATCCTGCTGTCATTTGCCCAGTTCGAACGCGAGGTCATCGGCGAACGCATTCGCGACAAGGTGGCGGCATCGCGCAAACGCGGGATCTGGATGGGTGGCTATGTTCCGCTGGGTTATGATGTGCAGGATCGCAAACTGTTGGTGAACGATGCCGAAGCCGCATCGGTCCGGCGCATCTTCGAGCGGTTTGTCGAACTCGGGTCCGCCACGGTCCTGGCGCGCGAACTCCGCCGCGACGGCTTCCGCAACAAGCAGGGTACGCTGATCGACAAGGGCTACCTCTATCGGCTCCTGAACAACCGCGTTTATCGTGGTGAAGCCGTCCACAAGGGCAAGGCTTATCCCGGCGAGCACGACGCCATCATCGACGAGGACCTCTGGGATCGGGCGCACGCCATCCTGCAGGAAAGCCCGCGCAAACGTGCCAATAACAGCCGGTCGCAGACACCTGCGCTTTTGAAGGGGCTGATCTTCAGCGAAACCGGCGCGGCCATGACGCCCACAAGTACGAAAAAGGGCGCGAAGCTTTACCGCTACTATGTGTCAATGGACGTCATCCGGAACCGCGAGACCGGCGAAGAGACCGCCCCGATGCGGCTGGCGGCCGGAATGGTTGAGGACGCGGTCGTGACCGAGGTCCGCCGTATTCTGCAAACGCCGGAGGTGGTGACACAGGTGATTGCGGCCCTGAAGATGGAAAATGGCGCGATTTCTGAGGCCGACATCATCGGGGCACTGCATGAGTTCACCGCGCTCTGGGCGCAGCTGTTCCCAGCCGAGCAGGCACGGATCATCCAGCTTCTAATCCGTCGTGTCACCGTCACAGCCGACGGCTTGGAGGTGGACATCAGGCGCGAAGGGATCGCAGGCGTCATCCGCGAGATGGTCACGCCGCGCAATCTGGAGGCGGCAGAATGACGAAGGCCAATGACACGATCCGCGTGCTGATCCCGCTGACGGTCCGCAAAAAGAACGGTCGGCCGAAAATAATGCCGCCCGCCGATTACAGACCAAGCGAGGACCAAGCCCAAGACCCGCATATACTGCGCGCCATCGGCCGGGCCTGGGGCTGGCGGCGGCGCATGGACGCTGGCGAGTTCAGCACGATCCAGGAACTGGCCGAAGCCGTCGGTCTGGCCGAACGCCATGTCAGCCGCCAGTTGCGGCTGGCGTACTTGGCACCGGAGGTGCTGAAACGGCTGGCCTGCGGGCGCGAGGCATCGGCCGTGACGGTCATGCATATGACTGAATGCGCGGCGCTGTCGTGGCATCAACAGGCGGCCGTGGTTTTCGGCGGAACGTCAGATGCCCCAAAGCATTACCAAGGCTAGATTTTCCTTGGCTTATCGGCCACCTTCGGCCCATGAGCGCAAACTTATCCTTTCAACAGCTTGAGACCTACATCCGCCAACAGATGCGGATGTCGCATGTATATCAGCCGGTCATGCTTCAGGTTCTGCTGGAAAAGGGTGGCTCCGCATCGACTGAGGACGTTGCCAAGGCTCTGCTGAGCTATGATCGCTCGCAGGTCGAATACTATGAAATCCGTACAAAAAACATGGTTGGCAAGGTCCTCACGCAGAATGGCGTGATCGAGCCGGTCAAAGATGGACGGCGCATTGTCGGCTACAGGCTGGCGGCCAGCGATCTGTCTGAACAGGAAATCGCTGCACTCGTTGATCTCTGCCAGCAACGTCTGTCCGCCTATATCGGTCAGCGAGGTGATGGCATTTGGGGGCACCGCGGCATTGCGGATGGCTATGTTCCTGGCTCGGTTCGATATGAGGTCCTAAAGCGGGCCAAACACCGCTGTGAGCTTTGCGGGGCCCATGAAGAACAGGCTGCCCTGCATGTCGATCATATCGTGCCACGCACCAAAGGCGGCAGCGACGACTTGAGCAACTTTCAGGCGCTCTGCGTCACATGCAACACGAACAAGCGAGACAGGGACGATACCGATTTCAGGGAGGTTCTGGCCTCCTATGGTGCCAGAGAAGAAGCCTGCGTGTTTTGCGGGATTGGCGCAGACAGGATCGTCGCCGAGAACGAACTCTGCTACGCGATCCGCGATGGGTTTCCCGTTACCCCAATGCACACGCTGGTCATCGCCAAGCGGCATGTGGCCGATTACTTCGACCTCTATCAGCCCGAGTTGAACGCGATCCAATCAATGCTCAAGGCACAACGCGAACAAATCCTAGCCGAGGATCCCGCTGTCAGAGGCTTCAATGTCGGGATCAACGCCGGGACCGATGCCGGTCAGACCATCTTCCATGTCCACGTTCACCTGATCCCGCGCCGGGAGTACGACGTTGCCGACCCCCGCGGCGGTGTGCGAGGGGTCATCCCTGAGAAGCAGAAGTATTAGGATGAAATGCGATCAGTTTACCCCGCGATGGGTCGCCGAAGGCTTCTACCTAACGTAAGGTGGCAATGAAAATATGACTCTAAAGTACAAGAGGCTTACAAAAATGAACCGAGCGGAAATATCTCGATCAACCAAGGAATCATCAAAAGAGTGGATTGAGAAATTTCCAAAAGTTGCAGCCATGGAACGGGACCCACGGGGCCTCCCGATCCCCGCGAACGTTAGCCGCGACTCGAAGAATGGAAAGCCATTTTTCGCGATAACAAATTTGATACAAGAGATAGAACTTTTTTGCTCCCAAAAGTGCGCCGTGACCGGAACGCTGCTCAACGTAGAAGACGTCTGGTTCATTACCACTCCGGACTTGGCTTTCGTACCATTCGGACTCCTATTGGACGCCCCGATGTGCGGGGAGGCTAAAGACTTTACATTACGAGTCTGCCCATACTTTGGAGTAAGAAATTATGATCGCCTTTCCGATACGCAGGCGAAAGCGATGGCTCCAAAGCTTTCCGATGCAAGCTCAGGCAAACGCTATGAGACCCCTGCTGAATTCGTGGCAGTCAAAGTCACAGGATTCCAGGGAGAACCTACCGCAGAAGGCATGCGATATATACCGAGTCGGCATTATGCGAGTATTGAATTCTGGGAAGAGCGCAACTGCCTGCGTGTCATTGATGGTAAAGGCGTCCGGGCGGAGATTGCTCAGGGACTGGAAAAAGCCTTGACGACCTGTCCGCCTGCACAGTGGCCGAACTGGGCGACAATGTCTCTAGATGGAAGTCTGAACGGGCGCTGGCCTTGGGCGCAACCTGAGATGAAGGAACTTCTGCTTCAAGAGGCTAGAAAGTTCGCCTGAAACGTCGTCGCGGTCAGCGAGACATGTGCGTCCAGCGGCGGGTGCAGTTCGAACGCCTTCGGCTCCCGCGAGAAATTCCAGAGCCGGAACAGACGCCATTCCGACCGGCACTCCTCGGCCACGGCCAACTCGTTGCGGGTGATGTGGAAGGGCGTGCGCTCCCAGCCGTTCGTGGTCTTGACCTCGATCAGCCGGGGTAGCCCGTCCGGCGCGAAACTCGCGATGTCGTAGCCCGCGCCATCGCCATCCTCCTCCGACACCCAGCGCACCTTGCGCGCCAGATCGTCCCGTCCTGCCGTTCGCAATGCCGCCCGTTCATGCGCCAGGACACGTTCCTCTCCAGCGCGGCCGAGGGCCCGGTTGCGCTCGTCCCGCCCAGCCACGTCGAATTTTCGGGCGATATGCAACATCTGCTCCAGTTCTTGCGGCGGCGGCTGGTTCGACAACGTCGGTGATGGTCCAGTCCAGATCTGCGCAGCCTCGCGCAAGCCATTTGCTGGTCGCGAGCCTGGCATCCGCCCAAGCCAAGCCGGGTTCCATGCCAACCAGCGCGCCACAGCATCAACCAAGGTCATCTGGAAATTGAACGCTGGCTTGTAGCCGGGGATCCAATCTTCGCCGAGCCCCTTCAGCACCGCGCTGATATTCTGATGCTTGAACTCGATCGAGCCTTCCGTTCGGCTTCGCAAATGAGGCATCAAACTGCGCCGGTGCTGAGCCTTGTTGTAGGGACGGCCCGCCATGTCCTCGGCCAGCATCGCGAAGTAATCCGCGACGATCAGGTCGTTTTCTTCATCTGTCCAGGGCCCGTTCGACATGCCGCCAGGCTATGAGCGGAAAGTCTGTTTGTCATCAACGACTTCTCGCGACCGTTCGCACCGTTTCGAAGAACCACGCCGCCTTCGAGTGTCTCCGTTTGCTTTGATAGCGGTCTAACCGGCCTCAACTGCGGCGTAATCCATTTTCGGCAAGCATCTGAAAAGAATAACAGTTTTGAATGCGTCTCGATTTGGGTGAAGGGCGGGTGAAAGGAGACCCGGGGCGTTCGGAGACCAATTTGGGGCCAACGGCCAGTCTCCGAAAGTCGGATGGCCTCGTTAAACCCCTTTGAACCAAAAAGAAAAAAGGCCCGCACTGGGGCCTCGTCTCGGGTTCGCGAATGGTTTGTGGCGGAGAGGAAGGGATTCGAACCCTCGAGGCGGTCTCCCGCCTACACACTTTCCAGGCGTGCGCCTTCGACCACTCGGCCACCTCTCCGCCGCCACGTTTAGCAAGTAGGGAACAGGGACTGCAAGGGGCATTCTTTGCGGGAAAGTGAGCATGTTGCGACCCAGCCCAGAGTTGTGCATCGACAGCGCCAAGCGCCTCATCCTGGGGGAGGTGAGCCGCGCCGGGCTTGCCGGGATCTGGACTTGGCCGAGAGCCTCTGCGGCGCTGGATGCGGGTGGCCGTGAACCCGATTGGGAAGGTGACGAACTTGCACGGCCCACGCCCTCCTGCCTGAACGGAGGATATGCCATGGCAAAGAAGTCTGCCGGCGACCACCCGGAGCTGAAGTTGATCGTTCCCGCCGCAGCGGCCATCGATATCGGATAGACGATGCACATGTCCGCGGTAAACCCTGACAGCACGGACGCGCGCGTTCGGCGCGGTCAAGCGGGACCTGCATGATCCGGTAGAACAGTTCCGGTCCTGTGGCGTGACCAGCGTGGCGATGGAGTCCGCCGGGGTCTACCAGATACCGACGTTCGAGATCCTTGAACGGCACGCCTTGCCCTCAGAGGCGACTTGGGTCGACTCCAAGGAGAACAACGTCAGGGTCCATGCGCAATTCAGTATGACCATGGCGCTCTGCTATCTCGTCAAGCACCCGAAACTCTTGGGCGCCTGACGAGCGGGGCAACGCCGATTTGGCGACCTCAGCCGCAGGGCCTGACCTTCAATCTACGACGGCGGGAACACCGCCCTTTCAGCCAGACGTCTTCAGTAGCCTGCCAATGTGAAAGGCTGTCTCAGTCCGGGTCCGCCTTGAGCATGTCGTTCAGCGCATAAGGCAAGATGCCTCCAGCCGCGTATATCTGGGTTTCGCGGGCTGTTTCGAGTCGGCATTGGAGCGGAACACGACCAGAAATACTGCCATCTGGCGCGCTGATCTGCAGATAGCCGCGTGCTCCGGGCGCCAGCCCTCCATCAAATACAACGTCAAAGGACTCGTCGCCGGTGAGCCCTAGGCTCTTGGCGCTGTGGTCATCCGTGAACTGTAGCGGTAACACCCCCATCCCGATCAAGTTAGACCGATGAATTCGTTCAAAACTTTCGGCGATCACGCATTGCACGCCGAGAATCCGCGTTCCCTTTGCTGCCCAATCGCGTGAAGAGCCGTTGCCATAGTTTCTTCCTGCGATCACGATTTGGGGAACGTCGTCGGCCCGGTATCTGGCCGCTGCTTCATAAATGGTGCAGGTGTCGCCTGTCGGGACGTGTCGTGTGACGCCGCCTTCGGTGCCGGGCACCATCAGATTCCGGATACGGATATTGGCGAAGGCGCCTCGAACCATGACGTTGTGGTTGCCACGTCGCCCGATATAGGAACTGAATCGGTTTTCCGGCACGCCGAGCGACAAAAGGTATTGTCCGGCTGCACTGTCGGCCGGAATGGCGGACCCGGGAGAGATGTGATCCGTTGTTATGTCGTCGCCAAGGATCAAAAGGGTTCGAGCCTGTTCTAAATGGAACCGGCTGACATCGCGGACTGCGCCGGTGGCATCGTCCAGAAAGGGCGGGCGCAACAGGTAGGTGCTATCGGGATCCCAATCGAAATCTTCACCCGCAGGAACGGTCAACGTGTCCCAGAATTCATCGGCTTCGTGCATTCGACTGTATTGATCGCGGAACTCGTCGGCGGTGACGATTTCTTGTGTTACACGTTCAATCTCGGTGGCGTCGGGCCAGATATCGGCCATATAGACCGGTTCGCCCTTTGCATTTTCGCCAATCGGATCATTGGCGAGGTCGATGCAAATGGTGCCCGCAAGGGCATAGGCGACGATTAGCGGAGGCGATGCAAGATAGGCGGCGCGCACCAGCGGATGGGTGCGACCTTCGAAGTTGCGGTTGCCGGACAGAACTGCCGTAACGGTCAGCTTCCGGTCGCGGATTTCCTGCTCGATCTCAGGGGCAAGCTGGCCGGAGCCGCCCGCACAGGTCATGCAGCCAAACCCAGTCACCTGAAACCCGAGCTGGTCGAGCGCATCCTGAAGGCCCGATCTTGTCAAATAGGAGGATACCACGCGGGACCCGGGCGACAGCGAAGTCTTCACCTTCCGATCAACACTCAACCCGGCCGCGACGGCGTTTCGCGCAATCAGCCCGGCGGCGATCATCAACGAAGGATTGGACGTGTTTGTACAGGACGTGATCGCCGCGATCACGATGTCCCCATCTGTGAGGGAGTTTGCTTGGGTTGATGATTCTGGTGATTGCTCACGGCCCCTCGTGGCAAGGAAGTCGTCGAAGCTGTTTGGCACGTCCGGCAGGTTGAGTCTGTCTTGCGGGCGGCGGGGGCCCGCTGCGGATGGGCGGATCTTGTCCAATTCGATCGTGATCACCTGCCGGTATTCGGGGGGGGCGGCGTTCCCATTGGCCCACATCATCTGGGCCCGGGCATAGGCTTCTGTCAGGGCAATATCGTCATCGTTGCGCCCGGTCTGACGTAGAAACTCCATCGCCTTGGCATCTAGCGGCGAAAAGCCCATGTTGGCGCCGTATTCAGGGGCCATGTTTCCCAAAGTTGCCCGGTCGGGAACGCTCAGGGAATCGAGTCCTTGACCATGAAATTCAACCATCTTGCCTACAAGGTCTTGTTTGCGCAAAAGCTCGGTTGCGGTCAGCACAAGGTCGGTGCTGGTCACGCCGGGCTGCAGGTGGCCGGTCAGTTTACACCCAATGACATCGGGAAAGGCCATGGAAATCGGCAGCCCTAGCAGGGCACCGCCGGCCTCAATGCCGCCAACGCCCCACCCCAGGACGCCCAGACCGTTGATCGTGGGTGTATGGCTGTCCATGCCGACCAGCGTGTCCGGGTAAGCCCAGAGATCGCCTTCGACCATTTCGCTGCGCACGGGTCGCGCGAGGTATTCCAGATTGATCTGGTGAACGATGCCCTTGCCCGGCGAGAACAGGCGGAAATTGCGGAAATTTGCCTGGGACCACTTCAGGAAGGTGTAGCGCTCGACGTTTAGCTCGTATTCCAATGCGATATTGCGACGGGCGGCATCGGCCGTTCCAGCAAATTGTGTAACGACAGAATGGTCGATGACCAACTCTGCGGGAATCCTCGGATTGACCAGTTTCGGGTCGCCGCCACGTTCAATGACAGCGGCGCGCATGGCCGTCAGGTCCGCCAAGAGCGGCACACCGGAGGAATCTGGCATCAGGACCCGGGCTGGATAGAATTCTATATCGCCGACATTCTCGCCCCGGGCGACCGCGGCAACCAGATCGGCGGCATCGCTGTCATCTTTCATGTTGCGCAACAGATTCTCCAGCAGGATCCGCGTCACAAAGGGGAGTTTTTCTATCTGTGCGCCCGGTACTGCATCTTGCAGATGCCTCAAGGACGCATAGCGGTAGCTTTTGCCGTTCACGTCGAGAACGGCATCATGGGATTGATCAGGTGTCATATCAACGTCCTTGAGTATCGGATGGTTGTGAACGGCGGTTGATGCGCAAGGCCTTGAGGGCGGCTGCACCAATCGACAAAAGCATCAACGCGAACAGCAGCATGGAAATTGGCCGCTCCAGCAAATAGGCACCCAGATGCCCCCCGGAGATTTGCAGGCTGCGCACCATTTCACCCTCGGCCATGCCGCCCAGGAGCAGGGCAATGACGGTTGCCGCGACAGGGTAGTTGTGGCGGCGCATCAGCCAGCCGAGACATGCAAATACGGCAACGGTCAATGGTCCGGCAATGGTCCCGGCCACGCCGAACCCGCCCCATGCGCACAGCGCCAAAACCGATGGGATCAGATAGCGCAGCGGTACTTTGATCACCATGCCCAGGATGCGAAGGACCAATAGGCCAACTATCCCGAGCAGAAGAACCTGCACGATATTGCCGAGGATAATCGCATAAACCAGATCCCCCTGATCTCGAATGAGGGACGGACCGCCGACGATGTTGTGGTAGGAAAATGCCGCCATCAGCACTGCGGTCGCCGCGCCGCCCGGAATCCCAAGGGCGAGCAGGGCCGTCATGGATCCCCCTTCGGATGACGAATTTGCGGATTCCGCTGCAATTACACCTTCGGGTATCCCGGTGCCGAAATCCTCGGGACGGCGGGATGTGCGTCGTGCCTCGCCATAGGCAACCAGGTTTGCCACAGAGGAGCCAACCCCCGGCACAGCACCAATCAGAACCCCGATGCCGCTGCCGCGCAAGAGCACCGATGGATACCTGAACGTAGAGAACATGGCGCGGATGATCGGGCCAAAGGCGATGGATGGAATGTCCTCGGTCGTGCTCAGGGTTTGTCGCTCTCGGATGCGCAGCAGTTCGGACGCTGCGAATATCCCGATCATTGCGGGCACGACCTGAACACCGTCCAGCAGGTAGGAACTGCCGAATGTGGCCCGCAGGACGCCAGTGCTGGACATGCCGACTTGACTGAGGACAAGCCCGAGCATGCCTGCCAAAAGGCCCTTGGCCACGGATTTTTCGCTGAGGGTCGCAATCAGGGTAAGCCCCCAGGCGATGACCAGCACCATTTCCAGCGGCCCGAGTTTAAGGACAACCACCGCAAGCGGCTGGATCAGCAGGAACAACGCCGCATAGCCAATGAACGCACCGATCACCGACGCCCCAAGGCTCAGGCCCAGGGCCTGGTTTTGTTGTCCCTTGCACGCCATCGGATAACCGTCGAACGCCGTCGCGACGGAAGACGACGATCCGGGGATATTCATCAGGATGGCTGTGACGCCGCCACCATAGACGCCGCCGGTGAAGATTGAGGTCAGGAACATGATGGACTGAATAAAGTCCATGCTGAAGGTCAGCGGCAGGAAGAGCGCCATGGCCATGGAAACCTGAAGCCCGGGAATGGCGCCGAAAACCAGCCCGATCAACAGACCCGGGATCACGAACAGCCAGGGGCTAAAACTGCCGAACAGCAGGTCCAGCGCGGTGGCGAGAGCGGGAACGTCAATCATCAGAGCACAAGTGTCTTCATGGGGAATGGAAACAGGGCGCCGAAGGCGGTCGTTGCCAAGACTGCAAATACCAGCGCGAAGGCCGGAGGTTTCCAAAGCGACCGCTCGCCACACAGAACGATACCGAACCAGACAAAGAAAAACGTCGCCACGTCAAAACCGATCACGAACATCAAGCTGCAGAAGGCGCAGAACAGAGCGAGCAAAAGTAGATCGCCCAGCATCTTGCGCATCCCGCCTTCGGGCGGAGTGTCACTGTCCGATCCCGACAGCAGGATCACAATGATCAGGATCACGGCAATGACGCTGGCGGGAACCAGTATGATCAAGTTGTTCAGGGAAAATTTCGCGGTTATCGCGCTGTGGTTCATGGCAACCGTAAAGGCCAATACGATGGCCAGGAAGATCGCATGAGACGGGGCAAGTCGATAGGACATCTGCTGCCTGCATGTTCATGGTGGCTGGAAAAGGGAACCGGGGGCTTTCCCGCGGTTCCCACCGGTTTTCCTGAAGGAGACTTTGTCAGTCTTCTGCGGAGAACCGCTTGAGAACTTCGAAGTTGGACAGAACGATTTCTGTTGTGCGCTCCGGCCCAAGCCAGTCTGCCCCGATATTCTGTTCACGCAGCTGCGCGACAAATTCGTCGTCCTGCAGGACCGCCTCATAGGCTGCGACAAAGCGGTTGAATTCTTCGGGGTGCTCGGTTGCGAATGTTGCAGACGCCGCGATACCGCGCATTGACCCGACGAGGGGCGTAAGCGACACGCCGCGATCGACGAGGGTTTCGTTCAGGGTCGGGGCGTCCCAGTCATCCAGCCGGTCATTGGACGCGACCGCCAGCGGGCGAATGAATTCTGCGATCGGCAGGCTGCCAGAAGCGCTGATAACAGTCATATCAACTTGCCCACCTGCGACGGCCGTCCGCGCTGTGCCGCCGCCTTCGTAGGTCACGACGTTGACCGCGTCAGCGGGCAGGCCATATGCCTCCAGTGCCAGCTGGATATTGATCTCACCTGTGGATCCGGTCACGACAGAGACACGGTAGCGCCCCGGTTCGTCCGCAACGGCCTGCATGAACTCCTCGAGTGTTTGAAAGCTCAGATCCTTGTTGACGGCAAACAGGTCCACATCGGTCCACTGGCCGTTAACAAAGGCGAAATCCTCTAGGCTGTAGTCCGGATCGAATTCCAGAATGGCGTTTGAAATGTACGGATGAATCGCTGTCGCAAGGAAGAACGATCCGTTCGTGGGCTGGTTCAGGAAATAGGTGGTGCCGACGTGACCACCGCCACCCTTCTGGTTCACCACGCGGATCGGCACGCTCAGCTTTTCCTGCATGCGTTCCGCGACAAGGCGCATGGACCGATCCACTGAGCCACCCGTTCCGAACGGAATGACAAAGGTGATTTGCCGTGTCGGCCAGGCGTCTTCGGCCTGTGCTGCGGTGCCCGCTGAAGCGACTGCAACCGCCAGCGTGAATGCCCGAATGAGCGAGCCCTGTTTGTTAGCCATGATTTTTTCCTCCCTGACGATCGAAAGTTGTTCCGATGCCATATTGTTAACAACCTGACCGTAGGGGCATCTTTTCACAATGGCAACCACCTCAAGGGTGAGCAGTTTTTTCTAGCTGTAGTTGACATTTGCTCTTGTTTGAGGCTCTTTGGGCGGGATCGGAAAGCGCCAAAGAAGCAAGTGGAAGAAATAATTGTCAACAATGAGCGCAAGCCGAGAGACCGCCTCGCACATCGCCGATTCGCTGAAATCAGAGATGCTCTCCGGTGATCTTGCGCCTGGTCAACGGCTTGGAGAGGCGGCGCTGGCTGAGCGTTTTTCGGTCAGCCGCGGACCGATCCGGGATGCGCTGTCACGGCTGGTCGAAATCGGCATCGCCGTTTCGGTTCCGAATGTCGGCACCCGTGTCAGGGAGTTCACACAGTCCGAAGCGCGGGAATTGTACGAGTTGCGTGAGACCCTTGAGGCCGAGGCGGCAGGGCTTGCGGCCCGACGTTCGAACCAGGTCGAGAAAGACGCGCTCGTGAGTCTGACATATGTCAGTGAAGACCGCTTTGGACCGGGCGGGCAGGGGACAGACAATGACTTTCACTTGGAGCTTGCGCGGATGTCCGGCAACGGGCTGTTGCTGCGCCTGCTGTCTGAACAACTGTACCCGCAGCTCATGTTGCTGCGCATCCACAGCCGCAATGCGACCGGGCGCCTGGGCAAAGCCCTGAACGAGCACCACGGCATCTGCGATGCTGTGGTGAGCGGTGACCCCGAATTGGCCAGCATCCTGATGCGACGGCATGTTCAGAACAGCTGGAAATCCTTCTGTGACCGGATGGACTATGCCGGAGCCGCACCAAAGACTAAACAAGGACAACTGACTTGATGATGAATCATGAAATCAACGCGGCGTTCCGTGCACGTTTGCAGGAAGATCGGGCGCTTTTGCTGCCGGGGGCTGCGAATGCTCTTGCAGCGCGCGTGATCGAAGATTGCGGTTTCGAAGCGATCTTTCTCACCGGCGCCGGGCTGACCAATAGCTACTACGGCAAACCCGACCTTGGCTTTATGGGACTGAGCGATATTGCTGCGCATACAGCGGCCATTCGCAACATCTCGGCGCTGCCGATCATCGCGGATGCGGACACGGGGTTTGGCAATGCGGTGAACATGTATCATTCGGTGCGCACGCTAGAATTGGCCGGGGCGTCGGCGATTCAAATCGAAGATCAGATCAACCCAAAGCGGTGCGGCCATTTCTCCGGCAAGGATGTTGTGGCTTTGCCCGAAGCGCGTGACCGTATTCGCGCCGCTGTCGATGCCCGCACAGATCCTAACCTGATGATCCTGGCCCGCACGGATGCCCGTGCGACCCAAGGACTTGAGGCGGCTCTGGATCGCGCTGCCGCTTTCATCGAGGACGGCGCCGATATCACATTTGTCGAAGCCCCGGAAAACGCAGAGGAGATCCGGGCCATTCCCGCGCGTCTAAAGAATACCCCGCAGCTCCTGAACATCGTCGTTGGCGGCCGCACCCCCACGCTGGAGTTCGACGAACTGGAAGCTATGGGGTTCTCGCTCATTCTCTATGCGAATGTGGCATTACAGGCCGCGATCCGTGGCATGTATTCTGCCTTGCACGACCTGAAGTCGAACCGCAAATTCGAAGATACCGGGGCGATCGCCGGTTTCGAAGAACGCCAGAGAGTCGTGAACAAGTCCTATTACGATGGGTTGGAAAAGCGCTACGGCGAGTAGGGGTCGTTGAGCACTTGTCGTCAGGCGCTGGAGCAAAACCAGTGCCTTCGCCTCAAGGAAAACCAAGGCGTAGGAAGTGCTCGTCGCAATGGTCGCGGTCTGCGGAGACTTCGGGGACATGGCGTCGATCATCACGGACGTCTCCCCGACCTTTTCGGCGGCCAAGCCAGCCATCCGTCGCGCGCCGTGTCCCAGACACTCCGCCACTGACAGCGGGCGTAATGGGTCTTGTGAGGGCCATATGCCTTCAGAGCATGCCGCCGCAAATTGTTGGGAATGATGAGGACATCCCCACTCAGAACACAGAGATCATCAACCCGCAGCTTGCCGTGGAACATTTGGAAACAGGGGTCCAGACGCGCGATCTGCGCATCGCTCAATCAGAAGGGACCGGTCTTTTCATCGCTTTGGTATTTGGCGGTGCGCCGCCTCAGGTGACTGAAATCAATAGGTCCTGAGACTAGACATAAAACGATCAAGCGCGTTCTCGGAACAGCGTCTGCTATCGCCTGAAGCCGCTGAATGATCCAACGGTTTCATGACAGCGTAGCGATGTGATTGAGTTTCTTGATGTTCCCACGCAGTGGCGCTACGTTCCGCCTCACCTCGGGGTGTCGGTTGTTAAACCGTCTGAGATGTCCGTAGATCGGATGAACCCGTTGAACCTGAACCGGTTAAAACCGGCGGAGGGAAGGGTGTGGGCCGCTGCGACGGTCTCCAATCTTGCCCTCGCGCCGCAATTTTGGAGGATCCAATGCGATCACTTACCTTCACTGTTGCCGCGGGATGTCTCAGCGCTGGCCTTGCCATGGCCGAGACACCTGTCCTGACAGTCTACGCCCCCGACTATTTCGTTTCCGAATGGGGGCCCGGCCCCAAGATCGAGGAATTGTTTGAGGCGCGCTGCGCCTGCGACCTGCAATTCAAACCCGGCGACCTGCTGCCACGCATCCTGCTGGAAGGTGACCGTACAGAGGCCGATGTCGTGATTGGTCTGAACACCGATGTCACGAAAAAGGCCCGCGAGTCCGGCCTGTTCGCACCGCACGGTGTGGACCTGTCGCCGCTGACGCTGCCGCTGGAATGGACGGATGAGGTGTTCTTGCCGTTCAACTATGGTCACACGGCGTTTGTCTATGACACCACCCGCATCGACACGCCGCCTGCCAGCTTTGACGCGCTGCTGGACGCGCCCGATGATCTGCGACTGGTGATCCAGGATCCGAGATCCTCAATTTCCGGCCTCGCGCTGGTGCTCTGGGTGCAGGCGGTCTACGGCGACGGGGCAGAGGCAGCCTGGGACAAACTGGCGCCAAAGATTGTCACCGCGACCAAAGGCTGGTCGGAAAGCTATGGCATGTTTACCGACGGTGAGGTGGACATGGTGCTTAGCTACACCACCTCGCCCGCCTATCATATCATCGCTGAAGGGGATGAGACCAAGAAGGCCGCGATCTTCCCGGAGGGTCACTATTTCATGGTGGAACTGGCGGCGAAACTGGCCGGAACCGATCAACCGGAATTGGCAGACCAATTCATGTCGTTTGTCCTCAGCGAGGATTTCCAAGGCATGATCGCCACCGGCAACTGGTCGATCCCGGCAGCGCTGTCACAGGACAAGTGGCCCGAAGGGTTCCAGAAACTCGACCTGCCGGAAAAGGTGCTGTTCTATACCGAAGATGAGGCAGCAGAGCTGCGCGCGGAGGCCGTCGAGGCATGGCGGCGCGCGCTCTCGCGGTAAGCGCCGCGCTGGCCCTGGCGTTCTTGACGCTGGGGCCGGTGGCCGTGGTGCTGGCACGGGCCGGGGGCTTTGCCACTCTTGGCCCGGGTGACTGGCAGGCGGTGCGCTTTACCCTATGGCAGGCGCTGCTGTCGGCCTCGTTCAGCGTGGTGTTGGCGGTGCCGGTGGCCAAGGCATTGGCGCGGCGGCGGTTTGTCGGGCGCGCCCTGTTGGTGACGCTATTGGGCGCGCCGTTCATCCTGCCGGTGATCGTGGCGGTCATGGGGCTGATCGCGGTTTTTGGACAGGCGGGTTTGGTCAATGCGGGTCTGACCGCTTTGGGGCTGCCGACAATCGACATTTACGGCGTACATGGCGTCGTGCTGGCCCATGTATTTTTCAACCTGCCGCTGGCAGTGCGCATGCTGTTCTCCGCCTGGCAGGCGGTCCCGGCAGAGCATTTCCGGCTGGCAGCCTCTCTGGGGCTGGGCGTGCAGGCACAGTGGCGTGTGATCGACGGCCCCCTGATGGTCCGGGTCTTGCCCGGGGCGTTTACCGTGATCTTCGTGATCTGCCTGACCAGCTTTGCGGTGGCGCTGACGCTGGGCGGCGGACCAAGGGCGACCACGGTTGAACTGGCGATCTATCAGGCGATGCGGTTCGAATTTGATCTGGGCCGCGCGGCGGCGCTGGCGGTCCTGCAACTGGCTCTGGCACTGGCGGCGGGGCTGGTGGCCTTGCGCGTGTCGGGGCAAAGCGGATTTGGGGCGGGCCGCGACCGCGAGGTGCCGCGCTGGGACGGGCAGGGGGCACTGCCGCGCCTCTGGGACGGGGCGTGGATCTTGCTGGCGGCGCTGTTCCTGCTGGTGCCGTTGTTGACGGCGGTCATGCGTGGGGTGCCAGGGCTGTTGTTGCTTGGGCCAGATACGCTGCGCGCGGCCGGACATTCGTTGATGGTGGCGTTGGGATCGACGGCGCTGTGCATGGCCTGGGCGCTGCCACTGGCGTCCCGCCGCGGAGAGCTGCTGGCGCTGCCTGCCATCGCGATTTCACCGCTGGTGCTGGGCACAGGGCTGTTCCTCATCGTGCGTCCGTTCATGAACCCGTTTGACATGGCATTGCCGGTGACGGGCCTGGTCAATGCGCTGATGGCGCTGCCCTTTGCGCTGCGTATCCTGCGGCCAGAGGCCGAGACGGTCGTGCGCGACTATGGCCGCCTGCGCACAACTCTGCGCATGACGCCCCTTGCGTGGCTGCGGCTGGTCTGGCTGCCGCGCCTGCGTCGTCCCATGGGCTTTGCCGCCGGTTTGACAGCGGCGCTGGCGATGGGTGATCTGGGGGTCATCGCGCTGTTTGCGGACCCGGACCGGACAACCTTGCCGTTGCAGGTTTACCGTTTGATGGGGTCATACCAGATGGAGGCAGCGGCCGGCGCGGCGCTGTTGCTGTTGATGCTCAGCCTGAGCCTGTTCTGGCTGTTTGATCGGGGAGGACGGGTGAATGCTGCGACTTGAAGACCTGCAGGTGGCGATGGATGCGAGCGCGCTGAAAGTCGATCTTGCGCTGCCGCCCGGTCGGCGGGTTGCGCTGTTGGGACCGTCCGGGGCGGGCAAGTCGACGCTGTTGGACGCCATTGCCGGGTTTCGTGTGGCCACGCAGGGGCGCATCCTCTGGCAGGGGCGCGACCTGACGCAATCGCGGCCTGACGCGCGTCCGGTCTCTATCCTGTTTCAGGACAGCAACTTGTTTCCTCATCTCACGCTGGCACGGAACCTGTGTCTTGCGCTGCACCCCGACGGCCGCCGCCCGGATGATGAGGCAAACGCGCGCATTGAGGGCGCATTGCGGCGCGTGGGGCTGGAGGGCATGGCGGACCGCAAGCCGGGCACCTTGTCGGGTGGCCAGCAGGGGCGGGCGGCCTTGGCGCGCGTGCTGCTGATGGCGCGGCCCGTGATCCTGCTGGATGAGCCGTTTGCCGCACTGGGACCGGCGCTGAAACGTGAAATGCTGGATCTGGTGCGCGAGGTGGGCGAGAGCCTTGCCGCGCTGGTGGTCATGGTGACCCATGACCCGCGCGATGCCGCGGGCTGGGCGCAGGATGTGGTGTTTGTGGCCGAAGGCGTGGCGCATCCGCCGGTTCCGACCGACAGATTCTTTGGTGATCCGCCACAGGCCTTTCGCGACTACATCGGCGAAATCGGCTGACAAACGGACACTTGCAGGCGCATGCTTTGGTCAGGGAAGCCACCGAGGGAGACCAGCCAATGGCGATCAATTCAGGGGGTTGCCTGTGCGGCGCGCTCAGATTCGAGGTCACGGAGGCCCCGCTATGGGTCACGGCCTGCTTTTGCCGGTTTTGCCAACGGGCGACCGGATCGTCGGGCATGGTCGAGCCCATCTTTATCATCCAGGCCTATCGCATCACCCAAGGTAGGCCGGCGCGGTATGTTCATGTCTCGGCGGGCAGCGGCAGAGAGGTCTACATGCATTTCTGCCCCACATGCGCGACCAAGACCCACCTGACGTTTGAGCGCTGGCCAGACCGTCTGGGGGTGTATGCCGGAGCATTCGACGATCCCGGATGGTTCGATTTCACGCCCGAGAACAGCAAGTTCATCTTTCTGGACGAAGCACCGCGCGGGGCGATGGTTCCGGCGGGGTTCACCTGTTTCCACCAACATGCGGCGACACTGGACGGCACGCCGATGACGCCGTTTGTCCCCGAAGGCCACTGGCTGGCGCAGCGCCGGATATGAAAAAGCCCCGCCAGATTGGCGGGGCTTTGTCTTGACCAGAAAGGCGCGATCAGGCGGTCGGCTTGCGCTTGATCGGGGCCCAGAGGCGTTTGTTGACCAGGTAGAGAAGCGCGGTCAGCACCACCAGAAAAAACACTCCGATAAAGCCGGCTTCCCGGCGGGCCATCAACTTGGGCTCCGCGGTCCACATCAAGAAGGCGGCAAGGTCTTGCGCCTCATGGTGCAGATCGTTCGAGTGACCATCGTCAAAATCGACGTCCTCGCCGTACAGCGGCGGTGCCATCGAAATCCAACCACCGGGGAAGGCGTGGTTCTCATAGAGAATCGAACCTGCTTCTTCCTTTTCTTCGCCGGTGTAGCCGGTCAGCAGCGAGGCGATGTATTCCGGACCGCCCATGCCCTTGAACATCTGGTTGATGCCAAGGCCGTAGGGGCCGTGAAAGCCTGCGCGCGCCTTGGCCATCATCGACAGGTCGGGCGCCCCGGCAGAGGTCACCGACGGGAAGTGATCGGTCGGGATCGCCGGGCGGAAGTCATCAAGCTCTGCTTCGAAGACCTCAAAGTTGGCAGAGTAGGCAATGACCTGCTCTTCGCTGTAACCCAGTGCTTCCAGGTCGCGCAGCGGGACGTAGCGCAGCCCGTGACAGGCTGAACAGACCTCAGTGTAGATCTTGAGGCCGCGCTGAAGCTGGTTCTGGTCCCAGGTGCCGAAGGGGCCTTCGAACGAGAACGCAAAGTCCTCGACATGGGCCTCGCCGCCGGCGGCATGTGCGCCGCCGGTCAGACCGAGGGCCACGAAGGCCGCGAGGGTAAGTTTCTTGAACATCTCTTACGGTCCTTCCTGTCTTATTCGGCCGGGGTCGGGGCAGCAGTGCCCTTTGCCGCGTCCTTCGGCGGATAGTGCGCGTCGAAGTCGGCCTCGATTGTATCGGGCTGTGCCAGCGGTTTTTCGATCACACCCAAGAGCGGCAGGATGATCAGGAAATAGGCGAACCAGTAGGCCGAGGCGATCAGCGAGAAGCTGGCGTAGGGTTCCTCGGCGGGCATGGCGCCCAGCCACATCAGCGCAAAGAAGTCGATCACCAGTAGCCAGAACCACCATTTGAACATCGGGCGGTACTTGCCCGAACGGACCGATGAGGTGTCAAGCCAGGGGACCAGCGCCATCACGAGGATCGCGCCGAACATCGCCAGCACGCCAAAGAACTTGGCGTCGATGATACCGCCCGTGACGAAGGAGGCGAATTGCACCAGCCAGACGTCAGAGGTGAAGGCGCGCAGGATCGCGTAGAACGGCAGGAAGTACCATTCCGGCACGATGTGTGCGGGCGTCGAAAGCGGGTTCGCCTCGATGTAGTTGTCGGGGTGGCCCAGGTAGTTCGGCATGAACCCGACGATGGCAAAGAAGACCGCCATGATCAGCGCCAGCGCAAACAGGTCCTTGATCACATAGTAGGGCCAGAACGGAACCGTGTCCTTTTCCGCCTCTGCCTTGGACGCGCGACGCACCTCGACACCTGTCGGGTTGTTGTTGCCCGTGGTGTGGAAGGCCCAGATGTGGATGGCCACCAGCGCGGCGATCACGAAGGGCAGCAGGTAGTGCAGCGAGAAAAAGCGGTTCAGCGTGGCGTTGTCCACCGCCGGTCCGCCCAGCAGCCAGGTCTGGATCGGCTCACCCACCAGCGGGATGGCGCCAAACAGGCCGGTGATCACGGTCGCGCCCCAGAAGGACATCTGACCCCAGGGCAGAACGTAGCCCAGAAAGCCGGTGCCCATCATGCACAGGTAGATCAACATGCCGATGATCCACGTCACTTCGCGCGGGGCCTTGTACGACCCGTAGTAGAGACCCCGGAAGATGTGGGCGTAGACGGCGACAAAGAACAGCGAGGCGCCGTTCATGTGCAGGTAGCGGATAAAGTGACCGCCATTCACGTCGCGCATGATGTGTTCGATCGAGGCAAAGGCCAGATCGACATGAGGCGTATAGTGCATCGCCAAGATGACCCCGGTGGCGATTTGCAGCACCAGACAGAAGGTCAGGACAATGCCCCAGATCCACATCCAGTTCAGGTTCTTGGGGGTGGGGATCATGATCGTGTCGTACAGAAGACCCACGATCGGCAGGCGGCTGTGCAGCCACTTTTCTACGCCGGTCTTGGGCTCATAATGGTCGTGTGGAATTCCAGCCATGTTCTAGCTCCTTAACCCAGCAGGATCGTGCTGTCGTCGACCCATTCGGCGGGTGGGACAGGCAGGTTTTCGGGGGCGGGGCCTTTGCGGATGCGGCCCGCCAGATCGTAATGCGACCCGTGGCAGGGGCAGAACCAGCCGCCAAATTCACCGGCATCGCCCAGCGGCACACAGCCCAAGTGGGTGCAGACACCCATCTGGACCAGCCACGCTTGTGGTGCTTCACCCTCGGGCGACGGCAGCGTCCGGTTGGCATCGGTTGCGGGTGCATTTGAATCGGCCAGATTGGCGTTGCGCGCGTTGGTGTCAACGACGCTCTCGCCTGCTGCAAAGGCCACTTCCTGTTCCTTGGCTTCTTCAATCTCGGCACCGGTGCGGTGGCGGATGAAAACCGGCTTGCCCAGCCATTTGACGGTCAATTGAGTGCCAGGGGCAACGCCAGACACGTCAACCCGGATGGTCGACAATGCGCGCACGTCGGCCGAAGGGTTCATTTGATTGACCAGCGGCCATACGGCTGCGGCTGTTGTGACGACTCCGGCGCCGCCGGCGGCGTAGTAGAGGAAATCTCTTCTGGTGCCTTCGTGGTCTTCTGCGTGGGACACGAGGTTCGCTCCATTGCTGTGGGGCCGGCGGCCCGCGGTAAACCCATGAATCCGGAGCCTCGACAGACTCCGGACCCCGCTCAGGCACGGTATCTAGCCGGGTGCCTCTGAGTGGTAAAGGATGCAAAAGCCTCACACTCAATTCTCGCGCGCATCTGTCGCGGTTGAAACCGCCCCGTCCCAATGATTATGTCATTCTCGACGAATGATAGAGGCGGCGACATGCGGCGTTTGATTCTTTCCCTTGGCATCCTGATCGGTCTTGCAGCACCTGCTGCGGCAGAGATGGAGCTTTCTGTCTACTCCGGGTGGCAAACGCTTCCGCATAGCCGAATCTCTGGCGAGTTGCCGAATGGCGGCGGATCGTATGACGAGCTCGTCGGGTGGGAGGGGAAGCCCTTTACCATGCCGCCATACTATGGCGCGCGTGCAACATGGTGGCGCAGCGACACTTTGGGTTTCGGTGTCGAATACACCCACACCAAGGCGTATGCCGACGATTCGGCCAAAAAGGCGCTAGGCTTTGACCGGCTGGAATTCACCGACGGTCACAACGTGCTGACCGCCAACGTGATGCGCCGCTGGCCGGAACGCTGGGGCAAGGTCACGCCCTATGTCGGCGGTGGTTTGGGGATCGCGTTTCCGCATGTCGATGCCGACCATGTCAGCGGTTCGGACACATACGGGTTTCAGGTGACGGGGCCGGCCATGCGCCTGACTGCCGGTGCCAGCTATCCGATCAACGACCGCTTTTCGGTCTTCGGCGAATACCAGTTCACCTATTCCGCCAACGAAGGCACGTTTGACGATGGCGGCACGTTCAAGACCAACATCAAGACCAACGCGCTGAACGTTGGCATCTCGCTGAATTTCTGACGGGATATCGGATGTGGCCGCGTCGTAGGGCGCAACGATGGGCGGACAGATGTCCGCCCTTTTTCGTGTCAGCCGCTTTTCGTGTCAGCCGCTGGGCGTCGTGGCAATCATCGACGGACGCTGTGCGAACTCTGCATACCAATCGGACAGCGCATCGCGGCCCGTGCGCCATGACCGCGCCTCATGCCGGAAATCGAGATAGCCCAGCGCCGAACCCACGGCGATATGGCCCATGTCCATGCGCCCCTGAAGGTGGCTCATCCAGCGCGTGCCCAGCGCATCCAGTGCGCGCGACACCTTGGCCCACTGGCCCTCGATCCAGTCCATCGAGACCTTTTCGGCGGGGCGGAAACGCTCTTCGTAGATGATCAGAACCGCCGCCTCCATGATCGCGTCGCCGGTCGCCTCCAGCGTCAGGGTGTCCCAGATGCGGTTCTCGGGATACAGCGTCGCCTGCGCGCGGTCGTTCAGAAAGCGGCAGATCACCCGGCTGTCATACAGCGTCGGGCCGTTGGTCCGCATCAACGCCGGGATCTTGCCCAGCGGATTGGCGGAAATCAGTGCCGGGTCAGGGGCCACCGGCGTGGTCTTGACGTTCACGATCTCCACATCGTCCATCTGCCCGGTCTCGTGCAGGGTGACCATGACCTTGCGGACAAAGGGCGAAGCGGCGGAATGGAGCAGTTGCATCGGATGTCCTCATTATTACAGGGGGCGAGTCGCCCCTGCGGCAGGTAAACAGGTTGCGCGTCCGGCGTCACGCCTTGGGATGCGTCGCCTCATAGACCTTCATCAGGTGCACCTCATCAACGGCGGTATACGCCTGCGTGGTCGAGAGCGACGCATGACCCAAAAGCTCCTGAATCGCGCGCAAATCGCCCCCGGCGGCCAATAGATGCGTGGCAAAGCTGTGCCGCATGGCGTGCGGCGTGGCCGTGGCCGGTAGACCCAGTTGCATCCGCGCGCATTCCGTCGCCTTTGACACCAGCCGCGGGTTCAGAGGCCCGCCACGCGCGCCACGAAACAGCGCGGCGTCGGGTTCAACCGGGTGGGGGCAGAGGCGCAGGTAGGTTTCGACTGCCTGAATGGCCACCGGCAGCACTGGGACAACGCGTTCCTTGCCGCCCTTCCCGACGATTCGCAGCGATGGTCCCAAAGGAAGGTCACGACCTTTCAGGCCCAGCGCCTCGGAGATTCGCAACCCGCACCCATAGAGCAGCGTGACCACGGCGGCGTCGCGCGCGCCTTGCCAGCCTTCGCGCGATTGCAACTCGACCGTGTCGATCATCGCACGGGCGGCGTCCTCGGTCAGTGGGCGGGGCAGCTTCTTTTGGAACTTGGGCGCACGGGCCGACAGGACGGCGGTCGCCTCAAACCCTTCGCGGCGCGCCAGCCAGCGGTAAAAGCTTTTGACTGCCGACAGTTTGCGCGCGACGGACCGGGCGCCAATATCCTGTCGGCGCAAATGCGCCATCCACGACCGCATGTCGATGGTCGCCACGCGGGCCAACGGGGCCAGCCCCTGAGGTTCGGCATGATGTGCGGTGAGGAAGGCGATGAAATCCAACACGTCGCCGCGATAGGCATTCAACGTATTCTCTGCCGCGCCGTCCAGCGCCTTGCAGGCCTCCAGCCAGTTGGCCAGCGCGTCGCGGGCGGCAGGAGAGATGTCTAGGCTCATGGCGCCACCGGTCTCAGGCCAGCCAGCGCCGCATCGCCCGCTCAAACACGCCGCCAAAGAAGGCCAGCAGATCGGTGCCCTGTTGCGGGGTGAACTGATGCGGATCTTCGGAGCCCATGACCAGCAGGCCGGGCAGGCGGCCGGGGCCAAAATCCAGCCGCAGGCAGGCCTCAGAGCGCATCCAGTCGGCGCGGTCGCCATAGATCGTTTCGCTGCCCTGCTGTACTTGACGCAGAACAACCGGACGCATCGGCGCCTCACGGCCTTCACCGGCGTAGGCCTCGACAAAACCGGGTTCGGCCACGGACAGTACGTCGCCCAGACGCCGGACAACCGGGTCGTCGTCCTCTTGCGCGGTTTCCAGAACAAGGCGGATCATGTCGACGCGCAGGATCTGCGCCACTTCGCCGCCAAGATCATGCAGGAACGTCTCAAAATCGACGGGGTCCAGCATCCGCAACACGGCACGGTGAATCTGGTTGGTCCCGGCGAGGTTCTCATACGCCGCCGCGATCACGCTGCGGTGGGTGTCCTCCAGCCGGTCAAGGCGCGATTCCAGACGTTCCATCGCAATGCCGCGCAGGTCGATGATGTTGCCGCCCATGGTACGCTCATTCGAGGCGATAAGGGCCTGCATCAGATCCTTGTCGTCGAGAATCATGTCGGGGCGGGAAATGATGGAATCGCGAACCGACTCCTCGATACGCTTGGTGCTGCTCATGGGCCTGTGTCCTGCTCGTGCCGCGCTTGTGCGCTTGATCTTGTCGGATTGGACACTGTTTGGCCCCTTGCGCCGCGACCTGTCAAGAATTTCCACCCCCGGTACACGGTGTCGCCCCGTGACCGCGCGGGTTTGGCCACGGTCGCGATCCGTGCCAAACTCGATTTAGAAGAGGAGAGCCCGATGCCCAGGATTACCGTCACATCCGACGCCCAGACCGTCATCACCACGTTTGAGACCAGCCCAGGCCAATGCCAGGATCTGCTGGACGCGCTGCAATCGGCCTATGCCGATTTCATCTCGAAACAGCCCGGTTTCATCGCCGCCGCGCTGCACGTCAACGACGCTCAGACGCGGATCGCCAACTATTCCCAATGGGAGCGGCGCGACGATTTCCTTGCCATGTTGCGCTCACCCGAAATGCGGGAACGCAACCGCGCGCTGAACAGCTTTTGCCGCAGCTTTGAGCCGGTCCTCTATGATGTGGCGGCGACGTACTAGGGCACTCCGTCAGGCGGCAATGGCCCCGTCCAGACAGGCGGGGACAAACCGATAGCCCGATCCGCGCACCGTTTCTATATCGACAGCCCCGTCAGAGGCCGCAAGGCAGGCCCGAAGGTTGCAGACATAGACATCAAAGACGCGCGGGTCGGGTTCATCCTCCAACCCGTAGACATGGCTTAGCAAAGTCGCGCGGTTGATCAGCCGCCGAGGCCGCAGGGCAATGTACTCCAGCAGTTCATAAACCTTGGGGCTGAGTTTGATCGGGCAATCTGTCAGATAGGCCATCCGCTGTTGCAGGTCTATCGCCAACGGACCATAGCGCAGCACGGGCTGCGCCAACCCGTGCGCCCTGCGCGTAATGGCAGAAAGGCCCATCATGGCCTCTTCGGGCGGGCTGGCCGGGTCCAGAACCGTATCGGCCCCGCTTTCCAGCCAGCGCACGATCTGGGCATGTGAGGCGTCTTTTGCCATCAAGGCAATCGGCATGCCGGGATGGGCGCGCCGCAGGTTTGCCAGTGACAGGCCGGGCCGGTCCAGGTCTCTGGCATCAAGCACCAGCAGATCGGCCGGGGTGATATGCAGGAAATGGGGAATGTCCTCTGGCCGGTCGGTCCGGGTCAGCAGGTTGCCCGCGTCGGACAACGCACTGGCCAGTGTCATCAGCGACCAGCTGGTTTCGGCGATCAGGTAACGCATCGCGCAAACTCCTTGCCATCTTTCCGGCAAGGAGACGTCAGGTCCACCCGGAAAGGCCGCCTTTCGGCGATCGGACCCTGCCGACCCGTTCTGTGAACGGCAAAGAGGCCAGTTTGCGGTGCGTTCTGACACCACCCAACGGCATAGGAGGGCAATGTGTCCTGATCGTGACGCACTGGTGGCGGGCAGGAGGCGGCAGTCACATGACCTGCATCAAGGCAGGTTTCGGCGCCTGCGCTCACTCTGGCCCCATCAGGAGGAGCGACCATGTACAAGAACATCCTAGTCCCCCTCGCCTTTGGCGAAGACAGCGACGACCGGATCAAGGCCGCCACGGCGGTGGCGCAAAGGCTGGCGGCCGACGGGGCGCGCATCACGTTTTTGCACGTCATGGAACAGGTGCCGGGCTACGCCGTCAGCTACCTGCCCGCCGACTATTCGGCACAGGCCCGTCTGGCGATCGAGCAGGAACTGAACGACATCGCCTCGGTCGTGCCGGGCGGGGTTGGTCTGGTGGTGTCGGGCCATTCCGGGCGCACGATTCTGGACTGGGCTGGGGACAATCCTGTCGATCTGATCGTGATTGCGTCTCATCTGCCGGGGATGCAGGACTTGCTACTGGGCTCGACCGCTGCGCAAGTGGTCCGTCATGCACAATGTGCTGTGCATGTGCTGCGTTGACTTTGCCTTGGTCCGTACCATCCTGCGGGCATGGAAAAGACACTTGACCTGACCCGCCGAGACGGTTTGCCCGAGGCGCTGTATGCCCTGCGTGCCGACTATCCGCGCGACACATGGCAGAGGCATCGCAACTTTGACGGCTTGGTGGCGTTCTGGCTGGACCGCCACCTGATGTTCCGCCGTCTTGCCGAAACGCTCAGGCAAGACGCAGAGGCGGCCGTGGATGGCGCAATCGCCCCGCGCCAGATGCAGGCGCGACTGACGCGCTTTGGTGGCATGTTGCTGCAACAGCTGCACGGCCACCACCAGATCGAGGATATGCACTATTTCCCCAAGCTGGTGGGCTATGAGGCACGTCTGGCGCGCGGCTTTGACATTCTGGACCGGGACCATCACGCGATGGACGGTCTGTTGCAGCGGTTCTCCGAGTCCGCCACTGGTGTGCTGCAAAACAGGATCGAACCGGGGGCGTTTCACGCCGAGATCACGGGATTCGAGGCGCTCTTGCTACGCCATCTTGAGGACGAAGAGGATCTGATCGTTCCCGTCTTGTTGAAACACGGGCCGCAGGGACTGGAGTAGGGCAGGCCGCCCGCCCCGGCCCTCGCGGCAGGGTTTTCCCGATTGCCGCTTGATGCGTTGCCCGTCCGGTCACATATTTCATTACGAATGTGAATCGGAGGGCTTTGGATGGCGGGCAAGAAACTGACCTGTCTGGACTGCGGGCAAGTGAACCGGGTTCCGGCAGAAAAACTGGCGTCGGGGCCGAAATGCGGAACCTGCGGCGCCCGATTGATGCCGGGCAAGGCGATTGAGGTCGATGCCGCCACGCTGGCCAAGGCCGCGCGCACCGACGACGTGCCGCTGGTGGTGGATTTCTGGGCGCCGTGGTGCGGTCCCTGCCGCTCGATGGCGCCCGAGTTCGGCAAGGCGGCGTCCCTGCTTGGCACAGAGGCGCGGCTGGTCAAGCTCAACACAGAGGATTTTCCGCAGGTCGGCGCACAGCATGGCATCCGGGGCATTCCCACCATGGTGGCCTTTGCAGGCGGACGCGAGGCAAAGCGACAGTCGGGCGCGATGCCCGCGGGTCAGATCGTGGGCTGGGTGCGGGACTGATCCGCTGTTGCGCGGTGTGACGGAACAGGACAGTTTATTTCATCAAAAGGGAGAGGATCATGAACAAGAGTGCGATGGCTGCGCTGGCCCTGACGTTAGGGCTTGGCATGCCTGCTGGCGCGGATGAGGTGAACATTTCGAGGGACGTGGCGACTGTCACGGTGACGACACCGGGCGGCGCAGAGGTCACGATCTCAAGGGTGCAGGACACGGATGCGGTGATCGAGGGCGATTTTGCCCGCATCGCCCGTCCCTGTCCCAGCTTTTGCATCCAGCCGATCTCTCCCGCCGAGGGGGTCACCACCATCGGCGAGCTGGAGTTGCTGGCAGCGCTTCAGAACCCGGAGATCATGGTGATCGACAGCCGGGTGCGGCCCGATTGGGAAACCGGCACGATTCCGGGATCGGTCAGCATGCCCTACACCGAAATGGTCGACCGTCTGGGCGAACTGGGCTGCGAGGTGGATTTTGAAGGCTTCGAATGTGATCCGGACGTGGTCGCAGAGGTCGTGTTGTTCTGCAACGGACCTTGGTGCGGACAGTCACCGACGGCCATCCGGCGCATGATCGAGGCGGGGTATCCGGCGGACAAGATCAGCTATTACCGTTGGGGCATGCAGGGCTGGCGCATGCTGGGCCTGACGGTTGCCGGCGGCGACAGCTAAGGCAGCATTGCCCCCTGTCCGGGAATACCGGGCAGGGGGCGACGGGCTGCAAGGGCGCGCGTCAGCTACCGCCGTCCTCATCGTTGCGCAGCGCGATGGAAAGCCGGGTCAGGCTGTCGATGGCGGTCAGACCAACCTCGCCGGCGGTCTGATATTCCAACAGAACACGGTCCCCCGCACCCAGATCGGCAGGCACGTCGATTGTGGTTGGCAGTTGCCAGATCGTTTTGTCCGTGAGGACAAGCAGATTGGCCTTGCGATCATATGCCAGAACAAGACCTTCGGTTTCGTCGGCGACGGCGGGCAGGGCGAAAAGAACCGCAACGGCTGCGGCAAACAGGGTGCGCATGGGCGTGTATCCATGTGAGGAAAGCGCTCTCGGCGCGACCCCGCGCCTGCTGCCGCCGGGTGGAGCCTCACACCCGGATGGCGCGGAAGTGGGATGGGGCGGGGGGCACTGCAAGGGGCGCGCGAAAGTATTTTTGCAGATCTCGACCGGCCCTGGCTCAGGATGCAATCCGGGGCTTCACACATCGTCCCACGCCGGATCGCAAGGTTCTGGCAGAGACCCCGTCCAGACCCGCCGGACTGACGATCACGCCCCGGACGTCGGGGCGCGGGCGGTTTCAGGTTTCGGCTGTTTCGTGCGGACAGGGCGGCGGTGGTCGTGACAAGAGGCTTGCTTTTGTGCCGCTGATCTGGCATATGGGCCGGGCTAAAGACCTTCTCTTCGACTTCTGTTTTCCTTCACCGGCACGCAGCTACTCGATCAAGACGCGCCTTTGCCGGGCCGCTGCATGTTGCGAGCGGTGTAGAAAACAAGGATAAGACACATGGCCAACGGCACTGTGAAATGGTTCAACACCACCAAAGGTTTCGGTTTCATTCAGCCTGATGCAGGCGGCAAAGACGTGTTCGTGCACATCTCGGCTGTTGAGCGTTCGGGCCTGACCGGTCTCGCCGACAACCAGAAAGTCACCTATGACGTGGAAGCAGGCCGTGACGGCCGCGAAAGCGCAGTGAACCTGGAACTCGTGTAAGGCTGATTGCTTTGACGGTTTGATGTGGCGCGGTCCCCGAAAGGGGGCCGCGCCTTGCGTTTGGGGGGGGGCGAGGGATCTGAGGTCGAGAGGTTTGCTTGTGCCGACTTCAGCGCGCGAGTGTCTACGAACGCTACACTTTGCGAGTACGATTTGCCCCAAACATAGCTGGCAGGTTCCGAGACCCAATTCACGGATTGGTGAAGTTAGCGATTGGCACTTTCAGTCGAGGTTGGTGTCGTTCCAAGAATTCAAATGCGAGCAATATGTTATTAATCTGGCGCCGTTTGCTGTCAATTTCTAGCAAAATGATGGACGCCAGTGCTGGTTCGCTTACTTTTTCCAAGATATCAATCAAAATAGAGCGCTTTTGACGATCTGAATGAAACAAGCTGGCATTAAAGTACGTGTGGACAAGCGCCCTGCTGTCATAGCCATGCCAAGATTTTAAGGCGTTGTCGCGATCCCAAACGTCTTTTTCATACTTTATGAAGGCTCTAGCATGATCATTTGAAAACTTCTGGCTAATTTTGTTACAAATTCTTTTGAATTCAGTCTCTTCCTGCTGGGCGATGAAGACACGAAAATCTAGGTACAGACCCTTAAGGCGATGCGGGTTCTCTGACGAGCCGTTTTCATCTACCTGACCAGACGTCCGGACAAAATTCATTGAAAGCGTTTTGCGATCGCGTACAAAATCCGCCCAGTTCTCTCGCAGTTGGCGGGCCCTAATGCAGTAAATTTTGAACTGCTCGTAGTCTTTCTCTTCGATCTGTTCGGTTGAGTTGTATGTTACCCATTTTTCTTGGGACATCACCGCTTTCGCCGCTTCACATTCCCGCCGCGCTGCCCCGGCTTGCCAGCCGTCGACCGGCCCTTGGCCTTCACCGCCGCCTCTGATGCCCGTTCCACCGCCTGTTGTCGCGCCAAGGGATCGTCCGAGACCGCCAGATCAACCGCCTCCAGCCGCTTGATCTCATCGCGCAACCGCGCCGCCTCTTCGAACTCGAGGTTTTCGGCAGCCTTGCGCATGTCGGTGCGCAGCCCTTCCAGAACGGCCTTCAGGTTGGCCCCTTGCCGTGCCGGGTCGATCTTGGCGGTGACGCGGTTCATGTCCACGTCGCCCTTGTACAATCCGGCCAGAATGTCCTCGACGTTCTTTTTCACCGTGGCGGGCGTGATGCCGTGTTCCTGATTGTAGGCAATCTGCTTGTCGCGGCGTCGGTCGGTCTCGCCCATCGCGCGTTCCATCGACCCGGTGATGCGGTCGGCGTACATGATCACGCGCCCGTCCGCGTTCCGCGCGGCGCGCCCGATGGTCTGGATCAGCGAAGTCTCAGAGCGCAAAAAACCCTCCTTGTCCGCGTCCAGAATGGCAACCAGCCCGCATTCGGGAATATCCAGCCCCTCGCGCAGCAGGTTGATGCCGATCAGCACGTCAAACGCCCCCAGCCGCAGGTCGCGCAGGATTTCGATCCGCTCGATCGTGTCGATGTCCGAGTGCATGTAACGGACCTTGATGCCCTGTTCGTGCATGTATTCGGTCAGATCCTCGGCCATGCGTTTCGTCAGGGTGGTGGCCAGCGTCCGATAGCCCGCCGCCGTCACCCGGCGCACCTCGTCCAGCAGATCATCCACCTGCATATCAACCGGGCGGATCTCGACCTGCGGGTCCAGCAGGCCGGTGGGGCGAATCACTTGTTCGGTGAACACGCCGCCGGTCTGCTCGATCTCCCATTTGGCGGGCGTGGCAGAGACAAACACCGACTGCGGGCGCATGGCGTCCCATTCCTCGAACTTCAGCGGACGGTTGTCCATGCACGACGGCAGGCGGAACCCGTGTTCCGCCAGCGTCATCTTGCGCCGAAAGTCGCCTTTGTACATGCCGCCGATCTGCGGGACCGAAACGTGGCTTTCATCGGCAAAGACAATCGCATTGTCGGGGATGAATTCGAACAGGGTGGGGGGTGGCTCACCGGGGGCGCGGCCCGTCAGATAGCGCGAATAGTTCTCGATCCCGTTGCAGACGCCGGTGGCCTCCAGCATTTCGAGATCAAAGTTGGTGCGCTGTTCCAGCCGCTGCGCCTCCAGCAGCTTGCCCTCGTTCACCAGCTGATCCAGCCGCTGGCGCAACTCTTTCTTGATGCCGATGATCGCCTGATTCATCGTCGGACGCGGGGTCACATAGTGGCTGTTTGCGTAGAGGCGGATGCGGTCAAACGTGTCGGTCTTTTCGCCGGTCAGGGGATCAAACTCTGTGATCGCCTCCAGCTCTTCGCCGAAAAAGGACAGACGCCAGGCGCGGTCATCAAGGTGGGCGGGCCAGACCTCAAGTGAATCGCCGCGCACCCGGAACGACCCGCGCTGAAAGCCCTGATCGTTGCGGCGGTACTGTTGCGCCACCAGATCGGCCATGACCTTGCGCATCTCGTATTCTCGCCCTGTGTGCAAATCCTGGGTCATGGCGCCGTAGGTCTCGACAGAGCCGATACCGTAGATGCACGACACAGAGGCGACGATGATCACGTCGTCACGTTCCAGCAGCGCCCGGGTGGCCGAGTGGCGCATCCGGTCGATCTGTTCGTTGATCTGGCTTTCCTTCTCGATATAGGTGTCCGACCGGGCGACATAGGCCTCGGGCTGGTAGTAGTCATAATAGCTGACAAAGTACTCGACTGCGTTGTCGGGAAAGAACCCCTTGAACTCACCATATAGCTGCGCGGCCAGTGTCTTGTTGGGGGCAAGGATGATCGCCGGGCGCTGGGTTTCCTCGATCACCTTGGCCATGGTAAACGTCTTGCCGGTGCCGGTTGCGCCCAGCAGGACCTGATCGCGCTCTCCACTGTTAACGCCTGCTGTCAGTTCTGCGATCGCCGTGGGCTGGTCCCCGGCGGGCGAAAATTCGGTGTGCAGCACAAATTGCTTGCCGCCTTCCAGCTTTTCGCGCTCGCGGACATCGGGGGCCGGCGCGTGCAGCAGCGCAGGCATCTGCTCGGGGGAATTGTTATGCATGGGTCGGCTCCGTTCCCGGTGGAATATGTCGCGCGGGCGGGTCGGCGACAAGGGGCGGGCGGGCTTTCCGCCCGCCTGCGGTCGGCGGTCTTGCGGGTATGGACCGTCAGGCTGTAGCCGCGAACACCGACAAGCGCAGGGATTCGGTCGGCAGTCGAGAGTCGGTCAGTGTTTTTGCCGGGTACGCTTGATCCAGAGGCGACAATGACCAGTCCGGCGGCCATAGGGCGAGAATAAAATTGCAGCGGGATCAGGGAATTGGTCCGAATTGTTTGATCAACCATCTGAAATCTGTGCGAAATTCAGAAAAATTGATATTGCGTTAATCCAAGATCGAAATGTATCTTTTTCACGACAAGCAGGCGCGGATCGGACATTTGTCCGCACGCACCCACCCCTCGCTCCCCGTGGACGTCTCCGACTCGGGCCTGCTTGTTCCACACGGAAAATGTGACATTCGGTGCACTTGCGGCCCTTGTGCACGTCCTGCATATCACGCAAGAAGGTGGGGAATGACAGGAGCTGCGACATGCGGGCACGCATTTATCAGCCGGCGAGGACGGCGATGTCCTCTGGCCAGGCAAAGACCAAGGGCTGGACGCTGGAATTTGCCCCGGATTCGCCCCGTTCGGTGGACCCGCTGATGGGGTGGACGTCCTCGCATGACATGCAGGCGCAGGTGCGGCTGCACTTCGACACCAAGGACGCGGCACTGGCCTATGCCCGCGAACACGGCATTGACGCGCAGGTGTTTGAACCGAAAAAGCGCAAGCCCAACATCCGCGCGCGCGGCTACGCCGAGAATTTTGCTGTCGACCGACGGACGGTTTGGACGCACTGACCTGATGGCACGGCCCAGTGTGTCCATTTCGAACAATACAGGGCGCCCAGTGGGCGCCTTTTTGCATTCGGATAGGAAAATGGCAACTCCGCACTGCCTCATAGATGGCGATGAACCGGGGCGTCCCACGCTGCTGCTGGCGCATGGGGCGGGCGCTCCGATGGACACGCCGTGGATGATCAGCGTCGCCGAGGGGCTTGCGTCCCGTGGTCTGCGCGTTGCCCGGTTCGAATTTGCCTACATGGCGGCGCGCCGCACCGGCGGGCCCAAGCGTCCTCCACCAAAGATCGACCAGCTTGAGGTTGAATTCGCACTGCCATTGCAAGTCTGTCCCATGATGGACGCGTGATCATCGGTGGCAAGAGCATGGGGGGACGTGTCGCCAGCCTGATTGCGGATGATCTGTACGCATCGGGCACCATCGCCGGCCTGCTGTGCCTGGGCTATCCGTTCCATTCCCAGGGCAAACCGGGCACGCGTCGCACCGAACATCTCGCCGATTTGCGCACGCCGACGTTGATTTGCCAGGGCACCCGCGATCCGTTCGGCACGCAGGATGAGGTTGCGGGATATGACCTGTCCGACCGGATTTCCCTGAACTGGGTAGACAACGGAGACCACGACCTGAAGACCCGCAAACGCGTCACCGGCCTTACCCCGCAGGACAGCCTCATGCAGGTCTGTGAGGTGGCGGCCGCGTGGTGTTCTACCCTCATCAAGCGTTGAGGGCGCGGCGATTGGAGGGCCGACCGGTGGCAGGGATACCTCCAGGCCGAGCGCAAAACAAAACGGCGGGCTGCCAGACAACTCTGCCGCGCATACAGCAAGGCGCGACCTTGGCTGACATGGACAAGACCCGCGGCGTCGGCGGCACTTGGTCCCGCGCCCTATGAAAGCTTGCCCTGAGAGGTGAAAATCTGCAAAAGCACCGCCAGCGGTCGCTCGGCCCGGCCGGCCGGAACCGTTGACGGTCAAGCCGAAAGTCGGTGGCGAAAAGAAGATGGAAAGACAGGCGGTTAGGGAAATGGCAACGACTTGCGCACCGTTTTCCGAATCGTTATCACAGAGCGACGGTCCCGTAGCTCAACTGGATAGAGCACCTGACTTCTAATCAGGATGTTGGGGGTTCGAGTCCTCCCGGGATCGCCATAAGCTGTTCAGATTGTGCGCAAATGGGTATCGCGGCGACGCAACGCACACCAAGAAACCTGATCAGAACTCCAGACAGTTCCACGCGTGAAACACCAAGATACACCTTGCGGGGGTCCTTCCGGAGGGCATCACGCGGCTTTGGCGGCGGTGTTTGGCTGACCCACGGCCATGACCGCCATCTCCTCCGGTTCAAACCGGAGGAGCGCCGTCTGTCCCGCGAGGTCGTGCCTCAGGTCGAGACCTGTTCGCGCAGGATCGAGGCGGTGAGCGAGATCATCAGATAGATGCCGCCGAAAATCAGGAACGCCAGGATCGTGTTTTCGAACTTGCGTGGATAGCTGGGATCTTCCGAGGCCACAGGTTCAACCGACGTGGTCAGATAGCGCGCCTGACTGTCGGCATCGCGCCGCGCCTGTTCCAGCCGTTCCAGCGCGGTTTGCAGCATCAGGTCCCGCGTCGCCAGATCCGCTTCTGCCAGCTTGATCTGTACCGCGATCTCGGCCAACGAGTCTTCTCCGGTGGTCGCTGTCGTCATTTCCCGGTTCAGCCGTGTCAGCAGCGTCTCCAGCCGCCGGATATCGCCCTCGGTGCCGTCGACCTTGGCGCGGTTCGGGCGGTTGTTGTCCAGAAGCGCCTGAAGTTGCAGCTGTTTTTCCTGCAATTGCAATTCGTAGGTGTTGATTTGCGACCGCAGCGCGGCAATCCGGCCTTCGGGGTCGATCACATTGCCGTCCTGCTGCATGCGCACCAGGATCTCTTGCGCCTCACGCCGACCGTTCTCGGCGTCCAAAAGCCCCTGTTCGGCGTCGGTGACCGCGTTGGACCGCTTGCGGAAGGACAGGTTGTCCACCCGTTCCTCGGCATAGCCGATCAGCGCGCGAGAGAAATCCTCGGCCGTTTGCGGGTTGGCGGCCATGACCTCCATCTTGACGACGCCTTCGGTCGGGTCATAGCCGATCTCGATGTGGCGCTTGTACAGGGAATAGGCCTCTTCGTTGGTGGGCTCGGGTTCCAGACGCTGGATCGGGTCGATGAACTCTTGCGAGAAATGCGCCTTGAACCCCTCGTCCCGGTCAAGCCGCAACATGGCATCCTTGGAGGTCAGGTAGGATTGCACCGCGATGGCGTCCTGATTGGTGGCAAACTGCGTGCCCGAAAACAGCGACCCCATCGCCCCGCCAGAGTTCTCTGCCTTGAGGATCAGGAACTCCGACTTGGTCGAATACATCGGCGTGGCCACAGCGTAGAAATAGTAGCCCGCCAATACCGTCGGCAGCACGATGAACGCCATCAGCCGCACCATCAGCAGCATCATTTTCTTGCGGCGACGGGCGGCAAGTTCGCGCTGGATTTGCAGGATTTCGGCGGCGCGACGCTCTGCCGGGCTGGCCGTTTCGGTTGACGGCAACTGCTGCTTTTCTATCTTTATCGTTTGCGGCAGCTGCACCTTGGTTTCCGGTTTGGCGGCGGCGGCGGCGGCGGCAGGACGGGACTGGGCCGCCGGATCGGGCTTGGGCCCGGCCTCTGCCTGCACCAGTTCCAGCATGTTTGTGCGCTGGAACGGGTCGATTCCGCGCTGGCGCAACAGGCGCACCGCGTCGAAATCCGATGTCGGGTTCAGCCCGTGTTTGTTGGCCACCCGCCGCGCCATGCGCAACTGGCGCCCGGTCAGCCCCTCGGCGCGGATGCCGTCGATGTCGATTTCGCCGGCCACCTGACGCGGAGATGCGACCTCGCCACTGCGCGCCTGCGGTTCGGTGGTGGGTTTGGAAAACTGTGGACGCGATGCGCCGGACGGCGCAGGGCTGTCCGGCGGCGGCGATGCCGGGGACGCTGCTTGCACGGCGCTGTCCGGTTCGGGCGCGCGGTCCTCCCTTGGGAAATCAGGAGCGGCCGGTGAACGCCGAATGCGGAATTTCTTAGCTTTCGGTTTCGTAATCATACAGCCGTTTCGCTTCTTCCAATGAGTCGAACATGTGCATCTTGCCATCCATCAGGACAGCGGCCTTGCGGGCGAATTTTTCCAGCACCTTGGGTTGGTGCGAGACAATGATAATCGTCGTGGTGCGCAGCCTGTCGGCCAGGATGTCGCCGGCGCGCTGGTTGAACCCTGCGTCGGTGGAATTGGGCATGCCCTCATCGATCAGGTACATGTCGAAATCCAGCGCCAGCATCAGCGCAAAGGTGAAGCGCGCCCGCATCCCCGACGAATAGGTGCCCAGTGGTTGGTCGAAATACTCTTTCAGGTCACACAGCCAGCGGCAAAAGGATTCGACGTAGTCCGGGTCCAGCCCATAGAGACGGGCAATAAAGCGGGCGTTCTCCTTGGCCGAGATCTTGGAGACGACCCCGCCCATGAACCCCAGCGGAAAGGACACCCGGCAGTTGCGCCGGATTTCCCCCTCATCGGGTTTTTCCAGCCCTGCCATCATCTTGATAACAGTCGATTTTCCGGTTCCGTTTGGCGCAAGAATGCCCAGCGACTCCCCCAGTTCGACGCGAAAGGACACGCGATCAAGGATCACCTTGCGCTGCGTCCCCGTCCAGAAGGACTTGCTGACCATGTCGAACTCTAACATCTGGGTGCCCCGGTTGTGCCTCGGATCCCTCGTACCTTGGTGTATCGCTGAACTAGGTAGATAATTTGTTCACATTATGGCCTTGAGGCGAAACAAAAACAATTCGGGCCCCGCGTGGGGGCCCGAACTTTCAACAGTTAACCATGTGTGTCAGGCAATCGCGCCCCAGGCCAGCCCGGCGATCATGGCCCCCATCAAGGCCCAGCCAAGGTAGGCAAAGAACACGCGCGGCTTGACCAGGGCCCAGACCGCGATGGCGGCGGGGATACAACTGACGCCTCCCGCGATGACAAAGCTCATCGCCGCCCCCGGTGCCATGCCCTGTGCCAGCAGCGCATCGACCAGCGGCACGGCGGCATAGCCGTTCAGATAGGCCGGTGCGCCCACCAGCGCGCCCATCAGGATCGGCACGATGCCGGTGCCGCCCAGAACGCCCGCGATCATATCCGCCGGGATGTAGTGGATCATCAGCGCCTCCAGCACATAGGCGAGCGTCAGCCATTTCAGCAGGAACAGCGCGTTTTCCAGCCCGGTGTCGCGGAACGTCTCCACCCGGTCGCTGTGCTGCCAGAACCGCCAGACCGGCTTGCCCTGAAACGGTTTCTTGACGCCACAGCAGCCGCCGACCTGCGGTTTTTCCCGCAGCGGATCGCGAAACACCGCGCTATTGGCCAGCGCGCGGGTGCCAAAGCCGCCCAGCAGACCCAGACCGACCGCCGCCAGCGCCTTGGCCACGGCAAAGGACCAGCCCAGCGTGCCCGCAGTGATCAGGAACATCGCCGGGTCCATCAGCGGAGAGGCCAGCCAAAAGGCCATGACCGCCGCCAGCGGCGCACCCACCGCCAGCAAGGCGGCGATAAACGGGATCACCTCGCAGGAACAGAACGGCGACAGCCCGCCCAAGGCCGCAGCCAGAAAGATCATCCGCACCTCGCGGCCCTCAAACGCCTTGGCCATCAGCGTCTCGGCCCCGGTCGCCTTGAGGTAGGCGACGGCCAGCACCGCGAACAGGATGAACGGCGCGGTGCCCAGCAGCGCATCAAAGGTGAACCGCAGCGTATCGGGGAACTGCGGCCAGTCCAGCAGCGCGACCAGCGCCAGAATGCCGACGATGACCAGCCAGACCTTGGGGATCGGCGGCAGTCGGCGTGTTGCGGTTGTCGTGGTATCAGCCATGATCGGCATCCTTGTGGCAGGTGTCGGCATCCGCGCAGCATTGGCGCAGCAGGTACTCGGACAGCGCCTCGACCTCCGAATAGTCGGCGGCGGCGCAGATGATGGACCGTCCCTGCCGCGCTTGGGTCACAAGACCGGCGGCAGAGAGGATTTTCAGGTGGTGGGTGAGGGTGGAGCCGGTGATGCCGGTACGTTCACCCAGCGCGCCAATGCTCAGCCCGTCACGGCCCGCGCGCACCAAGGAGTGCAGCACTTGCAGCCGTTGTTCAGAGCCAAGCGCCGCAAACTTGGACGCGGCGGTCTCGACGGTGAGGGAAGGGGACTCATTCATTTTCATAGTTCTAACATTGTCGAAATGAGCGCGCCGTGCAAGCTTTATTTCGACAAATGTCGAACTGACGCGCCGCCCCGACGTGACCTCTTCCCGCGCGGCCTGTAGGGTCCACGCCATGGACAAACTGCTGACCGACATCCGCGCCTGCCGCCTCTGCGCCGACCGCTTTGCCGCGACAGAGACCGGCCACGCGCCGCGCCCGGTGCTGCGGGCGGCCCCCTCGGCACGGTTGCTGATCGCCGGGCAGGCTCCGGGGATGAAGGTGCATCACTCTGGCCTGCCGTTCACCGACCCATCGGGCGACCGTCTGCGCGACTGGCTGGGGATCGACAGCGACAGCTTCTACGATGAAACCCGCGTGGCCATCGTGCCGATGGGCTTTTGCTTTCCCGGCTACCGCAAGGGATCGGACCTGCCGCCGCCGCCGATCTGCGCGAAAACTTGGCGCGCGCAGGTCATGGAGGCGCTGCCCGACGTGCGTCTGACCCTGCTCATCGGTGGCTACGCGCAGAAATGGCACCTTGGCGTCAAGACCGGCGTGACCGACACCGTCACCCGCTGGCGCGACTTTTCGCCCGATGCCTTCCCCTTGCCGCACCCCTCGTGGCGCAATACCGCATGGCTGAAACGCAATCCCTGGTTCGAGGCAGATCTCTTGCCCGTCCTCAGAACCCGCGTCGCAGAGGTGCTGGCATGAACGATGAGACCCTGACAGAACTGGACCGCGCCCACGCGGCGATGGAGGCCGCGCCGGACGACGATGCCACCCGCCTGCGCTACTACGACCGCCTCGCCAGCGCAGAGCTGTTCCTGATGCTGACGGCAGAGCCGGAGGGCGACGCCATCTCACCCGAACTGTTCGACTTGGGCGATGCGCGGTTCCTGCTGGCCTTTGACCGTGAGGACCGCCTGTCGTCCTTTGCCGGGCGCGCTGTCCCCTATGCGGCGCTGTCGGGCCGCGCGCTGGCCAGCATGGTGGCGGGGCAGGGCATCGGCCTTGCGCTGAACCTTGAAACCGCGCCCTCGCAGATCCTGCTGCCGCCAGAGGCGCTGTCATGGCTGGTCGACACCCTTGGCACCGGCCCGCAAGAGGCACAGGCCCGCCCGTCAGAATTCCGCGCCCCCCGCGTGCCGGAACAGCTGGTCACCGCGCTGGACTCCCGCCTTGCCACTGCCGCCGGTCTGGCGCGCAAGGCTTACCTGGCCGAGGTGATCTACGATGACGGAACCCGTGGCCACCTGCTGGGCCTGACCGGCACGGTGCCGGGGGCCGAACGCGCCCTTGCCGGGGCCATCAATGAGGCGCTGGTGTTTTCGGGACTAGAGGCAGGCGCGCTGGACGTGACCTTTCTGGCGGACAGTGACGCCACCACGGCGCAGCTTGCCGGTGTGGCGCTGCGCTTTGACCTGCCGGAACCGCCCGAACCCGTGAGACACGAACAGATCGCGCCGGGCTCCGACCCGGACAAGCCGCCGAAACTGCGTTGATCGCCCGCCGCGCGCCGTAGCGCGGGCTTCAGCCCGCCATCCCCAATTCCTGCCGCAACGTCGGCAGCGTATCGCCCGGCTCAGCACGTGCCTCCCACACCGCGCGGGCAATGGCGCGGCTCAGGCACAGGCTGGCCGCGTGGCCGATCATCGCCACCTGAGCCATCGGATCGTCCAGCGCCTTGGCCCCCGTCGCGGCGGCAAAGACCAGATCGCCGTCCATCGGGCTGTGCGCCGGCAGGATCGCCCGCGCCATGCCGTCATGCGCCGCCACCGCCACCCGGTGACACTGCGCCTTGTCCAGTGCCGCATCCGTTGCCACCACCGCAATAGTGGTATTGCCCTGCTCCGCCATCGCCGCCACCTTGCGGCTGGGGGGCAGGACCAGCCCCGGCGACGGGTCCACGCCCAAGCCGCCAAACTCACCATCCACCTCAAACGGCGCCGCCCAAAACTGCCGCCCCGACGGCGTTGTCACGCTGCCCATCGGATTGACCGCCACCAGCGCGCCCACGGTAATCCCGCTCTCCAACACCAGACTGGCAGAGCCAAGACCGCCCTTGTGCATCGCCGTCTGCGCCCCCGCGCCCGCGCCAAACGTGCCCAGGTAAAACTCCGTTCCAGCCGCGGCCAGGGCCTGCCGCCCCAAGGCTGGATAGGGGTTGTCGCCCCACTCCTTGTCGCCGCCGTTCAGCAGATCGAACAGGATCGCCGCCGGAACAATCGGCACCCGCGCCGAAAACACGGGGAACCCCGCGCCCTGTGCATGCAACGCATCCATCACCCCCTGTGCTGCGGCCAACCCGAAGGCACTGCCGCCTGACAACACCAGCGCATGTACCGCCTGCACCGATTTGTCCGGGGCCAGCAAATCCGTCTCTCGCGTGCCGGGCGCGCCGCCCATCACCGACACCGACGTGGCAAAGGGCGCATCCGCCGTCACCACTGTACAGCCGCTCTTGATCCGCGCATCCTGCGCGTTGCCCACGCGCAGACCGGCAACATCGGTGATCAGGTTCTTGGGTCCGGGACGCATCGGGGCCTCATGTGCAACTCATGCCGCAGCATCCCCGCGCACAGGCGCGGACGCAACCCCCGCGACAGCGCGGACCCTAGTCGCAGCCGTTGACCGCGAGGTCCTTGAGTTTGCCGCGAAACGCGCCGCCCAGCGGATGAAACGGACCTGTGCCGATGGTCACATCCTGATAGCGCAGGCCCTGCGCGCACAGATCCTTGGTTGTCCATGTGTGACAGGTGCTGCAGCGCTCATTTTGCCACAACGCATCGGGTAGGCCTTCGAACGGGGCAAACACCGGCGACTGCAACATCATCTCCTCCAGGCTCATGCCAAAGTAGACGGACTTGCCCTCGCTGACAGGCCGGGCGCTTGTCGATTTGTTGCTTCCTGCCGTCACGGTGTCGGCGGGCTGCACAACCGGGGCAACGGGTTCGACCACAGACCGCGCCGTGAGATCCGTACCCGGCGTCGCATTGTCCTGCGACAACAGTTCGGACAACAGCACCCCCGCCGCAGGAACATGCACGCTTGTCGGGTTCTTGCGGATAAAGGCCACAACCTGCTGCGGATCTCTGGAGGCACGCACCTCGGCCCACACCTCATCGTCTGTCAGCGTCGCGGTCGCGGGGGCGGCAGGGGCCGCAATCAGAAAGTCGGCGGTCAGGCCGCTGACAAACCACGGGATTTGCTGCCCGTCCGACAGGGTTTCGACCTCTTGCCGGATCACCTCGAACATCTGCTCAAGCGGCAGGGCCGGATCGGCAAAGCGCGTGTTCAGGCTGGACGAAAACAGGCTGTCCCCACGCCCGCCCCGAAACGACACCGTGCCGGGCTCTGACGCGTAGGACAGGAACACCCCGGCGGGCGCCTCCATCTCGGCAAGGCCATCCACCGCCCCCGGCAAAAAGCCGTAGGGATGCGCGCGGCTGGCATCCAGAATGACAATACTGGTCGCGTTCCCCGTCGCCGTCATCTGCGCCATCACCGCCTCAACCGACAGCGCCAGCGGGCCGATCTCTGCTAGGTCGTTCACGTCGATGTCCGCTGGCAGCAGATAGTTCGCGCCCCCCTGCTGCACGCCGAAACCGGCAAAGTAGAACAGCCCCGCCGCATCGCTATCCGCCTGACCCAGCCTCTGCCCAAAGGCATCCACCGCGCGGGTCACGGCCTCTCTGTTGGCGTCGGTCAGCACCTCGACGTCAAACCCGGCGGCGCGCAGGGTGTCGGCCAACGCCTCGGCATCGCGCGATGCGCTGGGCAGGGTCAGCAGGGTATCATAGCGGCTGTTGCCGATCACAAGGGCAAAGCGGTCCTCGGCAAACAGCGGCGCAGTCGACAGAATAGCCGCCGCAAAGGCGAGGATGGCTCGGGTCCACCATGCCGGTCGTGTCCAGCGCATGCCTTACCTTTCGACCACGGCGAATTCGATCCGCCGGTTCTTGGCCTTGTTGCGCAGCGTATCATTCGGCGCGACGGGCGAGGCCTCTCCATAGCCGACACTTTGGATACGGCGGACGTCGATACCCGCCGTGGTCAGATAGTCGGTGACAGACTGGGCGCGCGCCTTGGACAGCGTCAGATTGGCGGCAGCGCCACCGTCTGCATCCGTATGGCCGCCGACCTCGATGGTCATGCCGGGGCAACGCGACACGATATCGACCACCTGTCCCAGCAGCGGCAGGCTGTCAGACTGCAAGCTGGCGCTGCCCGCGCCGAAATAGATGTTCCCGGTGCGCGACAGGATCTCGAACCGGCCCTTGCAGGCGTCATAATCCAGATTGCCCTCGCGTTCGACCGCGCTGTTGCGCAGGGTCACTTCCTTGCGGATGACGCCGACATCGGGCAGCCCGGCGGTGCCATCCCGCGAAAACACGAAATCAAACGACACAAACGCCGACGGCAGGATCTCAAAGCCCGAGGCCTCCATCAGCTTTTCCAACCCGTCGCTCAGGCCGAATTCCTCGACCGATACGGAAATCGGCACACTGGTCGAGATCGCCACCGAATTTTCGCTCAGCAGCGTCACGATGGCCTGCGTTTCCAACTGTCGGCGCACCCCGTGCAGGTCCAGCACAAATGGCACGTCGATCAGCTTGCGTCGCACCTTGGGCAGATCGCTCAGCATCGCCGGATCCAGTTGCGCCGTCACAGTGGCGGTCGGAAACTTGAAGCTTTCGAAGAACATGAACCGCATCCGCACGTTGCGCAGATCGACATTGGTGTCGACGGATTCCAGCGGGATTTCGATGGACACCTCACCCGTCGAGGTGATCTTGCCCCGCAGCGATGCAAAGCTGCCGGTCTCGACGATCTCGCGGTTCTTGACGGATTGGAAATTCAGCACCGATTGGCCGGGCTGCATGGTCCACCCCGGATCGAACACATTGACCTGCGCGCGGGCCGGACCGGCCAGCATCACGGCTCCGACGAGCGCGGCGAAGACAAGTGCCATCCACGAGGGTCCCAAAAGCGTAGCGGTTCTTCGCATTCTGTTCACAACCCGTTTTTCAAGTTACGCCTGTCAGAGTAGCACCCGACAGGAAACATGCGTAGTTATTGTCAGAGTGTAAACAGCATTCGGTCGGGCCGGACGCACCGCCCATCACCACGACAAAGGCGGTTGTCGACGCCTCCGCCGTCACCACCGAGCCGCCGCTCTTGTTCCGCGCATCCTGTGCATTGCCCACGAGGAGGCAGGGCACATCGGTGATCAGGTTCTGGGGCCCGGAACGCATGGAGGGCCTCATGTGCAGCACAACCCGCACCATCCCCGCGCCTCGGCGCAGGCGCAAGCCCTCGGGTCCAGCGCCGCAGCGGCTTGGGGGAGAGAGTTGGCCTCTTTGTACTATAGCGTGGGGCGCGAATACGCGCCGACTCAGTGCGTTGCAAAGGGAAGGGAACGGCCCTGAGCTGACTTTGGCACAAAAAAACTGAACGACCGGTTCGGTGCCTAACCGAACATCTGCGTCGGCAGGAAAATTTTCTCGCGACGAGAGGTTCCGTTTCTCACGTTGTTTCATTTGGCTTGCCGGGCCTATTCGCAGGTAGCCGGGTCTGATGTTTCCTGGGCCAAGTCCTCGAGGATTGGGCAGTCGGGGCGGTGGTCGCCGGCACACGCATGGACCAACTTGTCCAGCGTGGCGCGCATGGATTGAAGCTGCGCGATCTTATCGTCGATCTGCCTCAGATGTTCCTCGGCGATATGCTTGACCTGCGCGCTTTCACGCGCCTCGTCCTCGTAAAGCGCGACCAGCGTCCGGCAGTCTTCGATTGTGAAGCCAAGTGCGCGGGCACGGCCCAGAAAGGCCAGTTTGTGCAGGTCACTTTCGCGAAAGCTGCGATAACCGTTCTCGCTGCGCTTGGGGCGGATCAGGCCGATATCCTCGTAGTAGCGGATGGTCTTGGCGGGTAGGCCCGAACGGCGGGCGACGTCTCCGATGTTCATCTTTGCCTCCCTATTCCGCAGGCGCGACCATGGCAGGGCGTGCGGCGGCAACGGTCGTGCCGCGCTCGTCCATCGCAGGGGAAACACGGCGCAGGCGCAGCGCGTTGGTCAGCACAAAGACAGACGACAGCGCCATCGCCCCCGCCGCCAGCATGGGCGACAGCAGCACGCCAAAGGCCGGATACAGCACCCCGGCCGCGACAGGGATCAGCGCGGTGTTGTATCCGAAGGCCCAGAACAGGTTCTGACGAATGTTGCGCATCGTGCGGCGAGAGATTTCGAACGCGTTGACCACACCGCGCAGGTCGCCCGACATCAACACGACATCGGCGGATTCGATGGCCACATCCGTACCGGTGCCGATGGCGATGCCGACATCCGCATGGGCCAGCGCGGGTGCGTCGTTGATCCCGTCCCCGACAAAGGCGATGTGGCGGCCCTGACGCAACTCGTCCAGTGCGGCGACCTTGCCGTCGGGCAGCACGCCCGCGATGACGTGGTCGATGCCGGTTTCACGGGCGATGGCAAGGGCCGTTTCGCGCTTGTCGCCGGTGATCATCGCGACCGTCAGGCCCTTTTCGTGCAATGCGGCAATGGCGGCGCGGCTGGCGGGTTTGACCGGGTCGGCCACGCCGATCACTGCGGCAAGCCGGCCGTCGATGGCGGCATAAAGTGCGGTGCGCCCGCGTGTCGCCAACTCTGCCTCGTGCGCGGCCAGCGCCGCGATGTCGATCCCTTCGCGGGTCATGAAGCGGTCGGCGCCCACCAGCACTGTCGCACCGTCCACCTTGGCGCGCACGCCATGCCCGGTGATCGAGGCAAATTCGCTGGCCTCAAGGCGCGGAGCCCCCTCGGCGCGCGCCGCGCGTACGATGGCCTCGGCAATGGGATGCTCGGACCGCTCTTCCACCGCCGCGATCTTTGACAGCACGTCGGCGCGGTCGACCCCGTCCGCCAGCACCAGATCTGTCAGTTCAGGGCGGCCCTCGGTCACGGTGCCGGTCTTGTCCAGAGCGAGCACCTGCACATCATCCAGTTGTTGCAGCGCGTCGCCCTTGCGGAACAGTACGCCCATCTCGGCCGCGCGCCCGGTGCCCACCATGATCGAGGTCGGCGTGGCCAGCCCCATAGCGCAGGGGCAGGCGATGATCAGCACCGAAACCCCGGCCACCAGCGCCAGCGTCACCGCCGGAGACGGGCCGACCACCAGCCAGACCAGCACCGTCAGCGCCGCGGCCGCCATCACGGCGGGCACGAACCACAGCGTTATGCGATCGACCAGCCCCTGGATCGGCAGCTTGGCGCCCTGCGCCTCTTCGACCATGCGGATGATCTGCGACAGCGTGGTGTCCGCGCCGACCCGCGTTGCGCGGACGTTCAGGCTTCCGGCGCCGTTGACCGTGCCGCAGGTGACGGTGCCGCCGGGGGATTTCTCGGCCGGAATGGGCTCGCCCGTCAGCATGCTTTCATCGACATGGCTGGAGCCCTCGACCACCTCGCCGTCGATGGCGATGCGTTCGCCGGGACGGACGATGATGATGTCCCCTTGCACGAGTTCCTCGATCGGAACCTCGACACTTTCGCCATCGCGAGCTATGCGTGCGGTCCGCACCTGCAGGCCCAGCAGGGTCTGGATGGCGGCCCCGGTGCGCCCTTTCGCGCGAGCCTCAAGGAAACGGCCCAGCAGGATCAGCACAACGATGACGGCGGCGGCCTCGAAATAGACGGCGCGCACGGCGTCGGGCAGTAGCGCAGGCAGGAAGGTCGCAACGACGGAATACAGATACGCCGCGCCCGTACCGACGGCCACGAGGCTGTTCATGTCGGGCGCGCCTTTGAGCAGCGCGGGGATGCCCTTGGCATAGAACATCCGCCCCGGCCCGACCAGCACCAGCGTGGTCAGGATGAATTGCAGGATCCAGCTGGTCTGCTGGCCGATGGCGGCGTTGATCCAGTGGTGGAAGGCCGGAAAGACATGCCCGCCCATTTCCACGATAAACACCGGAATGGTCAGAGCGGCGGCATAGGCCATGCGGCGTGACAGGTCGCGCGCCTCTTCGGCCTTGCGGGCGATGCGATCCTCGCCGCCTGCGGTCTCAGCCACCGTGGCTGGATAGCCGATGGCCTTGCTGGCCGCCATCAGGTCAGCGGGCGTCACGGCGCCTGTCGCATATGTCACCGTCGCAGTCTCGGCGGCGAGGTTGACGTTGACCTCCAGCACCCCCGGCACAGCCTCCAGCGCCTTGTCGACGCGGCCCACGCAAGAGGCGCAGGACATCGATTCAACATTCAAAGTCACGCGCGCCGTGCGCGCCGGGTAGCCCAGCTTGTCCAGGGTCGCCACCGCTTCGGTGATCCGGTCGGGGCTGTCCACGCTCAACCGTGCGGATTCGGACGCAAGGTTGACGGACACATCATGGACGCCTTCCAGCGCGCTCAGCCCACGGTCGACGCGCCCCACGCAGGACGCGCCCCACGCAGGACGCGCAGGACAAGCCCTCGACGGACAGGGTGACAGGGGTTTGCTCGGGCATGACAGCCTCCGTGATTCTTCATGGCTGAGCCTCATATGGAGCTTCCAGTAACTGGAGGGTCAAGGGTGCGGTGGAAATTTCTTCGGGTGACTCATTCCCCTTGACCTGCCCCCCACTGGAAGCCCCATCTGCATGGCAATCGCAAACGAAAGAGGGTTCACCATGGAATTCACCGTCCCTGACATGAGCTGCGGCCATTGCACCGCCGCCATCGAAAAATCCGTAAAGGCCGCCGATCCTGCGGCCTCGGTGGCCTGTGACCTGACCGACCGCCGGGTCAAGATCGACAGCACTTTGTCATCCGAGCAATTGGCCGCCGCGATCAAGGATGCGGGCTACGACTCGGCCCGCGTTGCCGCCTGACCCGCTTTCCCCGTGCCTGACACGACATGCGCGAGGACAATCCCTTCAATGCGGTGCCGCGCCCCGTGCGATAGCGAGATGATGGGCCGGATGGTGGTTTCCCGTGGCCATCAGACCGAAAAAGCCCAAACCTCGCACCTGCGCCTCCGCGCTGTCAGACGTCACGGTCCAAATGATCCGGTCCTCTTGAACGGCGACATCACTTTTCCAGCCGGTTTCCGCTGTCAGAACGGGCGTATGGGCCGGGACCATACGCCAAGCTGCCTTGGCACCGGGACTGTCGCGGAGGATCGTGATCTTTAGCCCTCCGGGGATGGGTTTCTCCACCGCGTCGACCGTCATGGCCAGCTGATCCATGTCCTGAAGGTGGCGGCGCAGAGCGCCGATATCCACCTTTGACCAGTCCGTATCCGGATCGGCGGACAACAGCGAGACGATCTCGGCCAGCGCGGCAAAGGCGCCCTGTCCACCCTCGGTCGCAGTGCCCAGGTTCATCCCCATCACGTAATCGCCATGGGCATGGCCGTCCATCTGGGCACTGACGGCGGCTGGCAGCAAGGCGACGATAATGGCAAGGCGTTTCATGCGTGTGTCTCCGGTGGTTTGTTGCCAGAAGGCTAACGGGGCTGCGCCAGATGGATTATGATTGCGATCATGACGGACGATCCATTCACACACATTCCCGAGAGCGGGCTTCGCCCTTTTGCCATCGCGGCTGGGCAGCTGTTGTTCCGACGCGACGACCCGCCGAGGGAGTTGTTTCGCGTGGATGCCGGGCGCGTCGCCCTGCAACGCGTCACCGAGGATGGGCAGCGCGTGACCATTGCGCAGGCCGGGCCCGGTGAAACGCTGGCCGAGGCCAGCCTGTTTGCCGACAATTATCACTGTGACGCAATCGCCCTGACTGACGTCGGCGGAGTCGCGGTGGACAAGGCCGTTATGCGGCGGCATCTGCGCAGCGACGCGGACTTTGCCGAGGCGCTGGTGCGCAGATTGGCCCTACATCTTCGCAACGAACGCCAGCGGGCCGAGATCATGTCGATCCGGTCGGCCCGCGAGCGGACCTTTGCCGCGCTGGCCTGTTTCGGTCAGTCGGGCACGATCACTGCCTTTGCCGCCAGCATCGGGCTTACACAAGAGGCCTGTTCGCGGGCGTTGGCGGGCTTGGTTTCCGAGGGCCGCGTCGTGCGGCTGGGGCGCGGGCGTTATGCCTGTCGCGGCGTCACGACACGCTGATCCACGTCGCCATGCCGTCGGCCTGATGGCTGAGCATGTGGCAATGCAGCATCCACGCACCGGGATTGTCGAGGACTGCAGTGATGGCGCGTGTCTCTCCCACCGCCAGCAGGGTCGAGTCTCGCAGCGGCCCGAGGTTTCCCGAGGTGTCCAGTTCGTGGAAATGGTTGCCGTGCAGGTGCATGACATGGGGAAAGCCGGTACGATTTTCGATATCGATGCGCACGGTCTGATTGCGCTTCGCCGCAATCAGCGGGCGGCGTGGCAGGCCCGAGACGTCGTTCAGCGCCCATGTCCCGGTGCCGCGATGCGCAGGTGCGCCGGCGCCGCCCTGAAGCACCAGTTTTGTCGTGTGATCCGGCGTCCCGGGACGGGCCGTGCGGTTTGGCGGCAGGGCGGGGATCGGCGCATCAGAAGGGCTGCGCGTGCCGGTGACGGTCAGCTGCCCCAGCACGTCATCCGCCCCGCCATAGGTGTCGCGCAGCGTCACCGGCCCTGTGACATCGGCGATCACGTCACAACGTTGACCGGGGGCAAGCATCATCGGCCCAAGTGCCTGCGGCGCCTCCAGCGGCATTCCGTCCAAAGCTACGATCTGCCCCTCCAGCCCAGTCACGGACAGCCGGTAGATGCGGTCGACCGAAGGGTTGATGATCCGCAGGCGCAGCCGGTCGCCCTGCTGCACGCTGTTCCGCGACAGGATCGCGGTCTTGATATTGCCGAGCCGTCCCTCGGTTGCAAATCGCGCGGGGTCGAAGCTGTCATCATGCTGACCGTCCGCGTCCAGCAGCAGGTCGAACAACTGCACGGTCATGTCTTGGTCGACGGCGGGCGGGTTGCGTTCCTCGACGATGAAGGCCCCGAAGAGACCCCGGCTGACCTGCTCATACGACAGGTAATGCGAGTGATACCAAAAGGTGCCCGCATCCGGCACGTCGAACAGGTAGTCAAAGCTTTCGCCGGGGATCACCACGTCTTGGGTCAGCACGTTCACGCCGTCCATGCGGTTGGGCACGCGCAGCCCGTGCCAATGCACCAAGGCCCCGTCATCCAAGGTATTGTCCAGCCGGATCTGCGCCGTGTCGCCTTGGCGAAAACGCAGCTGCGGCCCAGGTGCCCCTCCGTTGAAGCCCAACATCGGCAGGCGCCGCCCGGCGACCTGCGTGACGACCTTTTCGGGGCGCAGAGTGATGCGCGATGCCCCCAGCGCGGGCGTTGCCATGCAAGCCGCAAGCAGGGACAGGGCCTGTCTTCGTTTCACCTTCATGTCACCTCATCCGCCCGAATTGCGGAGCGTTTTTTCAGGCAGGCGCGGCCAAAGGTCAACCAATTCTCCGGGGTCTCACGCGCTCGTCACCTTGGGATGAAGAGTGACGCGGGCGCCGATCTCGACCCTTTCATACAGGTCCTTGACGTGCTCATTGGTCAGCCGCGCGCAGCCGTTGGATACGGCGCTGCCGATGGTCGAGGGGGCATTGGTGCCGTGGATGCGCAGATAGGTGTCGCGCCCCTGATCGTCGTACAGGTAGAGCGCCCGCGCGCCGAGCGGGTTGTTCGGGCCGCCCTTCATGCCGTTCTTGTACTTGGCGTATTTCCCTGGATCGCGGCGGATCATCGACTGGGTGGGGCGCCACCACGGCCACTTGGCCTTGCGCGCGACGGTAAAGACGCCGGACTCGTACAACCCCTTGCGCCCGACGCCCACGCCATAGCGGATCGCCGCGCCGCCCTGTCCCATCAGGTACAGATGGAACTCGTCCGGCAGGACGTGGATTTCGCCGGGCAGCCAGTCGGTGCGGCCAGTCTGCACAGCGGTCAGGTTGAAGTGATCGGGCAATTTGACCTGATGGGCCCGCGCCAGCGTCGGCGCGGCCAAGGCCACCGCCAGCCCCGTGATGATCCTGCGGCGTGAATATGCAGTCATGACACCTCCTGTTTTCGCGTGAGTTTCAGGAGGCCAGCCCGCAGCACCTGCGCCCAGTCAAATGCCCGTGATCCGTCTCCGCAAAGGCGCATCTGTTTCCGGGACAACACGGAAATCGGGCCAGTCCGGAACCCTCCAGCGCTGGAAGGGCGTTTCTTCTACATTCGACCCATGCAGGAGAGGACCCATGAAGTATTCCAGATTTTTCCTGATGATCGGCACGTCGACGCTGGTGATGTTCGTCCTGATGTATCTCAACACCTACCTTCTGGGGCACGTCTTCTTTTCGGAAACACGGGCCTGGATGGCACTGCTGATGGGGGCGGCGATGGCATTCGTCATGCTGTCCTTCATGCTGTCGATGTACACCAACACGGCCCTGAACGCGGGCATCTTCGTGGGGTCCGTCGTGGTCTTTGCGCTGTCGCTCTGGCTGGTGCGCAGTCAGGTCACGGTGCAGGACCGCTCCTTCATGCGGGCGATGATCCCGCACCATTCGATCGCCATCATGACGTCGTCCCGGGCCGAGATCACCGATCCGCGTGTCGCGAAACTGGCCGAGGCCATCGTCTATGCGCAGGACAAGGAAATCGCCGAGATGCGTTATCTGATCGCCGACATTTCGGCCCGTGGCGAGGCCGAGCCGAATGACGCCGCCCCCGAAGCACAGGTCCAAAGCGCCGCCGGCGCGCTGGAAACCGAGGTCGTCGCCACCGTCGATCCCGAATTCCTGACCGAGGCCGAGATCACCAAAGGCCTGCCCGATGGCGCCACCTGCGTGTTCACCTACACCGCGTCCAGCCCCGCCGTTCTGGCCGTCGGCCCAGATGCCGCCGTGATGAAGATCAGCGGCGACCTTGTGCGGCTCGATCGGGCCGACAGCGACGGTGCCATGCAATTCATCGACGGCCCGCTGAGCGCCGAATTGCGCGAAGGAGACGACCTGTCCGACATGATCGTCACCGCCGAACAGGGTTATTCCGCTGGCTTCCGCGGCCAGTATCGATGCGAAGGAGGCTCCTGATGCCCAACGACACAACGCAAACCGCCATGTTGTACCGGATGGTCATGCCCGACCACCTTTGCCCCTTTGGCCTGAAGTCGAAGGACCTTCTGGAACGCAATGGCTACACCGTGGAGGACCACCACCTGACGACGCGCGAGGAAACCGACGCCTTCATGAAAAAACACGGGGTCGAAACGACGCCGCAGACCTTCATCGATGGGGAACGCATCGGCGGGTACGACGACCTGCGCGTGCATTTCGATCTCGACCCGCCGAAGGAGTCGCAGAGCGACATCAGCTACCAGCCGGTGATCGCGATCTTCTCCGTCGCGGCGCTGCTGGCGTTGGGGCTGTCGTGGCACCAATACGGCACCGTCCTGACGCTGCGCGCGCTGGAATGGTTCATCTCTCTTTCCATGACGATCCTCGCGATCCAGAAACTGCAGGATGTCGAAAGTTTCTCGACCATGTTCCTGAACTACGACCTGCTGGCTCGACGCTGGGTGCCCTACGGCAAGGTCTACCCCTTTGGCGAGGCGCTGGCGGGCATCCTGATGACGGCGGGCGCGCTGACATGGCTGTCGGCCCCTGTGGCGCTGTTCATCGGCACGGTGGGCGCCGTCAGCGTGTTCAAGGCTGTCTATATCGACAAGCGCGAGCTGACATGCGCCTGCGTCGGCGGATCGTCGAACGTGCCGCTGGGCTTCGTGTCACTGACCGAGAATCTGATGATGATCGTCATGGGGCTGTGGATGGGCAGCAAGGCGCTGATTGGCTGACCTGTCCGATCCGTGAACAGGAGGTGCTTGACCCCACCGCACGCTTTGCCGCACTCTCTGCCACATTCCAAAGCGGAGAGCCGATGCGCCTGATCCTCGTTCTTGTCCTGACCGGCTTGCTGGCCGTGCTGAGCCTTCCCGGGGCGGCAGCGGCGCATGATGTGTCGGGCGTGACGATGTCGGACCATATGACGGGCTGTCCCGACTGCCCTGAGACCGCTGGTGGGCCGGGCGTCGACCATGATTGCCCGCATGTCACGGGCTGTGGCGCGATGGTGATGCTCGGCTCGGCGGTATTGCCCGCCATGATCGCACCGCAGGGCGAGCCGCATGATCCCGTTGGCGCAAACCTGGCGAACGGAATTCGCCCGCGGATCGATCTGCCGCCCCCGCGCCTGATTGCCTGACCCTTTGTGTTGTCGGCGGCAGGGCCGCCATAATCGAGGATCAGCGCAGCTCGCAGGGCGCGCGACACAGGACATATCATGAAAACGAAATTGATTGCGGGGGGCGCTGCCCTTGTCATCGCCGCAGGAGGCTATTTCCTGACGCGCGGCGGCCCCCCCGAAGAGACCGTCAAGGCCCCGCCCGTTCAAGGCGTCCCCATGGTCGAGGTCACCTTGCCCGAAACGCTGAGCGCCGAGGCCGAGATCGGCAAGAACGCGTTTGACGCGGTGTGTGCGGCCTGCCACGGGCAGGATGCTGCGGGCAAGGTGGGGTTTGGCCCTCCACTGGTGCACAAGATCTATGAGCCAAGCCACCATGGCGACATATCCTTTGTCCTCGCGGTGCAGAACGGCGTGCGGGCGCATCATTGGCGATTCGGCGACATGCCGGCACAAGACGGGCTGACCCAGGCCGATGTTGCCGGGATCGTAAACTATGTGCGCGAGCTTCAGCGCACCAATGGCATCAACTGAGGAGATGCGCATGGACCTTCACCGCAGGGCCTTTTGCGCCGGGTTGGCCGGTGCCACAGGGCTGGCGCTGGCCCGCCCCGCGCTGGCCGCACCAGACGTGCTGACCGCCCAAAAGGCCACAGTCCAGCTCGCCCCCGACGGCTACCCCGCGACCGAGGTCTGGTCTTATGGCGGCACCATTCCCGGCCCGTTGATCCGTGTGCCCCAAGGTGGGAGCGTGACCCGGCGGCTGGTCAACGATCTGGACGTGCCGACCAGCGTGCATTGGCACGGCATCCGCATCGCCAACGCCATGGACGGGGTCGCGGGCCTGACGCAGGACGCCGTGCCGCCGGGCGGGACCTTCGACTACGACTTTGCCGTGCCCGATGTCGGAACCTATTGGTATCACGCGCACACCAGCTCGATGGAGCAGGTCGCGCGCGGCCTGTCCGGTGTCCTGATCGTGGATGAGGCGACACCACCGGATGTGGACCGCGACGAGGTGCTGATGCTGGACGACTGGCTGCTCGACCCGGAGACCGGCCTGTTTGCCGAACCTTTCGCCCACCCGATGATGATGAGCCACGGCGGGCGCACCGGAAACCTGATCGGGGTGAACGGCCAGTATGCCCATGCGATGCAGGCCGAAACGGGAGAGCGCCTGCGCCTGCGGCTGATCAACGCCGCCAATGCCCGCATCTTCGGCCTGAAGCTGGAGGGCATGACCGGCTGGACCGTCGCGCTGGACGGGATGCCTCTGGACGCGCCAGAACCGGTCAGCGGCGAGATCGTCCTGGCCTCGGCGCAGCGTATCGACCTGATCGTCGACATCACCGCGACCGACGGCCCGGCGGGGCTGTTGATGTCGCTCGATGGCGATGCGTGGGAGGCCCTGGTCGAGGTGACCCTCACCGGCACGCGCGCCGCGCGCGACACCGCCCCCGCGCCGCTGCCCGCGAACCCGAACACCGCGCGTCCGGACCTGGCAAACGCACGCACCTTCGACATGGTGATGGAGGGCGGCGCCATGGCAGGCATGGACAGCGCCACCTATCAGGGCGAACGCCTGGGCTTTCGTGCGCTGATCGCACAGGGGCAATTCTGGGCGCTGTCCGGTCAGGCCGGGCTGTCCGACACGCCTTTCGCGGCGCTGAAACGCGGTGAGGTGGCGCGGGTCAGGCTGACCAACCGCACGGCGTTTCCGCACGCCATGCACCTGCACGGCATGCATTTCCGAGAGGTCCGCGCCGATGGCACCATGGGCCCGCTACGCGACACCATCCTGTCCGTCCCGAACGCGCCGCTCGACATTGCCTTTACCGCCGACAATCCCGGCAAGTGGCTGATGCATTGCCACATGCTGGCCCATGCCGCCTCTGGCATGAATACGTGGATCGACGTTGCATGAAACTCTTCAAGACAAAGGAAAACAGGACAATGAAAAAGACAGTCTTCGCCGTGGCATTGGTTGCCCTCGGCACTGCCGCACTTGCGCATGGCGGGGTTAAGAACAAAGACGTCATGGCGCGGATGGAGGTCATGAAGACGATCGGCGACCAGATGAAGATCATCGGCGCGATGGCCAAGGGCGAAGCGGCGTTCGACGCCTCGGCAGCCAACGATGCCCTGACCGAAATCGCCGCGCAATCGGCGCAGATCGGGTCGCTGTTTGAAACCCGCGCCGACGATCCCAAATCCGAGGCGCTGCCCGCGATCTGGAAGGACTGGGAGGACTTTGCGCACCTCGCTTCGGCCGCGGAAACCACCGCCGAAGGGTTGATCGGGACGGTTTCGGCGCAAGCCGGTCTTGGCCCGGCATTGGGGCAATTGGGCGGGACCTGCAAGGCCTGCCATTCCAAGTACCGCAAGTGACACACCCGCGCCTCGTTCAAAGCGGGGCGCGGGTATCGCCAAACGCTCAGCCTGCCAGCAGCTTTTTCCGCGCGGCGTAATCCTCTGCGTCGATTTCGCCCCGGGCAAGGCGCATGTCCAGCTCGGCCATGGCATCCCCGGCGCGCTGCTTCGGACCGGTATCGGTGCGCCGGACGAACCAGATCACCCCGGCCACGACAAGGCCCAGCACGATCAGCCACAGGATCGGGCCGAACATCATGCTCATCCCGTATCCGTAGCCATCCATCATGTAGCCATAGCCGTCACCCCGGTCTGCCAGCGCGGGCCCGGCAACAAGGATCATTGGAAAAACAAGGCGTTTCATCGGGTTCTCCTGTCGGTTTCCACAGGGTCGATCCTGCTCCCGTCACAACAGCGCTGCCTTGATCCCGCGCAAGGGAACGGCCCCGAAGGGCCGCGCCGGCATCACATCGCGATCACTCTGCCGTGATCTCGGTCACGGTCAGTTTGCCGTTTACACGGCCCGCGACGAACAGGACTTTCGTGCCCTCGGTGAGGCCGTCCATCATGCCATCGGCATAGCCAAAGACCATCTTCATCGCAGGCATGTCGAGGTTTTCCAGCGGACCATGGTCGATGGTCACTTTCTTCCACTTGGTGTCGATCTTGGTGATCGTCCCTTGGCTTTGCGGCATGCCCTCCTGCGCCAGCGCAGCGGTGGCGGTCATCAGACCAAGGGTCAAAGCGTAAATCAACTTCATAGCGCGGTTTCCTTTGTTGCGTCAGTGATCGTGGTTGAGGTGGGATTTCGGGGGGACCTGCGTGGCGGGCCCCTCGGCGCGGGCAAATTCGGGCAGTTCGCCCGTCCATTCCCAGGCCTGTGTTCCGGGCGGATTCACATACCAGCCAGGGTCAGAGTAATGGTCGGGGGCGATGCCCTCGCGGACTTTCACCACGCTGAACATGCCGCCCATTTCCAGAGGGCCATACGGCCCCCAGCCGGTCATCATCGGGATGGTGTTGTCGGGCAGTTCCATCGACATCTCACCCATATCCGCCATGCCGGCGGTGCCCATCGGCATGTAGCCCGGCTGCTGTCGGCGGATCATCTGGGTCAGACGGCGCTTGTCCGTTCCGATGAAGGTCGGCAGGTCATGGCCCATGGCGTTCATCGTGTGGTGCGACTTGTGGCAATGGATCGCCCAGTCGCCTTCGTGGATTGCGTCGAACTCATAGGCGCGCATGGCGCCCACGGGAATGTCGATGCTGACCTCCGGCCAGCGCGCCGACTTCGGCACCCAGCCGCCATCGGTGCAGGTAACCTCGAAGTCATAGCCGTGCATGTGGATCGGGTGGTTGGTCATCGTCAGGTTGCCGCAGCGCACCCGCACCCGGTCGCCCTTGTTCACGACCAGCGGGTCGATGTCGGGGAAGATCCGGCTGTTCCACGTCCACATGTTGAAGTTGGTCATCTCGGCGACCTTTGGGACATAGGTGCCCGGATCGATGTCATACGCCGCCAGCAGAAAGGCAAAATCCCGATCCACCGGCATGAAGGCCGGGTCGCGCGGGTGCACGATGAACAGGCCCATCATGCCCATCGCCATCTGCACCATCTCATCCGCATGCGGGTGATACATGAAGGTGCCGGACTTGGTCAGGTCGAACTCGTAGACAAAGGTCTTGCCCGGCGGGATCGCGGGGTGGGACAGCCCGCCGACGCCGTCCATCCCCGAAGGCAGGATCAGCCCGTGCCAATGCACCGATGTGTGTTCCGGCAGGCGGTTGGTGACGTAGATGCGCACCCGCTCGCCCTCGACTGCCTCGATGGTCGGGCCGGTGGACTGGCCGTTATAGCCCCAAAGCCGCGCCATCATGCCATCGGCCATGATCCGTTCCACGGGTTCCGCGACAAGGTGGAATTCCTTGACGTTGCCGTTCATCCGCCAAGGAAGGGACCAGCCGTTCAGCGTCACCACCGGGTTATACTCCAGCCCGGTCATGGGCCGGTCTGGCACCTGCGTGTAGGGGCTGTCGGTAAAGGCAGCCTCGGGCAGGTCGCGGAAACGGGTTTCGGCGGCGGCAGCCGAGGCCAGCACAGCCCCCGCGCCTCCGGTCAGCAATTGACGGCGGTTCATTCGGCACCTCCCGGGATTGGTCCCCAGATGACGGTTTTCAGATCGGATTCTGCGCGCCAATAGGCGGCTTTGGCTTCTGCGGTCGCCAGTTGCGCCTCCAGCCCATCGCGCGCGTCGGCGATCAGGTCAAAGGTCGAGGTCAGCATCCCGTTGTAGGATTTGAGCGCCTCGCGGTCGATTTCCCGGCGCAAGGGCAGCACCTCGTCGCGCCAGTGGCGGGCAATGTTGTAGGTGCCGGTGACGGCCGCATGGGCCGAGCGCGCCTCGGACCGTGCATTGACCGCCTGCTGGGCCAGCGCATGGGCGGCGCGGCTGTATTCCAGAGCGCCCCGGCGCGAGGTCAGCGGCCCTGCGTCGTAGAGCGGGATTTCAAACCCCACCTCCAATACGGGTGAGGCTTCGGTTTCGCGGGTATCGCTCCGCTCGATGTCCACCCCTGCGGTAAGATCTGCCGAGGACAGGCGGCGCGTCTGCGTGTCCAGCCGATATTGTTGCGCAATGGCCTCAAGCTCCAGCTTGCCGAAAGCCAGATCGGTGCGATGTTCAAGGGCCAGACGTTCCGCGTCGCTGCGCCCGGGTCTGCGACCGGGCAGCGAAGGCAGGCGGTCGGGCACATAGTAGTCGGTTCCTGTGCCGTAGAGCCCCATCAACCGGGTCAGTTTTTCCTTGGCCAGTTGCGCCTCCAGCCGCGCCTCGGTGCGTTCGGCCGCCAGTTCGGCGGTAAAGACATGCTCGCGCGCCTGATCCGCCCGGTTCATCGCCCCGGTGCGCCCCAGTTCGGCGGCGAGCTCTGACGCTGCTTCGGCAGTGCCCTGCGCACGCCCGATCAACGATGCGGTTTCGAAGGCGGCAACGGCGTCGATCCAGGCACGGCGCGTCTCGGCGGCCAGCGCAACGGTTTCGGCCAAAGCCATCATCTGCGCCTGCCGAAAGCGCGTCTCGGCCAGCCGAGTGCGCGGTTTTTGCGTGGCAAGGTCAAGGATTGCCCCCGTCACCGCCGCCTCGACCGAGCGCACCAGTCCTGCTTCGCCGATGCCGCTGATCCCGATCTCAAGGCTGGGACGCGGGCCAAGCGCGGTCTCCCACAGATCGGTCGCGGACAGGCCCAACTCGGCGTAGGCCGCCTGTAGGCCGCGATTGTTCATCAAGGCGACCTGTATCGCAGTCTCGGCGGAGATGGTCTTTCCCGCGACTAGCGCCTTGGCGCGGGCCTCGTGCGCGGCGACCTCGGATGCGGTCTGCACCCAAGCGGCGCTGACCCCGGTCGACCGTTTCGTACCGTCCGCAACAAAGGCAAACCCGGCACGCGGCTCCGACGCCTTGTCCACCACGGCCTGATCGGCACAGGCGGCCAGAAGGACCAGCGAGGCCATACCCAGAAAACGCGCGCTCATGTCCCACCTCCGGGCGCTTGGGCGTCGTTCAATTGGCGCCAGTCCAGCGGCTCGGCGATGGTATGCGCGGTGTATGCGACGGCTGGACCAGGCGGCACAGGCGCCACCAGTTTGGGGTCGGCGGCACGGACCAGCGCACCACCGTCAGGCAACGCAAGCGGCTGGGTACAGCCCGCAAGCGCCAGCGGCACGAGGGCCGCAATACGATATTTCATGGAATGGCTCCGAAGGGATTAAAGGCAACGGCGCAAGTTGCGCCCGCGATGCACGATGATCAGACCTTTGGTGGTCGCCTCAGACCATGCGGGCCTGCCTGTTTAACCGGCGATCTGCTATCCCAAGCAAGGGGCAGAGTCGCTTCGCGAAGGGTGGTCGGGCGCTCGCCGATCTGCACTGGCAAATCGACAGAGCAGACCATGTCACAGCAGGTCGTGCCCTCATTTTCCGCGATGATATGCCCGAATAGGCCGTGATCGGCATGTGTCATATGCCCGCCCGATGCATGAGCGGGCATTGTGGCGAGTTCAGCGATGCCACATCCCGCCTGCCCGAACGCAGCCTGGGCCACGACCGGAGAGATCATGACCGAAAGGCCCGCCAAAAGGCCAAGTATGGCAAAGATGAACCGCCTCGACATGTTTGAATCGATGACCCAAGCCGTGATGCAGGGCAACTCACGAAAGCGTTATGCACGTGCGATGCATCGGTAGGCCGCTTTGTTCACACAGCGGCCGTTTATAGAGCGCGCAGCGAATTCACACTTTCCGCCCTATACAGCCGAACCTTGTGCACTTCTGAGAGGGGGCGGACACGTATTCCATCTGGATGAGCGTCTGCACGCCTTGCAAACCAATCGAACCCGTCCCGGTAGGCATCTGGCACCGGTCTGCTCCATGCAAAAACGCCATTGGCATTCCGAGAATTTAGGGGCCTCCAGACCGGTTGGGAGGCCCCAAAGTATAAAGAGTCCGTAAATTCGTCTCTGTAACCCATTGATTTTACACAGGCGCCACGCTGTCCACGCGTGGACACCCTAAATACACCGCCCCCCATCCACCTCCAGACAGGTCCCGGTGATCATATCCGCCTCGTCCGAGCACAAGAACAGCGCCGCATTGGCCAGATCCTGCGGGGTCGAGAACCGTCCCAGCGGGATGGTCGCCAGAAATTTCGCCCGCATCTCCGGCGTGTCCTCCCCCATGAAGCTGGCCAGCAAAGGCGTCTCGCCCGCCACAGGATTGAGGGCGTTGACCCGGATGCCCGAGGGCGCCAGTTCCACCGCCATCGTCTTGGTCGCCGTGTTCATCCAGCCTTTTGAGGCGTTGTACCAGTTCAGCTTGGGCCGCGGCGACACCCCCGCCGTCGAGGCCACGTTCAGGATCGCCCCCGATCCTTGCCCCTTAAGCTGAGGCACCAAAGCGCGGGCCATCAGGTAGACCGACTTGCAGTTGACGGCAAAGACGCGGTCAAAGTCCTCCTCGCTCACGTCCTCCATCAAGGCGGGCAGATGGGTGATGCCCGCGTTGTTCACAAGGATGTCGATGCCCCCCATCAGGTCGTTGGCCTCGGCCACCAGATTGGTCACGCTGGCCGGATCAGAAACATCGGCGTGCAGCGCATGCCCCCCGGTGTCCTGCGCCACCTCGCGCGCGTTCTCAAAATTGATGTCGGCAATCACCACCTGCGCGCCCTCGGCGGCAAAGCGGGTCACGATACCCGCGCCAAAGCCTGATCCGCCGCCGGTGACGATGGCGCGTTTGCCCTGCAATCTCATGGTGTCCTCCCTAGTAGACCGCCCGCCCGCCGGACTGGTCAAAGACCGCGCCGGTGGCAAAGCTCGCCTCATCCGACGCGAGCCAGCAGGCCATGGCGGTGATCTCTTCGATCGTGCCAAAGCGGCCCATCGGGATCTTGGATTTCATGTAGGCGATGAACTCGTCGCTCATCTGGTCAAAGATCGCGGTATGCACGGCGGCGGGGGCGATGGCATTGACGGTGATGCGCGTATCGGCCAGCTCTTTGCCCAGCGACTTGGTCAGCCCGATCACCGCCGCCTTGGACGCCGAATAGGCCGAGGCATTGGGGTTGCCCTCCTTGCCCGCGATGGAGGCCATGTTGACGATCCGGCCAAAGCCAGCGGGCCGCATCAGCGCCGCCGCCGCGCGGTTGCAATAGAACAGCCCGTTGACGTTGAGATCGAAAACCTGTCGCCAAGCATCGGTGGGGTATTCGATGACGGTGGTGTTGGGCCCGGTGATGCCCGCCGAACAGACCAGCGTGTCCAGCCCGCCCATGGCGGCCTGATCCTCGCCCATGGCAGCGGTCACGGCCTCTGGGTCGGTGACGTCGATCTGCCGGGTACGGGTGTTTTTCATCCCGTCAAAGGCCGCGAGATTGGCCTTGCTGATGTCCCAGATGGTGACCTGTGCGCCCTCGGCGGCAAGGCGTTGGGCAATGGCCGCGCCAATGCCCGAAGCGCCGCCAGTGACGACCGCATGGCGGTTTTCGAAACGCATGTAACCCTCCCTTTTTGGGCGCATCCTGCGGTGTCCCGGCGCGAAGGTCCAGCGATTTGCAACCTATGGAAGGGGGCGATGGCTGGAGCTGGCCGTTGGTACGGAACGGCGTCCGGAACCGGACGTTACGCGCCGCCAGGTGACGCGGGCAGATGCGGCGCGGCGTCCAGCAGGGTTCTGGTGTAGGCGTGCCGGGGGGCGGTAAAGACCTGCTCTGTCGGGCCTTTCTCAACGATGCGGCCCGCGCGCATGACCATGATCCGGTCAGTCACGCCACGCACCACGGACAAATCATGGCTGATGAACAGATACGCCAACCCGTAAGAGGCACTGAGATCTGCCATCAGGTCAAGGATCTGCGCCCGCACGCGGACATCCAGCGCCGACACCGCCTCGTCAAAGACAATCAGGTCGGGCCGGATGATCAGCGCCCGCGCGATGGCAAGGCGCTGGCGCTGGCCGCCGGAAAAGGCGTGGATGTGTTTGTGTGCATCATCGGGAGACAGGCCGACGGCGGTCAGCGCCTCGGCGACGGCGGTGTCCCGGGCGGTGCCCTGCGGCGGATCGGGTAGCAGATGAAACGGTTCGGTGATCAGGCGCGCAACGCGGTGGCGGGGGTTGAAGCTGCCGTAGGGGTCCTGAAACACCACCTGAATGCGGCGACGCACCGCCAGATTGGGCCTGTGGTCGGTAAAGACCGCTTTGCCGCCCAGCGTGATGGTCCCCTCTGCGATAGAGGTCAGACCCAGCAGCGCGCGGGTCAGGGTGGATTTGCCGCATCCGCTTTCCCCCACCAGGCCGACCCGTTCGCCGCGCCCGATGTGAAAGCTCACATCGCGCACGGCGGTAAAGCTGGGGCGCTTGGCAAAGGGCCCCGGGCGGGGCAGCGGGTAAGTGCAGGTGACACCCTGCGCGTGCAACAGTGGGCCGTTGTCGGGGCGTGGCGGCAGGTGGGGCCGGTGGTCGGAGGCCTCGAACAAGGCGCGCGTATAGGGGTGAGTGCGCTGGCTGAGGACCTGCGCGGTGGGACCGGATTCGACAATGCGCCCGGTCTGCATCACAGCGATGCGATGGGCCATGTTTGCCACCACGGCAAGGTCGTGGGTGATCATCATCAGGGCCATGCCCTCTGTCCGGGTGAGATCCTGCAACAGGTCGAGGATCTGCGCCTGTGTCGTGACATCCAGCGCCGTGGTCGGTTCATCCGCGATCAGCAGGCGGGGGCGCAGGGCGATGGCCATGGCGATGACCACGCGCTGACGTTGGCCGCCGGACAGTTCATGTGGATAGCGCGTCAACGGCAGATCCAGACCACAGCGGTGCAGCGCCTCGCGGGCCTTGTCCCGTGCCATGGCACGCGGTGTGCGGGGGCTGTGCTGCAGGATGGTTTCGGCCACCTGCGCGCCGATGGTCTGCACCGGGTTGAGCGCGGTCATCGGTTCCTGAAAGATCATGCCGATGTCATTGCCGCGCACCGCGCACAGCCTGCGTTCCGGCAGGGTCAGCAGGTCTGTCCCGTCAAGAGAGATCTGCCCCGTCGCCTGCGCGACCTGCGGCAAAAGTCCCATGGTGGCAAGCGCGGTCATCGATTTGCCGGACCCGGATTCGCCGGTCAGGGCGACGATCTCGCCGGGGGCGATGGTCAGGTCGATCGTGTCCAGAATGCGTTTGCCGTGAATGGTGACCGACAGGGCATCAATCGTCAAAAGTGGGGCGGTCATGTGCGCAAGACCCTCAGGCGCGGGTCGAAATGATCGCGCAGCCCGTCGCCCAGCAGATTCAGCCCCAACACCATGAAGACAATCGTCAGACCGGGGATCAGCGCCACATGGGGGGCCAGCGATACCAGCGTTTGCGCGTCGGCCAGCATCCGGCCCCATGAGGGGATGGGCGGCTGCGCGCCAAGGCCGACGTAACTCAGCCCAGCCTCGGCGAGGATGCCCAGCGAGAATTGGATGGTGCATTGCACAATCAACAGGTTGGCGATGTTGGGCAAGATGTGTTCGGCGCTGATCCGGGTGCGGTTCTTACCCGCCACGCGGGCGGCAAGGATGAACTCACGCGTCCATAGGCTCAGCGCGGCGCCACGGGCGAGACGGGCAAAGACGGGGATGTTGAATATCCCGATGGCAAGGATCGCGTTCAGCGCGCCGGGGCCAAAGACGGCGGTGATCAGGATGGCGATGACAAGGCTGGGAAAGGCAAAGATCAGGTCGGCAGAGCGTGAGATCAGCTCATCCATCCAGCCGCCCGCGCGGCTGGCGGCGGCAAGGCCCAGCGGCACGCCAATCGTGATTCCGATGCCCACCGCCACCAGCGCCACGGCAATCGAGGTGCGCGCGCCGACCATCAGCATCGACAGGATGTCCCGCCCGAAATGATCGGTGCCCAACAGGTGCGCGCCGCCCGGCGGTTGCAGGCGGGCCGGGATGTCCAGCGCCGTGACGTCGTAGGGCGTCCAGAGAAACGACAGCGCCGCCGCGCCCAGAAACAGCGCGGTCAGCGCGCCGCCAAGGATCAGGTTGCGGCTCATCCCTTGCGCAACCGCGGATCGGTCAGCGCATAGGCAAGGTCGGTCAGAAAGTTCACGAGGATCACGGCAAAGACCAGCAGCATGACCGCCGATTCAACGACGATCAGGTCTCTCTGGCTGATGGATTGAAAGATCAGCCGCCCAAGGCCGGGCAGATAGAACACTTGTTCGATGATGATGCCGCCTGCGATCAGAAAGGAGAATTGCAGCCCGATGATGGTCAGCACCGGGATCAGCGCATTGCGCACCCCGTGCCGCCACAGCGTTTGCCGCCGGGTCAGCCCCTTGGCGCGGGCGGTGCGAATGTAATCCTCGCCCAATGTGTCGATCAGGGATGAGCGCAGCACGCGGGCAAGGATGGCGGCCTGCGGCAAGGCAAGCGCCACGGCGGGCAGGGTCAGGGCGCGGATCGCCTGCAACGGGTTGTCCCAGCCGGGAAAGCCGCCAGAGGGAAAGATCCGCCATGTGATCGCAAAGCCCAGCACCAGTAGCATGGCAAACCAGAAATTCGGGATCGCCACGCCCAACTGCGAAAACGCCATGACGCCGAAATCGGGCGCGCGCCCGCGCGTGGCGGCGGCGATCAACCCCGCCGGAAAGGCTAGCAGGATTGCCAGCGTCAGCGCATACAGCGCCAGGGGCAATGAGATCCAGAGCCGGGTGGCGATCATCTCGGCCACCGGGGTGCGATAGGTGTAGGACAGGCCGAAATCGCCCGTCAGCATGCCGCCGACCCAGGACAGGTATCGCTGGATTTTCGGCTGATCGAGGCCCAGTTCGTCGCGCAGGGCGGCGACGGTTTCGGGTTGGGCGTTGATCCCCAGCATATAGCTGGCCGGGTCGCCGGGGGCGACCTCGACCACGAGGAAGATCACCGCAGAGGCGGCGATGAGGCTGAGGATCAGCGAGGTCAGGCGTCGGGTCAGATAGGCCAGCATGGGCGGCACCGTATGAGCGGGCAGGGCGGGCGTCCAGTGGTCACGGGCTGAGGAAGCCGCGCAGAGCCTCGGCGGTTTGTCGTGGCGACTGGTCGACAAAGAAATGCCCGCCGGGGATGGCCTGGGCGGTCATGTCGGACAGCCGGTCGGCCCAAGTGGCAGGCACGTCATAGGCGCGCGCCATCGCGCCGTCGGCCCCGTAGAGGACAAGTGCGGGGCAGGTGACACGCCGGTTCAGGTCGGCGGCGTCTAGGGCAAAATCCACCTCGATTGCGGCGCGGTAGTCGTCACACATGGCACGGCGGCACTCGGGGTCCGCCCATGCGGCGCGGTAAGCGGCCAGCTGTGCCGTTTTGAAATCGGCCAGCGTCGCCTTGCCAAAGCCCAGCAGGCAGCTTTGGTAGTAGGCGTCCGGGTCGGCGGCGATCATGGTTTCGGGAAACGGTTCCGGCTGTGACAGAAAGAACCAGTGATAGTAGGCCTTGGCGACTTGGTAGGTGAGATCGTTCAACAGCAGATGGGTCGGGATGATGTCCATGACTGTGAGAGAGCGCACTGCATCGGGCGCGTCCAGCGCCATGCGGTGGGCGGTGCGGGCGCCCCGGTCGTGTCCAGCGAGGTGAAAGCTGTTAAACCCGAGATGGCGCATCAGATTGAATGGATCGCGCGCCATTTCCCGAAAGCTGTAGTTTTCCATACCCCTTGGTTTGCTGCTGTCGCCGTAGCCGCGCAGATCTGGACAGACGACGGTAAAATCCTGCGCCAGCAGCGGCGCCACCTCGGCCCACATGGCGCGGGTCTGGGGAAAGCCGTGCAGCAGCAGAAGGGGCGGGCCAGAGCCGCCGATTTCGTAGGCGATGCTCTGGCCGTCGAAGGTGTCCTGGGCGGGGGTGAAGCCGGGGATATCGTTGCGGGGCGCGGTCATCTGTCGGTGACACAGATGGTGTTGCCCGTTCCGACACTTTTGAGACAGGTGCTGCTGTCGTCATGCGGCGTGGCGGCAACCCCGTCGATCCGGTAAATCTCTGGCGCTACGGGGTCATTGAAATAGGGGGTGGCGGCGATCTCTATCACGGTGCGGTCTCCGCTGTCCCAATGCAGGGTGTGTTTGGCGAATTTGCGACCGGCGCGTTCCATCACGTCGATGGCCTGTGTGCAGGGTTCGTTGCGCACCGCCGGACCCGATGCCAAGCGCAGCGTGCAATGAGCAGAGCGCAAGACATCCGCCGCGATCCCGGTTTGCCAAAGCGCGTTGAATTCCGTCATTGGGTGGTATCGGGCGTAGTGCGGCAATGTGACGAAACGATCAGCCTGGCAGTCACCGATCGCGTGATCGAAACTGCTGTCGTTTCCGCAGACCCTGACGCTGCGTCCGTCTAGTTGGACGCGGCATTCTACAGGAAGCGTCCAGTAACGGTATCCATAGACAATCCCCTCTTCCAGTTCGACGGGACCGTAGTCCGGCAGCAGCCGATATTCCGCCGAACCGTTCAGCGGCCTCAGATCGAACACACCAGAGGTCATGAAATTGTTGCTGCTGAGTTCATAGATTTCCGAAGGACGCCGGAAGCCCCGCATCAACCCGTTTTCGCAGACCATCTGACGCTGAATGGAGAATTGCGGCAGGTGTTCCGGCACGCCCTCCAGCCCGATGTCCCAGCTGAGCGCCTGTTCAATCGTGCGAATGTGGTACAACTGGTTTGCAGGCGTTTCCAGCAGGCCCCGGATCAGGCCGGGATGCATCATGGCGCCGGATTCGAAAGGCCGCTGGGAATTGGCGATGATGACGATGTTCAGGATGCTTTCGATGCCCAGCGAATACGCCTGTTTCAACTCCCGTGCGCCGTAGCTTTGCGCCCCGTCGATGACAATGGACGGGCTGTGAAAGGCGAGATCGCCGCCGACATGCAGAATGCGGTTCTCTTCGACGGTGGTCGGGCCGGCATGTTTGTTGCCCATCATGAAGATGATGGCGCAGACCGAATAGCAGATGCTGCCATCGCCGACGCGGGTCTGGAGCCCATGGTCATAGACAAAGCGTGCAATTCTTGCACCTTCGGACAGGCTGCCGCCTTCGCTGTTCAGGCACAGGATCGGATCGAACCCGTAACCCGTCTGCGACCAGAATTCGGCGTCGCCCTTGAAGGCTGACAATGCCTCAAAATCCCCATTGGCAATCGGGCCGTCGATGACAAAGGCGCAGGGTTCCTGTCCCTCGCGGACGGTGGCGGCCTGTGCCATGTCGGACAGGACAATGAAAAGGGCAAGTGCGCCGCCCATCCAAAGCAAAAGTCGGAACACAGAAAACACGGGTGGCGCGGGCCAGGGTCTGGTCATGCTCAATGGTCCTCTGCGATGAAGTTACCCAAGTCTAACACGGCTCCGCCGCGTCTGAGAAGGTTTTGAACAGCCAACGAAAAGACCCTCTTTCACGGGGAAAAAGGGTCTGGTTTTCAAACAGTCATGCAGCGGGTTACTGCGTCCAACGCACCTTGGTCAGGTCATTGGCCTGCGTCGGCTGATTTGGCCACAGCCCTTCGAGCCGCGCATCCGCCACCGTCGGGAAGGCCAGTTGGAACAGGTAGCCGTTGACGTAATCCTGCGCGATGATCGTCTGTGCCTCGGCCAGCATGTCAGAGCGCGCGGCGGGGTCCGTGGTGGCGTTGAGCAGCTTCATCAGGGCCTGAAACTCTGGGTTGTCATACTGAAAGTAGTAATCGGGCCGGGCGTAGATGCCGATGTCGAAGGGTTCCGTGTGGCTGACAATCGTCAGGCCGAAATCCTTGCCGCGAAACACCTCTTCCAGCCATTGCGCCCATTCCAGATTGGTGATCTCCGTCTCGATGCCGACGTTGCGCAGCTGTGAGGCGATGATTTCACCGCCGCGCCGGGCATAGGAGGGCGGCGGCAGTTTCAGCGTGGTCGTGAACCCTTCGGCATATCCTGCATCCACCAGCAGCATGCGCGCGCGGTCAGGGTCATAGACCGACAGCCCGGTCAAATCGACGTAGTCGGGGTTATGCGGGGCAAAATGCGTGCCGATGGGGGTGCCAAGACCGAACATCGCACCGTCGATGATCGCCTGCCGGTCGATGGCATGGGACAGGGCCTCTCGCACCATCGGGTTGTCGAAAGGCGGCTGCTTGTTGTTCATCGCAAGGATGGTTTCGCCCTCGGACGAGCCCTTGATGACGGCAAAACGTGGGTCACCCTCGAACTGGGGCAGGTTTTCCGGCGCGGGAAAGCCGGAAAAGGCGTCGACATCCTGCGCCATCATGGCGGCAAAGGCGGCGGTCGGGTCCGAGATGAACTTGAACGTCGCCTTGGTCAGAAAGGGGGCCTCTCCCCAATAGTCGGCGTTCTGGACCAACGTTATGCTGTCACCCTGCCGCCATTCATCAAACTTGAACGGACCGGTGCCGATTGGGGTCTGCTTGATCCCCTCGATGCTCTCGGGGGCGACGATCACAGCGTCGCCCCAGGCCAGATTGAACAGCAGGTTGCCGTTGGGGGCATCCAGCGTCAGTTGCACGGTTGTCGGGTCGATGACGGTGACGTCGGTGATGCCGGTATACAGCGCCTTTTGCGCGTTTGTGCTGTCCTCTGCACGGGCGCGGTCAAGGCTGAATTTCACGTCTTCGGCGTCAAAGGTTGTGCCGTCGTGGAACGTCACGCCCTGAGCCAGATGAAAGGTGTAGATCAGGCCATCCTCGGAAATCTCCCATTCACGGGCAAGGCCGGGGACGATGGCGCCGGTTTCGGTGAAACTGGTCAGCCCTTCGAAGACGTTGGAATACAGCACGCTGTCGATGGCCCCGGCGGCGGCAGAAGTCGGGTCAAGGTGCGGCGGTTCCAACTGAATTGCGAGGGTCAGATCGGTCTGCTGCGCAAGTGCAGCCGTGCCGCCAAGCAGAGCGGCGGCAAGGGTCAGGCGAAGGATCATGGTGGAACTCCCTGTTTCTTTGGGATGAGTGTTGCGCTTTGGGGCCGCGCGATCAAGCGCGGCTTGCAAAAGGGCTCTGGTTCTGCGGCGCGGCAAATGTTAGGGCGGTGCGCAATTTTGTTGCGCGATGCGGGGGCTGAGCCTCCGGACCTTGCGCGGCGACATTTGGGGGAGGATGAGACCATGAGCGCGACCGCAAAGAAAAGAGCGCCGATGCCGGACGATATTCGTGCCCGCAAAGGGGGCACGCCGCTGGTCAGCCTGACCGCATACACCACGCCCATGGCGCAGATGATGGACGCGCATTGCGACTTTGTGCTGGTGGGCGACAGTGTCGGGATGGTGCTGCACGGCCTGCCATCGACGCTGGGCGTCACGATGGAGATGATGATCCTGCACGGGCAGGCGGTGGCGCGCGGGTTGGCCAGTGCGATGATGGTCATCGACATGCCCTTTGGGTCGTATGAGGAAAGCCCGCAGCAGGCGTTTCGCAATGCCGCCCGGCTGATGGCAGAGACGGGGGCCGGGGCGGTCAAGCTGGAAGGCGGCGTCGAGATGGCCGCAACTATCGCCTTTCTGGTCAAGCGCGGGGTGCCGGTCATGGCGCATATCGGCCTGACGCCGCAGTCGATCAACACGCTGGGCGGCTACAAGGTGCAGGGTCGCGGTGATGCGGGGGATGCGCTGATGGCGGATGCCATGGCGGTGGCAGAGGCGGGGGCCTTTGCCATAGTGCTGGAAAAGGTGCCGGCAAGCCTTGCCGACGCGGTGACGGCAGAGGTGCCGATCCCCACCATCGGTATTGGTGCCAGCGCGGGGTGCGACGGGCAGATACTGGTGGTCGATGACATGCTGGGCCTGTTCACCGCCTTCAAGGCCAAGTTCGTGAAACGCTATGCCACCTTGGGCGCGGATGGTGAGACGGCGATTGCGACCTATGCCGATGATGTGCGCGCACGCCGCTTTCCAGGGCCGGACCATGTCTTTGGCGATACGGTGCCGGAGCCAAAAGCGTGATCGCGCCGATTGTCCGGTCGGTGGCCGAGCTGCGCGAGCTGACGACCGCGTGGCAGCGCGCCGGTGAGACGGTGGGCGCGGTGCCCACGATGGGCGCGCTGCACGACGGGCATCTGAGCCTTGTGGCGGCGGCAAAAGAGCATTGCGACCGGGTGATCGTGACGATCTTTGTGAACCCCAAGCAGTTCAACAGCCCCGAGGATTATGAGAACTATCCGCGCACGGAACATGACGACGCGGCCAAGCTGGCGCGCTTTGCCGTCGATGCGATCTTTGTGCCGGATGGCGATGAGATGTATCCGCGTGGCTTTGCGACGGGCGTGTCGGTCAGTGGTCTGACGGATGTGCTGTGCGGCGCGCATCGGCCCGGTCACTTTGACGGGGTGGCCACGGTGGTGACCAAGCTGCTGCTGCAGACCTCAGCCGATCAGGCGTTTTTTGGCGAAAAAGACTGGCAGCAGGTGCAGGTGGTGCGGCGGCTGGTGGCGGATCTCAACCTCCCCTGCCAGATCGTCGGTTGCCCGACCATCCGCGAGATTGACGGGCTGGCCATGTCCTCACGCAACCTGTTGTTGTCGGACCGGGCGCGCGGGCGAGCGGCGGCATTGCATGAGGCGCTGGAAGAGATGGCAGAGGGGTTGCGCGCTGGGCAAGTGGCGTCTGACTTGCGCCCTGCGGCTGAGGCGCGACTGACAGCGGTGGGGTTCACAGAGGTCGAATACCTAGACCTGCGGGCCAATGACGACCTGTCACTGTTGGAGCGGCCAAATCAACCGGCGCGGCTGCTGGTGGCGGCCTGGTTGGCGGGCGTGCGCCTGATCGACAATATCGCGGTGTGACGGCGGGCAGACGCTGTTCCGGCTGCACCGAAAGACGCCCCGCCCACCGTCCCTTTGGCGTCACGCCTCTGGCAACAGCAGCGTTTCCAAACTGCGGGCCATGACCTTGGTGCTGTCGAGCATATCCGTCACGCCCACCCATTCGTCGGGTTTGTGCGCCAGTTCCAGCACGCCAGGCCCGTAAGCGATACAGTTCTTCAGCCGCCCGATCCGGTCGATGTGTTTCTGATCGTAAGATCCGGGAGAGGCGATATAGCCCGGTTCCCGCCCGAACACGTCGCGGATCGCCGCCGCGACGGTTGTGACCACCGGGGCCTCTTGTGAGGTCATCGACGGATCGATGCGGTTTATGTCGCGGAGGGCGTAGTCGAACCGGGGGCGGCTGGCCTTGAGATCATCCAGCATGGCGATGACCTCTCCGCGCACCTCGTCATAAGCCTCTTCGACAAGAAAGCGCCGGTCGATCACCATGCGGCAGCTGTCGGGCACATTGGGCGCAGGCAGGCCGGTGAAATCCTCCAGTTCCCCCTCGCCGCCGTGGATCGAGTTGATGTTGAGCGTGGAGTGCCGCGCCGCCTCTGGTGTGACGGGCATGGCGGTTTCGCGGGTTGTCAGTGACGGGAACAGCCGGTCCTCGAATGCCCGCATGACCGCCCCCATGTGACGCACGGCGCAATCACCGAGGAAGGGCATCGAGCCGTGGGCAATCTCTCCCTTCGTCTCGATCTCTGCCCACCATGCGCCGCGATGGCCAAGGCAGATGCGGTCCTTGTTGAGCGGTTCCGGGATGATGACGTGTTGTACCCGGTCGGGCGAAAAGAACCCCATATGGGCCAGATGCGCGACACCGCCATAGCCGCCGGTTTCCTCGTCCGCCGTCCCTGAAATCTCGATTGCGCCCGCGTAGTCCGGATGTTCGGCGATGAAACATTCGGCGGCAATGATCGACGCGGCCAGCCCGCCTTTCATGTCGCAGGTGCCGCGTCCATAGATCCGGTCGCCGTCCAGCACCGCGCCAAACGGATCATATGTCCAGCCGCGCCCAACCTCGACCACGTCTATATGTGAGTTGAAATGAACGCAGTCGCCGGGGCGGGTGCCCTCGCGGCGGGCGACGATATTCCAGCGCGGATAGCGGTCACTGTCGCCTGGCGCCCCTGTGGCGCGGATCATTTCGCAGGCAAAGCCCGAGGCCGAGAGGCGACGTTGCAGATATTCGCAAATGTCTCGGTACAGCGCGCCCGGCGGATTCAGCGTGGGCAGGCGGACAAGGTCCTGAGTGAGCGAGATCAAGTCGTCGCGGGCGGCGTCGATGCGGGCGAAAAGCGTGTCAGTCATGCCGCGAATTCTCTGCCCCTTGGCGGTCGTGCGCAAGGGGGCTGCCTTTAGGGCAGGCGCAGGCGCGGCGCCTCTCCCAGGGGAATCAGGCCGAAAGATACGCGGCCTTCGGTGAAATCCAGCGAAAGATCCAGCGTGTTCGACGTGCCCTTGAGTCCGGAGGCCAGCGACAAGGCGGTTTCCAGCGTGTCGATCAGCCCCTTTGGGAGTTGTTGAGCGTCCCGCGCGTGGTCCAGCGTGTTGCGCGCGTTCACCGCATGCACCGTCACCTTGCCACTGGCGCGCCCGCGCGCATCGGCGGTCAACTGCCCCGCCAGGATCAATTCCAAACCTTCGAGCCGGTAGTCGGCTTTGCGCAGGTCAATCTGTTGCGGCTGGGGCCGCGGGCCGGAAAGGGCGTCGAGGGTCCAGTCTTGATCGAAACGGACCTCGGCCTGTAGTTGCAGGCCATCCGCCTTTGCGTTGCCGGGCACCGGCGTGTCATCGGGGGTGGCCAAGGTGTCGGTCGTGAGGCCAATCCGGTAGAGGTCGGGTGCTCCTGGGATGCTGGTGACGGCGGCGCGCAATCCGTCAAAGGCAAGTGCGCCCTGCGGTCCCCCAATGGTGAGCGCGCCTGCCTCAAGATTGGCACGCAGGATCTGGCCCTCGGCCCCATGGATCAGCGAGGCGCGCAGGCCGGTGCTGGCGATGCGGACAGGGCCTGAGGACAGTGTCAGCGTCTGGGTTTCAGGCCAGACAAGGATCAGGTGACCGGGCCGGTAGGTCAGCCCGAGGATCTGGAAAAACGGCGCGTCCCAGCCAACGCCCCGTGCGGCATCCTGCAGCCGCACGCCGGTCAGCGTCGTGTCGAGGCGGCTGGGAAAGCCCCGCACGCTGAGATCCGTATACTCCGCCTGCCAGCCTTCGGCGCGGCGGTCATCGAACCAGCTTTCGATGTCGCGTTTCAGGCTCCACGACGAGACAACCCAGAGCCCCGCCCAGCCAATCAGCAGCACCGACGCCACCACAAAGATCAAGCGAGTCATGGGTGCCGCCCCTTTTCCTGCCGCATGTGATCGTGTTTACAGGCCGTCAACGAGAAGGACCAGATTGATGACGCTTTGGGTGTTTGGCTACGCCTCTCTTTTGTGGAACCCCGGCTTTCCGGTGGCGGAACGGGTGCAGGGACGGCTGCATGGCTATGCGCGCAGTTTCTGCATGTATTCGATCCACCATCGCGGGACCGAGGAAACCCCGGGTCTGGTTCTGGCGCTTGACGAACAGGAGGGGGCGAGCTGTGACGGGTTGGCGCTGCGCGCGGCACCTGGCAGCGAGGACGAGACGCTGGCCTATCTGCGCGAGCGGGAGTTGATATCCTCGGCCTATCTGGAAAAACGTCTGGACCTGAGCCTGGCAGATGGACGGCGGGTTCAGGCAGTGTCTTATGTGATCGACCCGCATCATGTGCAGTATTGTCACCTGCCGCTGGAAGACCAGGCGCGAATCATCGCGCAGGCGCATGGCGGACGCGGGCCGAACACCGAATACCTCTACAACACCGCGACACATCTGGAGGAAATTGGCGTGCCGGATCCGGATTTGCACTGGTTGGTGCGCGAGGTAAGGGCATTGACCGGCGAAGGGTGAGCCCCTGTGTGGCGGGCTGGGGCCTAGCCTCTGCACGCACTCCAGCGCCGTCTCGCAAGACCGTGCTGGAGGGAAGGCCGCCGGACTTTGGTCAAGATGTAGTCGGGGTTAGACAGGGGCAGGGGGTGGCAGGGGGCGCTGTCCAACCGTTGTTTGAACATTCCGCTCGGCGAAACGGCGTGATGGAAACTCAAGAGAGGCAAGACCTTCACGCCCTCATTCGCACCACGTGTGTTTTTTACGGAAAGAATTTAGGAGCGCGGCTCAAACGGCGGCCGTGGAGTTGCACGCGTTCCGGCGCGTCACGGCAATGCCAGGTCCCAATCCGGGCCGAGCGTCCCGTCCCCCCGGCGGCTTTTGCATGGCGACGGCCACATCCAGCCGTTACCCTGTCCCATCAAGGACCGGGATCAAGCTGCGGGGCGGCCATCATGAAGAACACCTTCCACATCGCTCAACGCCTGCTGTCGGCCTACGACGAGATGCCCCGGGGGGAGCGGCGGCTGGCGGATCTGCTGCTCGAGGATGTCGGCGTGATCGGCTATCTCACGGCAAGCGATCTCGCCGATCAGGCCGGGGTGTCCAAGGCGACGGCGGCGCGGTTGTTCCGGCGTCTGGGCTATCGCGGCTATCGCGACGCGCAGCGCGAGGTGCGGGAGAACAAGTCGGCCAGGGCGGCGGGGCCCGAGGTTCCGGCGCTGTCGGGCGGGTTCCTGTCGCCCGGCGAATACCTCGATGCGGAGGTGAAGCACCTTGTCCGGACGTTTGAGACGCTGCCGGCGGAACAGATGTCCGAAGCGGTGGAGATATTGTGCCGGGCCGCGAAGCTCTGGGTCGTGGGGTTCGGCGAGGGCTATCCGCTGGCGCTTTTCGCGCGGGCGCTGCTGATCAAGGTCTTTCCCGATATCCGGATGATCCCGCTCAGCGGCTTCCCGGTGCCGGAGGAGTTCGCCTCCATCAACCCCGAGGACGCGGTGCTGGCCTTCGGGGTGGGGCGGCGCACGGCGGAGCTGCGCAATGTCATCGGATCGTCGCAGCGGGCCGGGGCAAAGGTGATCCTCGTGACGAATTCGCTGGCGGCTGGGGACAAGCGGGGCGCCGACGTGATCCTGCGCGGCCGGTCGGAGGGGCCGACGGTCTTTGGGTCGATGACCGCGCCGCTGAGTCTGGTGACCTATCTCTGTGCCCGCGTCGCGACCCGGACCGGCGATTCGGCGCAGGCGCGCCTCGACCATATCGAGTCGATCCATTCTCAATGGGCTGAAGAAAGTGGCAAATGAGATCCTTCGGATTTCATAACTGAAGAAAATAATCTGTGACCTTCGGCCAAAAGAGTCATTTTTGAAAAACAGCAAATCATTTGTGAAACTTTTCCTTGCACCGACCGGGGGCTCCCCCCGAGGCTTGTCTCATGTCGCGACCCCACAACGCGGCGACGAAACTCGATCCGACGGAGGTGATGACTATGGACAACACACGAAAGAGACGGCGCAGATTACCGGCCCTGCCGGGGATCGCACTGACGGCCGCGATGGCGGTTGGCGCGACGGCTGCATCCGCGCAGGAGCTGGTCTGGGCGCGCTACGGCGATATCGACAGCCTCGACCCGCATCGCGCGACGAGCACCCTGTCGATGCAGGTATGGGACCAGATCTACGACACGCTTCTGGCCTTCGACATGGAGGGCACGCCCGGCCCTAATATGGCGAAAAGCTGGGAAGCCAGCGACGACGGGCTGGAGTACACCTTCACCCTGAACGAAGGCATCATGTGCCATGATGGCACTGCCTTCGACGCCAACGATGTCAAGTTCACCATCGACCGCGCCTTCGGCGATACGCCCAGCCTGACCAAGACCAGCTGGGGTCCGATCACCGATGTCTCCGTGATCGACCCGCTGACCTTCAAGGTCACGCTGGCCAGCAAGTTCGGTGCCTTCCTGCCGTTTCTCGCGGACAGCTTCTCTTCGATGGTCTGCGATACCAACACGGCGGACACCTTCGGGTCGACCACCGCCATCGGTACCGGTCCGTTCATCCTTGATGAATGGGTCAAGGGCAGCGAAATCGTCCTGTCGAAGAACCCCGACTACGTCAATTTCGGTGAACCCTTCGACAACAAGGGCGCGCCGCATATCGACAAGCTGCTGATCCGCACCGTGCCCGAGGCGCAGACCCGTCTGGCCGCGCTGCGCACCGGCGAGGTCCATATCGCCGAGCCGCCCTTCGACGATATCGAGGCGATCAAGTCGGCGGGTGAGCTGGACATCATGGTGGCCGAAAACACAGGTCAGGACGTCTTCTGGGAATTCACCGTCTCGCGTCCGCCCTTCGATGACATCCGCGCCCGTCAGGCCGTGGCCTATGCCACCGATCCGCAGATGGCGATCGACATCATCTACGGTGGTCTGACCAACCGCGAATGGTGCCCCGTCGCCCGGGGCGTCTTTGGCAACGATCAGGAGTTCTGCAAGCAGTACGGGTATGAGTACAACCCCGAAAAGGCGATGGAGCTGCTGGCCGAGATGGGCTACGGCCCGGACAATCCGATGGAAACGACCATGTTCGTCTGGACCGGTGGCAACCGTCACAAGCTGGCGGAGTTCTTCCAGTCGCAGCTGGCGCAGGTTGGCATCGACGCCTCGATCGAGATCATGGACATCGGCACCATGAACGCCCGGGTAAAAGAGCAGAACGAGAGCCCGGACCTCGACACCCCCGGCACTTTCGACATGATGACCTGGTCCTGGTACGACCCGGATATCCTCTATCAACTGTGGCATTCGCCGGGCGCCTATACCGGCTTCCAGAACGCCGAGCTTGACGCGATGCTTGAGGAAACCCGAACCACGATCGACCCCGACGCGCGGCTCGAAAAGGTGCAGGCTGTCATCAAGTACCTGATGGAAAACGCGGTGCACATCGGCCTCTACAGCCCCGGCTGGGAATGGGTCTTCGCGGTGCGCCCCGAAGTCGAAGGCTTCAAGGTCGGGCCGTTCCTGCACCCGAATTTTCTTGACGTGACGGTGACGAGCGGCGGCTGATCCCTGTCAGCCAACACTCTCACCCTTCCGGCGCGCTGACCTCTTCCGCAGTGCGCCGGAGCATCCCCTCCCGCTAGGAGACGCCCCATGGGAAAGTTCATCCTGCAACGCCTGCTGGCCGCGCTTGTGACCATCTGGATCGCGACCATCGCAGTGACCATCCTGATCCACCTCGTGCCGGGCGATCCGGTGCGGATCATGTATGGCAGCTTCCAGACAACGCCTGAAGAGCTTGAGGCGATCCGGGTCCGGCTTGGCCTCGATCAGCCGATCTGGACGCAGTATCTGATGTATCTCGAGCGCCTTGTGCAGGGGGATCTTGGCCGCTCCATCGTCGGTGACCAGCCTGTGCTCGACGTGCTGCTGACCCGCTTCCCGGCCACGCTGGCCCTGACCGTGTCGAGCCTGTTCATCGCCATTGTCGTCGGCATGAGCCTCGGTTTCCTCGCCGCCTACAAGCGTGGCACCTGGGTCGATGTCGGCGCCATGGTTCTGGCCATCGTCGGCGTGTCGATGCCGCACTTCTGGCTCGGCCTGCTCCTCCTTTTCCTTTTTGCGCTGCAGTTGCAGTGGCTGCCAGTCGCGGGCGGCGACTGGCGCAGCCTGATCCTGCCCGCGCTGACATTGGGCCTTGCGAATGCGGCCGTGCTGGCACGCCTGACCCGCTCGGCGATGATCGACATTTTCGATCAGGACTTCATCCGCACCGCCCGCGCCAAAGGCCTGCCGCGCTCCATCGTGCTCTACCGCCATGCCCTGCGCTCGGGCCTCGTGCCGGTCGTCTCGATGCTGGGCCTGCAGTTCGCCTACCTCATGGGCGGGGCCATCGTGATCGAGAACGTCTTTGCCTGGAACGGCGTCGGGCGGCTCGCGATCGAGGCGGTGCTGTCGAGGGATTATCCGCTCATCCAGGGGTTCATCCTTTTCTTTGCAACCGTGGTCGCGCTGGCATCCGTGGTGATCGACATCGCCTACGCCTTCCTCGACCCCCGCATCCGGTATTCGTGATGATCCATTCGTCCTCAACGGTCGAACTGGCCGACGACCTCGCCGCTGACTACGCCCCGCACAAGCGCAGTTTCTGGCGCGCGCTGGTGGCAAGCCCTTCGGGCCTCATCGGCCTCGTGGTCGTGGCGGTGCTCATCCTCGCCGCGCTGCTGGCCCCGGTCATCGCGCCATATGATCCGCTGCGCATGGCGGCGGGCCCCCGGCTGCAGCCGCCATCGCTGAACCACCTCATGGGCACCGACGATTTCGGTCGCGACGTGATCAGCCGGATCATATACGGCGCGCGGTTGACGCTGCAGATCGGGGTGATCGCCGTTGGCATCTCCCTCACAGCCGGACTGCTTCTGGGCCTCGTCGCGGGCTACTCCTCGGGCTGGACCGAACGCATCCTGATGCGACTGGTCGACGTGCTGTTTTCCTTCACCGAGATCGTGATCGCCCTTGCCTGTCTCGCCATCTTCGGCGTCGGGCTGACCAACGCCATGATCGCCATCGGCATCGCCTCGATCCCCTTCTACGCCCGCGTGACCCATTCGGTCGTGCTGGTGGAAAAGGGCAAACCCTATTTCGAAGCCGCCGTCGCGGCCGGGGCAGGGCATATGCGTCTGATCTTCCTGCACCTGCTGCCGAACGTCGTGCCGACGCTGATCGTGATCGGGACACTCGGCGTCTCGACCGCGATCCTTGCCGCCGCAGGCCTGTCGTTCCTTGGCCTCGGCGCACAGCCGCCGCAGCCGGAATGGGGCTTCATGCTGTCATCCTCGCGTGACCTGATTTCCCGCGCGCCCTGGATGATGATCTTTCCCGGCCTCGCCATTGCCATCACCGTCCTCGGGTTCAACCTGCTGGGCGACGGCATCCGCGAGGCCCTCGACCCGAGGCAGAAAGAACGATGACATCTGACACGACTGAACCCCTCCTGTCGGTCAAGGGGCTGACCATCTCCTTCGGCCGGGGCCGGTATCGCAACGTCGTTGTGAAGGACCTCAGCTACGACCTGCATCCCGGCGAAACCCTCGCCATTGTTGGCGAAAGCGGGTCCGGCAAGAGCGTCTCGTCCATGGCGCTGCTCGGCCTGCTGCCGCCCGGCGCGGCGAATGTCGAAAGCGGCACGGCGAGTTTCGACGGGCAGGACCTGCTGCAGCTTTCGGACGAAGAGCTGCGCGGCATCCGGGGCGACCGGGTGACGATGATCTTTCAGGAACCGATGACCTCTCTCACCCCCGTTCTGCGGATCGGCCAGCAGCTGACCGAGGCGCTGATCGAGCACAAGGGCATGTCCGGCAGCGAAGCGGCTGCGCGGGGGCGCGAGATGCTCACCCTCGTCGGTCTCGACAAGGTGGAGCGCCGGATGCGGCAGTTCCCGCACGAACTTTCGGGCGGGATGCGCCAGCGGGTGATGATCGCGATGGCCATGGCCTCCGACCCGGCGATCCTGCTGGCGGACGAACCGACGACGGCGCTGGACGTGACGGTGCAGGCGCAGATCCTCGACCTGATGCGCGATCTGAAGACGAAGTTCGGCACCTCGATCATCCTGATCACCCATGACATGGGCGTGGTGGCCGAAATGGCCGACCGTGTCGTCGTCATGCGCAAGGGCGTGAAGATCGAAGAGGGGCCGGTCGAGTCCATTTTCGAAGTGCCGCAGCACGACTATACCAAGGCCCTGCTGGCCGCCGTGCCGCGCCTTGGCGCCCATGCGGCTGCGGCGCAACCCCGAACCGTTGTGGACGACCCGGCCCGCCCGGGCGACAGGCTGCTGCACACCGAAGGCATGTCCAAGACCTTCCGCGAACGCGGGCTCTTTGTCGCGAAATCCGGCGGGACGGCGGCGATGCAGGACGTCGGCTTTGACCTGGCGACGGGCGAGACGCTGGCGCTGGTCGGCGAAAGCGGCTCGGGCAAGTCGACGACGGGGCGGGCAGTTCTGCGCCTTCTCGACCTTGACGAGGGGGTGATCGAGATCGGCGGCACCGACATGCGCAAGCTGTCGGGCACAGCGGTGCGCAAGGCCCGGCGCGAAATGCAGATGATCTTTCAGGACCCCTTCGCCTCGCTCAACCCGCGCCTCTCTGCGGGGCGGCTGGTGGCGGAGCCGATGGTGATACACGGCCTGGCCTCGGGCAAGGAACTGCAGGACCGGACCGAACAGCTGTTCTTGCGCGTGGGGCTGGAGGCCGACCACATGCGCCGCTTCCCGCACGAATTCTCAGGCGGGCAGCGTCAGCGCCTGTCGATCGCCCGTGCCCTGTCGGTGAACCCCAAGCTGATCGTCGCGGATGAACCGACCTCTGCCCTCGACGTCAGCGTGCAGGCGCAGGTGCTGGAGCTCATGCTGGAACTGCAGCAGAGCCTCGGCCTCGCCTACCTCTTCATCAGCCACGACATGGCCGTGGTGGAAGAGGTCGCGCATCGTGTCGCCGTCATGCGCCGCGGCCGGATCGTGGAGATCGGGCCGCGTCAGGCGGTGCTCAACGATCCCCACCACGCCTACACCCGTGCCCTGCTTGCGGCGGTGCCGGTGCCCGATCCGACCCGGACACGCGGGACCCTGCCGGTGCTGGATATCGACCAGCTGCCTATGGGTCCGCTGGCCGAGGTCGCCCCCCAACACATGGTGGCCAGTTGACCATAGGAATAGCAGTGAATTCATCAGGCGCCGCCCGTGCGGCGCTTGCCGGGCTCGAAGCAGTCGAAGCCGTCGGACGGGGCGCCATCGGCGGCTTCGTTAGCCTCTCGGCGATCCTGCCGGACGGCAGCCTGCACGATCTGGGCGTTCAGCGAGGCGGGGCACAGGCGATGCTGGCGGACCCATCCTTCGCGGCGCTGGCGGAGGCGCGGCTGGCGGTCCTCATGTCCTCCGGTCCCGACCGGCCGGAGCCGCTGTCGCAGTTCACCCCCTGCGCGGCCAACGCGGGGCTGATGACCGGACACCGCCTGCCCAACATGCCAGGTCCGGACGGCCAGCCGCCGAACCTCGTCGCCCTGCAGGCCCTGCGCGAAGGGCGGACACCACAGGACGCCATCTCCCTTGCGCTTGATGCCGCGCCCGACCTCGATGCCGGGCTGATCGCCATATCGACGGCGGGTGAGGTGGCGCTTGGCAATTCCGCCTCCGTTGCCGCGCGGGACGATATCGGGCAGGCGCTGGTGGTCGAACCGGACCTGTCGGTCGCGGTGCTGCACAACTCCATCCTCCCGCATGAGGCGCTGGCCGATCTTGCCGTCTCGGCCATCCGCGACAGGCTGGCCCCGCGCGACGGCTGGTCCGGGTCGGGCAGTGCCATCGGCCTGTCGGTCCATGCCGGTCCTGAGACCCGCGCCCTGATCATCGACCCCGACAGTGGTGCGCCCCTGCGCTTTGTCGCGGCGGGGAAAGAATGGCTGCGCCTGGAATGGGAAGGCTGCCCGGTGCGCCGGGGCGATCCGGTTATCGCCGGGGGACGCACCGTCGGGCGTGTCATTCACGAGGCCTACTGCATCCTGCGTGACGGAACCGTGACGAGCACACGCGGCGGCGACCTGATCACATGGACGGCGGGGGCCGGAACATGAGCGATTACGAATGCGATCTTCTGATCCGCGGCGCAGAGGTTTTTGACGGGTCCGGCGGCGCCCCCTTTGCGGCGGATGTCGCCGTGGCGGGCGACCGGATCGTGGCCGTCGGCCCGGGCCTGACCCTCAAGGCGCGCGAGGTGATCGCGGCGGAGGGGCTGGCCCTCGCCCCCGGTTTCATCGACGTGCACACCCATGACGACATGGCCGTCATGGCCTATGACACCAGCCTGCCGAAGCTCAGCCAAGGGGTGACCACGGTCGTCACGGGCAATTGCGGTATCAGCCTCGGCCCGACGCCCCTTGGCCGCCGGGACACGCCCGTGCCACCGTTGGACCTGATCGCCACGGCAGAGGAATACCGCTACGCGACCTTCGGCGATTTCCTGACTGCGCTACGCGACTGCGGCCCGGCGGTGAACGTCGTGCCGCTGGTCGGGCATACGGTGCTAAGGGCGCGGGCGGTCGACGACCTGACCGGCCCAGCCAGCGCGGAGGAGACGGAGGCCATGCGCCGCGACGTCATCGCCGCACTGGAGCAGGGGGCCGCCGGCCTCTCGACGGGTCTCGCCTATCCGCCCGCCAAGGGCGCCACAACGGACGAGGTGCTGGCGCTGGTGCGCGAGGTCGCCTCATTCGACGCGATCTGGACGACGCATATGCGGGACGAACGCACCGGCGTTGTCTCGGCGGTGGCGGAAACCATCGATATCGCCCGGCGCAGCGGCGCGCGCACGCTGATTTCGCATCACAAATGCTGTGGCGAGGCCGCCTTCGGCCTGTCGCGCACCACGCTGGCGATGATCGAGGAGGCGCGGCGCGAGATCCGGCTGGATATCGACGTCTATCCCTATACCGCCAGCTCCACCGTTCTAATCGAAAGCTTCGCCAAGGACAGCCGCAAGGTCACGGTCAGCTGGTCCGATCCCCATCCCGAAATGGCCGGACGCGACCTTGACGAGATCACGGCTGACTGGGGCATCGCGCCGATGGAGGCGCTGGCGCGCCTCCGTCCAGGCGGGGCGATCTATCACCAGATGGACGATGGCGATCTGGAACGGATCCTCGCCTGGCCTCCGTCGCTTGTCGGATCCGACGGTCTGCCGCGCGACCGTCGCCCGCATCCGCGCCTCTGGGGCGCTTTTCCCCGCGTGCTGGGCCATTACGCCCGGGACCAGGCGCTGCTGACCATGTCGGCGGCCATCGCCAAGATGACTGGACAGACGGCTGACGTCCTGAACCTGCCCGATCGCGGTCGGATCGCCGCAGGCGCCGCCGCCGACCTCGTGCTGTTCGACACTTCTCGCATCCGCGACGCTGCAAGCTTCGATGAGCCGACGCTGCCCGCAGACGGTATTCGGGCGGTCCTTGTCAACGGCACGCTGGCCTACGAGCCTGACATATCGGGTGCTACGCAGGCAGGCCGGATATTGTCGCCGACCGGAGCGCCTTGAGGCAGGCGTCGCCTGCACCTCTGACCGTGGGGTGACCTCGACAAGCATTGCGAGAAACGCCGCTTCCTCACCGATGATTACCGTCATGCAGCTCAGTCAGCACTTCGCGCACTGGCACGGCTGGAGCCCGAACTGGCGCCGGGGTTGATCGACAGCGCCATGCGGAACCTGCGTGACGCGCTTGAAGCGTCGCACCGGGTCGCGGATCTACTTGCCGCCGAGCAAGAGATCGCCCGGAGCCGCGGTCACCACAGCTGACACCGAGATCGGCGGGACTGGATCCCCCGTAGTCAGGGCGCACTGGCCCGGAAACTACCCTTTCTGCTGCAACAGCCGGTGCGCCCGATCCCCCAAAGGAAACCAAACATGACAAATTTTCTGAGCGAGGTCTTCTTCCTCGACCTCGAGGCAAGTTCGCTCGCCCCAAACGGCTGGCCGATTGAGATCGGGCTGACATGGATCGATGAGCTGGATGAACTGGTCACCTGGTCGAGCCTGATCCGCCCGCACCCGAGCTGGAGCACTACCGCTTGGTGTGCCGAAGCCGAAGCGATTCATCGGCTGACACAGGCCTACCTTGGGATCGCACGGCCAGCGGAGGAAGTCGCAGCTGAAGCCAACGCTATGATCGCAGACCGTCTGATGATCTCTGACGGCCGCAAAGCGGACGCGCGCTGGCTGGATCAGCTGTTGGCAACAGCCGAACATGCACGAGGCTTGCCGATCCTCGACTTCGACGCGACGGCTATGCGGCGCTTCGAAGGTGACGCTCTCGACGCCCTCTACACCTCGCCAACCCGCCGCAGGGCACCGCATCGGGCGGGCCCGGACAGTCGCCGATTGGCCCGTGCATGGATGCGCACTCGCAGCCGAGTGGGGGGGTGAACCCCCTTGAGAGGGTCCGACGTTCGCGCCGCCTCCGACCGCACCTCCTGCTCGGTCGGAAAAGGTCCGGCCAGCGACCACCGGCAAAGGTGGATAGGACAAGGATAATAGCATGCCCAAATCTGACACTTCCCCGCGCACGAATTCCGCGCCCACGACCACGATCACTTACCCACTGGCGATGACCAGTCTGATCGGCCTGCTTGCAAATGTTTGGGACCGGTTCGGACGGGCACATCGAGAACGCTCCAGACCAGCTGATCTGCTAAGGCATTGAAATTAAGGTGCGCCGGGGCATATCGTGCTCCGGCGATCTCTCTTAGGCGAAAAGTACAAATAACAGTTGAGCAAGGGGCGCTGCCCCCGTCTCCCTTTGGTCGACTCCCCCGGGATATTTGTGGCCAGAAGAAGCCGGGGCGCAGGTTATGCCGGACCGCGGCGCGCGGCCAGGACCGCCGGAGCGATCAGGGCGAGGTGTTTGTCCCAGCTGCCGCAGCAGCCGCCCCAGATGTCGGCGAGTGGAAATCGGCGGGCGAGCGTGCCCATCTGGCGGCCGAGATCTTTGGGGTCGCCCTCTTCGAGGTGGTTCAGCTTGCACAGGGCGATCTTGTCCATGGCCGCCGCGTTGGGGCGAAAGCTGCGCAGGCGGCGCTGCCAGTCGCCTGTCTCTAGCGCCGGTTCGAATTCCAGCGGGTGTGAGCAGTTGACGCCATAGCTGTCCGGTCGGGCCTCGGGACCGCAGGCGGCGTCCGTGGCGGTGACGGCTTCGGCTAGGCTGGGCCCGGCACGCAACCGGTGGTCCGAGGTCAGGGTGAAGGAGATGTTCACCGGGATGCCCGCGCGCGTGGCAGCGCGCGCGATCCCTTCGGCCTCTGGTACGTTGTTGATGGTGGCGGCCCAGATCAGGTCGACGCCATCATCGGCGTAGGTGCCGATTTGTTGCGCGTGGTAGTCTTCGGATTCTTGCGCCGTGATGGTCCGGTTGAGCGCGTAGGCATCGCCACGCGGTCCTAGGATACCGGCAATGCGGATCTCGGGGATTTGTCCCACATAGGGCGCACTGACCTCACGCAGAAAGGCGATGTTGCGCAGTTGGATCTCTTGCAGGGCAGCGCCCTCATAGCCCACCAAAGTCCCCCAATCGGCGCTGGCGCGATAGTCCAGCCCGCCAAGCAGCGCGCATCCGCCTGCCTTGGCGATCTCGTCCAGCAAACGGCGGTACATATCCGTTGTCACCTGCAGGGCGTTTGGGTTGTCCAGCAGGGTGAAGGCGCAAAAGTGGTCAAACTCGAACCCATGGCGGAACATCAGCTCCGTCTCTGTGCCGCCTTCGGTGAACCAGGGCAGGCCGTCGGGGTGGGGGGCGAAGACCGGGGGCATGGTGCGGCTCCTTTTGCGTCAGTGTGGCGGACGGATGGCGCGCGCGCCAGTGGACTCGTGGTACACTTGACCTTGGGTACAGTGACCCGGGCGTTGCCTTGCGGTATGTTGATCGCAAAAGGAGGGGCCATGACCTTCATCAAGCCACGCAGCACGGCGACGACGCGCGATCGGCTGCTGACCGCGGCCGAGATGGCCATTCTGGACAAGGGATTTGCTGCCACCTCGATCGAGGAGCTGATCGTTGAGGTTGGCATCACAAAGGGCGGTTTCTTTTATCATTTCAAGGACAAGAGCGCGCTGATCGAGGCGATATTGGAGCGCCATCTGGTTGCCGAAGAGGTCTGGCTGGATGACCTGTTCGCCAGCGCGGCGAAAGAGACCGAGGAGCCGCTGGCACAGTTTCTGGTCTTTCTCCGACTGTTGCAGGAGCAGATGGCGGCGCTGCCGGATGTCCATCCCGGTTGCCTGATCGCCGCCACCTGTTTTCAGGAGCGCCTGTTCACGCAGACGGTGCACGATCTGGCGCAGCAGAACCTGTTGAACTGGCGGAGCCGGTTTCACGCCCGGCTGACCGCAATCGCAAAGGTCGATCCGCCCCGATACCAGATCGATCTGGAGGCGATGGCGGACATGTTGGTGGTTCTGGTGGACGGGGCGATCATCCTGTCCAAGACCGTGCGTGAGAAAGAGGTGCTGCCCCGGCAGATCGCCTTGTACGCGTGCTTTGTCGCCGGGGTGTTCGGGGATGTCGGGTAACTGTTGCGCAAAGCGCCGTTTTCTCCCCGATCCTGCGGGAATTGTTCATAACTTCTTGGCTCTGCAGCGCTAAACGCTTAGATGTAGCGCAAGAGAACAAGCGTCAGGTGTCCAATGGACCAGCCCGACCCCGAGGCCGAGCCACAATTCACGCAACCGTTCCGTCAGGTGATCCTCATGCTGGCGGTGCTTGGCCTGTCGGGGTTCGGCGGCTTTCTGGCGTTGCCGCGCGTTTTGCCGGTGTTTCAGTCCAACCCCTACCTGAACGGCTTTATCCTGTTCGTCTTTGTTGTCGGGGTGCTCGCCTGTTTCTGGCAGGTCGCGCAGCTGATGGTTTCGGTCCGCTGGATAGAACGGTTCACCGCACGCGGCGATCAGGGGGTGCGCGCCGTGCCGCCGCGCCTGCTGGCACCGTTGGCGGCGCTTTTGCGACGCCGCCGGGACAAGCGGATGCAGATAACCACCACCTCGACCCGGTCGATCCTTGATTCTGTGGCCCAGCGCATTGACGAGGCGCGTGAGATCACGCGCTACATCGTTTCTCTGCTGATCTTCCTCGGCCTTCTGGGCACCTTTTACGGCCTTGCCACCGTGGTGCCCGCGCTGGTCGAAACGATCCAGAGCCTTGCACCGCAAGAGGGCGAGACCGGCACCGATTCCTTTGCCCGCCTGATGTCGGGGCTGGAGGGGCAGTTGGGCGGCATGGGCGTGGCCTTTGCCAGTTCGCTGCTGGGGCTGGCCTGTTCGCTGATCGTCGGCTTGCTGGAACTGTTCGCGGGCCACGGCCAGAACCGCTTTTACCGTGAGCTTGAGGAATGGCTGTCCTCAATCACGCGGCTGGGCTTTTCCTCTGACAGTGAGGGGCCGGATCTGGGGGCTGCGGGTCTTGTTCTGGACCAGATGGCCGAGCAGATGGAGCGCCTGCAGTACCTCTTTGTCGAATCCGAACAGGGCCGGTCAGAGGTGGACGCCCGGTTGGCGCAACTGGCCGACAGCGTCGAACGCATGACCGAACGGATTGAGGCGACAGCGCCCTCGGCCAATTCACTGGCGCGCATCGCCGAAGGGCAAGAACTGCTGGCGCAGGCGATTCGCGAAAAGGAAACGGATGAGGGGCTGGATGCCGAAAGCCGGATGCGGCTGCGGTCGATCGACGTGCAGATGTTGCGCATCCTTGAGGAAATCAGCGCCGGCCGGCAGGAAAGCATGGCCGAACTGCGGACCGATCTGGCGACCCTGTCGCGGTCTCTTGGTGTGACGCGCAGCGTTCGGCCGCGCGGGGACGGGTGATCCATGGCGCTGTCGCGACGCACCGGCGCGCGCTTTCAGGCCTCTATCTGGCCGGGCTTTGTCGATGCCATGACCGGGCTGTTGCTGGTGCTGACCTTTGTGCTGTCGATCTTCATGGTCATGCAGTTTGTGCTGAACGAGACGATCACCGGGCAGGAATCCGAACTGGACACGCTGAACTCGGAAATCAGTGCCCTGGCGCGGGCGCTGGGCGTCGAAAAGACCAAATCAACGCGGCTGGAAAATGAAGTTGGCCAGCTGAGTTCGACCCTGTCGGACCGTGACTTGCGGCTGGCTGAGCAGGAGAGCATCATCAACAGCCTGACCGCCACACGCGACCGGCAGGCGGATCAACTGACGGCCGCCGCGGCACAGATTGCGTCGTTCGAGGATCGGGTGGCCGCGCTGCTGTTGGAACGTGATACAGCGCAGGCCGAGGTCCGCGATGTGACCGCTGCGCGGGATGCGCTGGTCGAGGAACGGACGGCGCTGTTGGCGGTGCGCGACGACCTGACCGAAGAACGCGATGCGTTGACTGCCGCCTTGACCAGCGCCCGCGATGAGATCGACGATCAGGCCGAGGCGGCAAAACTGGCCGCCGCCCGGCGAGAGGCGTTGGAGGCGTTGATCACCGATCTGCGCGCGCGCAACGCTGATCGAGACGCGCGGATTGGTGCGTTGACCGCCGAACTGACAGAGCTTGAGGCCGACCTGACCGACGAAGAAGCCGCGCGCCTGGCCGAATCAGAGGCCGCGGTGGCGCTGCGCAAACGGTTGGAAGAGGCGGACGCCGACCTGACAGCGATGACCATGGCGTTGGAACAGGAACGCGCGAGGGCCGAGGAAACCCTGACCCTGCTGGCGGCGTCGCGTGAGGCAGAGACGGATCTGAACGCCCGTCTGGCCGCCGCGCTGTTGGCGGGACGTCAACAAGGCGATGACCTTCAGGCGCGCATCGACACGTTGGAGGCGCAATTGGCCGATGCCCGCCGCGCCCAGACGCGGCTGTTGGCGCAATTGGCCGATCTCCAGGACGAAACGGCGCTGACGGCGCAGACGCTAAAGGCGCGTCTGGATGAGGCCACCACCCGGATTGTGCAGTTGGAGGCCGCGCTCAGCGATGCCGAACAGACCGAAAAGCAACTGACCGCCGATCTAGACCGCGCGCGCAGCACCGGGGCAGAGACGGCAGTGACCCTGCAAACCCAGGTGGACGCGGCGCTGGCCCGGATCACTCAGCTAGAGGCGTCCTTGTCCGAGGCGCGTCAGGCCGAAGCGCGGCTCAATCAGGAACTCGCCACGGTTCTGGCAGAGGACGAGGTTGAGGCGCGCGTGCTGCAGAACCGGATCGATGTGGCGCTGGCGCGGATTTCCGAACTGGAGGAAACGCTTGCCGATGCGCGCGCGCAAGGGGCGCAGACCGATAGTCGATTGGCGGCTTTGCGCGATGATCTGACGGCGTCACGCGCCACGCAACGCGATGCAGAGCGGGCGCTGGCCCGCGAAGAGGCCGCGCGCGCATTGGCAGAACGCGGTCTGAAAGACGCGCAGGCAGAGGCAGCGGCGCGCGCCTCCCGGTTGACCGATCTGTCTGCGCAACTGGCGCAGGCGCTTGCCCGTCTGGCTGAGGCCGATGCGCTGAAGACCGAACTGGAGGCGCTGCGCGCCCGCAATCTGGCGTTGGTGTCGGATCTATCAGCGGCCGAGGGCAAGGCTGAGGACCGCGCCGCCGCACTGACTGAACTGCGGTCCGAACGTGACCGGCTGGATGTTGCGCTGGCCCTTGCCCGCAATGAGATCGGCGAGGCGCAGGGCGCCGTGGCGTCCTTGGGCGATGAAGTCGATGCATTGACCGGGCAACTCGCGCAGGCCCGCACAAGGGAAACAGAGCGCGTCGATGTGATCGAGGCGATGCGCGGGCAGATTGCCCAAATCGAAGCGCGGTTGGACGCGGCGTTGAAACGGGTCGAGGATCGGGGCGATCGGATCGACCGGCTGCAAAACGAAAATGCCGACCTGTCCGCCCGACTGGCGCGTTTGGGCGGCGCGGCGGCCCAGCAGGAATCGGCGGTCACGGCACTGGGCGCAGCCAATGCGCGCCTCTCGGCCGAACTGGATGCGACCCGCGCTCGCGCGGTCGAACGCGATGCCCAGATGGCCCGCCTGCAACAGGAATTGGCGCAGGCCGAGGCGCGGGCCGAAGATCGCACCGCAGAGGCGGCAGAACTGGAAACACTGCGCGGTGATCTGGCGCAGTTGCGCACCCGGTTGGAGGCCGCCCAGCGCAGGGCGGCGCAGGGCCTGTCGCGTATCATCACGCTGGACTCTGAAAATGCCGACCTGACGCGCAAGTTGGCCGTGGCGGATGGGCGCGGCGCGGAACGCGACGCAGAGATCGGCCTATTGAAAGGCCGGATCGACCGGATTGCCGCCGAATTGCAGGCGCTGCGGGCCCGCGATGCCCAGCGAGACGGGTTGATTGCCGACCTGCGCCAACAGTTGGCCGAGGCCGAGGCGCGCGCTTTGGAACAGAGTGGCGACAACCGCTCGCTGGAGGAAAAACTGGCTGCAGCGCTGGCCGCCCGCTTGGCCGCCGAGGCATCGGTTGCGGAAACGCGGGACCGGTTGGCGTCAGCGCTTGCGGCGCAAGAGGCGGCAGATGCACAGCTGAACGCAAGACTGGACGCGGCGGAAGAGCGGCAAATTCTGCTCAACCAGGCGCGCGAAAAGCTGGGTCAAACCGAAGAACGCGCGACCCGGGCAGAGTTGCAGGTCGAGGCACTCAACCAGAACGTTGCGGAACTGCGCCGCCAATTGCGCGAATTGCAGGCGTTGCTGGACGATTCACAGGCAAAGGATGCCGCGTCAGAGGTGCGGCTGCAGAATCTCGGCTCTGAGTTGAACGCAGCCATCGCACGCGTGGCATCCGAAGAACGGCGCCGCCGTCTGGCAGAAGAGGCCAGGCGCAAGGCCGAAGAAGAAAAACGCAAGCTGGAACAAGAGCGCGCGGAACGGCTGGAGGCGGAAAAGAAAGATCTCGAAGCGTACCGGTCAGAGTTCTTTGGCAAGCTGCGCGCGGTGATCGGCGACCGCGATGGCATCCGGATCGAAGGGGACCGTTTCGTGTTCTCGTCCGAAGTTCTGTTCGAGGTCGGATCGGCGGACCTGTCCGCTGCGGGGCGCGGAGAGATTGAGGAAGTCGCCGACATCCTGCTGGACATTGCGGACGAGATTCCCAAAGGCATCGACTGGGTGATTCGTGTCGATGGCCACACCGACAACCGACAGATCAGGCCGGGCGGTGAGTTTGCCGACAATTGGGAGCTCAGCCAAGCACGCGCGCTTTCGGTGGTGCGCGACATGATCGACAACTACGGAATCCCGCCACAGCGGTTGGCGGCCAATGGGTTCGGCGAGTTCCAGCCCGTCGATCCGGCGGACACGCCAGAGGCGTGGGCCCGCAATCGGCGGATCGAATTGAAACTGACAGAACGGTAAGGCGGTCTCGCGCGGTCAGTCCGTAACGGTCACATGGGCAAAGCGGTGCGCAATGACCTTACCGGCGCGCGTGAGCCGTGCCCGGCCCAGATAGTCGCCCGAGGGCCAGCCCGCTGCCGGGGCCTTGCGACCAAAGGCGCGCATCTGGCTGACCTGATCGGTGTCCAACGTGATCTCTTTGCGAAACACCTCTGTTCCTGCCGGGCTGTGGGCCGACAGGGTTAACACGTCACCCGGTTGGGGATACCCGGCATGGCCAAACAAAACGATGGGTTGATCGGGGGACAGAGTTGCGCGGCGGGCAGTCCCGTCCGCGACGGATTTCAGCGAGGGCACGTTGTCGGAAAATCCGGCGGTGACCAGCCCGGTCCGGGTGTAGGCGGGGGGATCCGTCCAGAGCGTTTGGACAGGGTCGCCGCAGGTGCCCGTGGCCTGAGGGCGGAAGGGATCGACAACCGCGCCGTCGCGCATCACGGTCATATGCACATGCGGGTGATTGGTCTGGCCTGACAGGCCCACAAGTCCCAATGGATCGCCGGTCTGCACTAAATCGCCAGGTGCGACCGAGACAGAGTTCAGCCGCATATGGCAATACAACGTCTGCCAGCCGCCTTCGTGATCTATCAACACCGCGTTGCCACAGGCGTTTTGCGCGGTGACGCCGCGCATCAACCGATCATCCGGCATTTCGTCACGGATGCGTTTGACGACCCCGGCGGCGGCGGCCAGCACTGGAACGCCGATCTTGATGGCGTCAAAATCCAGCAAGGCGAAATCCGTACCTTTGTGTGCATCGCGCGAATTGATCCCGCAGGCGAAATCACGCTGCCGCCCTTGGGCGGGGTCGTTGTCGACGTAGTCTTCAATGAAACAGGTTTCACCCAGGGTGCAGTCAAGTGGCACGGCTAGGCGAAACGCCTCCGCCCCGGCGACCGGGGCGGAGGTGAGAAGGGCCAGCGCGGCCGCAAGCACGGCGCGCGACCGTGTCATTCCGCCGTCAGCAACGGCGGCTTTTTCGATCCCAGACGTGGCTTGTCCGGGCCGCTCAGGTCAAGGAACAACTCACCATCACGGACCGACACCTTGACGACGCCACCTTTTGCCAGTTGGCCAAAGAGCAATTCCTCGGCCAGAGGTTTCTTGATGTACTCTTGGATCACACGGCCCAGCGGGCGGGCGCCCATCTTGTCGTCATACCCCTTGTCAGCCAGCCATTCGGCGGCGGGTTTGGTCAGCTCGATGGTCACGTTGCGATCCATCAGTTGCGCCTCAAGCTGCAGGACGAACTTTTCGACCACTTGCAGGATCGTGTCCTTTGGCAGCGGACGAAAGCTGATGACGGCATCCAGACGGTTGCGGAACTCTGGCGTAAAGGTCCGTTCGATGGCGGCGGTATCCTCGCCCTCGCGGCGGTCGCGGCCAAAACCGATCGCTGATTTAGCCTGTTCCACAGCGCCTGCGTTTGAGGTCATGATCAGGATCACGTTGCGGAAATCAACCGAACGACCATTGTGATCGGTCAACGTGCCGTGGTCCATCACCTGAAGCAGGATGTTGAACACATCCGGGTGCGCCTTTTCGATCTCGTCCAGCAGCAGCACGCAATGCGGGTGCTGATCGACGCCATCGGTCAACTGCCCACCCTGATCAAAACCGACATAGCCCGGAGGCGCACCAATCAGACGGCTGACGGCGTGTTTCTCCATGTATTCGGACATGTCAAACCGCAGCAGTTCCACACCCAACTGGTCGGCCAATTGCTTGGCGACCTCTGTCTTGCCGACGCCCGTGGGGCCTGCAAACAGATAGTTGCCAATGGGTTTTTCCGGTTCGCGCAGGCCCGCGCGGGCCAGCTTGATTGCCGAAGACAGTGCTGTGATGGCCGCGTCCTGCCCGAAAACCACCCGCTTGAGCGATTTTTCGAGATCCTTGAGCACCTCTGCGTCGTCCTTGGACACGTTTTTCGGGGGAATGCGGGCGATCTTGGCGACCACATCCTCAATCTCCTTGGTGCCGATGGATTTGCGCCGCTTGGAGGCGGCCACAAGATGCTGCGCCGCGCCCGCCTCATCGATGACGTCGATGGCCTTGTCCGGCAGTTTGCGGTCATTGATGTAGCGCGCCGACAGTTCCACGGCGGTCTTGATGGCGTCTGCGGTGTACTTGACGCTGTGGTGATCCTCGAAATAGGGCTTCAACCCCTTGAGGATCTTGACGGTATCCTCGACCGAGGGCTCATTCACGTCGATCTTCTGGAATCGGCGGCTGAGCGCGCGGTCCTTTTCGAAATGCTGGCGGAACTCCTTGTAGGTGGTCGAGCCCATGGTGCGCAGTTTGCCGCCCTGCAACGCAGGCTTCAGCAGGTTCGACGCATCCATCGCGCCGCCAGAGGTGGCGCCCGCACCAATCACAGTGTGGATTTCGTCAATGAAAAGCACGCCATCGGGATGTTCTTCAAGCTCCGTCACCACGGCCTTCAGCCGTTCCTCAAAGTCGCCGCGATAGCGCGTACCTGCCAGCAAGGCGCCCATGTCGAGCGAATAGATGGTCGCATTGGCCAGCACCTCGGGCACTTCGCCAGAGATGATCTTGCGAGCCAGACCTTCGGCGATGGCGGTTTTGCCGACGCCGGGGTCACCCACCAGCAGCGGGTTGTTCTTGCGGCGGCGGCACAGCACCTGGATACACCGCTCTACCTCGGAATCGCGGCCAATCAGCGGGTCAACGTCACCAGCCTGCGCCTTGGCGTTGAGATCCACACAGTATTTGCCCAGCGCCGATTCCTTGTCGGCCCCAGCGGCGGTAGATTCGGCCTGAACGGCCTCTTCCTCGGCGTCGGTGGCACCCTGAACCGGACGCGCCTCGCCGTAGGCGGGGTTCTTGGCAACGCCGTGCGCAATGAAATTCACCGCGTCGTAGCGCGTCATGTCCTGTTCTTGCAGGAAGTAGGCGGCGTTGGATTCGCGTTCGGCAAAAATGGCGACCAGCACGTTGGCACCGGTCACCTCTGTGCGGCCGGAGGACTGCACATGGATCGCGGCGCGCTGGATCACGCGCTGGAACGCGGCTGTCGGCACCGCCTCTGATCCCTCGATGTCGGTGACGAGGTTGGACAGATCGTCGTCGATAAATTCGACCAGCGTGGTGCGCAGCTCTTCGGTATCGACAGAACAGGCTTTCATCACGCGAGAGGCATCGGGCTCATCGATCAGAGCAAGAAGTAGGTGTTCGAGCGTGGCGAATTCGTGGCTGCGCGAGTTCGCGAGCGCCAGAGCCGAGTGAATTGCCTGCTCAAGGGTGTTCGAGAATGAAGGCACGGGCGTGCTCCTCTTGTCTGCGCGGATCCGTTGGTTCGGACCAGCATTGCCTCATAGTGTTAAAGTTTGGTCGATTGCGGCCAACCTTCAAGTTTTTTCTCAGGATTCCTGCATCACTTTTGGACATGGCATCGAAATCTGCCGCGAGCGTGATCAGAAATTGTCCTTGCGTTTGCGCACCTCTGCAAAGACTTCGGCATCGGTTCCGCCGGGCAGTCCGACGGCTTTTTTGACGCTGTCCAGGGGGGCGCGGAGAAACGGGTTCGTGTCCAGTTCTATTGAAAGCGGAACCTGCGCAGTCGGCCGACCCTCGGCGCGGGCGGCGTCGATTTCACTTGCACGAGAGATAAGCGCTTCGTTGCCTGGTTCAATGGTCAGGGCGAAGCGGGCGTTGGCATGGGTGTATTCATGGCCCGAATAGACCATCGTGTCCGGCGGTAGGGCCATCAGCCGCGAAAGGCTGTCCCACATCATGCCCGGCGTGCCCTCAAATATCCGCCCACATCCCAGCGCCATCAGGCTGTCGGCGGTGAACACGGCCTTGGCCTGCGGGTAGTGGTAGGCGACATGGCCCAGTGTGTGACCCGGCACGGCGATCACCTCGCAGCGGCCGTCTCCGGTGCCGCCGGAAAACCCCGGGTCCAGCGCCATGTCCAGTTTCGGCAGCTTGGCCTCTTCGGCCTTGGGGCCCATGACCATGCAGCCGTATTTCTCGCGCAACTCGGCCACGCCTCCTACATGATCGTGGTGATGATGTGTCAGCATGATCACACCCAGCGTCCAGCCACGGGCCTCCAGCGCAGCGATGATCGGGCCGGCCTCTGGGGCGTCGATCAGCGCGGTGCCGTCGGGTCCGTGCACCAGATAGGCGTAATTGTCCGACAGGCAGGGCACGGTCACGATGTCGAGGGGCATGGTCTTTCCTTCGCGGCTTTGTCAGGATGGTTGGGGGCCAGAGTGGCGCATCGTTCGAGGGGGTTCAATGCATCTGGACGTACAGGTGTTGCGGGATTTCTATTATCGCAGTGCGCTTGGGCGCGCTGCGCAAAAAATCCTGCGCGCCCAGGTGTGCAAGTTCTGGCCCGAGGCCAAGGGCCAAACCGTGGTTGGCTATGGCTTTGCGGTCCCGCTCTTGCGGCCCTACCTCAAAAGCTCACGGCGGGTTCTCGCGCTGATGCCGTCGCCGCAGGGGGTCATGCCCTGGCCGGCGGGGATGGCCAACGTGTCTGTCCTGAGCGAAGAGACTCTGTGGCCGCTGGAAACCGGGCACGTCGACCGGCTGATCCTGATGCACGGGCTGGAGACGTCAGAGCGGCCATCTGACCTGCTGGACGAGGCGTATCGGGTGCTGGGTCCTGGCGGCAAGGCGTTGTTCATCCTGCCCAACCGTTCGGGCATCTGGGCGCGGGCCGATCATACGCCATTCGGTTACGGGAGGCCCTACTCTCTGGGGCAACTGGAAACCCAGCTCAAGCGGCATGACTTTGTGCCCGAGGCACATGTCTCGGTCCTGTATCAGCCGCCGTCCACACGGCGATTCTGGATGAAGACGGGGCCGATCTGGGAAAAGGTCGGGCGCGCGGTGCCGGTCACGGCAGGCGGCGTGATGCTGGTCGAGGCGTCCAAACGGCATCCGCCCTCGCGGCGCAGGGTGGGGGAGGCGGCAAAGGTGTTGAACCCGCTGGAGGTGCTGGCCCCCACCGGCAAGGCCAAGCCAGTGTGATCGGGCCGCCGGATCGGCGCTCGTCGCCTGCGGCAACAGTACCCTGCCAACCGTCCTCACCGCGCCCGTCGATTGTGTGTCAGGGGGCGGGATTCTGCCCGGGAATCGTGCATTTGCAGCAAAAATCGTGTCTTCTGTGCATCTTGGCAGGGCACGAATGGTCGCACCAAGAGGGGCATTTCGGTCAAGCCGTTGAAACTAAAACATTTAGCGCAAGCGTTTATCTTTTCTAAGTATGTTGCGAGGTGGGGGTGGCTCTGCTACATCCGCGTCGATTTGATTGCTTTGACGTCGGTCAAGGTATGGAAACGCCGCCAGACGCCGCCCCGGGACGGGGCGCGCGTTGTGTCGGCATACTAACGGAAGGGTGGACGTGTCTGACTCAGCATCGATTTCCTCCGGCATCGCAGAGCGCTATGCCACCGCCGTCTTCGGGATTGTGAAGGAGGCCGGTGAGCTTCCCACACTCGAAGCCAATCTGGATGATCTTTCTGCCGCTCTCAAAGACAGCGCCGACCTGCGGGAGCTCCTGGTGAGTCCCGTGTATTCGCGTGACGCCCAGGGCGCGGCGATCGGCGCGATTGCCGACAAGATGGGCCTGATGCCCGCCTTGAACAACGCGCTGCGCCTCATGGCGTCCAAGCGTCGTCTGTTTGTGGTGCCGCAGATGGTGACCCGCCTGCGCGAGATGATCGCGACGGAAAAGGGTGAAGTGACCGCCGAAGTGACCTCGGCCACCGTGCTGACAGACGCTCAGACCGCCCAGTTGGCGAAAACTCTCAGCGCCAATGTCGGCAAGGATGTAAAGATAAATGCGACCGTCGATGAAAGCCTCATCGGCGGTCTTGTCGTCAAGGTGGGCTCGAAGATGATCGACACTTCGATCCGCTCGAAGCTCAACTCCCTCCAGAATGCAATGAAAGAGGTCGGATAAATGGGTATCCAAGCTGCAGAGATTTCTGCGATCCTGAAGGACCAGATCAAGAACTTCGGCCAAGATGCCGAAGTCGCAGAGATCGGTCGCGTGCTGTCGGTTGGTGACGGTATCGCCCGTGTCCACGGCCTCGACAACATCCAGGCCGGCGAAATGGTCGAGTTCCCGGGTGGCATCATGGGCATGGCGCTGAACCTCGAAACCGACAACGTCGGTATCGTGATCTTCGGCTCAGACCGGGACATCAAGGAAGGCGACACCGTCAAGCGCACCAACTCCATCGTGGACGTGCCCGCGGGCAACGGTCTGCTGGGGCGCGTCGTGGACGGTCTGGGCAACCCGCTGGACGGCAAGGGCCCGATCGAGGCATCCGAGCGCCGCATCGCCGACCAGAAGGCGCCGGGCATCATCCCGCGCAAATCGGTGCATGAACCCATGGCAACCGGCCTCAAGGCCGTCGACGCCATGATCCCGATCGGCCGTGGCCAGCGCGAGCTGATCATTGGTGACCGTCAGACCGGCAAGACCGCCGTGGCGCTCGACGCGATCCTGAACCAGAAGACTTACAACGACGCCGCCGGCGACGATGAAAGCAAAAAGCTGTACTGCGTCTACGTCGCCATCGGTCAAAAGCGTTCGACCGTGGCCCAGCTGGTGAAAAAGCTCGAAGAGACCGGCGCCATCGATTATTCGATCGTCGTGGCCGCCACCGCGTCCGACCCGGCGCCGATGCAGTTCCTGGCGCCCTACGCCGCGACCGCGATGGCCGAGTTCTTCCGCGACAACGGCAAACACGCGCTGATCGTGTACGATGACCTGTCCAAACAGGCCGTGTCCTACCGTCAGATGTCGCTGCTGCTGCGCCGCCCGCCCGGCCGCGAAGCCTATCCCGGCGACGTTTTCTACCTCCACTCGCGCCTGCTGGAGCGTTCGGCCAAACTGAACGAAGACAACGGCTCGGGCTCGTTGACGGCGCTGCCGATCATCGAAACCCAGGGTGGCGACGTGTCGGCCTTTATTCCGACCAACGTGATCTCGATCACCGACGGCCAGATCTTCCTTGAAACCGAACTGTTCTATCAGGGCATCCGTCCCGCCGTGAACACCGGCCTGTCGGTGTCGCGCGTTGGCTCGTCCGCCCAGACGGACGCCATGTCGTCGGTTGCCGGTCCGGTGAAACTGTCGCTGGCTCAGTACCGCGAGATGGCCGCCTTTGCCCAGTTCGGCTCTGACCTTGACGCCGCCACCCAGCAGTTGCTGGCGCGTGGTGCCCGTCTGACCGAACTGATGAAGCAGCCGCAGTATTCGCCGCTGACCAACGCGGAGATCGTCTGCATCATCTTCGCGGGCACAAACGGCTACCTCGACAAGGTGCCAGTGTCGAAGGTGGGTCGTTTCGAAACCGGTCTGCTTGCCTTCCTGCGTGGCAAGAAGGCTGACTTCCTGAACTGGATCGAAACCGAAGATCCCAAGTTCAAGAAGGGTGAGCCGGTTGAAAAGATGAAGGCGGTGCTTGACGAATTTGCCGCCGACTTCTCGTAAGGGGACTCTCTGATGCCCAACCTGAAGGATCTCAAGAACAGGATCGCGTCGGTCAAATCGACCCGCAAGATCACCAAGGCCATGCAGATGGTGGCTGCCGCAAAACTGCGGCGGGCACAGGACGCGGCCGAGGCAGCCCGCCCCTATGCGGAACGCTTCAACGGTGTGATGGCGTCGTTGGCCGCGTCGGTCGGTGACAGTGACAGCGCTCCCCGCCTTTTGGCGGGGACCGGCAAGGACGATGTGCAGCTTCTGGTGGTCATGACCTCGGAACGCGGCCTCTGCGGCGGCTTCAACACGAATATCGTGAAGCTGGCAAAGAGCCGCGCCGAAAAGCTCTTGGCCGAAGGCAAGACGGTCAAGATTCTGACCGTCGGCAAGAAGGGCCGTGAGCAGCTCAAGCGCGAGTACTCGAAGTACTTCGTGGGTCACGTTGACCTCGGGGACGTCAAGCGTCTTGGCTACAACAACGCTCAGGACATCGCGCGCGATGTTCTTGGCCGCTTTGACGCGGGCGAATTCGACGTGGCGACGATCTTCTATGCCGCGTTCCAGTCCGTCATCGCCCAGGTGCCGACAGCGCAGCAGATCATCCCCGCCGCCTACGAAAGCGAAGGGTCGGACGATGCGGGCGAAAGCACGCTCTACGACTACGAGCCCGACGAAGAGGCGATCCTCACCGACCTGTTGCCGCGCGGTGTCGCGACGCAGATTTTCTCGGCCCTGCTCGAGAACTCCGCCTCTGAACAGGGCGCGCGGATGTCGGCGATGGACAACGCCACGCGGAACGCGGGTGATATGATCGACAAGCTGACGATCGAATACAACCGTTCGCGTCAGGCCGTCATCACCAACGAACTGATCGAAATCATTTCGGGCGCCGAGGCGCTCTAAAGAAGACCGGAGACGAAACATGGCAAACGCACAAGGCAAGATCACGCAGGTGATTGGCGCCGTGGTCGACGTTCAGTTCGACGACGACCTGCCGGCAATTCTGAACGCGCTGAACACATCCAACAACGGCAAGAAGCTGGTGTTGGAAGTGGCGCAGCACCTCGGCGAAAACACCGTCCGCACCATCGCGATGGACGCGACCGAAGGTCTGGTTCGCGGCCAGCGCGTCGAAGACACCGGCGGCCCGATCACGGTGCCCGTCGGCAACGCAACGCTGGGCCGCATCCTGAACGTCATCGGTGAGCCGGTTGACGAAGGTGAGCCGCTCAACGCGACAGAGTTCCGCGCCATCCACCAGCCCGCCCCGGAATTCATCGAGCAATCGACCGAATCCGAGGTTCTGGAAACCGGCATCAAGGTCATCGACCTGCTGGCGCCCTACGCCAAGGGTGGTAAAATTGGCCTGTTCGGCGGTGCCGGCGTGGGCAAGACCGTTCTGATCATGGAACTGATCAACAACATCGCCAAGGTGCACTCGGGTTACTCCGTGTTCGCCGGTGTTGGGGAACGGACCCGTGAGGGCAACGACCTTTACCACGAGATGATCGAATCCAACGTTATCAAGCCCGACAACCTCGAAGACAGCCAGGTTGCGCTGGTGTACGGCCAGATGAACGAGCCTCCGGGCGCGCGTGCCCGTGTTGCCCTGACCGGCCTGACGCTGGCCGAACAGTTCCGCGACCAGTCCGGTACAGACGTTCTGTTCTTTGTCGACAACATCTTCCGCTTCACGCAGGCGGGCTCCGAGGTGTCGGCTCTGCTGGGTCGTATTCCTTCGGCGGTGGGCTACCAACCGACGCTGGCCACCGACATGGGTGCCATGCAGGAACGCATCACCTCGACCAAGTCCGGTTCGATCACCTCGATCCAGGCCGTCTACGTTCCCGCGGACGACCTTACCGACCCGGCACCGGCAACCACCTTTGCGCACCTCGACGCGACCACGGTTCTCAACCGTGCGATCTCGGAACTCGGCATCTACCCCGCCGTGGATCCGCTCGACTCCAACTCGCGCCTGATGGACCCGCAGATCGTCGGCGAAGAGCACTATCAGGTCGCGCGTGACGTGCAGGGTATCCTGCAGCGCTACAAGTCGCTTCAGGACATCATCGCCATCCTCGGGATGGACGAACTGTCCGAAGAGGACAAGCTGACCGTGGCCCGTGCCCGCAAGATCCAGCGCTTTCTGTCGCAGCCGTTCGACGTGGCCAAGGTCTTTACCGGCTCGGATGGCATTCAGGTGCCGCTCGCGGACACCGTGTCGTCGTTCAAGGCGGTTGTGGCCGGTGAATACGATCACCTGCCCGAAGCAGCCTTCTACATGGTTGGCGGCATCGACGAGGTGATCGCCAAAGCCGAGAAGCTGGCCGCCGAGGCTGCCTGAGCGTGCGGCGGGGGCAACCCCGCCTTGCGCGAACGATCAAACGCCGGGGGGCAGGCGGGGGTGACCCCGCCACCCGGTACAGGAGATGAACATGGCAGAAACGATGCAATTCGACCTGGTCTCGCCCGAGCGCCGTCTGATGTCGGCCGAGGTGACTTCGGTGCGCATTCCCGGCGCGGATGGCGATCTTACCGCCATGCCGAACCACGCGCCGCTGATCACCACGCTGCGTCCGGGCGTCCTGACGGTCGAAACCGTCAAGGGCGTCGAGGAGTTTGTCGTGACCGGCGGGTTCGCCGAGATCGGCGAAAGCCTGTCGGTGCTGGCGGAAAAGGCGCTGCCGCGCGCGGATGTCGATCAGACCACCTATGAGGCTCTGGTTGACGAGGCGCACCGCGTCTATCAGGTGACCAAGGAAACCGCCGAACATCCCGGTCTGGTGGATGATGCGGTCAAACTGTTGCAGGACATGGTGGCTGTGGGTTCGCATATCGGGCTGGACCCGAAATCGCCCTCGCTCTGAGGCGCTGAGCAAACTATCATTGCAAAGGCTCCGCCACGGCGGGGCCTTTTCATTTTGGACCTGCGCTTTCTGCGCCAAAGAGTCATCGGACGTCAGTCATGTCGGCACCGCGCGGCGCGCTTTGGTTCATCCTTGCGACCATTTTCATTGATGCCATCGGGATTGGTCTGATCTTTCCGATCATGCCCGACCTGATGGAACGTGTCGGGGCCAGCGACACCGCCACTGGCGCGTTCTGGGGCGGGGTGCTGATGTCGGCCTATGCAGGGGCGCAGTTCTTGTTTTCGCCCGCTGTGGGCGGTATTTCGGACGCGCTGGGGCGCAAGCCGGTGCTGCTGTTCACCCTTGCGGCGCTGGCGGTGGACTATGTCATCATGGCGCTGGCGTCGACGTTCTGGGTCTTGCTGATCGGGCGTCTGGTGGCGGGCATCGCCGGGGCGACCTATATCACCGCGACCGCCTATCTGGCCGACATCTCGGACCCCAAGGACCGCGCCGCAAACTTTGGCCTGATCGGCGCAACCTTTGGCGTCGGGTTCATCTTTGGCCCGGCCCTGGGCGGTCTGCTGGCCGGAGTGCACGTGACGGCTCCGTTCTGGGCGGCGGCCGGGCTGGCGGCGGTGAACTTTGCCTTCGGGCTGCTGGTCCTGCCCGAAAGCCTGCCGCCCGCAAAACGCCGCCCCTTTGACCGGCGTGACCTCAACCCCTTTGCCGCGATACTCAAGGCCGCGCGCCTGCCGGGCCTGATGCTGCCGCTGATCGGTCTGTTCCTGTTCGAGTTCGCCAACATGGTCTACCCGGTGCTCTGGGCCTTTTGGACGCGTGAGGCGTTTGGCTGGTCCTCTGCCGTCATTGGCCTGTCTCTGGCCGCTTACGGAGTCGGTGTCGCAATCACCCAAGGCGGGCTGATGCGGGTGCTGATCCCGCGCATCGGCGAATGGCGCACGCTGATGTTCGCCGTGGCGGCGGGCGTTGTCGCCTCGACGGCCTATGGTCTCATATCGGCGGCCTGGCTGGTCTGGGCCTTCCTGCCGTTTGCCTGCCTGTCGGACATGGCCCCACCCAACGCAATCGGCATGGCGTCGAACCTTGTGGACGAGGACCGTCAGGGTCTGTTGCAGGGGGTCATCGCCAGCCTTGCGGCCATCGCCGCCATCCTTGCCCCGTTGATTATCACGCCACTCTTCCGTATATTCGCAGCGCCCGACGCGGTTCTCTACCTGCCAGGTGCACCCTTTCTCGTGACAACTGCCCTGTTGTTGGTCAGTGCGGCGGTATTCTGGCCCATGCGCGCGCATTCCCAAGATGCGGCGTGAGCCTTGCCTTGTGGCGGGTGCCGCCATCTGAAAATAAACTTTCGGTCCCTTTTTTGTGAAAGCTTGCCCATATGGTCTTTGACTTTAGTTCCCTGCTGCGTGAATTCATCACGTTGCTGGTGGTGATCGACCCGATCGGCACGCTGCCTGTGTTCTACTTCGCCACAGCCGCTGTCCCGGCGGCTCTGCATTGGCGCTTTGCCGTGCGGGCGGTCCTTGTCGCCTGGATCGTGCTGATGGGATTCCTTGTGGCCGGGCAGCTCCTGCTCGAAGGGTTGGGCCTGCGCTTTGGGTCTTTCCAGATTGCCGGGGGCATCGTGCTCTTTCTCTTTGCGATGACCATGATCTTTGGCGAGTCCAAACCCCAGCGGGAGATCGAAGAGGCCGGGCGCGGCGACCTGTCCGGCGCGGTCTTTCCCTTGGCGATGCCCTCTATTGCCTCTCCGGGTGCCATGCTGGCCATCGTGGTGCTGACCGACAACCACAAGAACTCGATCCCTGACCAATTGGTCACCGCGGGTCTGCTGACGGTCATCCTTGCCCTGACGCTGGTTCTGCTGCTGTTGGGGACGTTCCTGAAAAAGGTACTGGGAAATTCCGGCGCCTCGGTCATTTCCCGCGTGATGGGGATCATCCTTGCCACGGTCGCGGTGGATGCCATCCTTGTCGGGCTGGATGCGGTTGGTGTCCTGACCGTTGATGCACCCACAAGCCTACTCTGAGTGTAACTGCCTTGCGCCCTTCACATTTTTGCCGGATTGCCCAATTATTCACAGTGCGCGAACAAAGGGCATGAAATGAAGAAACTGACCGGCAGCCGAATTGGCGTGGACCAAGGCGACGATGAAGTCTTTTCGGAATTTGCCACAGGTGGCGAGATGTGGACCGGAGAGGGCAGCCGCGAGCGCCGAAAACGCGTCCGTTTTTCCGAAGCCTTCCGCACGCCGCCTGCGGTTCATGTGGGCCTGTCGCTTTGGGATGTGGATCAGCGCGCCAACGTCCGCGCCGAACTCGTTGCCGAAAACATCGGCAAGGAGGCGTTCGATCTGGTCTTTCGCACCTGGGCCGATACCCGCATTGCGCGCGTTCGGCTCAGCTGGATGGCCCTCGGTGAGGTGTCCAGCGAGGACGACTGGGATCTTTACTGAGCGTTCTGCGGCGGCAGGTTCGTGGTCAGACGCTCTAGGATCACCGGAACCTCCTCTGGCGTCAGCCTGCCGTGCTCTGCCAGAAAATCGGCAATGTCGCGCCCGCTGTAGCGCCCGGTCAACTGACCGTCCCGGGTGATCAGCTTGACCTCGGACAACAGAACAGCGCGCTGATGGCAAACATAACATTTCTGCTGAAACAGCTGGCTGCCCTCCTGGATGGACGTGAAATGCCGCATCAGCACAGCGACCTCTGCCGCCGAAATCCGTCCGTGCCCGGACGCAAGGAACTCGAACACCGGCACGCCGTTGCTGCGACCCACCAGGCCGTCGCCGGTCATCATCAGGCTTTCAAACACAAAATCGCCCGCATGGGCGGCATGGCATTTGGCGCAGGCGCCTTCATACAGTTGATGCGCATCGGTCTGCTGCGCCGAGACCTCAAAGGCCCCCAGCAGCGCCACCAGACCGATCAGCCAAACCCTTGTGAACGACATCGCATACCTCATCCTGAGCTGTTTGCCAGATTGCATGTGCATCCGGCGCGCTCCATGATCCGCGTCAAACCGGGCCCCGACGGCCCCTCAGAGGATTCCCTCGTAGATCGGTCCCAGCGTTCCGGTTTCAAACAGCGACGACACGCTGGTGCCGTTCCAGATGTTCAGGATCGCCTGCGCTAACATCGGCGCGGTCGGCAGGATGCGGATGTTCGGCGCGGCGGCAACGGCGGCAGAGGGCTGGATCGAATCCGTCAGCACCAGCGATTTCATCACTGAATTCGTGATCCGCTCGACCGCCGGTCCGGACATGACGCCGTGGCTGATATAGGCATGAACCTCGGTCGCGCCGTGTTCCATCAGCACCTCCGCCGCCTTGCACAGGGTGCCCGCCGTGTCACACATGTCGTCCACGATGATGCAGCGTTTGCCCTCGACGCTGCCGATCACCGTCATTTCGGCCACTTCACCCGGCTTTTCGCGGCGCTTGTCGACAATCGACAGAGGGGCCTCGATCCGCTTGGCCAGCTCGCGCGCCCGCGCCACGCCGCCGACGTCGGGCGAAATCACCATCACGTCGCTGAGATCCTCGAACTGGTTCTTGATATCCAGCGCAAAGATCGGCGAGGCATAGAGGTTGTCAACCGGAATATCGAAAAAGCCCTGGATCTGGGCCGCGTGCAGGTCCATCGTCAGCACCCGTTCGATCCCGGCCTCGGCGATCATGTTCGCCACCAGCTTGGCGGTGATCGGTGTGCGCGCCTTGGTACGGCGATCCTGTCGGGCATAGCCGAAATAGGGGATCACGGCGGTGATGCGCGCCGCCGACGACCGGCGCAAAGCGTCGGCCATGATCAGCAGTTCCATCAAGTTGTCGTTCGCCGGGTTCGACGTCGACTGCATGATGAACATATCCTCGCCGCGGACGTTCTCGAACACCTCGACAAAGATTTCCTGATCGTTGAACTGTTCGACACGGGCGTCGACCAGTTTGACGCTCATCCCGCGATACAGCGACATGCGGCGGGCGACGGCTTCGGCCAACGGTCTGTTGGCGTTACCGGAAATGATCTTGGGTTCGATGACGGTGGGCATGGGGCATGGCCTTCGGCAGGTGACGGATTCGTGACATTGCGGTCCGGTTAGCATGCGCCTAACGTCTGCGCCAGCGCAGGACCCAGGAGGCGACGACATGGCCCATATCGACTATTTCCTTTCCACGATTTCCCCCTTCACCTATTTCGCGGGTTTGCGGCTGGAGGAGATCGCCGCCAAACACGGCGCCACCATCGCCTACAAGCCGATCGACATCATCGCCCTGTTCGGGCGCACCGGCGGCACCCCTCCGGGGCAACGGCACCAGAATCGGCAGGCGTACCGGCTGCAGGAGCTGGCGCGCGCCTCGGCCAAGACCGGACTGCCCTATCACGAAAAACCAGCGCATTTCCCGACCAATGCCGCGCCGTCCTCCTACGCGGTGATCGCGGCGCAAAAGGCGGGTGGCGGCGACCTGGGCAAACTGTGTCACAGCCTGCTCGCGGCCGTCTGGGCCGAAGAAAGGGATATTGCAGAGGATGCGGTGATCAAATCCTGCCTCGAAGGTGCGGGCTTTGACCCCGCGCTGGCCGACACCGGCCTGCTGACCGGGGCAGAGATCTATCCAGCCAACCTCGAAGAGGCGGTTGAAAAAGGCGTGTTCGGCGCGCCCTTTTACGTCGTGGACAGCGGCCAGCTGTTCTGGGGCAATGACCGGCTTGACGATCTGGACGCGCATCTCGCGGGCAAGCTCTGATGCGTGACCACAGCGCCGGTTCTGACCTGAACTGGCGCACATGGGGAAACGGGCCAGCCCAAGTGCTGGCCCTGCACTGCGGTCTGGGACAGGGCGGAATGTGGCGGGCGGCGGCCGCGCCGCTGTTGGATCGCTGCACTGTGCGCGCGCCCGATCTGCCGGGGCATGGCAAAAGCCCGCCGTTCCCGGTTGGCGAGGACGTGCACGACGCGGCCTGCGCCACCGTGCGCCCGCACCTGACCGATGGCATCCACCTTGTCGGCCACAGCTTTGGGGCGACCCTTGCCCTGCGCCTCGCACTGGGGTCGCCCGCGCGGATCGCCTCGCTGACGCTGATAGAGCCGGTGTTCTTTGCCGCCGCCGCCGACAGCGCGCTCAAACGCGACCACAAGGCGGCGGAGGACGCGCTGTACGCCGAATGTGAAGCAGGCAACCTGAGGCAAGGCGCGCGGCTGTTCAACCGGCTGTGGGGCGGCGGCGTGCCTTGGGACAGCTTTCCGGACAAGGTGCAGCAAGCCATGGCCCGGCAGATGCCCTTTGTCTGCGCCACCGAACCGGCGCTTTGGCAGGACCGTGCAGGGATGCTGGCAAAAGGCGGGCTAGAGCGGATTACATGTCCGGTCTCCCTGTTGCGCGGATCGCAAACCGTGCCGATCATCGCAGAGGTTCACAAAGGTCTCATGGACCGCCTGCCCCTGGCCCGCGAAACCGTCGTCGAGGGCGCGGGCCACATGGTGCTGCTCAGCCATCCGCAGGCGGTCACACAGGCGCTTGCCAAGGCGCTCACCGACCCCAACGCTTCTTCTTTGTAAAAACACCCCGGGGGGAGGCCGAAGGCCGGGGGGCAGCGCCCCCTTACTTTTGCCCGATCTTTGGCTCTGTCCCGGCGCGCAGCCGCGCGATATTGGCCGAATGCCGCCACCAGACCAGCGCCGCCAGCACCACGCCGCTGACCAGCAGTTCGGGCCGCCCCGTCACCACCATCCAGACCAGCGACCCGGCCGAGGCCGCCAGCGCCCCCACCGACGACACCCGCGACAGATAGGCCGCCAGCGCCCATGTGGCGCAGCACAGCAGGCCCACCGGCCAGGCCAGTGCCAGCATCAGGCCCAGAAATGTCGCCACGCCCTTGCCGCCCTTGAAGCCCAGCCAGACCGGAAAGCAATGCCCGGCAAAGGCCGCGACACCGGCCACCTGCATGACCCAGATATCGCCGCCAAAACCCCAGGCCAGCAGCACCGCCATGGCCCCCTTGCCGCCGTCCAGCAGCAGCGTCGCCAGGGCGGCAGGTTTGTTGCCGGTGCGCAGCACGTTGGTGGCGCCGATGTTGCCCGACCCGATCTTGCGCAGATCACCCAGCCCCATGGCGCGAGAGATCAGCACACCAAAGGGCACTGAACCCAGCAGATAGCCCAGAACCGCCCAGAGGATCATCATGCCGCTCATCCCTCGAATACCCGTCGTCCGCCGACCCATGTGCCCAGAACGCGCCCTTGCAGACGTGCGCCGTCAAACGGCGTGTTCTTGGATTTTGAGCGCAGCTTGAACCTGTCCAGCACAATCGGCTTGTCCGCGTCGAACAGCACAAGATCCGCAGGCGCACCCTTGGCGATCCGCCCGCAATCCAGACCCAGCCGCCGCGCCGGGTTATACGACAGCGCGCGAAACAGCGTGGTCAGCTCCAACTCCCCGCCGTGATACAGGCGCAGCAACACCGGCAGCATGGTTTCCAGCCCCACAGCCCCGCTGGCGGCCTCTTCAAACGGCAGGCGCTTGCTCTCCTCGTCCTGCGGCGAGTGATAGCTGCCGATGATGTCGATCAGCCCGCTGCGGACCGCCTCGACAATCGCTTGCCGGTCCTCCTCAGAGCGCAGCGGCGGTGTCACCTTGAAGAAGGTGCGATAGTCGGCCACGTCCAACTCATTCAGCGTCAGGTGATGCATCGAGGTGCCGGCGGTCACGTCAAAGCCGTTGGCCTTGGCGCGTTCCAGCGCGGGCAGGGCGCGGGCGGTGGTGATCTTGTCGGCGTGATAGCGCACGCCCGTCATCTCGATCAGGGCGATGTCGCGGTCCAGCCCCATGCGTTCCGCCATCGGCGACACGGCGGGCAGGCCGCGCAGGGTCGCGAACTTGCCGCTGGTCACCGACGCCCCCTTGGACAGGCCGGGGTCCTGCGGGTGGGCGATGATCAACGCGCCAAGGCTGCGGGCATAGGTCATGGCACGGCTGAGCACCTTGGTGTCGCTGACCACATGGGTGCAATCGGTAAAGGCCACTGCCCCGGCATCCATCAGAAAGCCGATCTCTGTCATTTCGCGCCCCTGCCGCCCCTTGGTCAGGGCGGCCATGGGCAGGACGTTGACAGGGGCCTCTTCCATCGCGCGGCGGCGGATGAACTCCAGCGCCTCTGGCGTGTCGATGCAGGGCAGGGTGTCGGGCCGGGTGACCATGGTGGTCACGCCACCCGCCGCCGCCGCCTGACCGGCGCTGCCATAGCTTTCCTTGTGCCGCTCTCCCGGCTCTCCGACCTTGACGCCGATGTCGACAATGCCGGGGGCGAGAAAGGCATTGCCCGCGTCGACACGATCCGGCGAGATGTTTCGCGCGCGAAACATATCTTCAATATCAATGCCTTGCGTTAATACTTCGGTAATCTTTCCGGCCTCGACCAGCACCGCGCCGGGGGTGATGGTGCCAGCCTCGGGGTCGATCAGTCGGGCGTTGTGGATCAGTGTCGTGGTCATTCGTGGCCTCGTGGGCGGGCGGCCTCGATGCGGGCCTTGGTGGCCTGCGGGTCCGCCTGAAACTTGATCAGGTGTTTGTCGCCAGTCCGGGTGATCACCTGAACGGCGGCCCCGATGGTGCGCAGTTTGTCGATGTCGGACAACGCCACGCGGCGGCCCTGTGGCCCTTCGAGCGTGTCGCCGGTCATTTGCCAGATATGGCCCATTTCCTCATCCATCAGATACCAGCCACGCAGCGCGACGGCGGCCAACCCGCCGATGGCGCCGGTCCAGACATGCGGATTGCCCAGCGCCCAGAGGATCGCCATGCCGACCGCCATCGCCACGGCGGCCATGATCCAGTGGGTGCGGATATAGGTGAGACGGTCAGGTGGGAATGTCATGGCTCGCCCCGTTGAATGTCGCGAAACAGGCCATAGACCTCACGCGCGTCGGCGATATGTTCAAAGCCGATGCGCACGTCGCGGTAGCCGTTCTTGGTCCGCTGCCGTTCTGTGGCAAAGAACACCGACCCCAGCGCGCCGGTCTCCAGCGTCAGCGGGCTGTCCTTGGCAATCGGATAACTCTTGAGCGTCTTGCCGCGCAGCGGCACGTTGGACGCAACAAAGGCGCGCTGATCGGTCAGCGTGTACCAGGTGTGTCGGCGCAGATAGGGACGCCCCAGCACCGGCCACAGCACAATGGCCACGCCGACGCCGAAATGCAGCAGGCCGAACATCCAGAACGATCCGCCCGCGCCCCACACCAGCGCCATCCAGACCAGCGCAAAACCACCAAAGAACAGCCCGAACACCATCAACGCATAGTCGCCGCCGCGCAGGTGGATGCCGCTGTCGGGGCGGCCTTGCCAGTGGATCGACTCGCCGGGATCAAGAATGCCGTCCCAACCGGGCGGCGCCTGGGCGGGGGCGTCGGGCAGGGTCATGTCAGGCCACCCCGCTCATACCAGCGCCAGCCAGAGCACCAGCGCCAGAACCAGCGCGATGGCGGCCAGGATCAGCTTGAGCAGACCGGAATTGCCGCGAGAGGTGGAGGCGGGCGCGCCGCCCGATCCCTGCCCGCGCGCGGATTTGGACGTGACCTTGGGGCCCTTGGGGGCCGGGCGCGCGCCGGAATAGCTGCCGATCAGTTTGAGCGGGCTGGAAATGGTCAGGGTCTGCGAGGTCGCATCGAAGGCCTGCGGCGGCAGCACAAGGACATGGCCCCGGAGCGCATCAAGACGCGTCCGGTCATCGCCCAATGCGCGGGCCTGTACGTCATATGCCTCTGCAAGGTAGCGCGACAGCGGCATCTCGTCCAAATCCCGGATCGACACGACGTCGACAAACGCCTCTCGCAGACGAAGGGCCCCAAGCGCGTATTTCAGCGGCCACTCGCCAGTCCCCGCCATCTGGGTGAATCGCTCGACCGCCTCGGGCGGCAGATCCAGATGCAGCACACGCACCGTGCCGGTGTCCGAACTGTTAACCTCAACCTGTGTCATGCGATGACCTCTGTCGGGCGGGCGCGCAGGTTGCGGGCCAGCAGATCCATCGCGGCCATACGCACCGCCACGCCCATTTCGACCTGATCCTGAATGACGGAGCGGTTGATGTCATCCGCCAGGGTGCCGTCAATCTCGACGCCACGATTCATCGGGCCGGGGTGCATGACAATCGCATCTTCCTTGGCATAGGACAGCTTGTCCGCGTCCAGACCGTAACGGTGGTAATACTCGCGCTCGGAGGGGATGAACCCGCCATCCATGCGTTCCTTTTGCAGGCGCAACATCATCACCACATCCACGCCCTTCAATCCCTCGCGCATGTCGTCAAAGATCTCGACCCCGAAGGCGTCGATGCCCGCAGGCATCAGGGTGGACGGCCCGATCAGCCGGATGCGGTTTTCCATCTTGTGCAGCAGCAGCAGGTTCGACCGCGCCACGCGGCTGTGGGCGATGTCGCCGCAGATCGCGATGGACAGCCGGTGCAGCCGCCCCTTGGCGCGGCGGATCGTCAGCGCGTCCAGCAGCGCCTGTGTCGGGTGTTCGTGCCGCCCGTCGCCGGCATTCAGCACCGCGCAGTTGACCTTTTGCGCCAGCAGGTCGACCGCTCCGGAATGCGGGTGGCGCACCACCAACAGGTCGGGGTGCATGGCGTTCAGGGTCATCGCCGTGTCGATCAGCGTCTCGCCCTTTTTGATAGAAGACGCCTGCATCGACATGTTCATGACGTCCGCACCCAAACGTTTGCCCGCCAGTTCAAAACTGGCCTGCGTGCGGGTGGAGTTTTCAAAGAACATGTTGATCTGCGTCAGACCGGCCAGCGCATTGGCGTGCTTGTCGCGGCGGCGGTTGAAATCGACGTATTGGTCCGACAGATCGAGAATCGTGGTGATCTCATCCGGACGCAGGGGTTCGATCCCCAACAGGTGACGGTGGTCGAAGCGCATCAGGTCCCCTCGGCGGCGTTTGCCCTTCTTAGGTTTGAGGGACGGGCGGGGCAAGCCTCTGGCGGCGTGTTGCGCGGCCGGGTTGGAAGATGGGTATTTTTACAGAGAAGAAACACGGGCGATTTTCTTCCTCTGTGGCGGGCGCTACGGTGCCGGACATGGATCACATGGACTGGTACGCCGCAAAGGCGCTTTTGGAATGGCAGATGGAGATGGGGGTGGACGCGGCGCTGTGCGACGCGCCTGTCGACCGTTTTGCCGCCGAGGCGGACCTGCGGGCGCAGCATGCCGAGCGGGTGAGACAACCGGGTGTGGCGACTGCCGCGCCCGCGCCCAAGGTCGCGGAGGTCGATCCGGTGGCGGAGGCGCGCGCCCTGGCGGCGGCGGCGCAGGATCTGGACGGGTTGCGCGCGGCCATGGCCGGGTTTGAGCATTGCCAGTTGAAAAAGGGCGCGCGCAATCTGGTGTTTGCCGATGGCGCACCGGGCGCGCGGGTCATGCTGGTGGGGGAGGCCCCGGGCCGGGATGAGGATTTGCAGGGCAAGCCGTTTGTGGGCCGCGCCGGGCAGTTGCTGGACCGGATGCTGGCCGCGGTGAGTCTGAGCCGGGCCGATACGGTCTATATCACCAATGTCCTGCCGTGGCGGCCGCCGCAGAACCGCGATCCCAAGCCGGACGAGATTGCCATGCTGATGCCCTTCCTCCAGCGCCATATCGCGCTGGTCAATCCCGATCTGCTGGTGATCATGGGCAACACCTCGGCGCAGGCCCTGTTGGGGCGGCGCGGCATCACCCGGTTGCGCGGCCAGTGGCAAGAGGCGGCCGGTCGTCCCGCGTTGCCGATGCTGCATCCCGCCTATCTGTTGCGGACCCCACATGCCAAGCGCGAGGCCTGGGGGGATTGGCTGGCGCTGAAGGCGCGGTTGAGGGCATTGAAATGATCGCCGATCCGATCCTGTTGCTGGCGTTCATTCCGGTGGGTCTGGCGCTGAACGCCACGCCGGGTCCGGACATGATGTTTTGTCTGGCGCAGGGGTTGCGCGGCGGTGCGCGTTGCGGCTGGGCCGCCTCTGCCGGCGTTGCGCTGGGGGGCATGGTACATGTCCTGCTGGCGGGGTTGGGGCTGGTGGCCCTTGTGGCGGCTGTGCCGGGCGCCTTTGACGTGATCCGCTGGGGCGGGGCGGCCTATCTGGCGTGGATCGCGTGGAAGACGTTGCGAACACCCATCGCGGGCAGCGACGCCCCGGTGATGGTGCCTGCCAGGGCGGCGCGGCAGGGCTTTGTGGTCAATATCACCAACCCAAAGTTCATCCTGTTTGTGCTGGCCTTTGTGCCGCAGTTCATCGACCCCACGCTGCCGGTGCTGCCGCAGTTCCTGATTTACGGGCTGCTCATGTCGACCGGCGGGCTGCTGGTCAACGGGCTGGTCGGGCAATTTGCCGGCCAGATGCGGCGGTATCTGCACAGCGGCGCGACCACGGAGCGCGCCCTGCGCTATGGCTGTGCCACGCTGTTTGGCGGGCTGGCGCTCCGGCTGGCGATCTGAGGGCTGACCTTTCGTCCGCTTGACACGGTCGTCGCGCTGCCGACAGTGCGCGGGGTTCACTGTCCCGGAGAGATCCCATGCCCCGCATCGACGAAACAAAACACTTCATTCCGGTCCGCATTGCCGTCCTGACGGTGTCGGACACGCGGGGCCTGGCCGAGGATCGGTCTGGCGACACACTGGTGCAGCGGTTGACCGAAGCGGGTCATATTCTGGCAGATCGCGCAATCGTGAAGGACGAGCGGGCAGAGATTGCCGACCATTTGCGCGCCTGGATTGCCAATCCGGAGGTGGACGTGGTGATCTCGACCGGCGGCACCGGATTGACGGGCCGCGACGTGACGGTTGAGGCGCACAGGGATGTCTACGAAAAGGAGATCGATGCCTTTGGCACGGTGTTCACCATGGTTTCCTACCAGAAAATCGGCACTTCGGCGGTGCAAAGCCGCGCCACGGGGGGTGTTGCCGGCGGCACTTATCTGTTTGCCTTGCCCGGCTCGACCGGGGCCTGCAAGGACGCCTGGGACGAGATTTTGCGCTGGCAGCTGGACTATCGCCACCTGCCTTGCAACTTTGTCGAGATTTTTCCCCGACTCGACGAACATCAGCGACGGAAGTGATCGGCACTTGCGTATAATCCGATAGGGTTGGAAAGACCCCCTGTGCCGCTATTTCTGCGGTGTGGTCCGCGGAGTTGTAAAAATGCGTTTTCTGCGAAAGAGCCTGACCGGGCTGTTCCTGTTGTCGATAACCCTTGGCCTGCTGGCCTTTGCCGGGATCATGGTGCGGGATGCCGTTGTCGCACAAATGGCCAAGGAGGCCGTTGTGCCACAGGCGCGCGAACGTGTCTTTTCGGTCAACGTCGTGTCTGTCCAGTTGGAAACGGCGGTGCCCGTCCTGACCTCTTTCGGTGAGGTGCAAAGCCGCCGAACATTGGAAATCCGCGCAGCGGCGGCCGGGACGGTGGTGAAACTGGACCCGGCCTTTGTCGAAGGCGGGCAGGTGACAGGGGGGCAGGTGCTGGCGCTGATCGACCCGGCGAATGCCCAGGCCGCGCTGGACCGCGCCGAAAGCGATTTGCTGGACGCCCGCGCCGAGGTCCGCGAGGCCGAGCGCGCGCTGATCATTGCGCGCGATGAACTGACCGCTGCCGAGGATCAGGTGGTGCTGCGTGAGACCGCGCTGCGGCGCCAGCGCGACCTGCTGGAACGCAATGTCGGCACGGCAGCGGCGGTAGAATCGGCGGAACTGTCCTTGTCCAGTGAACGGCAGGCAGTGCTGACCCGGCGGCAGGCGGTTGCCACCGCCGAGGCGCGGATAGATCAGGCCGCAACACGGCTGCGCCGGGGTGAGATCGCCCGCGACGAGGCCGAGCGGCGTCTGGACGACACCGAAATCCGCGCCGAGTATGCTGGTACGTTGTCGGATGTGACGGTTGTGGCCGGGCGGTTGGTGTCGACCAACGAGCAATTGGCGCAATTGGTGGACCCGCAGGCGCTGGAGGTCGCGTTCCGTGTCTCGACCCAGCAATACGCGCGTCTGCTGGATGAGGCAGGCAAGCTGCGCGGCGCGCCGGTGACGGTGACGCTGGATTTCTATGGCACCAACATTTCGGCGCAGGGCGTGATCTCCCGCGAGGGGGCCGCCGTGGGCGAGGGCCAGACCGGCCGTCAGCTGTTTGCCACGCTAGAGGCGCCGCGCGGGTTCAAACCCGGTGATTTTGTTACCGTCAGCATCGAGGAGGCCCCGCTGGACTATGTCGCGCGCCTGCCGGCGACGGCGGTGAATGCCGCACAAGAAGTGCTGGTTGTCGGGGCGGAGGACCGGCTGGAAACGGTGCAGGTGGACGTGTTGCGGCGGCAGGGCGACGACGTTCTGGTCCGCGGGCGGAACATGGCGGACCGTGAGGTGGTGGCCCAGCGCACGCCGCTGCTGGGCGCGGGCATCAAGGTCAAGCCGCTGCGCCAGGGCGCGGCACCAGACGTTCCGGACATGGTCGAACTGACGGATGAGCGGCGCGCGAAACTGGTCGCCTTCATCGAGGAAAACACCCGGATGCCGGAGGCGGCCAAGACCCGCCTGCTGGCACAGTTGTCGCAAAAACAGGTGCCGACAGAGATGGTCGAGCGCCTTGAATCCCGTATGGGGGGCTAAGATATGGCGCGCGCACTTCCCACTGCTGCTGGCGGTCTGTTCGGCTACTTTGTGCGCCATCCCACGGTGGCCAACCTGCTGCTGGTCATGATGCTGGCCGCCGGGGCCTTTGCGGTTCCCAACATGCGGGCGCAGTTCTTCCCCGACGTGATCATTGATGAAATTGACGTCACTGTGACCTGGGACGGGGCCGGGGCCGAGGATGTGGACGCCGCCATTGTGCAGGTGCTGGAGCCGACGCTGCTGTCGGTGGATGGGGTGATTTCCTCCACCGCCGTGTCGCGAGAGGGCCGCGCCGCGATCGAACTGGAATTTGAACCGGGCTGGGACATTGCCCGCGCCGCCGACGATGTTCAGCAGGCGGTGGATGCAATCAACACCTTGCCAGAGGACGCCGACGACCCGAACGTGCGCCGGGGCGGCTGGCGTGACCGGGTTACCGATCTGGTGATCACCGGGCCGGTCGGTGTCGATCAACTGGCGCGCTTTGCCGATGAGATGATCGTGCGTCTGTTCGCCGAGGGTGTGACCCAGACCTCGATCCGGGGTTTAGCCGCGCCGCAGACGGTGATCGAGGTGCCAGTCCAGAATCTGATCGCCCACGGTATCACCATGGTCGAGATTTCAGAGGCCATCGCCGCCGAGGTGCAGGCCGACCCGGCAGGTGACGTCGCGGGCGCGGGCGCGCGGGTGCGCACCGGGATCGAGAAACGCTCTGCCGATGCCATTGCGGCGATTGTGTTGCGCTCGAACCCCGGCGGCACCAACCTGACCGTCGGTGACGTGGCGCGCATCCGGGTCGAGGGGATCGACCGCGAGCGCAGCTATTTTGTTGGTCAGAACCCGGCGATCTCGATCCGGGTCGACCGATCTGCCGGGGGCGACGCCATCGGCATTCAGGCCACGGTCGAAAAGGTCGCCGCCGAGCTGACCGCAGCCCTGCCCGAAGGTGTCGGGATCGACCTGATCCGCACTCGGTCAGAGGCGATCACCGGCCGTCTGAATATTCTGATCGACAACGCGGTGACCGGGCTGGCGCTGGTTGTGGCGCTGCTGTTCCTGTTTCTCAACACCCGCACCGCGTTCTGGGTGGCGGCGGGGATTCCCACTGCGCTGCTGTCGGCCATTGCGCTGATGTATGTCGCCGGGCTGACGATCAACATGATCTCGCTTTTTGCGCTGATCATCACGCTGGGCATCGTGGTGGATGACGCCATCGTGGTGGGCGAACACGCCGACCACCTGTCCCGCCATGGACACAGCCCGTTCGAGGCCGCAGAGGGCGCGGCCCAACGCATGGCCCTGCCGGTGTTTTCGGCGACCATCACCACGGTCATTGCCTTCTTTGGTCTTGTGGCCATCGGCGGACGGTTCGGCGATTTGATCTCGGATATTCCGTTTACAGTGATCGTGGTGCTGATGGCCTCGCTGGTCGAATGTTTCCTGATCCTGCCCAACCACATGGCCCATGCGCTGAAACCACGCCCCCAAACGGCGACCAAGCTGTGGCGCGCTGGGCTGGGGGTGCTGGGCGTGACGCTGGTCTGTGTGCTGGCGGTGGCGCTGGCGGTGTTGGCGGCACTGGCGCTGCCCGGCGTGCTGGAGGCTGTGTGGGGCGTATTCGCCGATGCACCAGAGGCGGTTGTCGCGGCCCGGCAATGGGCGATGGACCTGCGCGCCGCCCTGTGGGCCGATCTCCCGCTGGTCCTTGGCGGGCTTGCGGCGCTGTTCGCGACGGGCATCGTGATCCGGTTGGCGCTGATGCCCACGGCATCGCGCGCGGTCGCGCTGCGCACCCTGTCGGATGGCGGTATCGACATGGCCTCGACCCTGGTCAATCGTGGCTTTCGCTGGGTGCGAGAGACGCTGTTCCGGCCCTTTATGCGTGGGGTGATCGCTGCGCGGTATGCGGTCTTTGCGCTGCTGACGCTGGCGCTGGCAACGCAGATCACCGCCTTTGTCAACGGAGACGTGACCTGGCGCTTTTTCAACTCGCCCGAGCAGGGCTCGGTGACCGGCAACTTTGCCATGTCCCCCAGCGCCACGCGGGCGGATACGCTGGAACAGATGCGCCTGTTTCAGGAGGCGACAGAGGCCTTGGGCCGCGAATATGAAGAACGCTATGGCACCAACCCGCTGGATTATGTGCTGGCCGAAATCGGCGGCAATGCGGGGCGCTCGCTGCCCGGTGCCGATACCAAGGACCCGGAACAACTTGGCGCCATTTCCATCGAACTGATCGACGCTGACCTGCGGCCCTATTCGTCGTTCGCCTTTGTCGGCGAATTGCAGGACCGCGTGACCCGCCACCCGCTGGCGGAAACCATCTCTTTCCGGGGCTGGCGCGGCGGGCCGGGCGGCGATTCGCTGGATGTGCAGTTCTATGGCGCGGGGTCGGAGACGCTGAAGGCCGCCGCCGAGGATCTCAAGGAGGCTGTTCTGCGGTTCCCCGAGGTCTCGGCGGTCGAGGACAACCTGTCGTATGACAAGGATGAGCTGATCCTTGAACTGACGCCACAGGGGCTGGCGCTGGGCTTTGACATCGACGGGCTGGGGCGCACCCTGCGCAACCGGCTGGGCGGGATCGAGGCCGCGACCTATCCCGATGGTCCGCGCTCTGCCGAGATCCGGGTGGAGCTGCCAGAGGATGAGCTGACCGCCGATTTCATGGAGCGGATGCAGTTGCGCACCGCCGCCGGGGCCTATGTGCCGCTGGCGGACATTGTCCGCGTGGACCGCCGCACCGGGTTCTCGACCGTGCGGCGCGAAAACGGGCTGCGGTTGGTGTCGGTCACCGGGGACATTTCCGAGGACGATGCCGCCCGCGCCGAGGCCGTGGTCAAGGCGTTGCAAGAGGAAATCCTGCCGGAAATCGCTGCAAACCGGCAGGTGGAGTACCGCCTTGCCGGACTGGCCGAACAGGAAAACGAGTTCCTGACCGACGCGCGCAACGGGCTGATCATGGTGCTGCTGGGGATCTACCTTGTGCTGGCCTGGGTCTTTGCCAGTTGGACGCGGCCCTTTGTGGTCATGGCGATTGTGCCATTCGGCCTTGTGGGGACCATCTATGGTCACGCGATCTGGGACATCCCGCTGAGCATGTTCACCGTGGTGGGATTGCTGGGCATGACCGGCATCATCATCAACGACTCGATCGTTCTGGTGACGCAGATCGACGCCTACGCCAAGGACCGGGGGCTGATCCCCTCGATAATCGACGGCGCAGCGGATCGTTTGCGGGCGGTGTTCCTGACCACGGCGACCACGGTGCTGGGCCTTGCGCCGCTGCTGTACGAATCCTCGTCGCAGGCGCAGTTTCTTAAGCCGACAGTGATCACGCTGGTCTACGGGCTGGGGTTTGGCGTGGTGCTGGTGCTGATGATCGTGCCCGCGCTGGTGGCGATCCAGCATGACGTCGGGCGACAGGTGGCGGCGCTGAAACGCGGCATGCGGTTCCGGGATGCGGCGGTGCGCAGCGTGCTGGTGATCGGGGCGGCGCTGATGCTGGGCTGGCTGGCGGCGACGCTGGGCTATACCGCGTGGACCGGGACACTGTTGCCCGCGCTGGCGGGTTGGATGCCGCAGGGCATGTCGCCGACACTTGCAGCGCTGGTCCTGTTCCTGATGGGGGCAGTGGTGGTGCCTCTGGCGCTGTACCTGATCAGCGGTCTGGTCGTCGCCGCCCGCCGTCTGATGGGCCGATCCGCAGGGACGGTCGGCTAACCGGCGCGCCGGACCGCAGGCAAAGGCCCCGGGTCAGGACCGGGGCGCGCACTATGCGGGGCAGCGGCGTTCTGCGTCGATTGCCCGTGATATCAGTCAGTGCGGGTCAGCCGGTGCAGCCGCGAATGTCGACCGGCATCCTGCCGCCCAGAACGGTGATCCGCAGGCCAGAGCGGTCCAGCGCAAAGGCCCCGCCGGACATATGCGTGACACGGGTTTGTGCCACCAGCTGTCCGCCCTGCCATCCGGTGTCCGGGTCAGCAATCCACAGGTTGGGATCGGCGGCCTCGATCACGGTTTCCTCACGCCCGGTGCCGCGTGGCATGTCGATGGCAACACGCAGGCCCATACCGTCGGCGCGCGGGGTGATCTTGCACGCCACATGGGTGACCCCCGCATCGCTGGCCCCAAACGGCACATCGGCCATGGCGGCGGCAATCGCCGGGTCCGGTTTGGTCTGATCGGCAGGCAGGACCGCCGAGACCCGGATACGGTGCGGCAGGCAGACGTCCTTGCAGATGCCGATGTCGATGACCCCACCCAGCCGCGCATCGCGGCCAGAGTCCTGCAGCCGCACCTTCAGCGGCAGGATCACGCCGCCCTTGTAGCCGACCGACCGCATCCCCGATTGCCAGAAAACCTGCGGCGCGGGCCAGTAGACGCCGATGGCGGCCATGTTCTGGGCGCCGCGCCAATCGAATTGTGGCGGGATGCCCGCATCGCCCGGGCTGCGCCAATAGGTCTTCCATCCCGGCGCCAGCTTGAGGTGCAGGGCGGCCATGTGGTCGCCATTGGGCAGCCGCCAGCCGGGCAGCAATTGCGCCTCGACCACGTCGTCATAGGACTGGGCAGCGGCCTGTGTGGCAGCCAGTGTCGTGGCAAGGGCGGGCATCAGGGCCAGCAGGATCGTCAGGGCAAAACGTTTCATGACCTAGGCATGTGCCGCGTTTGCGCAGAAATGAAAAGTCACGTTCAAGCGAACGCAGCGTGGCTCTGACGAAGATGTGACGCACTTGTCAGTCCCGGCGCGCGCCGTCATGTTACTCCTGTTCGCAAGAAGGGGAGGCCCATGGCCGTCGCACAGGCAACCGAATCCACCAATCTGACCGGGCATCTGCTGATCGCCATGCCGGGCATGGGGGATCCGCGGTTCGAACACAGCGTGGTGTTCATCTGCGACCACTCCGACGAAGGCGCGATGGGGCTGATCGTCAACAAGGCCAGCAAAGACGTCGACATGCCGACGCTGCTGGCGCAGCTAGATATTGAATCGGCCCATGATCTGTCGCATCGCACGGTGCATTTCGGCGGTCCAGTGGAAATGGGGCGCGGATTTGTCCTGCACACGCCGGACTATCAATCCATCGTGACCACGCTGGAGGTCCGCGATGACATCCACATGACCGCGACGCTGGACATCCTTGAGGATCTTGCCAAGGGCGACGGCCCGGACAAGTGGATGATGATGCTGGGCTACGCCGGCTGGGCGGCGGGGCAGTTGGAAAGCGAGATCGCCCAGAACGGTTGGCTGGTCTGCGACGCCAGCCCCGCGTTGATCTTTGACCACCGGGATGCGGGAAAATGGGAGGCGGCGCTGGCCACCCTGGGCGTGGCGGCATTGGCGCTGAGTTCCGAAGGCGGTCGCGCCTGATGACCTCATTTTCTGACACCCGGTCCGGGTCTAGCGTTCCGCAGCCGCGCGGCTGAGGCGGTCGTTGATCGCCACGCCCAGCCCCAGGTGCGGGATCGGTGAAATGGCGATGACCGGCGCGCCGGTGGCATCAAGCCGGTGCAGATACTCGAACAGATTGGCCGCAGCCTCTGTCAGATCCTCGGCAGGGGACAGGTTCAGGTCACAGTCCACCGCGCCGAATCCCAGCCGCGCCTCGCCCGGTTCGAATTCGACCGCGTTCAGCCGGACACTGGCCCTTGGCGCATAATGTGAGCGGGTCTGGCCGGGCGCGTTGATCCCGTCGGTTTCGCGTCGCAGCGCGATATGGGTATTCAGGGCGGCGCTCAGGGCCTCTTCGGTGATGCCGCCGGGGCGCAACAGCGTCGGCGGCGTGCCGGTCAACCCGAGGATCGTCGATTCAAGGCCGACAGCGCAGGGGCCGCCATCAACCACCGCCTCTATCCGGTCGCCCAGATCGGCCATCACATGCGTCGCGCGGGTCGGGCTGATCTGGCCGGATCGGTTGGCAGAGGGCGCGGCCACCGGCCCGTCAAAGAGGCGCAGCAGGTTCTGCGCCACTGGCGCGGCAGGCATCCGCACCGCCAGACTGTCCAGTCCCGCCGTCACCAGCCGTGAGATCCCCGCATCCGCGCGCAGCGGCAGCACCAGCGTCAAGGGGCCGGGCCAAAAGGCATCGGCCAGCGCCTGCGCCGCCTCGGACCAGTGTACCAGCGTCTTTACCTGCTCCAGCTCGGCGCAATGCACGATCAGCGGGTTGAACTCGGGCCGACCCTTGGCAGCAAAGATGCGCGCCACGGCGCGGTCCTGCCGGGCATCGGCGCCCAGTCCGTAAACCGTCTCTGTCGGGAAGGCGACCAGCCCGCCATCGGTCAACAGACCGGCGGCGCGGCTCAGATCCTGCGTGCTGGCGCTCAGGCGAAGGGCGGGCATCGCGGCGGTCCTCTCGTGACGCGGCGTTCTGGTTGCGGCGGGGGCGGGGGCGTCTACCCTCTGCCACATGCCTGCGGGCGTGCTACAAGAGCTGCGCCAGCTTGCCAAGACAGAGGAGAACCCCATGCCCTATCGTGCGCCAATCGATGCCTATATGCGGCTTTTGCGCGACGTTGTCGGTTATGACCGCGTCGCCGGGACAGAGCGGTTTGGTGAGGCGACGCCGGACATGGTCGCCGCCATCCTCGGCGAGGCTGGCAAACTGTGCGAAGAGGTGTTGGCCCCCTTGCAGCGGTCCGGTGACCTTGACCCGGCGCGACTGGAAAATGGCAAGGTGCGCACCTCCAAGGGGTTTGCCGACGGCTACAGGGCAATGGCCGAGGGCGGCTGGATCGCCACCTCCGCGCCAGAGGAATTTGGCGGCATGGGCCTGCCGTTGACGGTGACGACCTGCGTCAACGACATGGTCGGCGCGGCCTGCCTGTCGTTGCAACTGAACCCGCTGATGAGCCAAGGCCAGATCGACGCGCTGGAACATCACGCCAGCGATGAGTTGCGCAACCTCTACCTGCCCAAGCTGATCTCTGGCGAATGGGCCGGCACCATGAACCTGACCGAACCGCAGGCCGGGTCCGACGTCGGCGCGCTGTCGTCCAAGGCGGTGCCAAATGACGATGGCACCTACGCGATCACCGGGCAAAAAATCTATATCTCGTGGGGCGACAACGATTTTACCGAAAACGTCTGCCACCTTGTGCTGGCGCGGCTGCCCGATGGCGTGCCCGGCACCAAGGGCATCAGCCTGTTTCTGGTGCCCAAGCTGATCCCGGATGACAACGGCAATCCCGGCGTGGCCAATGACCTGCATGTGGTCAGCCTTGAACACAAGATGGGGCTGCACGGCTCACCGACCTGCGTGATGCAGTATGACGGCGCCAAGGGCTGGCTGGTCGGCGAACCGCACGACGGTATGCGCGCCATGTTCACCATGATGAACAACGCCCGCCTTGGCGTGGGTGTGCAGGGCGTCAGCGTGGCTGAGGGCGCGCTGCAACACGCGCTGACCTATGCGCAGGAGCGCAAGCAGGGCCGCACCCCCGAGGGCACCATCATCGGCCACGCCGATGTGCGCCGGATGCTGGCCACCATGCGCGCCGAAACCTTTGCCGCCCGCGCCATTGCGCTGTCGCTGGCGGTGGCCATCGACACCGGCAACGCGACCGGCGATGCGGAATGGACCGCGCGCGCCGCGCTGCTGACCCCCATCACCAAGGCCTTTGGCACCGAAACCGGCATCAAGGTCGCCGACATGGGCATTCAGGTGCATGGCGGCATGGGCTTTATCGAGGAAACCGGCGCGGCGCAGTACCTGCGCGACGTCCGGGTCACCGCGATCTACGAGGGCACCAACGGCATTCAGGCGATGGACCTTGTCGGGCGCAAGATGATGGATGGCGGCGAGGCCGCCTTTGCCCTACTGGACGAAATCGAAGCCGGGGCAGAGGCCGCGCGCGCCGACCTGCCGGATCTGGCAGAGGCGGTCTGGCAATCGGCCGAATCGCTGCGCGAGACCACAGAGGCACTGCTGGCCCGCGAGATGCCCGACCGTTTCGGCGGCGCGCTGCCATATCTGCGTGGCTTTGCCCGCGTTTTGGGCGCGCATTTCCACCTGCGCGCCGCGATGGCGGCACCGGACAGTGCCGATGCGCGGCTGGCGGCGTTCTACATCCTGCGGATGTTGCCGGAACACGCCGGTCTGCTGGCCGAGGCGCGCGCCGATGTCAGCGCGCTGGGCAACCTCAGCACCGAGGATCTGGTGGCGTGATGGACGGCACGGCACAGACAATACGCTATCCGTGGGAAACCCCGCCGGAACCGGGGCAGGCCATCGAACTGGCCGAGGGCGTGTTGTGGATGCGCCTGCCGCTGCCGATGAAGCTGGACCATGTGAACGTCTATGCGCTGGACGACGGCGACGGCTGGACCGTGGTCGACACCGGCTTTGCCTCCAACACGTCGCGCCGGATCTGGGGCGACCTGATGGCCGGGCCGCTGGGCGGCAAACCGGTGCGCCGGGTCATTGTCACCCATCACCACCCCGATCACATGGGACTGGCGGGCTGGTTCCAGTCTGCGCATGGCGCGGAACTGGTGACAACGCGCACCGCTTGGCTGTTTGCGCGGATGTTGCAACTGGACGCACAGGACCGGCCGACGCAGGAAACACTGGACTATTGGCGCGGCGCGGGGATGGACCCGGACATTCTGGCCGAACGCATGGCCGAACGCCCGTTCAACTTTGCCGATTGCGTGGCCCCGATGCCGCTGGGCTTTACCCGCATCAAGCAGGGGGACACGCTGCGCGTCGGGGGCCGGACTTGGGACGTGCATATCGGCAACGGCCACGCGCCGGAACATGCAACCCTGTGGTCGCGCGACGATGATCTGGTGCTGGCGGGCGATCAGATCCTGCCCTCGATCAGCTCCAACCTTGGGGTCTACGCGACAGAGCCAGAGGCAGACCCGGTGGCGGGCTGGCTGGAAAGCTGTGAGCGGTTGGGCGCGCTGGCGCGTCCCGGTCATCTGGTGATGGGCGGGCACAAACTGCCCTTTACCGGGCTGACCCCGCGCATGACCCAACTGATCGAGAATCACCATAGCGCGCTGAACCGGTTGCACGCTTATCTGACCACCGCCCAGACAGCGGGGGAGTGTTTTCCACCGCTGTTCAAACGCCGGATCGGCAGCGGCGAATACGGTCTGGCCCTGGTCGAGTCGATGGCCCATTGCCTGCACCTGTGGCACGCGGGCCGCGCCACGCGCAGCCGCCGTGACGACGGGGCATGGGTGTTTCAGGCGGTTTGATTCGGGGGGGTGACGGCGCGTACTGCGCAAACTTCGGGCACTATGGGTCACACCTGCGTGGGCCGCGACATCCTTGCCGCCCCCCGGCGCGTGACAGCCGCGCCGAATTGCGCTAACCCGTTGCGGAACGCAAACATCGGACAGGCCGCAGGAAAACATCATGGCTGAGCACAAGCACGGATCTATGGATACCACCACTCAAGAGAAGACCTTTGAGGGCTTCATCAATTTCACGATCCGCTCTGTGATCGTGATTCTGGTCCTCGTGATTTTCATGGCGATCTTCAATTCCTGATCGCACGAAACGCCTGAACGGGCGGGGTGGTATGACATGATGAACAGACGTACGGCGATGATGGCGCTGGGGGCGACGGCTGTTGTCGCCGGGTGCGGCAATGCCTCGGGGCGCAATTCCTCGCCGGAAGAGGCGGCGCGCGCCGCCTATCGCCATCCCGGCCCGCCTGAGATCGTGTTGTACACGATGATCAACAACCGCACCGGATCGGGCGCCCATTCCGCCATGTTGATCAATGCGCCGTCGCAGCGGGTGATCTTTGACCCTGCTGGCACGGCGCGGTTTACCGGCGTGCCGGAAATCGGTGACGTTCTGTACGGCATCACCCCCCAGGCGCGGCGCTTTTTCGAAAGCGCGCATGCGCGCTCGACCTACCGCATGCGCATTCTCAGCAGTCCTGTCGACGGGGCAGTGGCCGAACGCGCGCTGCAGATCGCTGAAAGCAAGGGGCCGGTGGGACCGGCGCTGTGTTCAAACGCGGTCTCTGACATCATCGGCAAACTGCCAGGGTTTGAATCGGTGCGCGGCATCTGGATGCCGAACAAGCTGGCCGACAGGTTTGCGCGGTTGCCCGGCGTCACCGAAAGCGTGCTGCGTGAGGACGATTCCGACGACAAGGAAGCGGCCATCGCCGAGCTCGAGGCACAAAAAGCGCGCAAGCAGCAGAACTGAGGCGGCTCAGAACGGCAGCCAGGCGCCCGCGATCATCACCGCGGCGCCTGCGCCGACCGCGCCGTACAGGCTTTTCCAGACATATCCCACGATCAGCGCCGCCGCTGCTGCCGTCAGGCGCAGCGGGTCGGTTTCGCCGCCCGTTGCCGTGGGCCAGACCACCAGCGGCGCAACCAGCGCGGGCATGACCGCGACAGCGGTATAGCGCAGGTGCCGCAGCAGCCAGTCCGGCATAGCGCGGTCCCCGACCAGTCCCAGAAACAAAAAGCGCAGCCCGAACGACCCCAGCCCCATGCCGATGATGACGATCCACAGGTCATTCATGCGCCCGGCCTCCGGTCTGCTTGCATCCCGGCGCGGCGTTCGACCTCTGCGCCTGTCATCATGCCCGCCAGTGCGCCCACCATCAGCCCCAGGTTATAGGGCAAAAAGGCAAACAGCAGCGCCATCACGGCGGCCACCACTGCGGCGGCCCGATGTGCCCCGGTCCGCAAGGCGGGTGCAAACAGTGCGATAAAGGCGATGGGCAGCACAAAATCCAGCCCCATCTCCGACGGCACGGATTCGCCCACCCAGGCCCCGAACAGCGTGAATAGATACCAGGGCGGGCAGATCGGCGTCACAACCCCCATGAAAAACGCGAACTTCTGCGCCACGGTCTGGTTCGGTCGCGCCTCAAAGTCGATCACAGAGGCGGCATAGGTCTGGTCGACCAGGAAATACGCCACCAGCCCGCGTTTCCACAGCGGCAACGGCCCAAGGTGCGGCGTGATCGAGGCAGAGTACATCGCCATGCGCAGGTTGACCGCCAACGCCGAGATCAGCACCACCACCGTCGGCGCGTTTTCGTTCATCAGTTGCACGGCGGTGAACTGCGCCGCGCCCGCGATCACGACAACCGAAAACATCAGCGTCTCGAACAGGCTCAGCCCGGCCTCGGTCGCCACCACGCCGAACAGCATGGCGAACGGCCCGACGACAAACAGGAAGGGCAGCGCATTCCGCACGCCCCGCCAATAGCTTGACATCACTTGCTGACCGTCCATGACTACACCCTCAATTGCCCGAATGCCCTACCCAAGCGAGGCCACAGATGCAATCGCCCGAAGCGGGATCAAAGCGCCCCGAACCCGACTACCTGATCGCCCCGGACCCGGCGGCCCCGCGCCTGACCCGCGCCGTCACCGGCACCGATCACACCGGGGCCACGGTCACGGTGCGCGTGGTAGAGGAACGCCCGCTGACGATTTTTCTCAACCGGCAGGAAATTGTCACCGCCATGACCATTGGCGACTACCCCGAATATCTGGCGATCGGTTTCCTGCGCAATCAGGGGATGCTGGCGGATGATGAGAAAATCACCGGCGTCGACTATGACGAGGAACTGGAAACCGTGGTCGTGCGCACCGCCTCGCAGACCACCTACGAAGAGAAGATGCAGAAGAAAACGCGCACCTCGGGCTGCGCCGTCGGCACTGTCTTTGGTGACATGATGGAGGGGCTGGAACAGGTCAGCCTGCCCGCGACAGAGGTGCGCACCTCATGGCTGTACGCGCTGGCGCACCGGATCAACACCACCCCGTCCCTGTACCTTGAGGCGGGCGCCATCCACGGCACCGTCCTGTGCCAGGGCGACCGCCCGCTGGTCTACATGGAGGATGTCGGGCGCCACAACGCGGTCGACAAGATTGCAGGCTGGATGTTCCGCAATGGTATTCCGGCCCATGACAAGATCCTCTATACCACCGGGCGGTTGACCTCGGAAATGGTGATCAAGACCGCGCTCATGGGCATCCCGGTGCTGGCGTCGCGCTCTGGCTTTACCGCGTGGGGCGTCGAGATCGCGCAACAGGTTGGCCTGACCTGCATCGGGCGGATGCGCGGCAAGCGGTTTACCTGCCTGTCCGGCGCGGACCGCCTCGTGCGCGACATCGACCCCGACAGCGTGGTCGAAGAGGATCGCAAACATCGCCGAAAAAGCGCGGGGACCGAATGAAACAGCCCGTCGGAGTGATCCTTGCGGGCGGTCTGGCCTCGCGCATGGGCGGCGGCGACAAGGCGCTGTTGCCGCTGGGCGGCCAAACGCTGTTGGCCCGCGTGATCGACCGCCTGTCACCGCAGGTGGCGGCGCTGGCCCTGAACGCCAATGGCGACGCCGCGCGCTTTGCGGACTACGGCCTGCCGGTGGTGGCCGATTCCATCGCCGATTATCCCGGCCCGCTCGCCGGGGTTCTGGCCGGTCTGGACTGGGCGGCAGAGCAGGGGGCCGACACGGTGGTCAGCGTCGCCGCCGACACGCCGTTTTTCCCCTGTGATCTGGTGCCGCGCCTGCTGTTGGCGTCTGAGGGACAGGACCATCCGCTGGTTCTGGCCGCCACCAAGGGCGACACCCAGACCCGCAGCAAATCCCGCTCTGGCCTGATCCGCCACCCCACCTTTGGCCTCTGGCCGGTGGCCCTGCGCGACGATCTGCGCGCGGCGCTGGCGGGCGGGTTGAAAAAGGTCGTGCTCTGGACCGAACAGCACGGCGGGCGTGAGACGCTGTTTCCCGCCACGCCCTTTGATCCGTTTTTCAACGTGAACACGCCAGAGGATCTGGCACAGGCGGAGGCGCTGCTATGAGGCTCTACGGCGTGACGGGCTGGAAAAACGCCGGCAAGACCGGCCTGATGGAACGGCTGGTGACAGAGATCACCACACGCGGGTTGACCGTCAGCACCGTCAAACACGCGCACCACAGCTTTGACGTCGATCACCCCGGCAAGGACAGCTATCGCCACCGGCAGGCGGGCGCGTCAGAGGTGGTTCTGGCCTCGCGCAACCGGGTGGCGCATATGGTCGAACTGCGCGGCGCGCAGGAACCCACGCTGGACTCGCTGCTGGCCCGGCTGGCCCCGGTCGATCTGGTGCTGGTCGAGGGCTACAAGCGCGACCGCCACCCCAAGGTCGAGGCGCACAGGGCAGAGACCGGCAATGCGCTGATCGCGCCGGGGGACACGACAATCCGCGCCGTGGCCTCGGACGTGCCGCTGGATCTGGACCGCCCGGTGTTCGATCTGAACGACACCCGCGCCATTGCCGATTTCATCCTGACGGAGGTCGGTTTGGCGAAAGCTGCGGAATGAGCCGTTTTGACCGCTTTCTCATGGTCGATTGGTCGGGCGGCAATGACACCGGGCCGCGTCCGCGCAAGGACGCCATCTGGATCGGCGAAAGTGGCCCTGACGGGGATGCCGCGCCGCTGTACCAGCGCAACCGGAATGTCGCCGAGGAAACGCTGGCCGCCCGGATCGAGGCGGCGCTGGTGGCCGGAGAGCGGCTGTGCATCGGGTTCGATTTTCCCTTCGGCTATCCGGCAGGCTTTGCCGCCGCGCTGACGGGCCGCGCCGATCCCTTTGCGGTCTGGGGCTGGCTGGCAGAGCGGATCAAGGATGCGCCTCGGGACAACAACCGTTTTGACGTGGCCGCCGGGATCAACCTGCAAATGGCACAGGGGCAGGGCCCGTTCTGGGGCAATGGTTTGAGGCGCGACATCGCGGGGCTTCCGCGCACCAAGGCAGGCTATCGCAATCCGTTCCCCGACCGCCGGGTGATCGAAACCCGCGCCAAGGGGGCCTTTACCTGCTGGCAGCTGTCGGGCGCTGGCGCGGTCGGATCGCAGGTGCTTATGGGCCTGCCGGTGCTGGAGCGTCTGCGGCAACGGTTCGCGGGCCAGGTGGCGGTTTGGCCGTTCCAGCCGCTGGACCGCCCCATTGCCTTTGTCGAAATCTGGCCGTCGCTGATCAATGACACCGTTAAGGCGGCGACCGGCGAGGGCGACATCCGCGACGCGGTGCAGGTGCGGTTGGTCGCGCGTGCGCTGGGCGGGCTTGCGCCCGACCGTCTGGATGCCATGCTACAGGTCGACGCCCCCGAAGAGGGCTGGATCCTCGGCCACGGGTTCGAGGATGAACTGACTGCAACGCGAGGGCGCGCCATGTCTCTGAAACCGCCGCCCCTGACAAACGACTGCTTCGCCCTGCCGCCGGGGGTGAACTGGACCCCGGTCGATCAAGCGCTGGCGCTGTTGCGCGAACGCCTGCATCCGGTGGTGCCGTGCGAAACCGTGCCGTTGATGCAGGCCTCGGGCCGCGTGCTGGCCGAAGACCTCAGCGCCCGCCGCGCCAACCCGCCGCTGCCCAATACCGCCGTCGATGGCTATGGCTTTGCCGCCGAAGCCATTGCGGGCCTGGATGAAATCACCCTACCACTGGTCGCAGGTCGCGCCGCCGCCGGACTGTCCTACCCGGGTGAGGTCCCCCCCGGCTATGCCATTCGCATGCTGACAGGCGCCTCCTTGCCGCTGGGCGTCGATACGGTTGTGCTGGACGAGGATTGCACCACGGGCGAGGGGCAAGTGGCCTTTCGCGGCCCGGTCAAACCCGGCGCCAACACCCGCCGCGCGGGAGAGGACGTGGCCCAAGGCGCGCCGATCCTGCCCCGGGGCCGCGTTCTGACACCCGCCGACCTCGCGCTGGCCGCTGCCACCGGCCTGTCCGATCTGCCGGTTCATGCCCCCCTGCGCGTCGGCGTGCTGTCCACCGGCAATGAGGTCGTGCCCGCAGGCAGCGCCGCAGCACCAGGGCAGATTTTCGACGCCAACCGCCCCATGCTGCTCAGCCTGATCGCGCGGTTTGGCCATGTCCCTGTCGACCTGGGTCACGTCCCCGATGACCGCGCCGCCCTGCGCGCCCGTCTCGATAGCGCCGAAGCGGATGCGATCCTGACCTCGGGCGGCGCCTCCGCCGGGGATGAGGATCACGTCTCGGCCCTCCTGAGCGACAGCGGCGCGCTGAACGCCTGGCGCATCGCGCTGAAGCCTGGCCGCCCGCTGGCGCTGGGAATGTGGCAGGGCAAGCCGGTGTTCGGCCTGCCCGGCAACCCGGTCGCGGCCTTTGTCTGTACACTGGTCTTTGCCCGCCCCGCATTGCGCCTTCTGGCCGGCGCCGACTGGTCAGCGCCCGAAGGTTTCGACGTGCCTGCCGCCTTCACGAAAAACAAGAAACCGGGCCGCCGGGAATACCTGCGCGCCCGCCTGCGCGAAGGCCGGGCCGAAGTCTTCAAATCCGAAGGATCGGGCCGCATCTCGGGTCTCAGCTGGGCCGAGGGGCTGGTCGAATTGCCCGATGGCGCGGCGCACATTACCCCCGGTACACCCGTGCGCTATATCCCCTTCGGCAGTTTCGGCGTCTGACGCTCCGCAATCAGAGAGCGTCATGCCAAAGGCATGCTTCCAGCACCCCCTTCGGCCTGCGGCCTCACCCCCGGGGATATTTCAGGACAGAAGAAACACAAGCGCGCCCCACGGCTTCTTCTTTGGAAAAATATCCCGGGGGAGTCGCGCTCTTGCGCGGCGGGGGCAGCGCCCCCATCCTGTGGCAAGGTCGGGCGCAGGGGTCAGTCGAACGTGCCGGCCACACGCCCCAGCAGCATAAATGCGCGTGAGGTCCGGGTCATCGCAAAGGCCGAGATATCCTCGTCTGTTGCGGTGGGTTCGAACCCGGCAAAGCTGGTGTCAAAGCGGCGCAGGAAATGGTGTGCGGCGTCGCGAAAGATCGGATCTTCGCGCATCCGGCCCGCCGCCAGCGCCAGCGAGGACCGGTCCCGGATACCCCCCAATGAGGCGATCGACCGCCCGCGTTCGCCCTTGGCAAAGGCGCGCCAGATCTCGGGGCGGGCCATGTCCGGGCGCAGGTCGTCCATGTAGATGCCGTCCTGGCTCATCAGGGTCAGGACGTCCTGTGCCGCCTGGATCAGCTTGGCGGTGCCGCGATCCTTCAGCGCGCGGCGCAGCGCGGCAAACCCGTCCTCGTCCTCTGCCGTTTCCGGGAAATGCAGCGCGCGGATATAATCGCCGTTGGACAGCGGCGGCTGCAGCGCCTCCGCGGGCGTGCCCAGCGACAGGGTCGGCTGGTGGTCGCCTTCGGCCCCGTCGGGCGCAGGCAGGGCCGCCGGACCGCCCGCCTGCCGGATGCCGCCCAGCATGGCCAACGTACCCTCAAGGTTTTTCTGCGCGCCCGCGATGTCGTCCAGCCGTTTCAGCAGGGCGGGATGCGGCGGCTGGCCCTTGCCGCTTTGGGCCTGGGCCACATAGGCCTGCCGGATCGCGTCGATGGCCGCCTGCAGGCGCGCGCTTTCGGTGCGCATCACCCGGGCCGCGCGGATGGCCAGCGCCGCCACCCAGATCATCGCCACCGGCATCACGATCACCATGACGCCGAGCAGGAATCGCAGCGCCCCGCTTTGGGCCGTGGGGACGCTGAGGAAATACCAACCCGACAGGCCGACCCAGATCACGCTGACCGCCATGGCAGCGATCTCGATGCCGGTCACCCCATCGGCCTCACTGCGCGCGTAAAGGCCGGGCAGCGTCGGGCGGGCGTCCTTGGGGTCGCTCATTGGGAAAGCCTTACTTGTAGGCGATGCTCAGGATTTCGTACGACTTGGAGCCGCCGGGGGTGTTCACCTCGACGCTGTCGCCTTCGTCCTTGCCGATCAGCGCGCGTGCGATGGGGGATTTGATGTTCAGCAGGCCCTTTTCGACGCTGGCCTCGTGTTGGCCGACAATCTGCCAGGTCTTTTCCTCGTCCGTGTCCTCATCGACCAGGGTCACGGTGGCGCCGAACTTGATCGTGCCTGACAGGGTCTTTGGGTCGATCACCTCGGCCAGACCGATAGCGCCTTCGAGTTCCTTGATGCGGCCCTCGATGAACCCCTGCTTTTCGCGCGCCGAATGGTATTCGGCGTTCTCTTTCAGGTCACCCAGTTCGCGCGCCTCTGCGATCGCCTGAATGATGGCGGGACGCTCAACGGATTTGAGCTGTTTCAATTCGGTCTCAAGCGCGGTGTAACCCGCGCGGGTCATCGGGAACTTGTCCATTTTCGGATCGTCTTTGCCTTGTCAGCGAGAGTTGAAGAAGTGTCGTCGCGTGGCTTGTCGATGTAAAGCCAAGCTGCACGCCAGACCAGCGGGAATTTACCGACAGCTCATGTCTTTGACATATGAGGGACTGCGGGTACTCTGTCGGACACTTGTATAACAGCAGGATTTTGACATGCGTTCCATTTTTTCCTTTGCAGCTGCGCTGGCGCTGGCCGGGTTTTCCGCCGGTGCCGCCCAATCCCAGTCCATCGAGACAATCAGCGTTTCGCCAGACGGCAAGACGGTGCTTGTCGGCGCGTCGAACCGGACGGTTTACACGATCTCTGCCGACTCGATGGAGGTCACCGGGCGCCGCTATGTGCCCCATCTGGTGCGCCAGATCGTACATGGCGCCATCGGTGAGATGGTCTTTTTCCGCGACGATGCGGATGTGGTGACCGCCTTCAAGGTCGATGGCATGACCGAGGCGTGGACCGTGTCGGATGTCGATGACATGGCCTATGACGCCCAGACGCGGGTGATTGCCGCGCTGGACCAGCATTACAAGGATGATTCGGTGCGTCTGTTGCAGGCCTCGACCGGCGAGCAGCTGGCGCGCGTTGCCATGGGCAAGATCAAGGCGAATTTGATCGCGCTGGAGCCGGGCGCTGACAAGGCCCTGATCCTGACCGGCTATACCAAGACCGACGCCGAGGAAAAGCAGGACGAGCCTGAGGATCTGACCAAACTGCAAAAGGCCGATTTCAAGCAAAAGACCGATGGCTATGTCAGCAATGTGGTCACGGTCGATTTCCTCTCCGAGAGTTTCGAGATGGCCGAGACACCGTATCGCGTCTCCTACCCCAAGGCGGTGCGGGTGAGCGATGGCAAGATGATGGTTTTGCGGACCAATGTGGATTCGATGATGCTGGGCTCGGATGGCGCCGGCGCGCTGATCGACCTAGGGGAGGATTATTTCAACCACGTCGGAATCGACGCCAAGGGGGAAAGCTATATCCTGTCAAAGGGGGTTGAACTGCGGTTCGCGCCGGTCAGCGGCGAAGGGGCCGAAGGGTTGCTGAAAGGCGACCGCCTGCGGGGTGGTCCGGCGGAATGGATCACCACGATGGCCGAGGCGGCTGACGGCACTTTGTATTTCGGCACCAATGCCTATCGCCTGCTCAAGGTCGGCCCGACGCGGGGCAAGATCGAGATTATGCCGGTGTTCTAGGCGGACCGGGCGCGGGGTGGTGGCCCCGCGCCGTTTCCGGCGGCGCGCAACGCCTTTTCCTGCGCCGGACGGGGCGGAATCCGCCCCGCGACGCCGTGTCGTGATTGACCCGTGTCGCGCTGCCGCGCTACTCAGTCGCGAAACATTATTTCTTTGCCCCTGTGGGAGGAGCCGGAATGTCCGACGCGCAGCGCGAATCCATGGAATACGACGTCGTCATCGTGGGTGGTGGCCCGGCCGGGCTGTCCGCCGCGATCCGGCTCAAACAGCTTGATGCGGACCTCAATGTTGTCCTGCTGGAAAAGGGCTCTGAGGTGGGGGCGCATATCCTGTCGGGCGCGGTGTTGGACCCCTGCGGTCTGGACGCGCTGATTCCCGATTGGAAAGACCTTGGCGCGCCGCTGAACACGCCGGTGACAGAGGACAACTTTTACATGCTGGGTGAGGCGGGGCAGATCCGCATCCCCAACTGGCCGATGCCGCCGCTGATGAACAACCACGGCAACTACATCGTCTCGATGGGCAATGTCTGCCGCTGGATGGCCGAACACGCCGAGGCGCTGGGGGTCGAGATTTTCCCCGGCATGGCCTGTTCGGAAATGGTCTACGGCGACAATGGCGAGGTGCGCGGTGTCGTCGCCGGTGAGTTCGGCAAGAACGCCGACGGCAGCCACGGACCCAGCTATGAGCCGGGCATGGAGCTGCTGGGCAAATACGTCTTCCTCGCCGAGGGCGTGCGCGGATCGCTGTCCAAGGAGGTCATCGCCAAATACGACCTGTCACAGGGCAAGGAGCCGCAGAAATTCGGCCTTGGCATGAAAGAGATCTGGGAAATCGACCCGGCCAAGCACAAGGAAGGCACCGTCACCCATACGATGGGCTGGCCCCTTGGCGGCAACGCGGGTGGCGGATCGTTCATCTACCACATTGAGAACAATCAGGTTTACGTCGGCTTTGTTGTCCACCTGAACTATCAGAACCCGCACCTGTATCCCTACATGGAATTCCAGCGGTTCAAACATCACCCCATGGTGGCCGAACTGCTCAAGGGCGGCAAACGCGTCGCCTACGGTGCCCGCGCCATCAGCGAGGGCGGCTACCAGTCGATGCCCAAGATGGTCGCCCCCGGCGTCGCCCTGCTGGGGTGTTCGGTCGGCATGGTCAACGTGCCGCGCATCAAGGGCAACCACAACGCCATGCTGTCGGGCAAGGCCGCGGCAGAGGCCGCCTTTGCCGCCATCCAGGACGGCCGCGCCTCGGACGAACTGCCCGATTATGAGGCAGAGGTGCGTGACGGCGCCATCGGCAAGGACCTGCACAAGGTCCGCAACGTCAAACCGCTGTGGTCGAAATACGGCCTCACCGCCAGCCTGACGCTGGGCGGGCTGGACATGTGGACCAATTCGCTGTTCGGCGGATCGCTGTTCGGCACCGTCAAACACGGCAAATCCGACGCCGAGGCCACCGGCATCGCACAGAAATTCGCGCCCATCGACTATCCCAAACCCGATGGCAAGCTCAGCTTTGACCGGCTGACCAACGTCGCCTTCAGCTTTACCAACCATGAAGAAAGCCAGCCCGCGCACCTTCAGCTGAAGGATCCGCATGTGCCGACCGCAATCAACCTGCCGAAATACAACGAACCGGCGCAGCGTTATTGCCCGGCGGGTGTCTATGAGGTGGTCGAGGACGACAACGGGCCAAAATTCGTCATCAACTTTCAGAACTGCGTCCACTGCAAGACCTGCGACATCAAGGACCCCAGCCAGAACATCAACTGGACGGTCCCGCAGGGCGGCGACGGGCCGAACTATCCCAACATGTGACCATGTCCGCCCGGTGCCTACGCGCCGGGCGGCCTCACAATGAGGTGATGCCGCGTCGGCATCTGCGCGCTTGTCGTGATTGCCTTGCCGGATCATGCGTTCTACGTTCTTGTCAAATCGCGATTGAGGAGATCGGCATCTTGACAGCTTGGACACAGACGGTGCGCGCAGGCCTGCTGGCAGCGGCATTGACCCTGCCGACCCTGGTTTCGGCAAATGGCTTTGCGGGCGACTACCTCGCCGCGCGACAGGCCAGCTTTCTGGGCGACTACAAATCCGCCGCGCTTTTCTACGGCAAGGCGCTGGCCCGCGATCCGGGCCGCCCCGAACTGCTGGAACGCGCGGTCCTGTCCAATATCTCGCTGGGCGAGGTTGACCGGGCATCCACCTATGCCGACCGACTGGCGCAAGAGGGCTTTGCCAGCCAGATCGCCCAGATGGCGATTGTGGCGCGGGATGCCCATGGCGAGGCCTACGCCCCGATCCTCAAGGCCATTGACGAAAAGCGGGGCTTGGGTCCGCTGGCCGATGGCCTGATCAAGGCATGGGCGCAACTGGGGCAGGGCGACATGACCGATGCGCTTGCCACCTTTGACGATGTGGCGGGCATTCAGGGCCTTGGCCCCTTTGCCGCCTACCACAAGGCGTTTGCCCTGGCCTCTGTCGGTGACTACCAAACCGCCGATGATCTGCTGTCCAGCAAGCTGGGGGCCGGCATGGGGGCCACCCGTCGCGGCATCATGGCCCGCGCTGAAATCCTCAGCCAGCTTGACCGCAACGGCGACGCCATCGACCTGCTGACCACAGCATTCGGCAGCGATCTCGATCCGGGACTAGAAGACCTGCGCACCCGCCTGCAAGGCAATGAAACCGTGCCGTTCACGCATGTCACCTCACCCCGCGACGGCATTGCAGAGGTGTTCTATACCCTCGCCGGGGCGCTGGCCGCAGAGGACAATCAGGATCTGACGTTGCTCTATGCGCGTCTGGCCGAATATCTGCGCGCAGACCACATCGACGCCATCCTGCTGTCGGCAGAGGTGCTGACCCAGGTCGGCCAGTACGATCTGGCCGTCGAAACCTATGCGCGCGTGCCTGTCGACCATCCCGCCTTTCACGCGGCAGAACTGGGCCGGGCAGAGGCGCTGCGCTCTGACGACCGCGTGGACGAGGCGATTGCCGTCCTCGAAGGGCTGACAGAAACCCATGGCAACATGTCCGTGGTCTACACCACGCTGGGCGATTTCCTGCGTCAGCAAGAACGGTTCTCCGACGCAATAGAGGCCTACACAACGGGTCTGTCCAAGGTCGAAGAGATCACCGAGCGGCAATGGTTCGTGTTCTACGCCCGCGCCATTTCCAACGAGCGTGAAGGTCTGTGGGAGGCGGCAGAGGCGGATTTCCGCAAGGCGCTGGACCTGAACCCCGATCAGCCGCAGGTGCTGAACTATCTTGGCTATTCGCTGGTCGAAAAGCAGGTCAAGCTGGATGAGGCGCTGGCGATGATCGAACGCGCCGTCAAGGCGCGGCCCAACGCGGGCTACATCGTCGACAGCCTTGGCTGGGTGCTCTACCGCCTTGGCCGCTACGAAGAGGCGGTGCCGCACATGGAGCACGCCGCCGAACTGATGCCGATTGACCCGATCGTGAATGACCATCTCGGCGATGTCTATTGGGCCGTCGGGCGCGAGCGTGAGGCAGAATTCATGTGGAAACGCGCGCTGTCCTTTGTCGATTGGGAAGACGCCGCCGAAGAGGCCGATCCAGAGCGGATCAAGCGCAAGCTGGAGGTCGGGCTGGACGTGGTTCTGGCCGAAGAAGGCTCGCCACCGTTGCAGGTTGCGGATGACCTCGGCGGCGAATGAGGTTTTCGCCCCGGCCAAGATCAATCTGACCCTGCATGTCACCGGGCAACGGGCGGATTGCTATCACCTGCTCGACAGTCTGGTGATGTTTGCCGACGTGGGGGACCGGGTGACGGTGGCCCACGCGGACCAGATGTCGCTGGCTGTCACCGGGCCGATGGCCGCAGGCGTCCCCGACGACGCGCGCAATCTGTGCTGGAAGGCGGCGCAGGCGTTTGGCGCACCCGTGGCCATCACCCTGGACAAACACCTGCCCGCAGCGGCAGGGATCGGCGGCGGATCGTCCGATGCGGCGGCGGTGCTGCGCGGCATGGAACAGCTTTTCGGACGTCCGTCCGGGGTCGATGCGCTCTCACTGGGCGCGGATGTGCCGGTCTGCATGGTGGCCCATGCGGCCCGCATGTCCGGCATCGGCGAAGAGGTTCTGCCGCTGTTCATGGAGCCGCTGAGCGCGATTCTGGTCAATCCCGGCGTCGAGGTGGCCACACCGGATGTTTTCCGGGCGCTGGACCGGCGCGACAACCCGCCGATGACGCCCTGGCCCGAGGGCGGCGGCACCCCCGCCGCGCTGGCCTGGCTGGCAGAGCAGCGCAATGATCTGCAACCGCCCGCAATCACCGTACAGCCTGTCATTGCAGAGGTGTTGCAGGCGCTGGCGGATCTGCCCGACGCGCGGTTGGTGCGCATGTCCGGTTCGGGTGCGACCTGCTTTGCGCTATTCGACTCCGGCACCCCGACAGAGGCGATGGTCAATGATCTTCGATCCGCCTTCCCACAGTGGTGGGTGGCAGGGACCATTCTGTCGTGAACTGGTGCCGTAGGCCGGGCTTAAGCCCGGCTTACCACTGTCCGGACAGGCCAGCCATTTCCTAACCAAAAGTAAGGGGCCTATATACTTAACTAGCCGCCTTGACCGCAAGACACTCGTCGTGCCTTCTCGGGCTGGGGGCCGCCATGAAAATTCTTCAACTTGTCGTTTTAATGATTTTGACCGTGGCTTGCTGTGTTGCCGCTTTATTCCTATATCTTATGTACTCGATGAAAGCGCCTCATCCAGTAGGCCCATCGTCAAGCGGGTACACTCTTGAACTGCTGGCCATGAACATCACCATTCTAGAAATCGTCCTAGCGTTGGTAGGCTTCTTGGTCGCAATCGTCGGGCTGTTCGGGTACGCTGGTATCAAGTCTGCTGCCATCGGAGCTGCAGAGACCGAAGCTAGGAATGAAATTAACGCTCAGATGGTCAAATGGAGAAGGGAGCAGGAGGTTTCCGCTCTGGACACGCAGTCTGAAAGCGAAGGAGATTTTTCCGGTGAGGACGCGTCCGTTGTCGGTGCAGTGCCTGCTGGAAGGGGGAATGATGCTAACCTATGCAGACAAAATGGAGATCGTTCGGCAGCATCAAATCGCTGCCCCTGTTCAGACTGTGCCTATTGCACAGGCCATGGGGGTCAATGTGTATCACGTCCCCAACTGGCCGAACGAACTCAGCGGCAAGATCATGAAGTCTGCACAACACGGTGGGAACTCAGGGTACGCCATCTATGTGAACCAAGGGCACCATCCGAACCGCAGGCGGTTCACTACTGCACATGAAATTGCACACTTTATTCTCCACCAAGACGCAATCGGTGACGGGATCACTGACGATGGCCTATACAGAAGCCGGTTGAGCAATGCGATGGAAGCCCAAGCCAATAGGCTTGCAGCAGATATTTTGATGCCCTGGCACTTGCTCAATCCCTACATCGACCGAGGCACAACGGAGGTTGGTGAGTTGGCGGGTATTTTCGGCGTCTCGCTAAGCGCCATGTCGATTCGGCTGGGTGTTCCGGCGTAGAGCTATGCGGCCAGCACGTTGCGCGCTGGCCTATCTCCTTGGTGGTCACTTCGTGATTCGAAGCTTGTCCAAAAAGGTCAGTTGCAGCGTCTCATCGTAGTGCGGGTAAGCCCTACTTAGGTGATGCTGAAAGGTGTCCCAGTCCGGAGATATGCGCATCAAAGCCTTGATCCCTTCCAAAAACTCCTTGAGTTTGGGATGGCCTACATGCTCGGTCAGCATCTGGTGGTAGCGCACCTTCGGCCTTCCTTTTTCGTCACGCGGCACGGTTCTTTGAATTTCCGCCAGAACGCCCGGAGCGAGACGCTCGTAGAAGTCATTCGTCCATCTCCCGACAACACCGGGGCGTTTCTTGATCGAACTCTCATTGTACTCCCACCCATTGAGGCGAAAAATGTTCATGTACAACTCATCATCAAACGTCAAAGCCCACGGCAAAGCTTCCGGAGTAACATATTCGCGAAGAACCTCCTCAAGCGCGCGCCGACGCTGCAGGCTGCGAAAACCTGTAGCTTCGTCAACCATATCGTTAATCGCACGATCAGTTAGCCCTCGCAAAAGTTGCGAACATGCGCGAGCGACATGATCTTGGCTTGGCAGTAGCTTGTCTGCCATCAAGGCGTCTTGGTACACCCAACATACTGACGGCAACAGAGTAGCGCGGTATCCGAAAGCTTTTTGACCGCGAAGCGTCTCGTAGACTATCGGTTCCGTCGACCTGAGTAAGTTGCTGTCAATAAAGGGAATAAGGTTCTTCGCTCGTAGGAAAGGCGGCAATCCGTCGACCGTTGAGCCTTCACCGCCCTTTGCCTTCCCCGCGCGACCAATGGACTTCAGGAACCCTTCCTGAGTAAGGACACGAGTATTGTGAACATCGTCCAGAACAGCGCATGGAAGGCTTTTGTCGCCAATCTCAAGGTATCCATCTGCTATGGCTTTGGGGACCGGGCCTGATACGACGGGCACGTCTGCGTCCCCCACAATAGCACCGACAACATCATCAAATGTGCCGTCCGAGATCGGTTGAATTAGGTCTTTCTTGTCAGCCATTAATCAGCCCTTTGTAAGTCAGCCGCTTGTCGGCCATGCGGTCAATTGTCATTCCGATGAAGTCCATGGTCCCGATCTGCGCTGTGTTGTGGCGGAAGGAGAACTCCTTCACATAGCGGTGCAGGTGCTTGGCGCTCATGTAGTGATAGATGCCAACGTAACCGCGCTTTAGAAGCGACCAGAAACTTTCGATCCCGTTGGTGTGCGCCATGCCGTTCACATACTGGCCAACGCTGTGGTTGACCTGAATGTGGTTATAGTTGCGCGAAAGGTCGTGATAGCTGCGGAATGTATCGGTGACGACAGTGGACCCGCGACGGACGTTTTGGCGGATGAACCCTTGTAGGGTCTTCTTGCTAACATCGGCAACGGGCATGGCGCGGACTTCACCGGAGGCAGTGCGCATCCCGACGACTGGGATCTTGCCAACAGCGCCGCGACCGGCGCGCAACTTCTTGTCCGAATGCTTATTGGCCTCTTTGCCGCCAATGTAGGTTTCATCGACCTGCGTTTGACCGCCGGTATGGTTGCCGCCTTCGGCCAGCCATGTTTCACGGATGCGCTGAGCAAGGAACCACGCTGTTTTCTGAGTGACACCAAGTTCCCGCGCCATCTGCGTGCTGGGGATGCCCTTGCGTGCGCTGGTGAGCATGTAGATCGCCAGCAGCCACTTGATGAGAGGGAGGCGGCTTTCAGCCAGAACCGTGCCTGTGCGGACGCTGAAATGCTTCCGGCAATCTTTGCAACGGTAGGGCATCGGCTTATGGTCTCTGCACTCGGTCACGGAGACCGAACCACAGTGACCACAAACCGGCTCATCGCCCCAGCGCTTCGTCTCGAAAAACTTGCGCGCCGCTTCCTCATCCGGGAACTTCTGGAAGAACTGGAAGGTAGAGAGGGTTTCGGGCTTCGGCTTGGACATTGGGTCAGGCTCCTTCTGGAACCTGCGTAACTTAACTAGCCAAGGATGGCAAGGTGAATTTGGCTAGTTAAGTATATAGGCCCCAAAAGTAAAAACGTCTCTGTAAGCCCTTGATTTTGCGTGGCCGCCGGGCTGTCCACGCGTGGACAGCCCCCTTTTGGCTCAGCTGACCCGGCTCACCACATAGTCATTGAGGTCGATCAAAAGGTCACGCAGCTCCGATTGCGGCAGGCTTTCCATCGCCGCCTTCGCCTTGCCCGCCCAGGCCAGCGCCTCTTGCCGCGTCGCCTCCAACGCGCCATGCCGATTGAGCAGGGCGATGGCATGCTCAAGATCGCCCTCGCGCTGGTCGCCCTTTTCAATGACCCGCTTCCAAAAGACCCGCTCTTCCTCATCCGAGGCGGCGGCAAAGGCCTTGATCAGGGGCAGAGTCAGCTTCCGCTCGCGGAAGTCATCGCCGACGTTCTTGCCCGTCGCATCCGATCCCCAATAGTCCAGCAGGTCATCCACGATCTGAAAGGCGATCCCCAGCGCGTCGCCGTAATCGAACAGCGCCTGTACCTCATGCTCGGGCCGGCCCGCGATCACGCCGCCCACCTCGGTCGCGGCCGAAAACAGCGCCGCCGTCTTGCCCCGTACCACCTGCAGATAGATCGCCTCTGTCGTGGTCAGATCCTGCGCGGCGGTCAGTTGCAGCACCTCGCCCTCGGCGATGGTGGCCGCCGCGTCGCTGAGAATGCCCAGAACCCGCAGATTGCCCGTCTCTGTCATCAGCTGGAACGACCGCGCAAAAAGGTAGTCGCCCACCAATACGCTGGACTTGTTGTCCCACAGCAGGTTCGCCGTGGGCCGCCCGCGCCGCTTCTTGCTTTCGTCCACCACATCGTCATGCAGCAGGGTCGCGGTGTGGATGAACTCAACCGTGGCAGCCAGATGGATGTGGTACGGCCCGTCGTAGCCGCACATCCGTGCCGTCGCCAAGGTCAGCAACGGGCGCAACCGCTTGCCGCCGGCCTCAACCAGATGCGCGGTCACCTCTGGGATGCGCGGCGCGTGTCGTGATGCCATCCGCGCGCGGATCAGCGCGTTGACCTGATCCAGATCCCCGGCCAGCAGCGCGGCGAGGCGTTCATGCGGCTTTTGCGTGCCTTCGTCCAAGCTCATCAAACTCCCGTGCAAGGCTCGACAAATGTGGTGCCTTGTCCTTACATCGCCCTCATGGAAGAGCTCTTGCGCACAAACGACATCACCCTGATCCCGCTGGTCACAACCCTTCTGAACGGGGAGGGTATAGACAGCTTTGAATTGGACGTAAACATGAGCGTCCTGGAAGGGTCCATAGGCATTCTGCCGCGCCGCCTGATGGTGCGCGCCGACCAGATTGACCAGGCCCGTCGTGTTCTGCGCGATGCCGGGGTGCAGTTTGAGGGCTGAGACGTTCCTCCCTGACGCGCTGACCGAAGACGCGATGCTGGGCGGGCGGGTGCGCCTGTTGCAACCGCTCTTGGGCTATCGCGCCGGGACCGACCCTGTTGTGCTGGCGGCGGCCGTCGCGGCGCTGCCGGGGCAAAGCGTGCTGGAACTGGGCTGCGGGGCCGCGCCGGGCCTGTGCTGTCTGGGTGTGCGTGTGCCGGGTCTGCGACTGTCGGGGCTGGAGTTGCAGCCGGGCTATGCGGATCTGGCCCGGCGGAATCTTGCGCACAACGGACTGAACGGGTCCATCTGGACCGGCGATCTTGGCGATCCCCCAGCGGTGATGAAACTGCAAAGCTTTGACCACGTTTTTGCCAACCCGCCCTACTTTGAGGCGGGCAAGCGTATTGTCGCCGAAGGCAGCGACCGTGAGATCGCCCTGGCCGGGGCGACACCGCTTGCGGATTGGGTGTCCTGCGCTGCCAAACGGCTGAAGCCGCGCGGCTACGCCACCTTCATCCAGCGTGCCGAACGCCTGCCAGAGCTGCTGTCAGCGATGTCGGGTCGTCTTGGGGCCTTGGAATTGCTACCTTTATTGCCGCGTGAGGGGCGCCCGCCCCGGCTGATCCTTGTCCGAGGCCGCAAAGATGGGCGCGCGGCCTTTCGCTTTCACGCGGGCCAGGTGATACACCGGGGCCCGCACCACGAAGAGCCGGGCAGCCAATATACCGACCGCTTTGAACAGGTGATGATGCAGGGCGCGGCGCTGGTTTTTCCGGCAGGACGCGCCTGAGGGCAAACGACGTTACATTTTTGTGAAACCATGCTGCGCTCGCAGCGTGACTTGAACGAAAAACTGTGCTGCACTGAAGATCCAACTGTTCAAAAGGAGGATCCCATGAGCTTGAGTTCGCACCTGCAGGAACTGAAGAAGAAGCATGTTGCCCTTTCGGAGGCCGTCGAAAAAGCCCAACGCGCCCCGGGGACTGATGACCTGCACATCGCGGACCTGAAAAAACAAAAGCTGAGGATCAAGGAAGAAATCACTCGGCTTGCACCCGAAGCGGTGATGTAACCACGTATTTCGGGATCTGCCCTGACGCTGCGGACCGCATGACGTTCCGTGGAACGGGATCAGGGCAGGTTCTCGACCGAGATCAGCGTCTTGCCCTCCAGGCCGGTGGGCAACCCCCTGACCTCAGAAAACAGCCATTCCCGGAACGCAGCGATCTGCGGTCGTTCCTCGGTGCCCCTGGCGCAAAGAAAACGGAAATGTGCCGCCGTGGTCAGGGCGATGTCGAATGGTGCAACCAATTGTCCCGAGGCAAGGTACTGTTGCGCCAGCGACGTGCGCGACAGCACGACCCCGATCCCGGCAAGGCTGGCATCCAGCGCGTGATCGGCCTGCGAAAACCGGGCTGTGGGGGTAGGCATGTGGTCGATCCCACCGGCGCGAAACCAGTCAGGCCAACCCGCGGGCGGGTCCAGGAAATCCAGTGAGGCATCGTGCAACAGCGGCGCATCCAGCAGGCTGTGCGGGGTCGGATACCGCGCCGCAAGATCGGGCCGCATCATTGGCGTGATGCCTTCATCCACCAGATGCGTGCTGACAAGCCCTTCGTCGGTGCCATAGCCATAGCGGATCGCAACATCGACCTCGTCGCGGTCGAAATCCATCATCCGCAGACCGGCGACGAACCGCAGTTCGATCTCCGGGTGTGCGCGGGCAAAGCCGTACAGGCGCGGGGCAAGGCATTTGGCGGTAAAGGCAGGCCCGGCCGTCACGGTCAACAGGCGTGTGTCCTGCAACCGCCGGGTGGCCCGCCAGGCAGCGGCTAGGCGCTCAAACCCTTGGGTGGCGCCCGGGGCAAGGATACGCCCGGCTTCCGTCAGATCCACGGCGCGATTCAGGCGGTGAAAGAGCGGCGTGCCGAGGTGGTCTTCAAGGTTCTTGATCTGAAACGACAGCGCTGCCGGGGTCACGTTCAACTCAGCCGCTGCCTTGGCAAAGGACAAGTGGCGCGCTGCGGCCTCAAAGGCGCGAAGGGCCGTCAACGGAGGCAGGCGATCCGACATGGCCAGACAAGTAAACCTTAACTGATGGATTGGGAAGTCTCGTTTGTGAGGGGCGTGTGGCGCGGCTATGTTTGAGATCATCAAATAACGCTTATCCAAGGAAGCCCGCCATGTTTGAATCCGCCACAGACAGCCGACATCACGATGCCATTCGTGCGGCGCATGCCGCGCGTGGGGCACTGGTCGCAGGGTTTTGGAATGCCGTTTTCGCGCGGCGCCGCTGACCGCAGGCCGTCACTCCCAGACCCGCCGGTCTGACCGCACGAAGAAACGCCCCCGTACCGTCAGGTTCCGGGGGCGTTTTCTTGTGATGTTGGGGAGTCAGGCCAGTGCAGGCCGGTGGCTGCGCAACACGACCGCGCCGATGCCGGTCAGGCCAAGCAGGAGGATGCCAAAGACAAAGGCCACATCCGCACTGCCCGCCATCTCTGAGATCACGCCTGACACGGCGGGCAGTGCGGCCATCCAGAAATAGTAGAGTGTAAAGAACAGCCCCATCCCGATAGCCCGTGTTTCAGGCCGCAGGACGCGGGCAGGCAGGGCCATGATAGGACCGGCGGGAAGACCGCAGAACAGACCCATGAGGATAAAGACCGGAAGACCGGGAGACAGCAGCGCCAGCACAAACGTGGCGGCAAACCCCGCAAGACCGGCCAACAACACGGCATCGGGGCGGCCGATGCGGTCACCGATCAGGCCACCTGCCGGAACCGACAACACAGCCAGCCAAAGCACCAGAGAACTGGTGCCGCTGGCCTGCGCCAACGATGCGCCGCGTTCCACCAGCACGGCAGGTCCAAAGGCGAACACCATCGCCAGCGCGCCGTTGTAGAATCCCCAGACGGTGCCTGCGGTCAGGACGCCCTTCAACGCTGCGCCCCGTGGCCAGACGCCGCGCGGAGCGCCCGCGCCGGTGTCGGGCGCATCGCGGTAGACAAACAGCATCAAAAAAAGGCCACCGAGGGTGAGCGCCAGTGAAACGCCCAACGCCACGCCCAGCCCGGCGGACCCGGCAATCAGCGGCAGGACCAAAAGGGCAAGGGCGATCCCGGCGGGCCATGAATTGACAAAGATCCCCATGGCGGTGGCAATATTGCGCCCGGTGAACCAGTCGGCAACCATCTTGGTCATCACCACGTTGAGCAGGACGCCCCCGGTTCCGGCCAGAAGCCGCCCGACGATCTGAAGTGTGTGAACAGGCATGCAATTTTGACCCCGTAACGGGGTGATCGGCGTCCAACAATGACCCCCTTACACTGATGTGGATGATGCTCCCGAGGCTATCGGGGAGCACAGTGTGGGATGTTGGTTGTGGAGACGATTGCGAAGATCCGTCGGGCGTATTTTCAGGACAAGAAGCCGATCAAGCAGATCTGCCGGGAACTGCGGATTTCACGGAACACGGTGCGCAAGGTGATCCGGTCCGGTGCGACCGAGCACACCTACGAGCGGACCGTCCAGCCGCAGCCGAAGATCGGTCCTTGGAAGGACGAACTCGACGAGATGCTGGCGACAAACGCGCGGAAGCCCAAGCGCGAGAGG
>NZ_FZON01000014.1 GCF_900188425.1 Antarctobacter heliothermus
CGTGGAAGCCATCGACTGCAGGGGCTATCGCTCGGAACGAGGCGCTGCGCGCTTCGAAATACCTTGGCCGCGCCATCTGGAGAAAATGGAGCGGATACCACCGACGAAGCCGCGCCGAGACGAAGATGCATTGCGTGAAGCTGCTGGGGCAGAGCCTCATGGCGCGCGACTTCGATCGTCAGGTCGCCGAACTTCAGATCCGCGCCGCCGTGCTCAACGGCTACACCGCGCTCGGCATACCCGTCACAGAGCCTGTGGGATAATTGCGTCCGGGGAAAGGGGAACTCCGGACGTTACCGACTTTGCGCAACAAAGCCGTCCTCAGTGACCTGCATCTTGTAAAAGAGGGCGTGCTGTCGCATGGTCTGGACACCACTGAACGGCTGCGCGCGGGCGTGGCGGCCATCAACGCGCGCCATGCGGATGCGGATTTCTGCGTGCTGGCGGGTGATCTGGCCGATCTGGGCGATGCCGAGGCTTATGAGCGGCTCAAGGATTGTCTGGCCGATCTGTCGGTACCGCTGCATATCACTATCGGCAACCATGATAACCGCGACACGTTTCTGGAGGTCTTCGGTGCTGAATACGCGGCAGACACAGGCTGTGTCGACAAGGTGATCGACGCTAAGGGCCAGCGGGTGATCTTGCTCGATTCTGCCGTCACAGGGCAGCATGGCGGGCGGCTGGAGCCTGTCCAGCTTAACTGGCTGTCGACGCGTCTGGCCGAAGCGCACGATGTGCCAGTGACGGTGATCCTGCATCACCACGCGAACCCGCTGCGCACCAAGGTGGACCGGATCATTCTGGAAAACGGTCCGGAGTTTGTTGCCGTTCTAAAAACCCATGACCAGATCCGTCAGGTGATCGCCGGACATGTGCATTACACCTCGACCGCGATGTGGCAGGGCGTTCCCTTCACCACGCTGGCGGGCGGGCACTACAATGTGACCATCCCTCTGGGCCCAGACGCCGACCCGGTCCGGCTGGACGGACCGGCGCAGATGGCCGTGGTGCTGTCGGATGATCAGCAGACTCTGGTGCATTTCGACAATTACCTTGACGCCAGTGTGGTCCTTCAAGCCGGGGCATAACGGCGCAGGGACCGAAGAGATCGGCCGGGATGCAATTGCATCGTGGCTAACAGATCAAGGCGGTAATCGCCCTAACCTGCGAGGGAACCAGCCTCTTCGCAGACCTTGCAAATTCAACACAAATTTCCTGAAAATATCAATATTTACAAATGTTTAGAGAAATCTTCACATATCATTCTAATGGATTTTACATAATCTGATTATGGGTCACTGGCGCAATACGCTGCTTGGAACAAACTGGAGAAACCTCATGAAATTTTCTGCTTTCAGCACGTCGGTGCTGGCGCTTGCCACACTGGCGGGTGCCGCTTCCGCCCAAGACAAGATCAAATTTGAATATTGGTATGGACTGAGCGGTCAGTTGGGGAACGCCGTGCAGGCGACCTGCGACCGTTTCAACGAAAGCCAGACCTAGTATGAAATCACCTGCGTCGGTCAGGATGGCTATGCCAACGCAGTGCAGAACACGATTGCGGCTTTTCGTGCCAAACAGCATCCGACCATCGTACAGGCCTATGATGCTGGCACCGCTGATCTGATGATGTCGGGCGAGTTTTATGCCGTGTCCAAGATGATGGCCGATTTCAACATAGAGATCGACTGGGCGAACTACTTTCCGGGTATTTCCAATTATTACTCTTCGTCCAAAGGCGAACTGTTCTCTATGCCCTTTAACAGCTCGACCCCGATGATGTATTTCAACGTGGCCGACCTGAAGGAAGCAGGGATCGACACGCCGCCGGCGACGTGGGAAGCGTTCGAGACTGCAATAAAAGCACTCAAAGCGGCGGGGCAGGACTGCGCCTATGCCTATTCGCCAGAGCCCTGGATCGACCTGGAGCAGTTCTCGATGGCCCATGGCATTCCAATCGCAAGCAACAACAACGGCTATGACGGGTTGGACAGCGAGTATCTTTATAACACCACGTTGCACGTCAAGCACATGGAAAACATCAAGCGCTGGTATGACGAAAACCTGCTGGAAATCCGCACCACGCAAGGCGGTTTGAATTCACGTGACAGCTTTGCAAAGGGCGAATGTTCGTTCTACCTCGGCTCGATCGCAGGGCATGCAACGGTTGGCAAGCTCGTGGACGGTGCCTTTGACTGGGACGTGGCGATGATCCCGGTTTATGAGGGCACCGAGCGCAAGAACACGGTCGTGGGCGGCGCATCTTTGTGGGTTCTCTCCGGCAAGTCTGATGACGAATATCGCGGCGCGGCTGAATATCTGAAGTTCCTCGCAACGCCCGAAAGCGAAGAATACTGGTCGACCAACACTGGCTATATTCCTGTCACCAAGACCGGTTTTGACGCACTGATGGCCAAGGGCTTTTACGACAATGCCCCCTACAAAGGTCGCGAGATCGCGCTGAAATCGCTGACATATACAGAGCCGGGCCCGCTGACCCGCGGCATTCGGCTGGGCTGCTTCATTCAGGCACGCAGCGAATGGAGCAACGAAGTGCAGGCCGCCCTGCAGGGCAACAAGACCATGCAAGAGGCGCTGGATACGGCTGTCGCACGCTCTAACGACGTTCTTAACAAGTTCGCCCGCACTTATCGCGGCAAGCAACTGCCATAGGCATCGCTTTGAAACCTGTCCCCCGCCGCAAGGCGGGGGACCCCTTTTGTTGAACCATGGGACAGGCGGGCGATGAGACGCGCATATTTCAAGAACAACTGGGTGGCCGCCTTGGTCGTTACGCCACAGTTGCTGATCATCTTCATCTTTTTCTACTGGCCGACCAGTCAGGCATTGTATTGGGCGTTTACGCTCGAACAGCCTTGGGGCGGTGGCAACGAATGGGTCGGATTCGAAAATTTCCGCTATCTTCTGTCTGATGACCGCTATTGGCATTCGGTCTGGGTCTCTGTTGTCTATGCGGTTTGCACCACGGCGCTGGCCATGGGTATGGCGCTGATCCTTGCCTTGTTTGCGGACCGTCAGTTGCGTGGCTATAAGGGCGTTCGCATCGGCTTAATCTGGCCCTATGCGGTAGCGGCTCCGGCGATTGGCCTTGCGTTTCGCTTTATCTTCAACCCATCAGCTGGTGTTGCGAGCTATTTGAATTACGCCTTTCCAGATTTCTGGAACCCGGTCATGAATGGGGATCATGCGCTGACAATGGTGATAATCGCTGGCGCGTGGAAGCAGGTGTCTTACAGCTTCATCTTCTTTCTGGCCGGGCTGCAATCCATTCCCCGCTCGCTGACAGAGGCCAGCGCCATGGACGGCGCCCGCGTGATGCGCCGAATGTGGGACATTCAACTGCCGCTGATCACGCCGACCGTGTTCTTTCTTGTGATCATCAACCTCACCGATAGCTTTACCGACAGTTTCGGCATCGTCAGCACCATGACCTCGGGCGGTCCAGCGCGGGCGACCAACCTGATGGTCTACAAGATCTATGAGGATGGCTTTCGCGGGCTCGACTATTCTGGGGCGGCGGCGCAGTCGATAATCCTGATGCTGCTGGTCGTCGCGCTGACCTTCTTTCAGTTCAAATACGTCGAACGTCGCGTCCATTATAGCTGAGGGTCCAATCATGATCGAACGCACCCCCATCCTCAATATCGTTACCCATACGATCCTGTTCACCGGTCTCGCCATTCTTGTGGTGCCGATCTATCTGGTCATCGTCGCAGCCTCGCAGACCCTGCCGGATGTGATGGCGATCCCGGCCAAGCTGTTGCCCGGCGACCAGTTGATCGTGAACCTCAAGGCCGCATGGGTTGAGGCAGAGTTTGCAACGAAATTCACCAACACCCTGATCCTTGCCACCGGCGTCGTGGTGGGCAAGCTGGTGCTGGCGGCGCTGACTGCCTTTGGCATCGTGTTCTTTGACCACCGCCTGCGGATGCCGATCTTCTGGATGGTCTTCATCACGCTGATGCTGCCGCTTGAGGTCCGCATCGTGCCGACCTATGCGGTGGCGGCGAACGCGCTTTCGCCGTTTCAGTCGATCCTGGACGTCACTGGGATCAGCTGGCTGATCAACGCCACCACCGGGGTCGAGGTCGCGCTGAACTGGAACCTTCTGAACAGCTACACCGGGCTGATCATGCCGCTGGTGGCCACGGCTACGGGGACGTTTCTGTACCGTCAGTTCTTTCTGACCATCCCCGATGAACTGGTCGAGGCCGCCAAGATGGACGGGGCAGGGCCGCTGCGCTTCTTGCGCGAAATCCTGATCCCGCTGAGCGTGACCAACATGGCCGCCTTGGCGACGATCATGTTTGTGGTGGGCTGGAACCAGTATCTCTGGCCGCTGCTGATCATCACCGACCCGGCCTACGGTGTCGCGGCGGTCGAACTCAGCCGCCTTGTGCCAAACATGAACACTACTGGCGGTGATATTCCCAACTGGCACTGGGCCATGGCGGGTACGCTGATCGTCATGCTGCCGCCGGTTGCGGTCGTCATTCTGATGCAGCGCTGGTTTGTGCGCGGCCTCATCAACACGGATAAATAGGGGGCCGACATGGCTGAAATTTCCATTCGCGATGTGCGCAAATCCTATGGCAAGGACGAGGTCGTGCACGGCGTTGACCTTGCCATTTATGACGGCGAATTTGTTGTGATCATTGGGCCCTCGGGATGCGGTAAGTCCACGCTGCTGCGTATGATCGCAGGGCTGGAGGCGATTTCAAGCGGCGAGATCGCCATCGGGGGCAAGGTGGTCAATGATCTGGAACCGCGTGAGCGGGGCTGTGCGATGGTTTTCCAAAATTACGCGCTCTATCCGCATATGAGCGTGGCGGGCAACATCGGCTATGCGCTGAAGGTGGCGCGCATGAAGCGAGCAGAGCGTGACGCAAAGGTGGCAGAGGTGGCGCGGTCAGTCGGGTTGGACGAGTTTCTGGACCGCAAGCCGGGGCAACTGTCAGGCGGCCAGCGTCAGCGCGTCGCCATGGCGCGCGCCATCATTCGTGAACCAGAGGTGTTTCTATTCGACGAACCGCTCTCGAACCTGGATGCCAAGCTGCGCGTGCAGATGCGCCATGAAATCCGCCGGATTCACAACCGTATCGGCGCGACTTCGGTTTTTGTAACCCATGACCAACACGAGGGCATGACGCTGGCCGACCGCATGGTGATCATGAACAAGGGCACGATTGAACAGATCGGAACTCCGGAAGAGGTCTATGACCACCCGGCTTCGGTCTATGTGGCGGGTTTCATCGGCTCGCCTTCAATGAATTTCCTTGCCGGAACTGTCGAGGCAGGCGTGGCAGCGATCCGGCTGGGAAATGACGGGCGCATCGACATTGCGGCAGAGCGTGCCAAGGCTTTGGATGGCAAGTTGGTGCAGATCGGCCTGCGCCCCGAAAACCTCAGCATGGTCGCGCCGGGAGCAGGGGCTATCACCGGGCATTTTGAATTTGCAGAGGAATTGGGATCGGGCCGCCTTTACCACTTTCAGTTCGAGGATCTGACGCTCACGGTCCTGTCCGCCGACAAGCACAGTTTTCAGCCGGGCCAAGAGGTTGGGCTGACCGCTGATCCGGTCCATGTGCACATCTTTGACGGCGCCACTGGCGCGCGGCTGGACACGCTGGAGCCGATGCGCCGACGTGCCTCGCTGGAGGTGGCGCAATGATCACTCGGTTGGCCAGCTACAACATCCAGTATGGTAAGGGCAAGGACGACCGCTTTGACCTTGATCGCATCCTGTCCGAACTGGGCAGCCCTGATCTGATCGCCCTGCAAGAGGTCGAGCGCAACAACGCAGGCCGCGGTATGGTGGATCAGGTTTCAGAGATCGCCGCACGGCTGGATCACATGCATTGGGTCTATGGCCCCGGAATTGACGTCGATGCCTCAACCCTTGGCGCGGCCAAGCCCGACCATTGCCGTCGCCAGTTTGGCAATATGGTGTTGTCGCGGTGGCCGATCCTGTCGGTGATCAACCATACCCTGCCCAAGCTCGCGCTCGCGCGGATCTTTCACCTGCAACGCACGCTGGTGGAATGCGTGATCGGCCATCCGCAGGGGCCGATGCGCTTTTGCTCGGTGCATCTGGACCATGTTTCGACAGGGACCCGCATGCCCCAAGTGGATTACATGGTGGATCTCATGTGTCGCGGGCAAGAGCGGGGCGCCTGCTGGGGCGGCCAGCTGAAAACCGACGACTGGATGGACCGCCCCGCGCCGCCTCAGCCGCGCAGCGCCATCATCATGGGCGACATGAACTTTGCCCCGGGTGGGCCTGAATACACGCGGGTCGTCGGCGATCTATCCAAAATGCACGGGCGAACGCTGCGCGCCACAGGCCTTGCGGATGCCTGGGCACTGGCGGGCCATGCCGAGGAGGCAGGCAATACCCTGCCACGCGAAGGGCGCGCACCTACGCGGATCGATCATTGTTTTGTCACCGCCGATCTGATCGCCTGCGTGCAGGCAATGCAGATTGGCGATGATGCGGTAGGCTCTGACCACCAACCGATTTTTGTGGACATGGATCTGTCGGGACATCTGGGCTGACCGAGGGGTGATGTGAATGGCATGGTGTCACGTCCCCGGCACGGATTGTCCCTCTGCGCAGGCGGCGGAGGCTTGGATATGGGCCTCATGCTCGCCGAGCCCGGATATCACACCCGCGCCTTTGTCGAATGGGAGGACTGGCCCCGCGCCGTCCTCATCGCAGCCCAAAGCGCCGGATATTTTGCCCCGGCCCCAATATGGGACGATCTGCGAACCTTCGATGTCAGCCCCTTTCACGGTGCCTTCGACATCGTCCTCGCCGGATATCCCTGCCAGCCCTTCAGCGCGGCCGGAAAGCGCGGTGGTGCAGATGATCCCCGCCACCTCTGGCCAGACGTCGCCCGCGTCATCGCCGAATGCCATCCTGCATGGGTCTTCCTCGAAAACGTCCCCGGCCACGTCAGCCTTGGCCTTGAATCCGTGCTGCGAGAGCTTTGGGCAATGGGCTATACGCCTGCGGCGGGCCTGTTCAGCGCGGCAGAAGTCGGCGCGCCGCATCAGCGGCTCCGCATCTTCATCCTGGCCCACACCTATGAGCCTGCATCCCGGCACCGCCAGCTACAACCCGGCAGGCAACAGCGACTTCACCCGCAAAGCCGAGGCACTGGCGTTGGGCGTCACGACCTGGTCGACGCCCAAGGCGACGGACGGGGCCAAGGGTGGACCGGGCCAGAGCTATGGTTCGGGCGGGATGCCACCCCTGCCAGCGCAGGCGGCACAATGGCAGACGCCGGTGGCGGACGATCAGATGGACCGGCTGCGCGGCAAGATCAACAGCCGGGGCGAGCCGAAGCTATCGGCCCAAGCGCTGCAATGGCCGACACCGGCCGCGCAGAACTGGAAGGGATATGTCGCAGATTAAGGGCGGGACGCTCTAGTGCACCCATAGGCGGGAAAGATGTTTCGGACATGAACGGGATTGCAACTGCAAAGAATTCAAGTCCCTTTGCTCGATGCATTGTGGTAATCCGGACGCCAGGTGCGGACCGATCATCTGCGGCAGCTGCTTGTAGAATAACCGCCGAGACTGAATCTCCACCAGCCGAAACTTGCGTCGTTACCGGCTGCGCGCGCTGCTGCGCATGGCCCAGTCTGCGCCGCCATAGGTAACAGCGTAGACAAGCACTTCGGTTGCATCATCGTCAACAACGAAGGCAATGACGGCTTTCCGGCCTGCCGGAATAGCACGCAGGCCAGGAGCAATTTCATCGCGGAGACTGCCCTTGTGCGGCGTGGTCTTCAGCGTGGCGATGGCCGCCTCGATCTCTGCAAGTTTGTTGGTGGCCGCGTCAGGCCCCGCATAGTCGAGGATCCACTGCACGATGGCATTAAGGTCACGCGCGACAAGAGGGTGGTAGCGAATGCGGTAGTTCACGCGCCGCGGGCCACCCCGATTGTGCGGCGGGCGGCGGCGAAGGCGTCGTCATGGTCTATGAAGGCCTCGCGTGGTGTTTCCATCCGGGCGCGAATCTCGTGCGCGAGGGCCCCAAGGGCCACGTCGCGTTCCTGTTCGTCCTGCATCATCTGTTCCAGCGCGGCCGCGACTGCGGCGCTCTGGGTCGCGAATACGCCTTGCCCCACCTTTTCCGACAGGAACTGGTGGTGACGGTCAGTGAAGCTGAGAGTGGTTTTGACGGTCATGCGCACCTCTATGGTATGACTGAGTCATATACTGGATTGGAGCGATGGTTTCAACCGTGGCGGATGCAGCGCGCTGCTGGACGTACCCAAACGCAAAAAGCCCCTTGGATTTCAGAGGGACTCGCAAAACGTTGACTCAGCGTTGACTCGTTTTTGCAGAGTCCATACACAAGTGTTTTGGTCGGATTCTAACCATTTGATATGGTTAGATTTTTTGGTCTCGGGAGTTGGATTTGAACCAACGACCTTCAGGTTATGAGCCCGTCCCCCGACCGATTCGACCAGATCATCGCCTGTCTGCAAGTCGCGAAGACACCAGAAACGCAACTGGCCAAGAGCTGGAAACCGTGATCAGCCCGCCTCGGGCGCGCAGGACACCGGTTTTGACTATCTGTGGAACCTTGGCTCCGGCACGGACCGCACCGACAAGGCAGCCCTGATGCGAATTCTGCGGGGCAAGGTCGACGCAATGACGCGCGTGGCCGCAATGGGTCAGCCGCGATAGGTTTCCGGCTTTAGTCCGTATTTCGCCAACTTGTCGTAAAACGTCTTGCGCGGCAGTTTCAGCGCCTCTGCCGCCAGCCGCGCCTGTCCTTCGGCCTTGCGCAGCGCCTCGATCAACAGCGATCGTTCCACCTGCGCCAGTCGTTCGTTCAGCCCAAGACTGCTGTCCGGCACCGAAACGTCGCCCAGCCCCAGCACAAACCGCATCGCCGCGCTCATCAGCGCCCGGGCGTTGCCTGGCCAGTCCTGCGCCAATAGCCCCGTAATCACCTCTTCGGTCACGTCCGGTGGCGTCAGCCCGGCTTGCTCGGCGGCCTGCGCGACGTAGTGTCGAAACAGCACCGAAATATCCTCCGGGCGTTCCGCCAATGCCGGGATGCGGACCTGACAGACCTCCAGCCGGTAGTAGAGATCGCTGGACATGTCGCCACTTTCGGCAACGGCGGCAAGGTCTAGTGAACTGCCGCCGATCAGCACCGCGCCGCCCTGTTCCATCAGGTCGATCAGCGCCAACTGGGTGTCCTGGCTCAGCCCGCCGATCCCGTCCAGAAACAATGTCCCCCCAGCGCAGCGGCGCCAGAGTGCCTGCAACTCACCCCGGTCCAAACCGGCGGCGGCGCGTTTCTCGAACGGGCCTTTGGCGCGGGGCGAAGACAGGTGGATGACCTCCGCAACCTTGGAAATCCCTGACCCCGGCGGTCCGGTGACCAATGCCTCTGTTCCGGCACGCGCTGCCATGCGGACGCGGGCGCGCAACCGTTCCGCCAGCGGCGAGACACCAAAGATCAGCCGCGCCGCCGGGTCGCCGGTTTCCAGCTCTTGTTTCAGACGACGGTTTTCCAGAACCAGCGCCCGCGTCCGCAAGGCGCGCTCCACGACAGCGGTGAAATCCGCCGGGCTGCATGGCTTCTCCAGAAAGTCGAAGGCCCCTTGCGACACCGCCCGCACCGCCATCGGAATATCCCCCTCGCCGGTCAGCAAGATCACCGGCAGATCAGGATCCTGACCGCGTGCGTATTCCAACAGGTGAAACCCGTCGCGCCCCGGCATGCGGATGTCCGAGACAATGATCCCGTCGAACCCCGGTCCGATGTGATCCTTGGCCTCGACAAACGACCCCGCCGTCAGCGCGTCGAAATCCGCCAGTTCCAGCGTCTGCCCCAGCGCCTCGCGCACCGCTGCGTCGTCATCCACCAGCAGAACCCGTGTTACCGCCATGTGTGCCTCATGAAAGTAAGCGGCCCCGGCTTCAGACCGGGGCGGGTGGTATTTCCGCTCATGCCGCCATTTCCTCTTGCCAATAGTCCAGTTCGACGGAAAACAGCGCACCCGTGTCCGTGTTGGCGCCGCGAATGCGCCCGCCAAAACTTTCGATCAATCCGTAGGAAATCGACAGGCCCAGCCCCATACCCTCGCCCACCTGCTTGGTGGAATAGAACGGCTCGAACACCTTTTCGGGGTCGGCGATGCCCGGTCCACTGTCCTGCACCCGCACCTCCAGCCGTTCGCCCAGAACCAGCGAGATCCAGATCGCCTTGTCGGCCTGCCCGGCCATGGCGTCGGCGGCGTTGTTGATCAGATTGACAAAGACCTGCCCCAGCCGCACCTCACCGCCGTTGACCCAAACGGGACCGGGCCAATCCGATGGTTGCCACGCCAGAACCACACCTTCGCCGAGCAACCGCGCCTCTGTCAGTTCCACCGCCGAGGTCAGCACCGCGACCACATCGACCTTGCCCATCGGTTCGGCCTCGTTGCGGGCAAAGGCGCGCAGGTTCTTGATGATCCGCGCCGCCCGCGCCGCCAGCCCTGCGATCCGGTCAAGATTGGCGCGCGCCTTGTCCGGGTGTCCCTTGTCCATGAACGCCGCGCCGTTTTCGGCAAACTGTCCGATCGCCATCAGCGGCTGGTTCAGCTCATGGCTGATCCCAGCCGACATCTGGCCCAGGGCGCTCAGCTTGCCCGCCTCGACCAATTCCGCTTGCGCACGGCGCAGCGCGGCCTCTGCCTCTTCGCGTTCGGCCACTTCGCGGCGCAGCGCGCCATTGGCCTGCTCCAGATCCTGTGTGCGCGCCGCAACCCGTTCCTCCAGCCGCACGTTGGCAAGGCTGAGCGTCCGCCGCCGCTCTGTCGCCAGAAACAACAGCGAGCCAAAGAACAGGCACAGCACCGTTACGGCCATGGTCTGCAGCCACGCCAGCCGCCGCGCCGGGGCGACATCCATCAACGCCTCTCCCGTCAGACCGATCACCGGCAGCGCCTGCGTCAGATGCAGGGCGCGACGCGGGACATAGGCGCTGAGCGCCACCTCCCAGATTTCGAAACCCGCAACATGTCGCACGGCCAGCGGCGCCAATTTCCCCCCCGGTCCGATCAGCGCCTCGGGCGTGCGTTGCCAGGACAGCAGTTCCGACCTGTTGGTGACAAAAACCTGGTTGAGGTCATCGGTGAAGAACACAACCGGGCGTGATCCGCTCCATTCCCGTTCCAGGGCCTCGATGTCCACCGCCAGAACAAGCACCCCCTGAACCCGGCCATTGGCCCCGAAATGCGGCGCGGCGTAGACATAGGCCCGCCTGCCAAGACGTGGGCCGATCCCGTGGTCTCGGCCCCCAGCGCCCCGTTCGCAGCGCGCAGGAACCAGGGCTGGGCCATCAGATCGGCGGGGGCCTCGCCGTGGGCGGCGGCCAGCACCCGCCCCTCGCGGTCGGCATACAGCGCGGTCAGCGCGCCGGTCCGGTCAGCGTTGCGCAACAACAGCGCCTCGGCCTCTACGCGCGAGCCACCGCGATGCAACGCGCTCAAGACCGGGTGTTCCACCAGCGTCACCGCCAGCGACCGATACCGTTGCAACCCCGTCATCAGCCGATCCGCCGCCAATGCAAGGTCTGACTGCCCGCGCGCGTGTACCTGGCGCAGGGCCTCGGCGTGGCTGGTGGCCCAGACCACCCAGCCCAGCACCGCCACCGCGGCCAGAAAGCAGCCGACGATCAGGATCCGTGTTGACGCTCTGTCCTTCATGGAACCCAGTCATAGCGCCCCCTTGCCATGGCGGACAAGACGCGCCAAGCATCCCCCATGATGGCATTTTCCCAAGACCCGACCGCCCCGCAGTTCGTTCAGGACCCCTATCCGTTCTACGAGACGATGCGCACGGGCGGCGATCTTGCGTTTTGGCAAGAGTATGCAATGCCTTGCGCGGTGTCGCACCGGGCGGTCAGTGCCCTGCTGCGCGACCGCCGCTTTGGCCGCGAGATCCCGCCTGAAATGGCACCGGACATCGCCCCGCACCTGGCCCCTTTCTACGCGGTCGAGGCGCATTCCATGCTCGAGCTGGAACCGCCGCGCCACACCCGCCTGCGCGGCCTTGTGCTGCGCGCCTTCACCACCCGCCGGATCAAGGCGTTGGCCCCCGAAATCGCGCAACTGTCGCATGAACTGGTTGACAGCTTTCCCGATGGTCCCGTCGACCTGTTGCCCGCCTTTTGCGCGCCGCTGCCCGTCATCGTCATCTGCCGCCTGCTCGGGGTGCCGGAAAGCCACGCTGATCAACTGCTGGCCTGGTCCAACGCCATGGTCGCGATCTACCAGGCCCGCCGCGACCGCGCCATCGAAGAGGGTGCCGCTCAGGCCGCGCAAGAGTTTTCCGCCTTCCTCAGCGATTACATCGAAACCCGACGCAAGCACCCCGCCGACGATCTGATCACCCATCTGATTGCCGCCGAAGAAGCGGGTGAGAAACTATCGACGCCAGAGCTGATCACCACCTGCATCCTGCTGCTGAACGCCGGTCATGAGGCGACGGTCCACACCATGGGCAACGGCATCAAGACGCTGTTGGAAACTGGCACATCCATCACCGCCGACACGGCAGAGCCGGTGGTCGAGGAAATCCTGCGGTTTGACCCGCCGCTGCATATGTTCACCCGCTACGCCTATGAAGAGGTTGAGGTTTTCGGCCACACCTTTGAACGCGGCGATCAGGTGGCGTTGATGCTGGCCGCCGCCAACCGCGACCCTGCGGTCTGGGCGGATCCGGCGCGGTTCGATCCTGCGCGCCCCATCAGTGCCAACACCAGTTTCGGCGCGGGGCTGCATTTTTGCGTCGGTGCGCCGCTGGCCCGGCTGGAACTGCAAATCGGCCTTCCGATCCTGTTCGAACGCCTGCCGCACCTGCGGCTGGCCGCGCCGCCACAGTTCGCCAATCTCTATCATTTCCACGGGCTGGAGCGGCTGGAGGTTCGCGCGGGATAGGGGGCCACCCTTGGGCGCGCTGGTGCCGGTTTACAAACCCAGCTCTACAAACCCAGCCCGGGGCACGATCGCGTTTGGTTCATCCCGTCACAACGGCAGCGCCGTTGTCGCCTTGATCTCTTCCATCGACAGCAGGGCGGTGACATTGTGCACCTTCACTTCTGAAATCAGCGCCTGATAAAACGCATCATAGGCGCGCGCGTTCTTGACCCGCACCTTGAGGATATAGTCGATGTCGCCCGCCAGACGGTGCGCCTCTTGCACTTCTGGCCGTTCCCTCAGCGCCTTGAGGAACTTTGCCTGCCACTCTACCTCATGCTCAGACGTGCGGATCAGGACAAAGAAACAGGCCTCGAACCCCAGCTTTTCCGCATCCAGAACCACGGTCTGCTGGCCCAGCACACCGCCCTCGCGCAGCTTGCGAATCCGGTTCCAGACCGGGGTCTTGGACGACCCCACCTTCTTGGCGATCTCATCCAGGGACTGCCCCGCATCGCGCTGCAGTTCCGCAAGGATTTTCCGGTCGGTGGCATCGATCTTCACGGCTGTTCTCTCCTGTGGCCGGTCATGGGACAAACGCCCCACCTGTCGCCAAAACTAGAACATTCTTCCTTGTTTTGCCAGCCCCATAGCCAAATAGCGGGACAATTTCCTATATATACAGCCAGAAGCAAGGAGATCTCTCGTGCAGCACTTCCCGATCTTCCTCAACCTCGCCGGGCGGCGGGTGGTTGTCTCCGGCGGTGGCGCGGCGGCTCTGGCCAAACTGCGCCTGCTGTTCAAGACCGAGGCCGACATCGCCGTATACGCGACACGCGCCGACCACCAGATCATCCGCTGGGCCGCCACCGGCGCGCTGACACTGGTGCCGCGCGCCCTTGTGGACGGCGACATCCAGTCCGCCGCGCTGTTTTATGCCGCCAACGAGGATGACGCCGAAGACGGTCGTACCGCCACGCTGGCACGCGCCGAGGGCGCATTGGTCAATGTCGTCGATAACCTCGAAGACAGCCAGTTCATCACCCCCGCCATTGTCGACCGCGATCCGGTGACCATCGCCATCGGCACAGAGGGCGCCGCCCCCGTGCTGGCCCGCGCCATCAAAGCTGACCTTGAGGAGCGCCTGCCCGCGACGCTGGGCACACTGGCGCGCATCGGCAAGGGGTTCCGAAAGTTGGCCGAGGCGCTGCCTTTTGGTCGGGCGCGTCGGGATTTCTGGCAGGACTACTATTTCAACGCCGGTCCCCGCGCGATCACGCAGGGCACAGATGCCGTCGATCAGGCGCTGGATGATCTGCTGGCCCGTCACCTGACCCGCCCCGAGCGTCCCGGCCACATCTCTTTTGTTGGCGCAGGCCCCGGCGACCCGGACCTGCTGACGCTCAAGGCGCGCAAGGCGCTGGATGCCGCCGACGTCGTGATCCACGACCGGCTGGTGCCGCAGCCGATCCTTGAACTGGCGCGTCGCGAGGCGACCATGATCGACGTCGGCAAGACCGGCTTTGGACCCTCCGCCAAACAGGAAGACATCAACGCGCTGGTGGTCCAGCACGGGCTGGAAGGCGCGCAGGTCGTCCGCCTCAAAGGTGGCGACTGCACCGTCTTTGGCCGTCTGGACGAAGAGGTCGAGGCCGTGCTGGAGGCCGGTCTGTCCTATGACGTCGTGCCCGGTATCACCGCCGCATCCGCCGCCGTCGCCGGCATCGGCCAGTCGCTGACCAAACGCGGCCGCAACGCCAGCGCGCGCATCCTGACCGGCCACGACATGCAAGGGTTTGCCGATCACGACTGGCGCAGCCTTGCCCGCCCCGGAGAGGTCGCCGCCATCTACATGGCCAAACGCGCCGCACATTTCCTGCAAGGCCGCCTACTGATGCATGGCGCGGCCCCCGACACGCCTGTCACCGTGGTCGAAAACGCCTCACGCCCCGATCAGCGGGTGCTGGGCACCACGCTTGACCGCCTGTCCACCGACCTTGGTGAGGCCGATCTCAATGGCCCTGCCCTCATGCTTTTCGGCCTCGCTCCGCGCGATGGCCTGCCCGTGACCACATCTGACCAGGAGGCACTCCAATGGCCCGCAGCTTCACTCCCAAAGTCGTCACCGCAAATGCCCTCCTCGCTGGCGACGTTGTCTATCTGACCGACGATGACCGTTGGAGCCCGGACCTGCGCGAGGCGGAACTGCTGACAGATGAGGCCCATGCCCAGGTGCGCCTTGTCGAGGCCAGCGCCCGGCACGCCGAAGTGGTCGGCGTCTACCTTGCCGACATGAAGCCCGGCACAGACGGACCGCAACCGACGCATTTCCGCGAGGCGTTCCGCCGCAAGGGCCCGTCCAACTACGCTCACGGCAAACAGGCCGAGCTCTGAACCTTTCCGACCCCACGCGCGTCCGCCGCGCCAAGGAGACGACCATGTACAGCTATTCCGACTTCGACGCCGCCTTTGTGGCAGAGCGTAACCGCCAGTTCCGGTCCCAGGTGGAACGCCGCATCGACGGCTCCCTGACCGAGGATGAGTTCAAGCCGCTGCGCCTGATGAACGGCCTGTACCTGCAACTGCACGCCTACATGCTGCGCGTCGCCATCCCCTACGGCACGCTCAACAGCGGCCAGATGCGCCAGTTGGCCTATATCGCCGAACGCTGGGACAAGGGGTACGGCCACTTCACCACGCGCCAGAACATCCAGTACAACTGGCCCGATCTGCGCGATGTGCCGGACATGCTGGACGCGCTGGCAGAGGTGCAGATGCACGCCATCCAGACCAGCGGCAACACCATCCGCAACGTGACCGCCGACCACTTTGCCGGGGCTGCGGCGGATGAGATCGCCGACCCGCGCCCGGTGTCAGAGCTGTTGCGCCAGTGGTCCACCGACCACCCGGAATTCCAGTTCCTGCCGCGCAAGTTCAAGATCGCGGTGACCGGCGCTCCCAACGACCGCGCCGTGACCGCCGCGCATGACATCGGCATCCGCATCGTCGAACGCGACGGTGAGATCGGCTATCAGGTGCTGGTCGGTGGCGGCCTTGGCCGCACACCGATGATCGGAAAGGTGCTGGCCGAGTTTGTGCCGCAGGCCGACCTGCTGCCCTTTGTCGAGGCCACTGTGTCGGTCTGGAACCTGCTGGGCCGCCGCGACAACAAATACAAATCGCGTATCAAGATCACCGTACATGAGCACGGCATCGACGAAATCCGACGTCTGGTCGAGGACCGCTTTGCCGAGACGAAGGCGGCGTTCAATGGTGCAGATTTGGCCCTTTATGATGCGATAAAGGCCCAGTTTGCGGCGCCTTCGTTCACAAAACGCCCTGTTTCGGCCTTTGAACGCGCCTACAACAGCGACCCGGTGTTCCGCTCCTGGGCCGATACCAACCTCGCCGACCACCGCGCCGACGGCCATGTCATCGTTCAGATCAGCCTCAAGGCACATGGCGAAACGCCGGGTGACGCCAGTGCCGACCAGATGCGTGTGATTGCCGACATCGCGCAGGACTTTGGCTATGACGAGCTGCGCATCAGCCATGAGCAGAACGTCATCCTGCCCCATGTCCACCGCGACGACCTGCCGGTCATCCACGCCCGGCTGAAATCGCACGGGCTGGCCACCGCCAATATCGGCAAGATCAGCGATATCATCGCCTGCCCCGGCATGGATTACTGCGCCCTCGCGACTGCCCGCTCGATCCCGATCGCACAAGAGATTGCCACCCGCTTTGACGACCTGAAGAACGAGCATGAGATCGGCGATCTCAAGATCAAGATTTCGGGCTGCATCAACGCCTGCGGCCACCACCATGTCGGTCATATCGGCATCCTTGGTCTGGACCGCGCGGGCGTGGAAAACTATCAGATCACGCTGGGCGGCGACCACACCGAAAACGCGGCGCTGGGCCAACGCACCGGCCCCGGCTTTCCTGCCGAGGAAATCGTGCCCGCGATTGAGCGCATCGTCGATGCCTACCTGACCCACCGCGACGCCCCCGAAGAGACCTTTCTTCAGGCGTTCCGCCGCCTTGGCATGGACCCGTTCAAGGAGGCGCTTTACGGTCCGCAGGAGCGCAAGGCCAATGCCGCGTGATCTGAACCAGTCAGACCTGCGCGCCCGCGTTGCCGACCTCAACGCGCGCTATCGCCACCACAGCGCCACCTCGGTGCTGGAGGGCGCGTTGCGCGATCCGGACGCGGGCGACCTGGCGATGGTGTCGTCGTTCGGGGCGGAATCGGTGGCGCTGTTGCATCTTGTGGCGATGGTCGACCGCAAGACGCCGGTGCTGTTCATCGACACCCGGCTGCTGTTCGCCGAGACGCTGACCTATCAGCAAGAGGTGGCGGAACGGCTGCGGCTGGAAAACCTGCGCATCATCAAGGCCGACCGCGCCGATCTGGACAAGCGCGACCCCTACGGCGCGCTGCGCCTGTCGGACACCGACGCCTGCTGCGCGCTGCGCAAGACAGAACCGCTGAACGCGGCGCTGGACGGCTATGACGGCTGGATCACCGGGCGCAAACGCTATCAGTCCGGCACTCGCGCCGCGCTCGATTTCTTTGAGGTCGAGGAAGACACCGGCCGGATCAAGCTGAACCCGCTGGCGCATTGGACGCCGGACGACGTGCGCGCCTACATGGAAGAAAACCGCCTGCCCCGCCATCCGCTGGTGGCGCAGGGCTATCCGTCCATCGGCTGTTCGCCGTGTACATCCAAGGTGGCACCGGGCGAAGACCCCCGCTCGGGCCGCTGGCGCGGGCAGGACAAGGAAGAATGCGGCATCCATTTCGTCAATGGACGCCCCGTCAGAGACACCGCCACATCCCCTCTCAGTGGCGGCACCAGACAAGGAGAACAGGCATGAGCGTCATCGTGCGCGACACCGGCTTTCACGCCGAAGACTGGACCGAGGGGTTCGATGCGCCCATCGCGCTGGACCTGCCATCTGACACCGACCCGGCCACGCTGGAGTTTGATCAGACCGTGCGGATGATCCGCATCGACTTTCCCGGTTTTGCGGACGGGCGCGGATTCACGCTGGCGCGCCTGTTGCGGCTGCGCGGCTACAAGGGACGGTTGCGGGCACGCGGTCATGTGATCGCCGATCAATATGCCATGGTGCGCCGCGCAGGATTCGACGAGGTCGAAATCGACGAGGCACTGGCTGCGCGCCAGCCGCAGGATCAATGGATCTTTCGCGCCGATTGGCAGGCGCATGACTATCAGGCCCGCGTGCGCGGCACCGCCTGACCACGCCTGCGCGCCGCACCGGCCCATGACCGGCCCATGGGCGCACCCCGCGCCCATGGGCCGCGTTTCACCTGACACAGATCAAAGCTAGATATGAGGTGTCGGTTAAGACAACCGGCAAAGACGCAATGACAGAGATGACACCCGTGACCGACGCCACCGCTGCACAGACCCCCACACAGCCCCCCGCGCCGCGCAAGATTGCGGTGCCGGACACCCAGACCGTCACCCAGGTCACCCATTACACCGACCGGCTGTTTTCCTTCCGCTGTACCCGGCCCGCGTCGCTGCGGTTCCGGTCGGGCGAGTTTGTGATGATTGGCCTGATGGGCGATCCCGACCCCAAGACCGGCAAGCAGAAACCGCTGCTGCGCGCCTATTCCATCGCCTCCCCGTCCTGGGATGAGGAACTGGAATTCTATTCGATCAAGGTGCCCGACGGCCCACTGACCGCACGTCTGCAACACATCGCGGTCGGCGACCAGATCATCCTGCGCCCGAAACCCGTAGGCACGCTGGTGCATGACGCGTTGTTGCCGGGCAAGCGGCTGTGGCTCTTCGCCACCGGCACCGGCTTTGCGCCGTTTTCGTCCCTGCTGCGCGAACCGCAGACCTATGAGGATTACGACGAGATCATCATCACCCACACCTGCCGCGAGGTCGGGGAACTGACCTATGGCCGCGACATCATCGAATCGCTGAAAACCGATGAGCTGCTGACCGAGGTGATTGGCGACGGGTTCTGGAGCAAGATCCGCTATTACCCCACCACCACCCGCGAAGAGAGCCCGAAAATGGGCCGGATTACTGACCTGATGCGCTCGGGTGAGGCGTTTTCGGATCTGGGTGTGCCGGTCCTGACACCCGAGACGGATCGCGCGATGATCTGCGGCAACCTCGCCTTCAACCTCGAACTGAAAGAGATGCTCGAAGGGTATGGCCTCGTCGAAGGCGCCAATTCCGACCCCAAGCATTACGTCGTGGAAAAAGCCTTCCTCGACTGATCCGCCCGTCACTGGCTGAACTGCAGGACATGAAAAAGCCCCCGCCGATCCGGCGGGGGCTTTCGTTTCTGACCAAGTGATCCGGGACTTACAGGCCCAGTGTCTCTTTCAGGCTGTCCAGAATGCCCTGCAGTGCGTCCGGGCTGTTCTTGGCCTGCTCCAGCAGCGCCTTGGCACCGGTCTTGGCAATCGCGTTCAACTCGGAATCGTCGATGTACTCGGCGACCTTGTCGTAGTCGAAACCTTCGACCGTCAGCAGCTCTTCGATTTTCGGCTCCGCGGCATCCGCGGGTGCGGCGGCGGGTTCTGCGGTTTCAACAGGCTCTGCCGCAGGTTCAGCGGTTTCAACAGGCTCCGCTACAGGTTCGGCCGTTTCGACCGGCTCTGCCGCAGGTTCGGCCGCTTCAACAGGCTCCGCTGCAGGTTCGGCCGTTTCGACCGGCTCTGCCGCAGGTTCGGCCGCTTCAACAGGCTCCGCTGCAGGTTCGGCCGTTTCAACAGGCTCTGCGGTCTCGACAGGCTCGACCACGGGGTCGGCGACCTCGGCGGGTTCCAGAACCGGCTCTGCGGTTTCGGCCGGCTCCACCACCGGGTCCACCGCATCGGCAACATCGGCAGCCGGATCTGCGGTCAATGCAGTGTCCACCGCGTCCGTCGCATCCTTGGCGGTATCCACGGTGCCGTCGATGGCATCCTTGGCCGTGTCCACAGTGGCGTCGACCGCGTCCTTCGCCGTGTCCACCGTGGTATCGACGGCATCGGACAATGCATCGCCCAGTTTCGCCTTGCCCTCGGCCACATCCTTGGCGGCGTCAGCCAGCGCCGTTTCTGCCGCGTCGACGGTTGCGTCCGCTGCGTCCTTGGCCGCGTCAACCGTGGTGTCGACAGCGTCCTTGGCAGCATCAACGGCCGTCTCACCGGCATCCTTGGCGGCGTCAACCGTCGCATCAACGGCGTCTTTGGCCACATCGGTCGTGGTTTCAGTGGCGTCCTTGACCGCGTCCTTGGCCTTGTCCACGGTTTCGCTTGCGACCGGGGCCGCCTCTTCGGGCGTCTGGCCCGTGTACCACAAATAACCGCCCACTGCGGCCGCAGCCGCCACGATCACGAGGATCAGGTTTCGCATGGGAACCTCCATCGCATTTCGCCCCATGCGATGCTGCGCGGGGCCTCCATCATTCGGTTTGCGCCCGGCAAACGGTGATCGCAAGGGGGAAACACGGGAATGAGCGCGCACAAGCACAGATTTGCCGCTTGAAAGCCCATGAAGGCAAGTTTACCTTGCCAACTTGAAAAAAACCGCAAATGGAGCATTCCAATAGCCCGCAGACCGCACAACGCGCCGCCAACGCGCGACACAGGCCCCCGCGTCAATGATCGCATCCGGGCCCCTGAAATTCGTCTGATCGGCGCCGAAGGCGAAAACGTCGGCGTTGTCACACCCGCACGCGCGATGGAGATGGCCGAACAGGCCGGACTCGATCTTGTGGAGATTTCTCCCAACGCCGCGCCGCCGGTTTGCAAGATCATGGATTTCGGCAAGTTCAAGTACGAGACCCAGAAACGCGAGGCCGAGGCGCGCAAAAAGCAGAAGATCATCGAAGTCAAAGAAGTGAAATTCCGTCCCAACACGGACATTCACGACTACGAGGTCAAGATGCGCAACGTGTTCAAGTTCCTTGAGAACGGCGACAAGGTAAAGGTCACGCTGCGGTTCCGCGGCCGCGAGATGGCGCACCAGAACCTGGGCCGCGAGTTGCTTGAACGGGTTGCCGAAGACGTCAAGGAAATCGGCAAGGTCGAGAACATGCCGAGAATGGAAGGCCGCCAGATGGTCATGATGATCGGCCCGACCGCCAAGTGACCCTTTCTGTGATCGTTTCAGTGATCCAGTCCAAGCCCGCCGCTTCAGGCGGGCTTTTTCCTTTCCGAACAGGTTTTGACAGGCCGCTACGATGACTTGGGATCAGCGTTACGCGACAAACGACTATGTTTTTGGCACCTCTCCGTCAGGATTTCTGACCGCCCATGCCGGTCTGATTCCCCGGGGCGCACGCACGCTCTGCGTGGCGGACGGCGAAGGCCGCAACAGCGTCTGGCTGGCACAACAGGGCTGCGATGTGACGGCCTTTGATGTCTCCCCCAATTCGATTGCCAAGGCTGGCAAGCTGGCCAGCGACGCGGGCGTTGCGCCGACATTCACCCAGTCCACGATCGAGGACTGGGATTGGGACGCGGCCCCCTATGACCTTGTGGTTGGCGTGTTCATCCAGTTCGCCCCGCCAGAATTGCGCACCCGCATCTTTGCCGGGCTGCGCCGCGCGCTGGCCCCCGGTGGGCGGCTGATGGTGCACGGCTATACGCCAAAGCAGGTGGACTATGGCACCGGCGGTCCGGGCAACCCGGATTTCATGTATACCGAAACACTGTTGCGCGACGCCTTTTCCGACCTGACGATCCTGCGGCTGGACAGCTACGAAAAGGATCTGGATGAGGGCGCGGGCCACAGCGGCCGATCCGCCTTGATCGACCTGATCGCCGACGCGCCTGCCTGAACTCTATGCCTCGCGCAGCCGCCCACGCGCGGGGATTTCCTTGAGCAGGCCGCCCACCCCCATACCCGCGATATCCTGCGACGTGACGGGCACGCCGCACAGCAGCCGCTCCAGCACAAAATCGGCCCCGTTCAACGCAGGCGCGCGCGCACAGCCCGGCAGGCCGATCACCGGACGGCCCTGAAGCGTGCCGAAAAACAACAGGTTGCCCGGATCGACCGGCATCCCGAAATGGGTCACGCTGCCGCCTGCCTGCCGCACCGCCTCTGGCGCCACGTCATACAGATCAGAGGTGGCAGAGCCGGTCAGGATCAGGACTATATCCGCCTGCGTCTCAGCTATCGCCTTGGTCAGCGGCTCTGCCCGGTGCGGCACCACCTGTTGCGGGCCAAGGCTGACGCCCAGCCGGTCCAGTCGGTCCTGCGTCACCGCCTGCCCCTTGTCGCCACTGTCCTTGCCATCGACCGTGGTCTGGATCAGTTGCGCGCTCTGGCAGACCACGGGCCGCAACCGCAGCGCCGATTGCGCCGCAAGGCAGGCCGCCTCCAGCGCCGCCTCTGGCACGGCATAAGAGATGATCTTGACCGTCGCCACCATGCTGCCCGCCGCCACCCGCTGCCATTCACGCACGGTCGCCACGGTGATCATCGGATGCAGCGCGTTCAGCGCGTGAATGCGGTCGGCCAGCACCTCGATCACGCCGGGGGCCTCGGCGTGCAGGTTCACCCGGCCCGTGGCGGCTTTGCCAATCCGCAGGCCCGCGCGTGTCGGATCAGGCACCAGCGCCTGCGCCAACCGCGCGGCGGCGACATCCTCGCCCAGATCGCCCGCCTCCAGCCGCGCGGCGATCACCTCGGTCAGACCGGCCCCGCGCAGGGTCTCCACATCCTCGGCGCTCAGGACACGGCCCTTGCGCAGCCGCCCCTTGTCCAGCGCGACCGAATGCGCCAGCACCGCGCCCTCGGCCTGTTCCAGCGGGAGGGTGCCGAACTTCATCGACTGTCGCCCTGCCGCAGCACCTGCGTCATCTGCGCAATCACCGATACCGCAATCTCTGCCGGGCTGGCCGCCCCGATGTCCAAGCCGATCGGCGCAAAAATGCGCCCGATCTCATCCTCGGTGAATCCCGCCTCGCTCAACCGCGCAACCCGTTTCGCATGGGTCCGCGTCGACCCCAGCGCGCCGATATAGAAACACCCCGACCGCAGCGCCTTTTCCAGCGCCGGATCGTCCAGTTTGGGGTCGTGTGTCAGCAGCACCAGCGCGGTGCGCGTGTCCAGACCCAGCTTTTCGACCGCCTCATCCGGCCAGTCGTGCAGCAATTGCGTGTCAGGGAACCGCGTGGGTGAGGCAAAGGCCTCACGCGGGTCGATCACCGCCGGGTCATATCCCGCGATGCGCGCCATCGGCAGCAGCGCCTGCGCGATATGCACCGCCCCCACCACCACCAGCCGCAGAGGCGGGTTGTGGATGCCCACAAAGACGCGGCTGTCCGGCTCAAACCCCGACCGATCCATGCGGAAGCGGTCCTGAAACCCGGTGCGGTCCAGCCAGCGGTCGCTGCGGTCCAGATCGACCACATAGGCCACCGGCTCGCGCGCCGCGCGCGCGGCGACCAGATCCGCCAGCAGCAGTTCGGGCATCACCGCGCCCACGGGTTCCACCAGAACCCGGATGGTGCCGCCACAGGCCAGACCCACGGCAAAGGCATCGTCGTCAGAGACGCCAAATTCCAGCTCGCGCAGCTCGCCCGTCTCCAGCGCCTCCAGCGCCTCGACAATCACCGCGCCCTCGACACAGCCACCGGACACCGACCCCTCGATCTGGCCGGTGCCAGAGATTGCCAACTGGCTGCCCACGCGGCGCGGGGCAGAGCCCCATGTCTGCACCACCGTCGCCAGCACGGCACCTTCGCCGGACTGATGCCACGCCAGCGCAGTTTCGGGAATAGCGTCAACCGTATCCATGAAAGCCCCCCACTCTGTGTGCCTGATGTCTAGCATGTAGGCGCGCGGTGTCTGCCCCTTCAATGGTCGAAGAGGTCAGGCGGTCACATCATGCCCGTACAGCCAGTCGAAACTGCGCATCATCGCGCCCGGAGCCAGCCGCCCGACCACGCCCAGCCCCAAATGCGCGACGCTGCGCACCAGCGGGTTGCGCAGGTGGTATTTCCACGCGTTGCCGCTGGCCGCGTCGATCACCTTGACCACGCGGTCGCGCCGCCGCTGCTGATAGGCGGCCAGCCCCTCGGCCATGTCCCGCGCCCCGGCCAGTGCATCCGCCAGCACCCAGGCATCCTCCAGCGCCATGTTCGCGCCCTGCGCCAGAAACGGCAGCGTAGGGTGCGCCGCATCGCCCAACAGCGCCACGCCCTCGCCCTGCCAGTTCCGCGCCACCGGATGCCGGAACAACCCCCAGAGGCCGGGGGTGTCCACCGCCGACAGCAGTCCCGGCACCACGCCGCCGAACCCGGCAAAGGCGGCGCGCAGGTTGGCAGGATCATCCCGATGGCTCCAACCCTCGGCGGCCCAGTCGGCGCGCTCTTGCACGGCAACAACGTTCACCACGTCGCCGCCGCGCAGCGGATAGCTGACCATGTGGCGCCCCGGACCCATATGGACCCGCGCCTCTGCCGGGTGGCCCACCTTGTTGGGGACCACGGCCCGCCAGGCCACTTGCCCGGTAAAGAACGGCTTTGCCGCGCCGTTCAGCACCGGACGCAGCACCGAATGCAGCCCGTCCGCGCCAATGACCAGATCGCTTTCGGTGGCATCGCCATTGCACAGCGTGATCCGTGGCACTGGCCCCGGCGTCACATCCCGGACGTTCTGCAACAGACGGACCCGCACACCCACCGCCCGCGCCCGCGCCGCCAGCAACTCGACGAAATCGGCGCGATGCACAAAACGATAGCTGTGGTCTTCGGGCAAACCGCCCAGATCCATCCGCAGCACCTCACCGCCGCGCATATTGCGCAACGACACCGCCTGTCCCCGAACCGAGATCCTGCGAAAGCCCTCGCCCAGATCCAATGCCTGCAGCACCCGCAGCCCGTTCGGGCTGATCTGGATGCCGGCCCCCACCTCACGGATCGCCTCGGCCTGCTCCAGGATGCGCACATCCGCGCCCCGCGCCCGCAGCGCAAGCGACGCCACCAACCCGCCGATCCCGGCGCCGATGATGGTGATGTTGAGACCCGACAAATCCATAGCGTCCCCATGACAAACGAAAAACGCCGAGGCAAGGCCCCGGCGTTGTTCATTGGCATGGAACAGTGCGGCTCAATCGTCGCGGTGGACTTTCTCGCGGCGCTCATGGCGCTCTTGCGCCTCAAGGCTCATGGTGGCGATCGGACGGGCGTCCAGCCGTTTCAGGCTGATTGGCTCGCCGGTCACTTCGCAATAGCCGTATTCGCCCTCGTCGATGCGACGCAGCGCCTGGTCAATCTTGTTGACCAGTTTGCGCTGGCCGTCGCGCGTCCGCAGTTCAAGCGCGCGATCGGTTTCTTCGCTGGCCCGGTCGGTCACATCGGGAATGTTCCGCGTGCCTTCCTGCAACGCCTCGATCGTATCGCGGCTGTCAGACATCAACTCGGCCTTCCAGGCCAAAAGCTTGCGTCGAAAGTACTCCGTCTGCCGTTCGTTCATGAAAGGTTCATCTTCGGCAGGACGGTAGTCATCGGGCAGAAAATTTTCAGGTTTCATCTCCGCTCCCTCGTCAACGCCAATATCTGTCATCATGAATTTCCTCAGATATCTGGCACCCCTGCGGGCAGCCATTAAACCAACCAGACACGCTTGTCACGTCACATTAGCGCCTTTCCGGGTCCGATTTGCGGCAGCCACAGGGCCGTGTCGGGGCCAATCGGTGGCACAACTCTGCCGGACCGGGACAATCCAAGGATTGTCGCCGGAAAGACGCTTCTTGCGCCCCGTGTAACGCCGCCGGGCGGCGCTTGCAAATCGTTGCCTCCGTCACTACCCCTCGGACACAAACAAGCAATGAAGGGGTTCCTGCCATGCGGTTCGAAGGCACCAAGGACTATGTCGCCACGGATGATCTGACCATGGCGGTCAACGCGGCCGTAACACTGGAACGGCCGCTGCTGGTCAAAGGCGAACCCGGCACCGGCAAGACCGAACTGGCGCGCCAGGTGGCGCACGCGCTGAACCTGCCGATGATGGAATGGGCGGTGAAATCCACCACCAAGGCGCAGCAGGGCCTGTATGAATATGACGCCGTCAGCCGGTTGCGCGACAGCCAGCTGGGCGACGAACGCGTCAACGACGTGGCCAATTACATCCGCAAGGGCAAGCTGTGGCAGGCCTTCGACGCCGACGGCAAGGTGGTGCTGCTGATCGACGAGATCGACAAGGCCGACATCGAGTTCCCCAACGACCTGTTGCAGGAACTCGACAAGATGGAATTCCACGTCTACGAGACCGGCAAGACGGTGCGCGCCAAACATCGCCCCATCGTCATCATCACCTCGAACAATGAAAAGGAACTGCCCGACGCCTTTTTGCGCCGCTGTTTCTTTCACTACATCAAATTCCCCGACACGGAGACGCTGCGCCAGATCGTCGAGGTGCATCACCCCGGCATCAAACCGGCGCTGCTGACCACTGCGCTGACCCAGTTCTACGAATTGCGCGACCAGCCGGGCCTGAAGAAAAAGCCCTCGACCTCCGAGGTGCTGGACTGGCTCAAGCTGCTGCTGGCCGAGGATCTGGATGCCGAAGACCTCAAGCGCGACGGCGCCAGCGCCCTGCCCCGGCTGCACGGCGCGCTGCTGAAAAACGAACAGGATGTGCACCTGTTCGAACGCCTCGCCTTCATGGCGCGACGGCAGCGCTGAGATCCCACAGACGGGCACCGGGTTTGCGGCGCAAGGCACAGTCAGGCTGTCCGCAACATCCGGTGTCCGCTGCGCCATGCCCTTCAAACAGCCCTCGAAGACGGATGTAGAGGGTCCACGCAGACGTGGACCCTCTACACCCCGTTTCGGAAATTGGCCCGCCCCTATGACACGCCCCCCAACAGGCCTCCTGCCATTCGGGGGCTTGTGGCGCGCGCGGCCGCATGGTTTGAAACGCCATGCTCCAGATCCTCACTCATGACATTCTGCCGGTGTTCTCCATGCTGGCGCTTGGCTTTCTGCTGGGCCGCTCCGGCAAGGTCAGCCGGGATGAGGCTGGGGCCGTCAACCGTGTCGCCTTTTTGATCCTGCAACCGGCGCTGATCTTCCCGCTGATCTCGGCGCTGGACTGGTCAGCCTTCCGGTTCGAGGCATTGGCCGCCTATGCGGGCGCGCAAGTTCTCCTGTTTGCGCTGGCCTTTACGGTCTGCCGAGTGCTGTTCAAACGAGAGCTGGTAGAGGCGTGGCTGCTGGCCATGGCGGTGATCTTTGTCAACACGCTGCTATATATCTGGCCGATCAGTTTCCTGATCTACGGCGAGGCCGCCGCTCTGCCCGTCACCGCCATCGTCGCCTGGGACTCGGCGATCACCTTTGCATTCTTTATCGTCTCCACCGACCTGATGGCCAATCGCGGGGCCGGTCCGGGGCCGGCGATGAAACGCATTGCCTCAAACCCGGTCCTGATCGCCATTGCGCTGGGGCTGATCGTCAACCTGCTGGGCCTGACCGTTCCCGAACCGCTGCTCACCGCGATGGGTTTTGCCGGGGCCGGGGCCGCGCCACTGACACTGTTTGCGCTGGGTGTGATCCTGTCCAGCCATGCGCTGATTCCCACCCCCCTGATCGGCATGGTTGCCGCGCTCAAGCTGCTGGCCTTTCCGGCGCTGGTGGCCGGGGCCGTCTGGGTGGTGGCCCCGCCGACCGACTGGCAAACCCTGTTCACGCTGACCGCCGCCGGGCCGTCGGGCGCGATGGCCTTTGCCTTGGCGCTGCTCTACCGGGTTCGCACCGATACCATCGCCCCGGTGATCATCTGGACCAGCATCCTGTCGCTGATTTCGCTGGCCTGGCTGGCCTGATCCGGCGCGCCAAGCCCGCCCTCCGGCGCAAACTCCGACCCGCACCTGTGGCAGAACAGTCCCACTCGGCGTGACCAAAACACCGAAAAAACAATGGCTTTGCCCCGATATTCCCGATTTCGGGAAAAAATTATCCACAGGCGCCCATAGCGCTGGGCAGAAACCCTGCTTTTGCCATATAGTGACCCAACAGAGGACAGATTACTTAAGGATGTCTTAAGGCACCCAAGAGAAACAATAAGCAGGCAGGCTTCGAACGTGTCCCAACATACGGCTCTCACGGTGCGCCCCCTGCGCGCTGCGGACGAACCGGCGTGGCGAGAGCTCTGGACGGCCTATCTGGCGTTCTACGAGTCCTCTGTTCCAGAGCCGGTATACGCGTCCACCTTCGCGCGCCTGCTGGGCGACGATCCGCGTGACCACAATGCACTGGTGGCCGAAAGCGACGGACAGCTTGTCGGCCTGACCCATTACCTGTTTCACCGCCACGGCTGGAAAATCGAAGAGGTCTGCTACCTGCAGGATCTCTACGCCACCCCCGAATCCCGCGGCACCGGCGTCGGACGCGCCTTGATGGAAGGGGTCTATGCCGCCGCCGATGCCCACGGCGCGCCGTCGGTCTACTGGAACACACAGCATTTCAACACGACCGCGCGCCGCTTGTATGACCGGATCGGCACGCTCACACCCTTTATCAAGTACCAGAGGGTCTGATGCGCACAACACGTCGCCTGCTGGTTCCGCTCTATCTCATGCTGGGCGCCTGTATGCCGGTCTCTCCGTCCGATACCGCAGCAACCCGCGCCGCAGGTGTTGACGGCTCCAGCGCCCTGCCCCCGATGAAAAGCTTTGCAGTGCCGCGCCCGCAGGCCCCTGTGGCCTCGAACTCTGACATTGCTCGCGATTTCCTTGACCTTGCCTTTACGCTGGAATCCGGGCGCCCCCTGCCCGTCCTGACCCGCTTTGAGACACCAATCACCGTGCGCGTCACCGGCGCGCCGCCGTCGTCGCTGGTCCCTGATCTGCGCCGTCTCGTCCACCGCCTGCGCACAGAGGCCGGGATCGACATTGCCCTCACCGATGCCCCTGCCGCCAATATCACCGTGCAGGCGGTCAGCCGGGCCGAGATCCGCAATGCCCTGCCGCAGGCCGCCTGTTTCGTGGTGCCCAACGTCTCCTCGCTGGCCGAGTACCGCAGCAAGCGCCGCTCACGCGAGGTCAGCTGGACCTCCCTGCAAGAGCGCAAGCGGCTGGCGATCTTCCTACCCAATGATTCCTCGCCGCAAGAGGTCCGCGATTGCCTGCATGAGGAACTCGCCCAGGCCATCGGCCCGCTGAATGACCTCTACCGCCTGCCCGACAGCGTCTTTAACGACGACAACGTGCATACGGTGCTGACCGGCTATGACATGCTGATCCTGCGCGCCTACTATGATCCCGCGCTGCGCAACGGCATGTCCCGGCGCGAGGTCGCAGACCGGCTGCCCACGATCCTGTCGCGGATCAATCCGCGCGGTCAGGCCATCGCCCCCAAACGACTGGCCAAAACCCCTCGGGTCTGGATCGACGCCGTACAAACAGCACTTGGCCCCGGCGCGAACCCGGCACAGCGCCGCACTGCCGCGATCGAGGCGCTACAGGTCGCCTCGGCCATGGGCTGGACCGATCACCGCCGCGCCTTTTCCCACTACGCCATGGGACGGCTGTTGCAGGCCACCGACCCGCAATCCGCCCAGGCGCAGTTCATCCTCGCACAACGCTATTTCGGACGCAGCCCGGACACCGCCCTGCACCGCGCCTATGTCGCCTCGCAACTGTCCGCATACGCGATCAGCGCCGGCGATCCGCAAAGCGCGCTGGCCATCCTGACCCCGCATCTGGACACCGCCGCGCGGCACGAAAACGCCGCCCTGCTGGCCACCCTTTTGATGCTGCGGGCCGAGGCAATGGAACTGTCAGGCCGCGTCACAGAGGGCCGCAACGTCCGGGTGGACTCGCTCGGCTGGGCAAGATACGGCTTCGGCTCGGACTGGGCGGTGCGGGCCAAGCTGCGCGAAATCGGCGCGCTCAACCCGGCAAGGCAGGGACAAGGGACGTTATGATCGTGATCCTGGGGGCGCTGTTGGGCGCCATCATCGGCGGCACCACCGCCAAACGGCGCAAGGGCAACTGGGCGGATATCGCCCAGTACGCGACAGTCTATGCCATCGCGTTTGGCCTGCTGGGGTTCCTCGTGACCATCGCCATCGAGAAAGCGCTCAGCTGATCCCCTGTCCGGTTGCCCTCGGGCCACTGCTCGCCTAGCGTCGCGCCATGTTTGTCCCCTTCTTCGAAACCCTCCGCTCCGCTGGCGTGCCCGTCACCCTGCGCGAATACCTGACCTTTCTCGAAGGTCTGCGCGCCGGGCTGGCCACCTATGACGTCGAGGCGTTCTATTTTCTGGCCCGCAGCGCGATGGTCAAGGATGAGCGCCACCTTGACCGCTTTGACCGCGCCTTTGCCGCCTCGTTCAAGGGGCTGGACCAGATCACCCCCGAACAGGTTCTGCAGGCGGTCGACCTGCCCGAGGACTGGCTGCGCAAGCAGGCCGAAAAGCACCTGACAGAAGAGGAACGCGCCCAGATCGAGGCGCTTGGCGGCTTTGACAAGCTGATGGAGACGCTCAAGGAGCGGCTCAAAGAGCAAGAAGGCCGCCACCAGGGCGGCAACAAATGGATCGGCACCGCCGGCACCTCGCCTTTTGGTGCGTATGGCTACAACCCCGAAGGCATCCGCATCGGTCAGGACAAGAGCCGCCACAAACGCGCGGTCAAGGTCTGGGACAAACGCGAATTCCGCAACCTCGACGACAGCGTCGAACTGGGCACCCGCAACATCAAGGTCGCGCTGAAACGGTTGCGCCGCTGGGTCCGTCAGGGCGCGGCAGAGGAACTGGACCTGAACGGCACCATCCGCGCCACCGCCGAACACGGCTATCTGGACGTGCAGACCCGGCCAGAGCGGCACAACGCGGTCAAGGTGCTGCTGTTCTTTGATGTCGGCGGCTCGATGGACCCGTTCATTCGCGTGGTCGAGGAATTGTTTTCCGCCGCCCGGTCAGAGTTCAAACATCTCGAACATTTCTACTTTCACAACTGCCTCTATGAGGGCGTCTGGCGCGACAACGCCCGCCGCTATGATCAGCAGACCCCCACATGGGAGGTGCTGAACACCTACGGCTCCGACTACAAGTGCATCTTTGTCGGGGACGCCTCCATGTCGCCCTATGAGGTGGCTTATCCCGGCGGGGCGAATGAACACTGGAACGCCGAGGCCGGTCAGGTCTGGCTGCAACGCGCCCGCGACCAGTGGCACGATCACCTCTGGATCAACCCGGTGCCGGAACAGCACTGGCAGTACACCCAGTCGATCCAGATGATCCGCGAGGTGTTCGAGGACCGCATGGTGCCGATGACCCTCGAAGGCATCGACCGGGGCATCCGCCTGTTGGGCTAGCGGCGCGGGCGGTTCGCATTTCGAATTCAAGGCAAAAGGTCGATCGTGATGAAGAGCATGAAAATCGTGGCAACGCTGGCCGTGCTGGCGACGTCCGCAATGGCCGACCAACGGACCAGCGCCAGCGATCTTTTGGAGATGTGGCAACCGCAAAGCGTGGTCATCGACGGCGGAGTTCTGACCGTGGTTCTGCCCCAGAACAGAATCACCGAAGAGATCTATATGTCCGTGCTGACGTCCGGCCTGTGTCTTGGCTTTGCCATGGACAAGCCGCTGAATGGACTTTCGGGGATCGAGGTGCTGAACCGGCATGGGCGACAGGGCTACGTTCTGGAACACGGTCTTGAGCCCTGCGCGACATGGAACGACCGCCCGGTGGGATCAAAGACAACCTACTACGAGATCCTGGGCGCGACCCATCTGTACTGACGGCAAAGCGGCGCAGGACAGGCCCTTGTGGGCGCATGCTACGCGCATCAACATGGGGTGCGTCCTCCCCAGCAAAAGGCCCGGCACCCCCATTGGAACGCCGGGCCTGTGTTAACCAGAGGTAAAAACGCCTCTGTAAGCCATTGATTTTATTCAGGCGCCTGTTTGTCCACGCGTGGACACTACGGTGCCAACCCCCGCGCTGCACCCAAGGTGCCGGGGCCGATCTTGGCGTCCAAAGCGCCCTCATACAGGCCACGTTCCTGCAAGATCCTCTGGAACGCCAGCGCCGTCTCCCGATCCCATTGCACGGCCCGGCCCGACACGGTGCCGCGGATGTCATTGACCGAAACCTTGCCGGTCTCCAAGGCCTGAACATAGAACGACGCCGCCTGTTCAGGGTCATACTCCACGCCCTCGCCGCGTTCATACAGAAACCCCAGCGCATTGATCGCCGCCGCATCGCCGCCCTGCGCCGACCGTCGGATCAACGCTGCCCGCTGCGCCGGATCGGTCACCGGACCATCCTCGGAATACAGGGTCTGCAACGCCCGCGCCGCATCCTCATTGCCCTGAGCCGAGGCCTTTTCCAGCATCTCAGCCGCCTTGACCACGTCCGGCAGGCCCAGTTCATCGGCCAGGCTGCGCGGGATACTGCTGGGGTCCATGTAGATGGCAGCCAGCCGAAGCTGGGCGAAATGATAGCCCGAGCCAGCGGACTGCTCCAGCAGGGTGATCATCTGCCGGAAATCGCGTGCCGTCCCGCGCCCGATCCCGCTCATCATTGCCAACGTCGCCTGCGCCGGCAGATCGCCTGCCTCTGACGCGGCGCGATATTCGGCCATGGCCCGTTTGATGTCAGGTGTCACGCCGTCGGCGCCAAAATTGTAATAGTCACCCACCTTGGTCCGGGCCGCAGCAATCCCCGCTTCAGCGGCCAGTTCAAACGTCTCCAACGCCAGCGCGTGTTCAGCATCCGCCTGCATCAGCACCGCCACGTTGAAAAGCGCCTCCGGGTCCGGGTCGGCCCCGATCACCGCGCGCTCACACGCGGCCCGCGCCGACCGCAGCGCCCGAAAGTAATCCGACACCGCCTGTTTGCTGACCGGCGCCTCAGCGGTCGCAGGTCCGGCCAGATCGCGGCAGGTCGCGGCGGCCTCTTGCGCGCCTGCGGCCCCGGCCTGCGTGGCCAGCGACAGCAACCCAGAGGCAAGAATCGCCCTGGCCAGATCTTTTCTCAAACGGGTCATCCACGCGTTCCTTTCAACTTTTAGTCGTTTCTCCACAGAACGCCCGCGAGATGTTGCCCCGCTGCATGCCCTTGCGGAAAACCGCCACCGATTGCCGAAGCAAATTGACTTAAATACACAGTTACCCTTTCATTCCAATTGGATGAGATCAAACGCTATCAGCGAATGCACTGGTGCATGACCGTACTTGCGGCGTTGCAGCCACAGGCGGCCCATGGGCCGCGTTGGCGAGTTACCGCCCAAGACGGGTATGCGGGCGCGCAACGTCATTGTTCGCTTAACACTTGGCGTCTACGAGGCAGCGCATGATGCAGGCAAACACCTCTGAATTCGAAACTCCCGAAAACCGCAAGAGCGGGTTTTCCGGACTTGCTGGTCTGGCACGCAAGCCGCGGTTCATCGCAGGCGCGCTGGGCTTTGCCGCAGTGAACGCCGCTGCCGCCGTGACGGTTCTGCTCTGGACGCCAGAGCAAGACCTGTCCACCGGTGCGGTGACGCCGGTCACGGTCAGTCGGCTGACCCCTGTCCATGTACCCGACCGGGTGATCGTGGAAAGCGTCGTTCGCCGTCTGCCCCGCGCTCAGACCTGGACGCCGCCACACCAACTGCCGGTGCAACGTGTCCATGCCAGCGCGCCGGATCTGATGCGCGCCGCGCCGTCGGGTCTGTCCGTGCCGGGTGCCGATGCCTTGCCGCAAACCGGCGTGCCGCCGGTGCCGCAGGCGCTGGCCTCTGCGCCGGCAATCGTTTCGCCCGACCCGCACCCCGAAGTTCTGAAATCCTCGCTCATGCCGCGCGTGGCCGCACTTGCGACCGTCCGCCCCCGCATCCGCCCCGAATTTGACCTGCCGGAGTCGCCCGAAGGCGTCCAACTGGCCGTCTCCTTGCGTCCGGTGGCCCGTCCGGAGGGATTGAAACTGCCCGACCCCCGTATCGCCGATGTGCCAGAGACCGCGATCCCCGAGACCACGCTTGCCTCTCTGCCGCGCAGCGTCGAACGGCCCGTCGCAGGGGCCGTGTGCAACACCCGCTTGACCCGCGCGATGCCGAACCGCAAAGGCTCTGCCAAAGGCGGCAAGGCGGTCATGTCCGGCTTGATGCGCGTCAGCGGCACAGATCGTGACCGGCGCGTCGCCAGTGAAATGATGGCAGGCAACATGCCCTCGTTCTTGCAGGATCTGGTGCCCGTCGAGGTGTCCGGCCGCGCCCGCGATGGCGCAGGGGTCAAGATCACCTTTTGCGTAACGCCAGATTACCTCGCCGTCGGCAGCGACCGCGACTTTGTCCGCGTGCCCATGGGCCTGCCCGCCGCGATGCAGCTGGCTGGCCGGTTTGACATGATGTTGCCGACGCGCCGCATGGTCGACCAGATCTATCGCGCCTCTGACAAGCGTGTGGCCCCCAGCCCGATGACGCCGGGACCGCAGATGTCCTCGACCGACTACCTGATGCGCCACAACACAACTGTCGAAACCCAGGTGCGCGGTGCATCGGTCGCCGGTCAGCTTATCGCGGGCCACAAGAAGGATCTTGTGCTGAGCAACCGCCTGAACAAGAACCGTGGACGCGTGGCCATCTATGGCTGGCATCGCACCAACGGCAAGGCGATCCAGCCACTCAGCACCGTGCACGGCGCGACCTATGCGGATTATAGCCATGGGGTTCGTCTTATCAGCCAGACCGCCTATCTGAACGGACGTCCGGTGCGGCTGACCGATCTGATGGCCGACCCGGACTATGCCGATCTGGTCAGCGACGAGGGTCCGATCCGGGCCGCGCAACTGCGCGTCGCCAGCGCCAACTGATCATCTTGTGCTGCGGGTTCATCCTGTCTGAACGGCTGCGCGCGTGAAACCTGACGTCGCCTGACCGCCTCCGGCTGTGGCATTCACCGATCCCTCTGCGGGGTGCGGCGGTCGGCGACCCCAGAGCCAGCACACAAAAAAACGCCGCCCGGCCAGCTACCGGGCGGCGTTTTTCTTTGGTGTCTCTTTGCCTGCCGTCAGTTGACGTCTTTGAAGCAGCGGAACCCGAGATGATAGTTGTGATGGCTGTTCCCCGCCATGACTCGGGTGCCGTGCCAATAGGGCGCCCTCCAGCGGCTCCAGTGGGTATGGGCGCGAACCTTGTCCCAGATGAACCAGCTGCCCTTCATTTCCGTGACACCCAGTTTGGTGCTGCCCCGGCTGGCCATCTGATCGGCAGCCAGCGGCAGGTTCATGTGTTCCGCCGCGTTGCCGTCCAGGTCATAGACCCCCAGCGGGCTCTTGCAGGCGGGAAAGCTGCCCACCGGATAGGTGTTTGATCCGCAGCCGGTAAAGCTGCCGCCGTTGCAGCTGGCGGATTTGGTGCTGTTGGTGGCGCAGACGCCCCGTTTCCATGTCGGGCCGATGCTGTAGCGGGCACTTGGCTCATACTTGCGGTTATGCGCCGCGCGCGCGGCCTGTACGCTCATGCCAAAGAAATAGTCCGGCGGGGTCAGCGCTCCGTGTGAGGCGCCCTCCCATTCATGGGCGTCCCCGATCCGTTTGCCCTCTGCCGCGCACAAAAGTGCCGCTTCGCGCGCGCGGACCCATGTCACCGGGTAGGCCAGCGGCACGTTGGGGTATTCGAACATGTCGGCGCAGACCTTGGCATCCGACGGTTTCTGCGTCGCCGGATCATAGAGCGGCGCCATGTATTTCTCACCGCAGATCTTTTCAAAGCTCTTGTCGCGATAGAACTCCAGCGCCGGGGCAGGCAGCCGGGCCTGCGCCTGTTGCGGCGTCAGCGGGTGGCGTGTGATCGACGGATTGCCCTGCCCGATCCAGCGCGATCCGGCAAAGATCTCACGGATGCGCCCCAGTTCGGCGTCCGTGACACCGCGCGCCTCCTGCATCTGTCGGAACATCAGATCGTTGTTCTGTTGCAGCGTCTGCGCCACACCTTCGGACGGGCCAAAGCCCCCCGCCAGCGCAACTGCCAACGCCGTGCCCAGAAGTTTGCGAAACGTCACCATGGGATGCCTCATTTCCTCAGCAGATAGATGAAATCGCGGTTGTCCGGAAAGCCCACAAAACGCGGGATCGGCGTGCCATCGCGGCGCTTGGAGTCGATCGCGGCCATGCCGCGCACCAGGTGATGCGGCACCACGTCGCCATTTTCATGCGTGTAAACTGCCGCATAGGTGTGTTCCTGCGAGTTCATGTCCAGCAACATGGCATAGTCGCAGCCATAGGCCTGAAAGGTCCGCGCCATCCCCGAGGGTGTCGCCGTCGAGAAATAGCCGTACATCAGGAACTGACGTCCCCCGGCGGTTTTCATACAGGCGCCGCCGCGCAGGGTGCGCAGCTTGGCGTCGGCATCGCCGGACCAGTTGCCACCCATCCAGCTGCGGATCTGGCTGCCGGGCACACCGATCCCGGTTGCGGGATCCGGTTCGATCACCGCAACACCGTTCTGACGGGCATAGCGGATGCGCGGCAACAGCTTGTTGTCGGCCTCGGTCCAGGTGCGCATGTCGATGGTGCCATCATCCAGCACAAGGATGGTGGCCAGATCGGGCTGAAGCTTGGAAAAGATCACGCCTTCGCTGATAAAGCCGTAGTGGTGGCCATAGTTGGTATAGGCCTTGTCCGTCAGTCGCCACGCGCCATGGCTGCGCTTGAACCCGGATGCAAAGGTGCCGACAACGCGCTCGGTCTTGGCCGGGCTGAGCATCCCCGACCGCACAAGCGGATCAGAGTCGTCGATCCCGTCAGGGCCGGGAATCCGGTAGTTGCGTCCCGCCCCCGAAGGCCGCGGCGACCAGTCGACGCGCGGGTGATCGGTGCCAAGCTCATAGCCCAATTCGAATTGTTCCAGATCGTAGGCAATCAGATAGACATCTGCGCCGCGTTCCACGCCGTCCAGACCGTTGGTTTCCCCCGGACGGTTGAGGATATCGCGTGAGATCATGCCGGGCTGCATGGCGCTGGCGTAGACACCGGGAATATCGCTGATCGCGTACCAGCTGCCCGCCTCGACGCGGCCGCCTTCGGCGCCGTCGAGATCAAAGTTGAAACTGGTGCGGAATACCGGCGCATTGTCCAGTTGCGCCTTGCCAAGCGCCTTGACAGTTTCACCGGCATCCGCGCCTTCGATCACGGGACCGGAATTCATGAAGGCATCTTCGTAGAAGGAGCCCTTGATCATGTTGACCAGGCTTTCGCCAAAGACGACGTTGTCGCGCAGGAAATCGGCCACCGCCTCACGGTTGGTCGAATTGCCTTTGACGCGGTTGCGCAAAAAGATCCGCTCATCGCAGATCGGCGCAAACGGCAATCCGCGATACTGCGCATCGTCCAGTTCCGGGCTGCTGCCGGACCACGGGGTGCAGCGGAATTCCGTTGCCTCGCCGGCGATGACCAGTTCAGGCTCGGCCCCGGCGACCAACGTCAATGTGCTGTGCTCGGGATCGGCCAGTTCCAGATGGAACTTGCGCGTCGTCGACCAAAACCCCTCGGAGCTTACCGTCAAAAGAAACCAGGAATTGATCCCCGGGTTCAGGGTGACAAGTTCAAAACTGGTGTCGTCGGCGCCGCGCGCGGTCTGCGTCGTGCGGAAAGGCTGCAATTCGAGAATCGTCTTGGTGCGGTCCTCTTCATACTGGAGCATTTGCAGCGCACGGGTTTGGGGATCAAGCAGGCTGCCCGCATCGGCCAGAGCCGGGGCGCTTTGAAAAGTAGCGGTGGACAGGGCCGCAATGGCGGTCATCCGGACAAGGGTCTTGGGTCGCACGATTTTCCTCTCGCGTTGTCCCGGAAAGCGCCAATACGCTCTCAAAGGAATAAAACAGAGTCGCACGCGCCCAAGGTATACAACGGAACCTGGCAGGCATGGACAGGCGCGGGCAGTCAAAGGAACACATGACAAAGTTGCGCGCGGGAAAGCAACCCTCGAGGCAAAGCTCGCGGGGATGTTATGCACAGGAGCCACAGCAGGCCCCGCATCACGCCCCCTTTGTCCGCTTACCGGGAACGATAGAGGCGGACTCAACCTTTTGGTGACAAACGCCGACAATTCATAGGCCCGGCATCGCGGCATCTGGCAAATTTCCGAAGGGATTTTTGTCTCAATTTCGGAAGTCTGAAATTTGGCCCAAATTTCGCCCAAATTTCGCTTTAGTCTGGTCTAAATTGTTAATGGGGCATTCAGGGGCTCATGCCGACCTACAACATCTGGGTTTTGGGCGAGAACGACGTCACCCTCAGCGGCGGCGGTCAGCTTGATGGTGTCACGCAGGGTGATGGCTCGCATCTGGTGGGGCGCACGCTGACGCTTGACTCGACCAACTGGTCGCCGATTTCGGTCAACGATGGTGACACGAGCTTCGCAGACAACGACACCGGGCAACAGTTGAACGGCGCCCAGACGGTCAATGGCGTCTCTTACGGCAATGGCAGCATCGTCGAGGCAGAGTATTCCTTTGACGTGTCCGACGGCACAAACACATACACACTGATCGCCTTCAACGTTCGCGACAGCTCTCCCTCCTACGCCACGGTCGAAGGGATCGCCTTTATCGGTGATCCGGGCGATTGGCCGCCGGTTGGCGTGCCGCTGACCGTCGTCTCGGCCCAGGAAGGCCCCAGCTATGCGGCTGACGACTATGTGGAGCCTGTCTGTTTTGCGGCAGGCACCCTGATCCAGACGCCGGACGGCCCACGACCAGCGGAACAGATCAGGCCGGGACACCGGGTCACAACAATCAACGGACGCAAGGCCACTGTGCGCTGGGTCGGTCAACGGCGTTACCGGATACATGACCACAACAGGCCAATCCGGTTTCACGCCGGGGCCATCGGGAACACCCGCGACCTGATCGTATCGCCGCAACATCGCATATTGGTCAGCGACTGGCGTGTGATGCTGTTGTTCGGGCTTGGCGGTGCTTTGATCGCGGCACAGGATTTCGTGAACGGGACAAACGTGGTCCACGAAGATGTCGATTTCATCACCTATGTGCATCTGCTTTTTGACCGGCATGAGATCATCCTGTCAGAGGATGTCCCAACCGAAAGCCTGTACCCCGGCCCTTGCGCGCTGAACAACCTCGCGCCTGATGCGCGCGCCGAACTGCTGGCGGTCTTTCCCGAAATGCAAAGCCACAACCACGTCGTGCCCACCGTGGCGCCGACACTCAAACGCCATGAGGCCAGGCTGTTGATGACGGCCTGACGCTACTGACCGGCCAACATCCATGCGGCGGCCTTTTCGGCGATCATCAGGGTGGGTGCATTGGTGTTGCCGCTGGTGATCTCCGGCATGACCGCGGCATCGACAACGCGCAGACCCTGAATGCCTTTCATCCTCAGATGCGGGTCCAGCGGGGCGTCGGCATCGTCGGCGCGCCCCATGCGTACTGTCCCGACAGGATGAAAGATCGTACTGGCGATATCGCCCGCCAGCTTTGTCAGGTCGGCGTCCGATTGGTACATCACGCCGGGTTTGAATTCCTCCGGCTGATAGCCCGCCATCGCTGGTTGCGCCATGATCTGGCGCACCTGCCGCAGGCTGTCAGCGGCGACTTGGCGGTCCTCATCCGTGGCCAGATAATTCGGCGCGATTTTCGGCGCATCGCGGAAATCGTTCGATCCGATCCGGATATGCCCCCGCGATGTCGGGTTCAGGTTGCAGACCGACACCGTAATCGCCGGAAAGCCGTGCAGCGGCTCGCCAAAGGCATCCAGACTGAGGGGCTGCACATGGTATTCAAGGTTGGCATGGGGCCGCGACGGGTCGGACCGGGTAAAGGCCCCCAACTGGCTGGGCGACATGGACATGGGGCCGGTGCGTTTGACCGCGTATTCCAGCCCGATCATCGCCTTGCCGAACAGGGTTGCGGCCAACGCGTTCAGCGTCTTTGTCCCCTTCACCTTGAACACGGCGCGGATTTGCAGGTGGTCTTGCAGGTTCTCACCGACCTGAGGGGTGTCTTTGATCACCTCGATCCCGTGACTGCGCAGCAGGTCCGCAGGCCCGACACCGGACAGTTGCAGGATGGCCGGGGTGTTCACCGCCCCCGCCGACAAGACCACCTCAGTGCGCGCCTTGACCGTCACCGAGCGCCCTGCCCGGTTTACCACCACGCCGTCGCAGCGCAGCGCGCCACTTCCGTCGCGGGCAAAGGTCAGGCGTTCGGCCTGTGCCTCTGTCCAGATGGTCAGGTTGGGGCGGTCCTTGGCCGGGCGCAAGAACGCCTTGGAGGTGTTCCAGCGCCAGCCGGACCGCTGGTTGACGTCGAAATAGCCCACACCGGCATTGTCGCCGGTGTTGAAATCCGTGGTCTTCTCAATGCCGATCTGTTCGGCGGCATCGGCAAAACTGTCCAGCACATCCCAGCGCAGGCGTTGCTTTTCCACCCGCCATTCGCCGCCCGTTCCATGCAGATCGGAAAAGCGGCTGTTGTCGCCGGTCTGCGGATCGGCACCGCCATCCAGCCGGTAATGATCCTCGTGCCGTTTGAAATCCGTCAGACTGTTGTCCCACGACCACGCGTCCTCTCCTGTCAGTCGCGCCCAATTGTCGTAGTCGCGCGCCTGCCCGCGCATGTAGATCATGCCGTTGATCGACGAACAGCCGCCCAGCGTCTTGCCCCGCGGATACCGCAGGGCGCGCCCGTTCAGACCCTTGTCCGGTTCGGTGTTGTACATCCAGTCGGCGCGCGGATTGCCGATGCAATAGAGATAGCCAACGGGGATGTGAATCCAGGGGTAATTGTCCCGCTTTCCGGCCTCCAGCAGCAGGACATTGGTCCCGGGATCGGCACTCAGACGGTTGGCAAGAAGGCACCCGGCGGTCCCGGCCCCCACCACGACATAATGATACGTCATGTCATCCGACATTCATTTCTCTCCCATCGCCTTCCGACCGTGCTATAGAGAGAGAATTGACATATCCAATGACAATTTCCACATAAGCATATAAGAATATTTTATATGACGCGGTACACCAACATCAATGTCCTGCTCGCTTTCATTACCGTTGCGCGCGAGGGCAGTGTGTCACGCGCGGCCGAGGTGCTGAACCTGACGCAACCCGCGGTCAGTCAACAACTCAAGCGTCTGGCGCAAGATACTGGCACGGCCCTGTTCAACCGCACCAGCAGCGGATTGGAATTGACCGACGTCGGCGCGTCCCTGCTTTCCAAGGCCGAGGATGTCCTGAATGCCATGGACGACTTTCACCACAGCGCCCGACAGTGTCGCGGCAAGATCAGCGGCACGCTGCGGATTGGCACCATCGTGGATCCGGATTTCATCCGGCTGGGTCCGCTGTTGCGGCGCTTGCGGGCGGCTCATCCCGACATCATCACCGACCTCAGCCATGCGGTCAGCGGCGATGTGCTGACGCGTCTGACCCGTGGCCAGATCGACGCGGGCTTCTTTCTTGCCGCGCCGGATGCTGTGCTGCTGCAATCTGGTGACGACGCCGTTCATATGATCCCGCTGGCGGAGTTTACCTACCGGGTCATCGCGCCGCCGGGGTGGCAGGCACGCGTGGGATATGCCGACTGGCCAACGCTGGCCGCGCTGCCATGGATCGGCACCCCGTCCACCTCATCGCATCACGGGTTGCTGGCAGAGGTGTTCGCCCGTCATGGCTGCACACAAACCGTCGTCGCCAAGGTCGATCAAGAGGCTTCGATGCTGGAAATGGTCCGCGCCGGGGTCGGTCTCAGCCTGTGCCGGGACTCCATTGCCCTGCATGAACGCCAGACCACCGGGTTGGCAGTCAGCGACGTGGCTTTTGTCCCGGCGCGCCTGGGTTTTCTGACGTTGGAACGGCACCTGGACCGCCCGGCCCTGCGCGCGCTGCTGGACGCACTGGGCCAGACGTGGACACCTGCCTAGCGCCTCTCCCCTCTTATTGCAGCGTCGCCGAGGCGGCGGCCGTTGCCAGTTTCCAGTTCTCGATGGCCGTGCCTTCGGTCTTGAGCCTGCTGGCAAGGTAATACAGCCGCTGGGTCGCGGGGCCGTCCGGGGCCGTCTCGAACCGTTGCTTGAGGAAATAGGGCGGAATGGCCTGCGAATAGAGCGTCGCAGTCACCGTCACCTTGGCCGGGTCGATCGCCGCTGGCAGCGTGATCCGGTATTCCAATGCGTCAGAGCCGGGCTGGAAATCGGGATCGGCGGCCGCGCGCCCCTCTGGCATTGTCGCCTTCATAAAGGCGGCCGTGACCTCGCTGTCGCCGAACTTGGCGATGAACTTGGGCGTGCCGGGGGTCAGCGTGCCATGCGGCGTCAAGCGATTGTCCTTGGGGTGATAGACCCGGTGGACAAAGCTGGTGGTAAAGGCGCGTTCGGCGTTCTGGGTCAGTTCCTCATAGATCTGCACCTGGGTCTGGTCGGTGATCACGCTGTAATGCGGTTGGAACAGCGCCATATCCGCCCCCTCTGGCACAACGTCCAGAAACTCTGTCTTCAGCGGCGTTCCGGTCGGGTCGACAATCACACCCGCGCCGTTTGTGCAGCCCGAACACCACAGCGTCGCGCCATCCGCGCCCACGGCGCGCACCTCCAGAAAGGCACGGCGAAACCCGACACCAGAGGGCAGCCGATGGCCGGTCTTGTTGGTCACGGCGACATTGGCCACCAGCCCGCCATAGCCTTCGGTCAGGTCCAGCGTGACATCCGCCGTCTCTTCGCGGGCCTGCAGGACCATCGTGTCGATGGCCAGCTGCGCGCCGTTGGTGGCATAGGTCATCGGGTCTGTGCGGCTCATCCCCATCTCGGCGCTGAACTGGCGCAGCATTTCAACCATGAACACGTTCAGCCCGACAAAGCTGTGCCGACGATACCCTTCGCGGAAGGGCACATCGACGTCCTCCTGCGGCAACAGGTTGGCCACATCGGGCAGTTTGGTGTCCTGAATGGTGGCAATCTGGGTGGTGATGGCGGGCACCGACAGGCTGCCATCGACGCTTTGGAAATCTGACTTCATGTGGCAATCCTGACAGGATTGCGCGGTGCCCTTGTCACTGTAGATGCTGTTGACCCACTCGATATAAGTCGCCTGCTCTACCGAGTGCTGAAAGTCGGTCAGCCCCTGCGGAAAGGTCACGCCGTATTCCGTGTTCAAAAAGGCAGCACCATTTTTGGCCGCCTCGTTGAACACCTTTTGATCGGCCTCTGTGTAACCCTCCAGTGGCTTGTCCTTGGGCGCGTCCACATTGGGCAGGTTGATGGTATGGCACGCGCCGCACAGCTCACTGTCCTTGATATAGTCGTCCTTGACCGGGGTGATGCCCATGGCGTTCTGCATCGGTTTCTCGCGCACGTCGTCAAACGGTCCGATCAGCTGGTCCGCGTCATTCAGGCGAAAGACGCCGGTGGTGCCGTTCATCAGGTAGGTGTCCAGCTTGTTGTATGCCGGCTGGCCCTTGGCCTGTTCGGGAGGCGCGATGTGATGGCAAACGGTGCAGGAAATCCCCTCACGCGCAAGATTGCCGTAGGCGTGGTAATCAAAGGTGCCATCCGCCTTCTGCGCCTTTTCCTCGGCCTCTGTCAGGGGGGGGTGCAACAGCGTATAGGCGACCTTGAAATCATTCGGGTCCAGTCCCTTGTCGGGGTTGGCATGGGCGTCGATCTCCAGTTGGCGTTGCCCCATCGCGCCATGACAGGACAGGCAGGTGGTTCCCAGATTGGACGTCAGATCGCCCTCGCCCGCCGCCTGCAACAGGGCAAATTCGCTTTCGAGCTGGGCAAAAAAGATCGGGTCGCGTCCGGCCAGCCCCATCGGCGACCAGCGCCATTCCCCGTATTCGGAAATGTTGAAACCGTCGCCGTAGTCCGGTCCGGTTTGCAGGAACATCGTGGTGCCGGAAGGCGGTCCACCAAGGCCGCCATGACAGCCGATGCAATTGTCCGAGGTCAGGAAATGCTGGGTGTCATTGGGCCGCGCGGGCACATGATCCAGCCATTCGCTCGGCAGGGTCTGCACCTTGCCCGGCGGCACGTCGATGCCACCCGTGGGCGGGAACATGGCCGCAAAGATCGGATTGATCTCTACCGGGGACGGCGCGACCTTGGCGTTGGATTTCGCCAGTACCGTCTCATTGTGAAAGAAATCCTCGATCAACCTCGCCTCGCTGGCGCCCATGGCGGGGCGCTGGACGGCGGGCAGGTTGAACGGACCCGGCGGGAACCCCTCCATATCGCGCCAGCTTTCGTCGACGCGAAAAATCAGCGGCTCACCGGGATAGCCTTCGACGTTGTCGAGGCTGGAATAGATCAGTTCTTCGGCGGCAGAGGCATGGCAACGCATGCACATCCCGTCGCCCGCCTGCCCCGAGGGCGGCGTAAACGGCGGATCAAAGCTGTCCACCGTCGCCGACTGCCCGACAGAGGCAAAGAACCAGCCGCCATGCGACAGGGCGCTGTCCTTGACCATCACGGTCCAGTTCAGCCCGCCGGTGGTGCGCAGGAACTCCAGCATCTCTGCCTCTACCTTGGCGGGATCGTCGGGGTGCATGAATGCCAGCATCTCACGATACTCAACGTACCGCGCGGCGGGCGGTGAGGCCATTTCCTTGACCACAATCGCACCGTCCGGAATGGAGCCGGTGCGCCCGCCCTCAAGCCATGTCAGCACCTCCGGCGAATAGTAGATCCGCACAGCCGGATGCACGCCATACGATGTATCCAGCACAAAGGGCCCGGTGTCGCGCCAGCTTTTGTCGCGAATCCACCCCTCTTTGGCAAAGGTGCGGTCGGCGATAAACGGATACAGTTGCGCCTCGTAGTCCAGCAGCGGCAAGGCCGAAGGCAGCGGCAGCGTCGTAGGTTCGGTCTGCGCAAGCGCGCCCCCACCGGACCACAAGGTGACAAGGGCGGCGGCGACGCAGGAACGGAGCATGGGATAAAGCCTTATTGGAGAAGGGTGCGAAAAGAATGCAAGCTATGGGTGTGCAAATCAAGCCCGTTGACCGGCTTGCGAACACAGGCAACCCCTACACGGTCAACCCTGCCCACCCGGCACCCACCACGCAACCCGGCTGCGCGCTGAAAAACTATTGTTTTTTATGTACTGCCCAATAGGCCTGTGTCTCTTGCCGCAACGCTTCATAGGACGTGATTCGCTCTTTTGCCTCGGTCCCGCCCCGCGCCACCAACATCGCGATCAGCGTTTCAATCAGGGCCATTGCACCGGCGTAGCAACAGAAGTGATGCGTCGACAGGACAGAAGCCAACAGCGTTTCATCTGCCTGAAACTCGGGTGAGACAATTTCGCTGTCGGTGATCATGACCAGCCTGACACCCTTGCGGCGGGCGAATTTGCAGGCGTCGATGGTCTCACGCGAATAAGGCGTAAAGGTCAGCGCGATCATCACATCCCCCGGTTGGGCTGAATGCAGTTCGTCCACCGGACTGCCCATGTGGCGCGGGATCAGCCGCAGCGACGGCAACGCCATCCGGCCCACATAATGCAGGTAATAGGCCAACCCATAGCTGGCGCGCGTGGCGGTGAGAAAGACATTGGGCGCCTCGGTCAGCAGGTCGACCACCCGCGCCATGCGGACGGGATCTGCCTGTTCCAGCGACCTTTGCACAATCGCCATGCCGTTCAACGCTGCCTCGGCCTGCACCCGGCCCAGCCCCCCCGCGTCGCGCACCCTCGCGACCCAGCCGGGCCTGTCCCCCGTGGCGGATGACACCAGCGCCTGCCGGAAGGGGTCGCGCAGGGCGTCAAAACTGGCAAAGCCTAGCCGTTCGGCCAGTCGAACCAGCGTATAGGTGCTGACACCGGCCTTGCGCGCGGTGTCCCGGATCGGGTCCAGGCCAAAATCAGACGGATGGTCCACCACATATTTCGCCGCCATGCGCAGCCCGCGCGGCAGATCGGGAATACCCCCCTTCAGCGTTGCAAGGGTTCGGTTTCTCAGGGTCGGGTCCATGTGCCGGGGTCTCCGCGTGACAAAACATTCGTTATAATTTTGACCTATTGTCCAATTTCGTTTTTCCAGCAAGATCCCAGTGCGACCTAACGCGCCCGCAGACAGCCCGAACGGACATCTCCATGGCACAGCACCTTCCCTCTAACGCATCGGTTGTCGTCATCGGTGGTGGCATCATGGGGTGTTCCACCCTGTACCACCTCGCCAAGATGGGGGTCAGCGATGCCGTCCTGCTGGAACGTAATGCGCTGACCTCTGGCACCACTTGGCATTCCGCCGCACAGGTGCGGGCACTGCGCAATTCACGCAACCTGACACGGATGATCCAGTATTCGGTCGATCTGTATTCCGGGCTGGAACAGGAAACCGGGCAGTCGGCCGGCTGGATCCAAAAGGGATCGCTGTCGATCGCCACCAACCCGGACCGCCTGACCCATGTGAAACGGCAAGAGGCGCTGGCCCATGCCTATGGCATCGACGCCTGGTCGATCTCTCCCGGAGAGGCCAAGGAACGCTGGCCGCTGATGAATGCCGAGGACGTGCTGGGCGCGGTCTGGTCCCCGTCGGATGGACGGGTGTCGCCCTCAGATGTCTGCGCCGCACTGGTCAAAGGGGCAAAATCGCGGGGTGCCAAGCTGTTCGAACGCACCGGCGTCACCGGCATCCTGACCGATCAGGGCCGCATCACCGGGGTTGAGACGACACAGGGCGTGATCACCTGCGACGCGGTGGCGCTGTGCACCGGGCTATGGTCGCGTGAGATGGGCGCATTGGCGGGGGCCGAGGTTCCGGCGCTGGCCTGCGAACATTTCTACCTGCTGACCAAACCGATTGACGGCATTGTCGGCAATACTCCGACCCTGTCGGACCACGATAACCATCTCTACATACGCGATGACAGCGGCGGCCTGCTGGTCGGCTGTTTTGAACCGATGGGCAAGCCCATCGCGCCGGGCGTGCTGAACGAGAGCTTTGAATTTGGCCTGCTGCCAGAAGACTGGGACCACTTTGAACCAATGATGATGAACGCTCTGCACCGCCTGCCCGCGCTGGAAACCGCAGAGGTCAAGATGCTGCTGAACGGCCCCGAAAGCTTTACCCCCGACGGCACCTTCATGCTGGGCGAAACCGCAGAGACGCGCGGGCTGTTTCTGGGCTGCGGCATGAACTCTGTCGGGATGGCCTCCGGGGGCGGCGCGGGCATGAACCTTGCCCATGCCATCGTGCATGGTCACACCGCCTATGACCTGTCAGAGGCGGATGCCAAACGCTTTGCCCCCGTGTTCAATTCGGTCGAACATCTGATGGCCCGCGCGCCAGAGATCCTGGGCACGCATTACGACATTTCCTACCCCGGCAAACAGCTAAGGACCGCGCGCGACCTGCGCCGCCTGCCGCTGGATGCGGAATACCGTGCCGCTGGCGCGCATATGGGACAGGTCTATGGCTGGGAACGACCGCTGTACTTTGGCAAGACTGCAGAACCGGTATTGCGGTTTGACCGGCCCGACTGGTTCGAAAACGTCCGGGCCGAGGTCATGGCCGCGCATGAAAAGGCAGCGATCTTTGATGCCTCGCCCTTTGGCAAGATCGAGGTGACAGGCCCCGACGCCGAGGCCTTCTTGCGCCACACCTGCGCCGGTCAGGTACAGCGCGCGCCGGGATCGGTGATCTACACCGCCGTTCTGAACGCACGCGGCACCTTTGAAAGCGATATCACCGCGCATCGCATCGCGCAGGATCATTACCGGCTGTTTGTCGGCACCAACGCGATCAAGCGCGATCTGGCATGGTTCCGCCGCCATGCGGACGGCTTTGACGTGACGCTGGAGGACAGCACGGAAAAATACGCTGTTCTGGGCCTGATGGGGCCGGAGGCGGCGCGCATCGTGGCCGACTGCGGCGCGCCAGAGTTGAACGATCTGGGCTATTTCAAGGTTGGTCCGGCCCATATCGCGGGCAAACATGTGCGCGCCGCACGCCTGTCCTATGTCGGAGAGGCGGGTTGGGAAATCACCTGCCTGTCCGAAAACGCACCCGCCCTCTACGCGGCGTTGACCGCTGCGGGTGCGGTGCCTGCGGGGTTGTTTGCGCAGACCTCCATGCGGGTCGAAAAAGGGTTCTGCGCCATGGGGCATGAACTGGACAGCGATGTCACGCCGATCAGCGCGGGGCTGGACTTTGCCACCCGCAAATCCGGCGGGTTCATCGGGGCCGAGGCGCTGTCAGAGGCCCGCGCCAAGGGCGCGCGGACGCGCGTCTTTTCATTGATCCTAGACGATGCAACGGCAGTGCCGCTGGGCCATGAGCCGGTCTATCTGGATGGCAAGATTGTCGGTCAGACTTCGACCTGCGCCTTTGGCTACCGGGTTGGCAGGCCCGTCGCGCTGGGCCACGGGCATCACCGGATTGCCGGTGGCACAAAGGTTCAGGTCGATATCGCACGCCAGATGTTTGACGCAACCGTGGTTGAGGGACCGCTGTTCGACCCGGACGGCACCCGGATGAAGGGGTGATCCCGCGCGCAGCGCTCTGTCCCTAGCCAAACGCCCGAGCAATCGCCTGTTCCAGATCATAGATCAGGTCGTCGGGGTCTTCGATCCCGGCGGACAGGCGCAACAGGCGCGCGTCGACGGGAAACCCCTCACCGGACACGGTCTTGCGGTGTTCGATCAGGCTTTCGACCCCGCCCAGCGAGGTCGCGGGGTAGAACAATTCGCAGAACCGGGCCACGTCGATGGCATTCTGCTCTGTCCCGTCGATCAGGATCGACAACATGCCGCCAAATTGCCCGTCGGTCTGGCGCTTGGCCACTTCATGGCCCGGATCAGAGGGCAGGCCCGGATACAGCACCGCACTGATGTGCTTGTGCCCTTCGAAATGTTTGGCAATCGCCATGGCGTTCTTGCAGGATTTTTCGACCCGCAGATACAGCGTGCGCATCCCCCGGATCAGCAGCCAGGCATCATGCGACTGCAACACCGTGCCTTGCAGTTTGCGCACCATGTAGATGTCTTCCCAGTCCTGATCGACCTCCTTGACCGACAGTGCCCCGGCGGTGCAATCCGAATGACCGTTCAGGAACTTGGTCGCCGAATGGAACGAATAATCCGCCCCCAGATCCAGCGCGCGAGTCATGTTGGGCGGTGTCGCGGTGCAGTCGGTCAACAGCTTGGCCCCGGCGGCATGGGCGATCTCGGCGGCGGCGGCAATGTCGGTGACTTCCCAATTGGGGTTGTTGGGCGTCTCGACCCAGACCAGCCGAGTTTCGCCCGGTTTGACCGCGGCCGCCAGTTCATCAAGGTTTCCGGCGGTGTAGTAGCTGACGCTGATCCGTCCCTTCGCCGCATAGGTCTGAATCTGGTACAGCACGCCGTGGTACATCACACGCGGCACAACCACATGCGCGCCGGTCGGCAGCTGTTCGATCACGGCGGTGCAGGCCGACATGCCGGAGGCGAACAGGAAACACTCCTTGGCGTTTTCCAGCTCGGCAATGATCGCTTCTGCCTGACTGGTCGTCTGGTTGCCGTCGCGGCGATACCAATACGGTTTGCGCACCGCATAGTTTTCGTCCCGCGCATAGGTGGCCGCGGGCTGGATCGATGGCACAACCGCCCCTGTCTCAGGTTCGATGACGTGCAGGGCCTGCGCGACACGGGTGACAAGAGAGTGTTTGCGGTTGCTGTGATCGGTCATGGGGTTGGTATCCGTCATCTGAAAGTCGTCTCTGGTGCAACGGCATCGCGCGATGCCACGCCGCTTGCAAGAGCCGAAACGCGGATTTGCGCCGCCTCACCCAATGGCAGGCGGCACCTTTTAGCCCGTCAGGGCGCGCCATCGCCCCGACGCGGCGGGTCGATGGCGGACTGGTTCAGCGTTTGCCGCGCCGCGGCGTGTCAAAGCCACCCTCGCGCGGTTTGCCCGCCGGTTTGCCCGGTTTCTTTGGCGTGAACCGCTTGGAGGTGTTGCTTGCATCCCCGGCGCCGGCTGGTTTGCCCTTGCCCGGTCCCTTTGGCTTGGCGCCAAAGGGCTTGGGGCCAGTGGATTTATGGCCAGGCTTTCCGGCGGGGCTGGGTCTGGCCTTGAACTTGGCCGGTCCGCTCGCGTCCTGATCCCGAGAGCGCGATTGCCCCGGTGCGGATGAGCCTGCCTCTTGCCGGGGCTTGCCCTCGTATTTGGGTTTGCCTTCGTACTTGGGCTTACCCTCAGATCTCGGTTTGCCCTCATACTTGGGCTTGTCTCCGGATTTCGGCTTGTCCCCGTACCTGGGTTTTTCGCCATATTTCGGCTTGTCACCATACGTCGGCTTGTCACCTTGGCTGGGCCGGGCTGCCGGTCTGGGACGGTCCGGGGCCTCAGCCCGTTCCCTGCGCGGCGCCGGTGCGGCATCCCCGTCGCGCGGCGGACGGGGCTTGCGCGGCTTGTCATCGCTGCCGAAATCGCGCTTGGGACGCGGCCCCGCACCATCGGGTTTGGGTCCGCGACGCTGCGGCGTCAGATCCGGGGCCTTGTCCATGGCGCGCACGGTAATCCCGTCTTCCAGCGTGGCATCCGCGCCCAGTCCCGACAGAAAGCCGTCGACCTTGGCGGCCAGCAATTCCACGTAGGTCTCACTGTCCTGCACGCGGATCGCGCCGATGTCGTTCTTGTCCAGATCACCGGCCCGGCACAGCAAGGGCAACAGCCAGCGCGCCTCTGCCCGGTCGCCGCGACCAACCGACAATGAAATCCAGCGGCTGGGGCCAAAGCTGCGCTCGGCAGAGCGTGCCGGTTTCGCATCCGCCGGCAACAGTTCCTCAGCGGCGGCATGGCGCGACTGGTACAGGCGCAGATAGGCGGCGGCGATCACTTCGGGGCTGTGACGGTCCAGCAGCTTGGCCGCAAAGGCGCTCTGGTGCTCTGTCACCGGCTCATCCCACGCGGGATCGTTCAATAACCGGTCTTCGTCCTGACGCTGGATGTCCTCGGGCGAAGGCGCCTCGACCCATTCGGCGTTGATCTTGGCCCATTTCAGCAGGCGCTCTGCCTTTTTGGCGGCCCGTACCGGCACGATCAGCGCCGAGATCCCCTTGCGCCCGGCGCGGCCCGTGCGGCCAGAGCGGTGCAGCAGGCTTTCGGTGTTGCTGGGCAGGTCGGCGTGGATCACAAGGTTCAGGTTCGGCAGGTCGATGCCGCGCGCGGCCACATCGGTGGCCACGCAAACCCGCGCGCGCCCGTCGCGCATCGCCTGCAACGCATGGGTGCGTTCCGTCTGGCTGAGTTCCCCCGACAGGCTGACCGTGGCCAGCCCCCGGTTGCCCAGCCGCGCCGACAGATGGTTCACCGCCGCGCGGGTGTTGGCAAAGACGATGGCGCTTTGATCATGGTGAAAGCGCAGCAAGTTGAAAATCGCATGTTCGCTGTCCGACGCCGCGACACGGATCGCCTGATAGGCAATATCCGCGTGCTGCGTGGTGCCGGTGAGCGTGCTGATCCGCTGCGCGTCACGCTGATACTGCTCGGCCAGCTTGACGATGGTCGGCGGCACGGTGGCCGAGAACAGCAGCGTGCGCCGCTCTTCCGGGGATTCCCCCAGAATATATTCCAGATCCTCATGAAACCCGAGATCCAGCATCTCATCCGCTTCGTCCAGCACCGCCGCCTTCAGCCCGCTGAGATCCAGCGATCCGCGCAGGATGTGGTCCTTGAGGCGGCCGGGGGTGCCGACAACGATATGCGCGCCGCGCGACAGGGCGCGCCGTTCGTCGCGCATGTCCATGCCGCCAACGCAGGAGGTGACCACCGCGCCGGTGCGGGCATACAGCCACGCCAGTTCCTGTTTGACCTGAAAGGCCAGTTCACGGGTTGGCGCGATGACCAGCGCCAGCGGCTCTGCCGCGCGGTCAAACGATGTCGCATCGCCCAGCAGGGTGGGTGCGATGGCAAGGCCAAAGCCCACGGTCTTGCCCGATCCGGTCTGCGCCGAGACCAGCAGGTCCGACGCCGCCAGTTCCGGCGCAATCACGGCCTCTTGAACAGGGGTCAATTTGTCGAAACCACGCTCAGCGAGCGCCTCGGACAGGGAAGAGATCATAGTAGGGAAATTCCATGGAAAAGCGGCAGCATGTGCCGGAGACAGCGCCGCGACGGCACAAGACCCGCACCTATAGGCCAAACCTGCAAAGAAGTACATGGCTGAACGGGGAATACACGCGCTTTTCTTGCCGCGCCCAAGCAAGAGCGCCGACAAGTGGCCCGCAAGGGGCGTTGACCGGACCTGAGCGGCGATCCGTCTGGCAACACTATGCACCGATTTCGGACGCCGTCCAGCGCCCAGTGCGCCGGGTTCGAAACCATCGCGGATTTGCCGTTGTCGCTGCGCCTGTGCGCCATGCACCCGCGAGGCGGTCGGCTGTGCCGCCCTGCCCTCTGGGGTCGCTCCGCCGGGCCTGCGCCCTTGCACGCCCGACCTGAACACGGTTTAGTCATGTGCAGGTCATTTCAAACAAACAGGTTTCAGGTGCCAAACCGCGTAGCGATTTGCAGACAGACCGGCATGGTCTATCGCACGGCGCAGGGCCGGGATCAGCCCGGTTTCAGCGGCATCTACATCGACTCACTGGACATCACCGGCCCCGGCATCGTGGCCGTCATAGGGCGGTCAGGCTCTGGCAAATCGACGCTTTTGAGTGTGCTGAGCGGTCTCAAGGCCCCCAACCTGGTGTCCGCCGGGGCCGACGGGTCACAATTGCGCCTGTTGCCGGGCGGCGAGGACAGCGCCGATCTGCTGGCTGGGGCGCGACCAAAACCGGGCACGGTCAGTTTTGTCTTTCAGGAATCCTACCTGATGAAGAGCCTGTCGGTCGGGCTGAATGTCGATATGGCGCGCGCCCTGACCCGGCCTCGGCTGGACGCCGCGCGCTTTGCAGGGCTGATGACAGAATTCGGACTGCTTGGCCCGGACGACAAGGCCCGTGGCCTGCGCGACATGCGCGTGTCAGACCTGTCCGGTGGCCAGCAGCAGCGTATCGCCGTGGCCCGCGCCCTGGCCGCCGACCCGCGCGTGATCTTTTGCGATGAACCGACCAGCAGCCTGGACGCCGCAACCGCGCGACGGATCATGGAGCACTTGCGCGGCTGGGCGCTGGACAGCGGCGCGACGGTGATCTGGGTCACACATGACGAACCCCTGGCGCTAGAGATTGCCGATGCCGTGCTGTGCGTCGACAAGGGCCGCGTGCTGTCGCGGGACGGCGCGCCGCTGACGTTGCCCCCGGTCCACGACATCGCGGCACGACGCGCGGCGCTGGATGGACTCAAGGCGCAGGGGGCGGATCTGCCCGCGCTTGACGACCGCTTGTTCGACCGGAACGGTCTTGTTCTGAACCCTGCGCGCGCAGAGCGGCGCAACGCCAACGGCGCTCCAAGGGAAACGCCCACACCTGCGCGGTTCAACCTGTTCGGAACTGTGCGGTTTATCTGGCGCTTTGTCTTGGCAGAGCTATTCCCGCGCCAGCCCGCAGACCTGAACCCGCCGGGCTGGCTGCGGCGCATGTCGCGGCGGGTCTGGGGCGGACCGTTCCAGTTCACCCGCCCGACCTTTGCGCTGATCATCCTGCTGGGTATCCTTGCGGCCTATGCCACGCTGTTCGGGACCGCGGTTCTGGATGCGAAATTCGCCCGCGATCTGTCGCGACCAGAGGTGTCACACTACACGTTGGAACGGTTCGGAGACGTGGACAGCACGGCCGAGGACCTGCTGTCGCTGCGCGCGGTGCGACAGATCGAAAGCGATCTTGCCGCCCGGTTTGCGCCAGAAATCGCGGACGGCGCGCGACCGCCGCAGGTCTTTGGCAGGCGGCTGGAGCTGAGCGTGCGCGCGGCGGACCTGCAAGTGGACTGTGACGGGGCGCGCAACCGCGCGGGCAATGCGGTGCTTGTGGTCTTTGACCACGCAGAGCCGCTGTTCCGCGGCCTGCCGGTCAGGTCCGCAGACGGGCCGCCCAAAGCCATCGGGTCCGTCGACAAGCCCGACCTGCGCGATGCCGCCTTTGTCACCCCGGATTTCCTAAAGCGTCGCTTCGGCATAGACCCGGGCGATCCTGTGCCGGACCAGTTCTGTTTCGGCACCGAAAGGTTGCTCAAGCCGGTGCGCATTGCCGGGCTGATCGCCGAAATTCCCGGATCATCCGTGCTGAGCGCCGAAATCGCGATGACCAACGACGCCTATCTACGGCTGATGAAATCCCCCGACGTCCGCCCCAATCACTGGGGCAACAGCTGGCCGCCTTTTGACAGCGCGGCGCTGTATTTCGATGCGGATTATGCGGAAAAGCTGTTCTGCACCATCGACGCATGTGCCGACCGGCCCGAGCTATATGACCAGATCCACGGCCCTGGGTACAAACTGAACGATGACGCGCTGGCGCAGGTGCGGCGGTTGCTGAGCATTGCGCTGGGCAGCCGCAACCTGCTGTTTGCCGTCATGACGGCCATGTCCATCTCCATCGCCATTGCGGTTGCCCTGTCGGTGCAGGCCTTCATCGTCTCGAATGAACGCTTTCTCAGCATCATGCGCGCCGTGGGCTATCGGCTGGGCCACATCGTGTTCCTGATGCTGCTGGAACTGCTGGTGATCACTCTGGTCGCCACCATCGCGGCCGGTTTCGTTCTGGTGGTCAGCCATCAACTGCTGGCGGCACGCATTGCGCGGGTCTGGGATCTGGCCCCCGACTGGCTGGACTGGTCGGTTGTCCAGACCGCACAGGCCGTTGGGTTGGCCTATGGGCTGGTGCTGACGATCGGTCTGCTGGTGGTGGTACACTGGTGGCGCAGCCACCGTGACATTGGACAGAAACTGCAAGGCGTGTGACGCTGGGACGGGCGCACTGCACCGCGAGGAGAAACAGAGGTCATGAAACATCCGAGGTTTGCGATCCTCTTTTGGCTGGGTCTGTCCGGGGGCGCGCTGCACGCCCAGGAACCGCCGGTCTGTGACGCGGTGCTGGTCGCCTATGCCGAAAGCCGTCTGACAGGCGGTCTGTCCGCCATGCGCCTGTTGCGGGACGAGACCCCGCTGTTCGATCCCCTCGCGCCGCCGTCCCCCGAAGCGGCTCCGGCATTTTCCGGCTTTTTCGGGCATCAGGCAGAACGCCAGCGTGACCCGGTGGATTTCAACACCACCGGCGCGTTCCGGCACGAAGGCTGCATAGAGGTCACCGGCATCCTGCGGACCGACAAGAGCCTGGAGGAACTGCCGCGCCGCGACGGCAAACCGATGCCGGTGTCGGTCTTTGCCTTCAACACGGGAGTGTTCGGCCTGGCCTTTCTCGAAGGCCCCTCAATCACCGAAACAAATGCCCGGATGAGCGTCGGCCCCCTGCTGATCCACCCGGATCTGCGCGGCGGCGCCGGCACGTTGACACCCCAAGCCGATGCCTTTGCCGATTTCAGCGTTGCGCCCTACATCGCCAGCCAAAAGGAAGAGACGCTCACCAAGGGCGAGTGGGCGTGGATGGCGCTTGACCTGCGGCAGGGCAAGGGGCGGCAACTGGTTGCCGTGACCTGCGACACCGGGTGCGAGGCCTATCTGAGCGACTTCAAGGCCCGGCTTCTGGCCGCCAGCGGCCCGGTGCAGCCGATTGCGCCTCCGGTGCCCGACCTTGTCCGTGATCCTGATCCTGCCCCTGACCCGGTGATCGCAACCGGCACAACCGTGCCAAAACCGAACGACGATCCCGCTGTCTTTGTGGATGAAAGGCTTTCAGTCACGTTGATCGGCCCCGAGGGTGAGGTGATCCTACTGGACAGCGTCCGACTCGCAGAGCGCGCCGAAGGCCACAGCCCGGAGGACAAGCGCGCCATTCACGCCGCGCTGGAGGCCCTGCACAGCGGAGCAGAGGGCCGCGAGGCTGCGGTTGCACAACTGATCGGCTTCGGCGTGCTGGACGCAGGATTGCAGGCCTATGCCATCGAGGTGGCAGAGCGCGGCTATCGCCTTGTCCTGCGTGCGCCGCCCCCTCCGCCGCCCCGCCTGCTGGCCGGGGTCGACCTGCTGCTGGCGGACCCGCCTGGCAGCGCCATCGTCGCCAACTGCGTCCCCGAGGTCGAGATTTCCCATCCTGATCACCCCTCGCTCCGCCTGCCACTGGAGATCGACCTGAAAAGCGCGATCGTCGGCCCCGACGGCGAAGAGGTCTATGGCCGGTTCACCCTGTCCAGCGACAGCACGGCCCCCGTCATGACGATGCCGCTGCGAGAGTTGAGTCTGCGCCTGTTCGCCCCGGCAGAGGTCAGGCCCTACGCCGACGCCCGGCCGCAACCCTCCAGTTGCAGCCTGTCCTGGGGCGGACGTTTCCCCGAAACCGACCTGCCACTGGCGGACGTGTCCGACACGTCTGACCTGCCTGTCTCCGTGACCGAGGACGGTCGCGTGATTTTTGCCGATGCGGCGCTGACCAGCACCGCGCGGCCGGTCTTTGTCCTGCTCTACAACGCCACCGGACTGGAGGACACAAACGGCATGCCGCTGCGTCCGGACCTGTATCCGGGTTGGACCCATGACCGTGGCGGGCGCGACATGATGTCGGCGCTGAGCATCCTTGCCAGTTCCGCACAGGCCGTCTTTGCCCGGCGGGTCGAGGATCTGTTCCTGTTGCAGGCGGCTGGAGGTGTGGACAAGGGATTTCTGCCGCCCGAACCCCTGACCGCCGACAGTGCGCTGCGCGCCGCAAAGACCTTGAACCCAGGTGAGGTTGGTCCGCTGAACCTGGAGAACGAACTGAAGGCGCTCGCTGGGTCCACCGCCGCCCCGCCCCGTTTTGTCATTCTCGGGCGCAGCGGACTGGACGCAGGCACCGACTACTGTGCCACGCCCCCCGCCTTGCCGGACCGCAGTCGGCGCGGATCTCTGGTGATCGATTTCCTCAGCCAGCAGGCCACTTTCAATCTGTCAAAGCCGGTACAGGCGGCGCTGATCAACCCAACGGGGACCGAAACATTTGCCGCAGCCGCCGAACGGCTGGCCACGCGCTGTCCCGACGATGGCAGCGGTCTGGCCCACTGGGTTCTGACCCCCGATGTCGCGAACCAGTTGGAACTGTTTCACGCCCTCGAAACTCTCGCCCCTTATCTCTTCGGAGACCTGCAATGATCCGCCTGTTCCCCCTTGTTTCTGCCGTCTCGGCGCTGATTGCGCTCCCCCTGGCCGCGACCGCCCAACAAGCCGACAGTTTCGTCAGCCCCTCTGGCACTTGCCAGACCGATCTATACGAAAAGATCTCTGCCTATCCGCGCAGCGGCAACAGCGTCACGGTCCGTGCCCAGCAGATCAAATCCGGACGCCTTGCGCCGCAACCGATGACAGACTCGGTGATCCCGCCGTTTACGCCGGTCAAATGCTTTGCCCGCACGGACGACCTTGTGCTGATCCTTGCCGAAGAGGGTCAGAACTTTTGCGGCTGGGTGCCGCGCACCGCCCTGCTGGGCGGGGCACAGGGCGATACCGGTCCGATCACGCCGCTGAACCGGGGGCGCGCCTGCCCGTCGCTGGATCCGATGAGCGTCTCTGACTATTGCGCCCGCAAAGAGGAACTGGGCAGCTTTGAAGCGCTGTGCGAAGAGATGCGCCAGCCCGACGGCAGCTTTGCCGACAACCCGATCGAAACCAAATTCCTGACATGGAACGCCAACGCCGATGATCCCGCCGACCGCACTGCCGTCGCGCGCTATTCGGCACCCGACACGGGCGCGCGGCTGGACAGCGATCTGTCGATCTTTTCCGTCTTCAAGGTCTGGGACGTGGCGGCCTCAGCGGATGGCGAAGAGCTGTTTGTCCTGATCGGCCCGGACCAGAAGACGGTCGAGGGCTGGGTGCTGGAAACCGCCGGAACGGTCTGGTTCTCGCGCCTGACCACGTTCTTCGAACGGGGCGCGACAGCCCCGATCCTGACCGAAGCCCCCGGCACCGCCGCCGCCGAACCGCTGGCCGTGGTGCCACCCAATCTGGACGAGATGCTGTCAGGCGGTGAGGATTTCGACAAATACCCGGTGCTGGTGGACAACCGCGCGCCCGAGGCGACGCTGGGAACCCGGCAGGAACCGCATCTGGAGATCGCCTTTATCGGCGCGCGCTGTGGTGAAAACCAACTGTGTTCCGACACCGGAGGCGATCGCGTGGTCGACAAGATCAGCCTGCTGGATTCCGTCGACGTCTTGTTTGTCATGGATGCGACCGCGTCGATGGCGGACTACTTTCCCATGGTCGCCGAAGAGGTGGCCGACATCGCCCTTGCGCGCGCCTCGACCACCAACCGCTTTGGCGCGGTGATGTATGGCGATTTCCTGTCGAGCCGGGCGATGGACCACGGCGCGCCGATGCAGATCAAGACCGCCGTGCCACTGACAGAGATCTATGGCGGGGATGAGTTTGACCCGCTGCAAACCGCCGATCTGTTCATCGCCGACCCGGTGGGCGGCAAGCCAGAGGCCGCCTTTGCCGCGCTGTATCAGGCGATTTCATCAGCCGATTGGCGTTCTGACGGCGTGCGCATTGTTGTGCATATCGCCGATCACGGCGACCGGGGTTCGGCGCCCGATGCGCTGGTCGAGCTGATGTCGGCGCAGAACGTGTTGTATGTCCCGATCGCGGTGCTGGGCGAATTCATCGCCGGGGTGAACGGCGATCTTGTCAGCCAGACCCGCGATCTGCTGAACCGGACCCGGATCGACGGCGTGCCAATGGGCATCGACACCCAACTGACCTACGACCCGGCGCGCGGCGGCCAATCCGACGATGAGGCGCGCCTGCGCATCCGCCAATCACTGCGCGGCGCGACGGAATTGCAGGACGTGATCAGCACCCAGATCGCCAGCATCCTGCTCAGCGGTGAGGAAAGCACCGTGGCGGAATCGAACCGCTATCCGCCCGGCTACGCGCAGCTGGTGGCGGCGGCGCGCAAGATCTACGGCATTGATCTGGATGACGTCCAAGGCTCTGCCGAGGCGCGGACATTGGCCGCCAAGGGCTATGTCGCGGTGCCGCCCGACGGCACGTCGGACGATTGGGACTACTTCGCCGCCATCAGCCCGAACGACGTCAAGCTGTTGTCGGAACAATTCGACATCCTGTGCAAGTCGATGCACGACACCGGCGCAGAGGGCCTGCTGTCCAACGCCCTGCGCGAGGTGATCGAAATCCTGACCGGCGATGTGCTGTCACGCGACAACGCGCTTTACTTTGCCTATTTCGACAACCGCGACGACATCCCGCTGGTCAACCGGACCATTCTCGGGGACGGCGTATTTGAACTGGGACAGGACCTTGGCAGCCTGTCCAGAGCCACCCGCACCCGGGTCGAGGCCTATCGGCGCGAGGCGTGCCGCACCCGCAAACTGCTCAAGCTGATCGATTCCAACCTGCGGGTGGAACGCCCGTTCGAAATTGGGCCGGACGGGCGGCCCGGTGATCTGGTCTGGGATCAGGTCGAACAGGACTATGACGATCTGACTAGCCGCAAATACATCTGGCCGCGTATCGGGATCGGCAATGTCCAGACCATCTATCTGCCGCTGGACTACATGCCGCGCCCCTATGATGAGGTCCGCACCCAATGACGGCCCCGGTCGGCACGCCGCCCTACTACAGGTTCCGCAGTCAGGCGCGGTATTCCCGCGCGCGGGCCGACCTGCTGGGCTGGTATCTGACCTTTCGGCAGACGGATACGGATGAGCCGTTCGATCTGGCGGTGTTCTCCGCCGGGGTGCCTGCGGATAGCCCGTTGTTGATGGCGCTGGAGCATCGCCCCGAGGAGGCACAGCCGGAAACGCTGGGCGCGGCATTGGCGTATCTGCGGGTCTGTTTGCAATTGGCCGAACAGCACTGGCCCCCTGCCGAGAGCTTTGAGGCGGCCTTGGCGGCAACGCGGACATCCGGCGCGGCAGGGGGGTCAGCGTCGGAGACTGTCGCAGCGCCACCGCTACCGCCACCCGAACCGGCCGATCTGTCCCCACCACCACCACCACAGCCCCGGCGACGGCACCCGCTGCGGCGGGCGTTGCGTGGTCTGATCCTGCTGGCGCTGCTTGTCGCGGCCTGCTGGGGCGGCGGGCGGTTGCTGCAAACCACGGTCGAGCGGCGCGCCATGGCCGCCGACCTGCATCGCCCGCTGCCCGCCTTCGTTTCTGCCCTGTCGGGACTATCCCTGTCCTTGCCGGGGTTTGCGTCGGCCTGTCTGGGCACAGCGCCGGACAATTGCCGCAAGAGCGATCCGGCACAGCCCTATGCCACCCCCCTGCACGCCGATCTGGCCCGCGCCCGCAGCGCCTCCAGCCGGATGCTTGCCGCGCTCGCGCCTCTGGCACCGGAGGACGGCGCGGACTGGATCGTGGCGACCCCGGCTCAGAACTGCCGGGTCGGCGGCGGCGATACGCTGGAAGACGACTGGCGGCTGGTCTCATCCTTGTGCCGGGTTCGTGAGCGGTTGACGGAGTATGAACTGTGCCTCGTCGGCCATCCGATGATCTCTGACCGGCAATGCGCCGACCTGATGCGCCTTGCGATGGCCGATACGGCGTTTGACTGTACCGATTGCCCGCCCCGCCCCGCCAATGTGTTTGATCCCCGGCTGGAATGGACCCGTGAAAGCCGGGTTGCGGCGGGTCTGGTGCTGGAGGTCCGCCGCTTTGCCGCGCCTGACCCGATCCTGCGGCTTACCTGGACCCGGCTGACCGGGGATTATCTTTGGCTGCGCGCCGAGGCGCTGCGGCACTACGCGGCGCTATCAGACTGATCCCGATCCCGACCACCAACCAGACGGCCAGCAGACCCGGCGCGGACCACGGCCAGAGCGCAAAGGGAGAGGCCATGGGCGGGGTGGTCAGCACCTCGATCAGACCGACATGCAGCGCGCCGCCCAACACCGCCACACCGACAGCCCCCCGCCCCTCGAAGAACAAAAAGGCAGAAAGGCACGCCGCCCCGCCCGCGCCCAGCATCAGGACCACTGCCGCCCCCTGCCCCTGCATCTGCGGTAAAACGGAAAACAGCACCCCGCCAAGAAAGGTTGCCAGCGCAGCCGCTGGCAGCGCGCGCGCACTCCGGCCCGGCCACAGCCCCACCGCCAGCACCAGTCCCGCCGCCAGTGTCCCGAACCAGCCGCCCGGCCGCAATGCCGCCGGTCCGATGCCCTGCCAGACCGCCAACAGCGTCAGGGCGACCAATGCGATCCAGCCCAACATCCGCGCACGCGACCGTAGGCGCGTCACGGCTGCCCCTCATCCAGCAGCCGCAACAGGTCATCAAGTTCACCTGCGACGCTGCCCGCGCAGACCGGCACAGGCGGGTTCAAAAACGCATCCAATGCGCCCTGCGCCAGAGACGCGCGCCGCGATAGCACCGCCAGGTAGACCTGCACCGCCTGCATTCCGGGCGCGCTGTCCGGTGCACGCAACGCGCGGGACAGGTACAATTCCAGATGCGCCGCCACGCGTGGACAGGGCTCCAGATCCGCAATCCGCGCCAGCGCCGTCAGCAGGTGCGTGAACTCTGCGCTGCACGCCTCGGCCCCGGCGAACCGGCTGGCGCTGCCGCGCAGATGCTCCCCCTGCTCCAGCGTCAGCCGCACATGCAGCGCCAGCGCGTTGAAGAACCGTGGCTCAGCCACAGCAGCCGCGCGCGCCAGAGCAAGGGCGTCCTTGTCCCGGCCCTCAGCCTCGGCCAGTGTGGCTTGCAGGAACAACAGGTCGCTGCGGGGCACGCCGGGATCCTCGACCGCTGCCATGATCTCCAGCGCCTCGGCAAAACGGGGATCGGCGATCTGCCCGGCACGCAGGGCCGTCAGCGCCACCTGCAAGCCCGCCGCATAGCGCACGCCCGGATCGTCGCTGTCCATCAACGGCGCGGTCAGCGGCGCGACCCCGTCCAGCGTTTCGGCAAGGGCCGCCAGCGCAAGGACACGCCGATCCGCCTCTGTGCCGACCAACAGACCAGACCGCCGCAGATAGACCGTATCGGCATAGGGTTGGTCCGGGCCAGCTGAACACCCGCGCTGCATCTGTTCGCTGAGATCCTCACACAGGCCGGAACAGGATGGGTCTTGTGGTTGGACCGGCGGGATCGGGATGCAGGGGGCGACGCGAAACACCGGGCATTGTTGGGCCTCCGCCGGGGCCGCGCCAAGCAGCAAGGCCACCAGCGCAGCGCCACGGATCACGGACACAGGTCCAATCCACTGTCCGCCAGACAGGTGGCCGGGAACTGCTTGCACAGCAGGTCGGTCGCCAGAAAAGGCAACGCGGCATCAATGTCGTCGATCGGGTCGGGCCAGACCGCATTGACGGTCTCCTGCGCCTGTTTGCCCTCCGCCAATTCCCGGATCAGCCGGTTAAAGCGCACCGGCGCCAACCCGCCAAAGACCCCAGGCTCGGAGGTCACGAAAGCGATCAGATCCTCTGCGCCGGGCACCGCCACGCACGACCGGTCTGTATCAGTGTCCGGGGCGGCATCCGGATCGGGGTCCAGAGGTGGCGTCGGCGGGGTCTCGGCCGGGACCGCCGGAGGGGCCGCAGGGTCCCCGCCCGCCGAAAGCACTGTCAGAAAGCGCGTGATCTCGGCAATCGGATTTGCCACACAAGCGGTTTGGTCCAGCGTCGGCGCGGCGGTGGACAGCACCTCTTGCGCGCGGGCATTGAGGCGCACCGCTGCCGCCCGACACACATCCCCCACCGATAGCTGTTCTTCGTCCAGCGCCGCCTGTGCCGTGGCCAATTCAGCGATCCGCGCCTGCGCATCCTGCGTCAGCCGGGCAACCTGTGCATCCAGATCCGCCCGGACGTCAGTCAACGTGTCGATCTCCGCCGCAAGAACCACGTTGTCCGCGCTCACCTCTGCCAGCTCCGCTTCCAGCGCCGCAATCCTGGCTTGCAGATCCGCCTCGACCGGGGCGCAAACCTGATCCGTCTCAAAGGAACACTGGGCAATCAGCCCCTTGACCTGTTCGCGGAAATAGAGCGTGCGGCGCGACAGAAAATCGACGCAGCCAAGCACGGTCAGATTGGCGGCGCGGCAGTCGGGCGGCATCCTGTAGGCGGAAATGAACGCCGGGCAGTCCGCATCCTCAACCGCGCTGATATCGCAATACAGGTGAAGTGAGAACTGTCCGAGCAAGTCCTGACAGTCCTCAGACGACAGTCCCGCCTCGGCGCACAGCGCAGGCGGCGCGGCGGACACCGGCCCCGGCACAACTTCCTGGTCTGGTACCACCGGGACTGGCGCAGCATCCGGCAAAGTGTCAGGCTCGGGCGTTGGGACAGGGTCCGCAACCTGCCCCGGCACGGGGTCTGGATCAAGGCTCTCGTCCTGTGCCTGCGCTACCTGCAATGTCATGAAAACCAAGACCATTGATGTCAGGATGCGTCTGATGGCATGGCGGCGCAGCCCCGCCCGTTTCGGTTCAATCTCAAAATCAAAAAACATTTGCTATCCTTGGGACCACGGGTATCTTCGGACGGTGACACGCGTTTGACAAGGTCTCAGGCCTCCCTGAGAAAAGCAATTTTTGGATCGTCCCTTATGCCGTTTTCCGTCTTCCATTCCCTGATTTCCCGTTCCTCTCTGGTGCCTTTTCTGGTCGCAAGCGGGGTTGTGGCGGGCGCCGGACCTGCGCGTGCGCAGGATACTCCCGATCCGGTGAGTTTTGCCGTCGAACAGTGTTCAACCGGCGATATGCTGTCCACCTGCCCGAACTATTGTCAGGTGGCCTGCACCTCGACCAAGTTCCTGCTCGACAATACGGAGGCTTGCGATACCGCGATGACCGCCCTGCCGGACGCGGATGAGGCAAGCTGCCCGGTGCCGTCGGAAACCGGGCTTGTCACCCTACAGGCCTGTATCGACGAGAAACGCCAGATCCCACGTGAACCCAGCCGTGTCATTGCCCGCAACAAGGAACGGCTGGCCATCTTCGACGCCTTCTTTTCGGATCGCCCCGCCTGCGCAATCTCCAGCCTTGCGCTGGAGGCGATGTTTGGCTGCCTCAGCGGAGAGACCGGCGTGGTTCAGCGTGAATACGATGCCATGCCGTCGCTGGGGCTCAGCGACCGGCCTCTGAACGGCGATGAACTGGTCAAACTGGCCTGCAGCATTGGCGAAGACATGCTGATCCAGATCGATATCGGCGCATCCTCGCTGAGCGGCCGCGCCGATGAGTTGAGCGACAAGTTGGGGCAAGTCACCTCTTGCCGGCTGGAATATTCGAAATGGTTCGCCTCACGCGGTGAGGAATTCTGCACCAACCGGACTTTTGACAACTGCGAGGCCGTGGTCGAGGTCTTTCAGACCCAACTGCAACAATCGCTGGTCGGTGCCGAAGAGCAGAACAAGCAGATCAGTGTTGTGGTCGACAGCCTGGAAAGGGATCTGTCCTCTTTGACCAGTCTCGGCTTTGTCGATCCGTCCATTTGCAACTAGGCCGTGCGGAGATCCCGCGCGCCTTGGTTGTTATTTAGCCAGGAGTATCCAGATGTTTCATTCTCTCAAACGGATTGCCACCACCCTTGCCCTTGGGCTGGCCCTGTCGGTGTCCGGCATGGCACAAGCGCAGGACGCCGAGCCGGAAGTGGTTTCGCTTGCCAAGGTGATCGAGGATATCGCCGCCTCACGACAGGCGACCATCGACCGGATCGACACCTTGTCGGCAGAGATCGACCTTGCCACGGTCGAATTGAATGAGGCAGACGCCGCCTTTGATGAGATGATCGCCACCCTGCGCGCCCATGCCGCCGTGGGCGATCCCGATGGCAGCTATGTCACCCGCCTGCAAGCGCTGGAAGAGTCCGCCAAGGTGGACGCGCAGGCCGCCAAGGTTGAAGGGTTCCTTGATTTCGAAGAGGCCTTTCTTGAGGACGCACAGGTGTTTTCCGATCAGCGCGGCACTCTTGTGTCCGAGTTCGAGGCGCTGGAACGCCGCATCCGCGCCGTCGAGGCAGAGCGCAAGCGCATCGTGTTCCTGATCAAGCTGCGCCGCTATGACCAGATCCAGCAGCTGTTTGCCGATGCCACTGGCATCATCCAGCAAGGGGCCGACCGGGTCGCGCAGGTCGAAGACGCGCTGCGCAAGCGTGATCCCAACCTCGTCGAGAACTGAGATGACCGTGAAAGCCCGGATTGCGCAGGCCCCCCGTCTGGGGGCCTGCGGTCTGGCGTTTGGCTTTTCCCTTGGGTTGGCGGCCCTTGGGTCGGCGGCTCTAGGGCTGTCGGTCCTGCCCCTGCGCGCCGAAACCCATGCCACGGCCCCCGATCCTGCGGCTGAGAGCGCGGACCTGATCCAGGTCGCCACGACTCTGAACAGCCAGCTTTCGGATATTCTGACCGAATTGGATGCAGAGATCGCCTTGCAGGAGGAAAACGCCGGGTTCGGGGCCTCAGCCGAAACTTTGGCGCAGATCGACGGACTGATTGCCCATCGTTCAGAGTTGGCCGCAAAGCAGGCGCAGGTCCGCGCCCTGTTGGCCACTCTGCGCGGGACCGACTGATATGACCCCGCTGCCCCGGGCTGAGGATCAGGATCTTGGCACATTGCCGGTCCGCCCCTGGCGCAGCCTGCTGATCTGCGCCGCTTTGGTCGCGCTGACGGTGGCGCTTTTCCGCGATCTGGGGTTGACGGACCCGCGCAGCATCGCCGACGCCGCGCGCGATCTGGGCCGGACCGCGACGTCTTGGATGGCCGGTCTTGGTGACACACAGCCTGATGCCGCACCGGATGGCACGCCAGACGCCCCGCCAGACGCCGCACCCGAAGTTGCCCCCGATGCAGCCCCCGATGCAATCCCCGAAACAAAAACCCCTGTGGCTGGCCCGAGCGATCCAGCGCCGCAGCCCGACGCCGCATCCTACACGGCCCCTGACGACGCCGGATATCCTCTTTTGGCGCGTCTTCTTGGTGATCCGGTCAGGCTGGTCTTTGCCGCAGGATGCCTCGCCACGATGTTGTTCATCGCCGTTCAGCTGATCTGCCTTGCCATCGACACCCGCCTTGTCGCCCGACACGAGGCGCGCGCCGGCCTGTTGACGCCCTTGGCACAATTAACGCGGCTCTTTGCGGCCCGCAGGTTGCGCCTTGGTCACCCTGAACGGCGGCGGCTGGACGCCTTTGATCTGGCCACCGAGGGCGACATCATCGCCGATCCCCTGCGGCTGGGTCTGACCGCCTTTCCGATGCTGGGCTTTTTGGGCACGGTTGTGGGCCTTTCTGGCGCGATTGAATCGCTGCCGGGGGCCATCGGCAACCCCGACGCGCTGCAACCCGTGCTGTCGGAACTGCATGTCGCCTTTGACACCACATTGTTGGGGTTGATCGGCGCGCTGATCTGCCTGATCGGGGCCAAGACAATCGATCAGGCCTGGGACCGCCTGTCGCGCCGCGCCGGTCTGGAATGATCGGGCCGCTGCGCCGCAACCTGATCCGGCCGCCGGTGCTGGCCATGGTGGACGCCTTTGTCGGCGGCACCGCGATCCTATTGATCCTGATCATCCTGTCCAGCAACCGGCAGAATCAGCCCGGCAGTCAGCCGCAGGCCGATGTGGTGGTGCGTTGCGCCGAGGGACAGGTCGCCACCACCTTGAAGCCCGATTGGCTGCCTGCCACCCAACCCTTGCCGCCCTCCGATGCCGCCGCATGGCTGGCCGCGCATCCGCGCCCCGACAGGCTGATGACCCGCGTCCGGTTGGAGGCTGACCAGCGGGCGTTTCGCTGTGTCACACGTTTTCAGCAGGTGGTTGGCCAGATGAACGACGCGACAGACGATGTCACCAGCCGCGATACCGCACAAGAGCGCGCCATCCTGCTGGTCACCGTCGTCATGATCGACCCGCCAGTGGCGCCGGAGCCATGAGCCCGCGCAAGACCCATCGTCGCCGCCCCGATGAGCCGGACGACAGTTATCAACTGGACGCTGTGGTGTCGCTGTTTGCCATGATCCTTGTGATCCTCGTGACCACCGCTGCGGCAACGGTCACCGGCACCACCCGGTTTCAATACAAGACGCAAGAGCCAGAAACCGCCGCGATCCAGCCCGCCTCTCTGGCCGCACCCTTTCCGCGGCTGGAAAACTGGATCCTGCGGCGCGGAGAGTTGCTGCGGGTCGACTATGACGCGGCAGCCCGCCAACTGGCGGCGGCCCCGGCACGTCTGCCGCTGGGCGCCACCGATCCGCAGTCCGGCATCATCATGGCCTTCAACCCGGACCCGACCGCAACCGGCGCGTTCGACTTGTTCGAGATGGTGCTGCCCACCGATCCGATCACCGGCACCGGCGGCGTCATCGCAGAACGGATCGACCCCGATGACCCCGACGCGGTGCAGGTCTGGGCCGCTCGGGACACGCCCGCGCGTGTGCTGGCCTTTGCCTCAGGCGTGACGCATCTGCCGGGCCTGAGCCAAGCGACTGAGACCGCCGGACGCCCGCTGACGGTGCAGTTTCTGGACGGCAACGCCAAGTTTTCAGAACGCAAGACCCGTGAGAGTTTTGCCTTTCGCGGGGTGCTGCGCTCTTACTAGTGGCCAGCCTCGCGCGGTGTCAGTCCTCTGACTGCGCGTCTGCGCGGCTCTTGCCGGAGACGTTCATCGCCAGTGTAGCCGCCATGAACGGATCAAGATCCCCGTCCAGCACACCCGAGGTATCGGCGGTCTCATAGTTGGTGCGCAGATCCTTGACCATCTGGTAAGGCTGCAGGACATACGATCGGATCTGGTTGCCCCAACCGGCATCGCCCTTGGCCTCATGCAGGGCGTTCACCTCTGCATTCCGCTTGTCCAGTTCCATCTGATACAGCCGCGATTTCAGCGCCTTCATGGCAATGTCGCGGTTCTGGTGCTGCGATTTCTCGGACGAGGTCACAACGATCCCTGTCGGCGCGTGGGTGATCCGCACAGCCGAGTCGGTGGTGTTGACGTGCTGCCCCCCCGCCCCGGACGAGCGGTAGGTGTCGATGCGGATGTCGGCCGGGTTCACCTCGATCTCGATATTGTCGTCGATCACCGGATAGGCCCCGACAGCGGCAAAGGATGTCTCCCGCGTCCCTTTGCCAAAGGGTGAAATCCGCACAAGGCGATGCGTGCCGCTTTCCGACTTTAACCAGCCATAGGCGTTTGGCCCCTTGATCTGGTAGGTGGCGGATTTGATGCCCGCCTCACCGCCGGATTGTTCCTCTTGCAGGTCCACCTCAAAGCCGCGCTTTTCAGCCCAGCGGACATACATCCGCGCCAGCATGTTGGCCCAGTCGCAGGCCTCGGTGCCGCCAGCACCTGCCTTGATTTCCAGAAAGGCGTCGTTGCCGTCGGTCTCGCCGTTCAGCAGCGCCTCAAGTTCCTTCTTGGCGGCCTTGGCGACCATCGCGGCAATGGCTTGTTCGGCCTCGGCGATAACCTCGGCGTCGTCCTCCATCTCACCCAGTTCGATCAGTTCCATCTGATCGGCCAGATCCTGTTTCATCGCGGAATAGGTTTCCATCGCGTCGACCAGTTGCTGACGCTCGCGCATCAGCTTTTGCGCTGCGGCCGGATCATCCCACAGGTTGGGGTCCTCCACCCGCGCGTTGAATTCCTCCAACCGGTGCTGGGCGGTGTTCCAATCAAGGCGCTGCGCCAGCAGGTCGAGCGATTTTTCGATCTTGTCGACATGGTTCTGGATTTCTGCGCGCATCTTATCTGGTCCTGTCCCGGTCCTTACGAATGCTGCGTGATACCAAGGGGCATGAAGGCTCGCAAGCGGGGGAAACCGTGCGGCACCCGAAACATCCGTGGCCGACCCCCGGGGGTCGGCCACGACAACGCCGTCCTCAGTACAGACCGCCCGACGACAGCGTGCCAAAGCCCGCCTTGGGACCGACGATGGCCTTGTCCCCGGTCGAGGTCGTGACCTCCTGCGCCACGGTCGAGCCGTCCGGCTGAATCATGTCGAAATTTCCGGAGATCGCAAAGCCACCGTCGAACATGATGCCAAAGATCGGCTCTTCGCCAAGGCGGAAACATTCGGATACCACGTTCGGTCCGCTGGCCTCATTCGGCAGGCGCGCGCCGGAAAAGCGGTCGATCTTGATGAATTGGCATTCGTCGGGCACCTTGAACGACCCGCCGCCGTATTTCTTGACCGCCTCACGCATGAACTCGGTAAAGACCGGCCCGCACATGCCGCCGCCCGACGCGCCCCGGCCCATCGAGCGCGGCGTATCGTAACCGATATAACAGCCCGCCACGATGTTGGAGGTAAAGCCGACAAACCACACGTCCTTGGCGTCATTTGTCGTCCCTGTCTTGCCCGCTGTCGGCACGCTGAGGTTGACCGTGCGGCTGGCGGTGCCGCGTTCGACCACGCCGCGCATCATCGAGGTCAGCTGATACGCGGTGACCGCGTTCATCACCCGTTCACGTTCATCAGCGATCCGTGGTGCCTGACCGGGGGCCAGTTCCGGGTTGTCGCAATCGACGCAAACCCGTTTGTTGCCCAAGGCCTGTTCGTGGGAATACACGGTCGTGCCATGGCGGTCCTGCACCCGGTCCACCAAGGTCGGCTCGACCCGTTGCCCGCCATTTGCGAACATCGCGTAGGCCGCAACCATCTTGAACAGCGTTGTCTCATCCGCCCCCAGCGCATTGGCCAGCACCTGACCCATGCGGTCATAGACGCCGAATTTCTCGGCATAGCTGGCCACGATGTCCATGCCCACCTCTTGCGCAAGGCGAATGGTCATCAGGTTGCGCGACTGTTCGATTCCGGTGCGCAGCGGTGTCGGCCCGTAGAACTTGTGAGAGGCGTTCTGCGGCCGCCAGATGCTACCGCCGGTGTTGATCTCGATCGGGGCGTCCACGACGATGGTGGCCGGTGAATAGCCAGAATCCAGCGCCGAGGCATAGACAAACGGTTTGAAGCTGGAGCCGGGCTGCCGCATGGCCTGCGTCGCGCGGTTGAACACCGAATGCTGGTAGGAAAAGCCGCCCTGCATGGCAATCACCCGCCCGGTATGGGCGTCCATCGCCATAAAGCCGCCCTGCACCTCTGGCACCTGGCGCAGCGACCAGCGCATGAACGCGCCATCGCTGTCCTGAGTGATGGCGCGCACATGCACGACGTCACCGACCTCGAAATTCTCTTTCAGGCTGCCAGAGAACCAGTCCGTATCCGAACGCGGCACCTCTGCCCCGCGCGGATCGTCAAGCGCCACATCCTCGATGCCCAGCAACAGGCTGTTGTCGCGGACCTCACGCACCACTGCGACATGCCAGGGGTTGCCCAGAACAACGTCGCGCGCCACGCGGACCTGCGACAGCGCCTCACGCCATGCGGGTTCATCCGCCAGCAGGGCCGTGTCCAGTTTTTTCCCGGTGCCGCGCCATTTGCCCTGCCCGCGGTCGAACTGTTCCAGCGCCCGGCGCAGTGAGGCCGCGGCCTTTTCCTGCATCTCGGCGTCCAGCGTCGCGCGGACGGCGTAGCCGCCGGAAAAGAACTGATCCTCACCGAAATCGCGGCTCAACTGGCGGCGGATCTCATCGGTAAAGTAGTCACGCGGCGGCAATGACTGCTGGTAGGGTTCAAAATCGCCGTTCTGGACCGACCGCAGCGGCTGCGCGACCTCGATCTCATAGGTGGCGTCGTCGATGACGCCGTTTTCGCGCATTTCTTTCAGCACGAAATCACGGCGCGACTGCAAGCGTTCCTTGCGGCGGACCGGGTGATAATCGGACGGAGCCTTGGGCAGCGAGGCCAGCATCGCCGCCTCATGCGGGGCCAGTTCCGACAGGCTCTTGTTGAAATAGACCTGCGCGGCGGCGGTCACGCCATAAGCGTTCTGGCCCAGAAAAATCTCGTTGAGATACAGTTCAAGGATCTTCTCCTTGGACAGCGCGTTCTCGACCCGGCTGGCAAGGATGATTTCCTTGATCTTGCGTTCTGCCTGACGATCGCCGGACAGCAGAAAGTTCTTCATCACCTGTTGAGTGATTGTGGACGCGCCGCGCACGTCGCGCCCGCGGGTCTGCACCGCCTGCACGCCGGCAGCGGCGATGCCGCGCAGGTCATAGCCCTGATGGGTGTAAAAGTTCTTGTCCTCGGCAGAGATGAACGCGTCCTTGACCAGATCTGGGATCTGGGCGGCGGGCGTGAACAACCGTCGTTCCTGGGCGAATTCGTCGATCACCGCCCCTTCGGTGGAATAGATGCGGCTGATGGTCGGCGGTGTATATTGCGCCAAGTGGTCATGGCTGGGCAGATCGCGTCCGTACATCCAGAACACCGCCCCGATGGTCAGCGCCACCATCATGGTGCCCATGGTCACAACGGCGAAAATCGCCCCGAAGAAAGAAAAGATGAAACGCAGCACCTGCGGCCCCCATTGCCGGATCAAACCCTTCACTACAGGCCCAGGCGCGCCGCGTCAAAACACAACCGCGCGGGGTTTGGCCGATGGAGCAAGGGTTTGCTTACTGACGCCGCAACCCCGACAGCGCAGCGTCCTCAAGAACCCATGCAGCCAGCCCGTCGCGGATGCCCGCCGCCATGCCCGCCCGCCACGCCGGGTCCTGCAGGTTGCGCAGGTCGGCCTCTGTCGACAGGAACCCCAGTTCCAGCAGGACAGAGGGGATGTCAGCGGATTTCAGCACCGAAAAGGCGGCCTGCCGCAGCGGGTCCTTGTGGACGTGGCCCAGCGAGGTTCCGATCCCCTCGATGATATACCCTGCCAGTGCCTGACTGCGCGGCGTATTGTCCAGTCGTGCAAGGTCCATCAGGATCTGCGCCACGCGATCATCGGTGCCCGACAGGTCCAGCCCGGCCAGCAGGTCATCGCGGTCATGCCGTTCCGCCAGCGCCGCTGAGGCGGCATCCGAGGCCTCTTCGGCCAGCGTGTAGACCGCCGCGCCGTGCGCCACACCTTCGGACAAGGCATCGGCATGCAGCGAGATGAACAGGTCCGCGCCCGCGTCATGAGCCAGCTTGACCCGCGCCTCCAGCGAGACGAACCGATCCTCTTGCCGGGTCAGCACGACGCGGTAGTCGCCCGCGCGCAACAACACCTCGCGCAGTTCCTGCGCAAAAAGCAGCATCAAATCCGCCTCGGTGACGCCGTCACGCTGGGCGCCCGGATCAATACCGCCATGACCCGGGTCCAGCACAATGGTCAGCGGGCGATCAGGATCGGCAACCACGCGGCGCGCCTTGGGCCGGGTCTGCACCCATGTCGGATCGGCGGGTTGTCCTGCAGCGGCGGCAAAACTGTCCGCATCGGTCGAAATCAGCCGCAAGGCCAGTGTCGCGTCTGCACCATCGGGGGCGACACGCATCTCGGCCCGCTCCACCGCCATCGGACTGGCCAGTTCCGCCACCAGCCGCGACCAGCCGGGCCGGAACAGTCCCATGCGCAGGGCAGTGATCCGGTCGCTCTGGTCCATCTCTTCCGGGTCGGCTCCCTGCCAGTCGACCTCGGCAAAGTCCAGTACCAGCCGGTCAGGATCGGCCAGGGTGAACAACCGCCATGGCACGCCCTGAGACAGGGTCAGTTCCAGCTCAGTTGCGCCCTGGCGGCGATCCTCGATCACGCCGCCGGTCAGACGGGCCAGGCCCGCGTCCTGTGCGGTCAGCGCTCCGCTCCACAAGCACAACGCCAACAGGAAAGAAAAAAATCTGCTCATGAGCCCCGGTTCCGGTGGTTTGCCCGCAGTCTATCAGCCGCCGATTGGCGACGCACGCGCCAGTTACCCGCGCGCCGCCATAAAGGCCTTTAACCGCTCAAGTCCTTCTTCGATGTCCGCCGTTGCCCGCGCGTAGGAAAATCGCAGCGTGCCGCCGCCGCGCACCGGGTCAAAATCCAGCCCCGGCGTCACCGCCACCCCGGCTTGATCCAGAATTTGACGCGCAAAGGCGCGGCTGTCGTCAGTCAGGTGGCTGACGTCGGCGTAGACATAAAACGCCCCATCCGGCGGTGCGATGCGGTCAAAGCCGGCCTTTGGCAGGCCCTCCATCATCAGCGCGCGGTTGCGGGCGTAGACGGCCATATTGCCCTTCAACTCGTCCTGCGCATCCAGCGCCGCCAAGGCCGCGATCTGCGCCGCATGGGGCGGACAAATGAAAAGGTTCTGCGCCAGCCGTTCCACCTGTCGCACCATCCCCTCTGGCACCACCAGCCAGCCAACGCGCCAGCCGGTCATGGAAAAGAACTTGGAAAAGGAGTTGATCACAACGACGTCGTCGCTGATTTCCAGCGCCGTCACCGCGCGCTTGTCGTATTCGATGCCGTGATAGATCTCGTCCGACAGAAACGCCGCGCCGCGCGCCTGCGCCGCCCCGATCAGCGCGGACAGCGCCGGTTTGTCCAGCATCGTCCCGGTGGGATTCGCCGGGCTGGCGACCATCAGGCCCTCATAGTCGATCCCGGCCAGATCCTCGAGCGTCGGTTGCAGGCGATTTTCCGCCGAGGTTTGCACCTCGACCGGCACCAGATCCAGCGCCTTGAGGATCTGGCGATATGACGGATAGCCCGGCGCCCCCAGCGCCACCCGTTCGCCCGCATCAAACAGCGCCGTGAAAGCGAGGATGAACCCGCCCGAAGAGCCGGGCGTGACCACCACACGCGCCGGGTCCAGATCAATGCCGTACCACTGGGCATAGAGTTTCGCGATCCGCGCCCGCAGCGCAGGCAGGCCTAGCGCCACGGTATACCCCAGCGAGTCCCGCTCCATCGCCTGTGCCAAGGCCGCCCGTGCCGCGGCGGGTGCCGGTGTGCTGGGCTGTCCCACTTCCATGTGGATGATCCGCCGACCGGCCTCTTCGGCCTGCCTTGCGGCCTCCATCACGTCCATCACGATAAAGGGATCGACCGCTCCGCGCCTTGAACTCCGCATGTCTGCCTCTCTACTGTGTCGCCAACACCGCTTATGAGTGTAAGGAGCCGCCCGTCAATGATCCGCACACCGATCCTGCCCCGGTTGATCGCACTGGTGACAGCCTTCAGCCTGATGGCCGCCGCTCCGGTACAGGCGGCGACCACGCTGCTGCGCGATGCCGATATCGAATATGCGCTGCGTCAGCTGGGCGCGCCGATCCTCAGCGCCGCCGGTCTCAGCCCGCAGCAGGTGGACATTATCGTGATCGACGACGGATCGCTGAATGCCTTTGTGACCGACACGCAGCATATCTTTTTGCACTCTGGCCTGATCATGAAACTGGACAGTGCCGAGGCGCTGCAAGCGGTCATTGCGCATGAGGCGGCGCATATCTCGAACGGGCACATCACCCGCCGTCTGGGCAACCTGCGCGCCGCGCGCACCGCCGCCGGGATCGGCATGGCGCTCGCCGCCGCTGCCGCCGCTGCGGGCGCCAACAGTCAGGCGGCTGCCGGTGTGGCCCTTGGCGCGCAAGGCTCTGCCATGCGGCTGTTCTTTTCTCACACCCGGGCCGAGGAATCCGCCGCCGACATCTCTTCTGTCCGCTTCATGGCCCGCGCCGGGATCGATCCGCGCGGCGCGCTGGAGGTGCAGAAACTGTTTCGCGGCCAAGAGGCGCTGTCGGTCGGACGGCAAGACCCCTACATGCGCACCCACCCGCTGACCCGCGACCGTCTGCGCGCCCTCGAAGGGCTTGTGGCCGGCACCAAAAGCGTTGAACGGAACGCCACGGCGCAATACTGGTTCAAACGCGCGCAGGGCAAGCTGACCGCTTTCAAGCGCGCGCCGTCGTGGACGCTGCGGCGGCTCAAGGACAGCGGAAGCCAGGACATCGCTTATATGCGTGAGGCGGTGGCCTATCATCGCCAATCCAACCTCAAGAAATCCCTGAGTGCCATCGACCGTGCATTGGCTCTGCGCCCTACGGACCCCTACCTGATGGAACTCAAAGGCCAGATCCTGCTGGAATCGCGCCAGTTTGGCGCTGCGGTGCAGGTCTATCAGGCCGCCGCCAACCGCGCCCCGCGCGAGCCTCTGATCCTCGGCGGTCTGGGCCGCGCGTTGCTGGCAGCAGGTCAGCCGAAACAGGCCCTGAAGGCGCTGGAGGCCGCACGCGGGCGCGACTTCACCGACGCGCGGTTGTTGCGTGATCTGGCCGTGGCCTATGCCAAGACCGGCCAGAATGGCATGGCCTCGATCTCGACGGCCGAACGCTATGCCCTGCAAGGCCGCATGAAAGACGCCAAACTGCATGCTGAACGCGCCATTGCCACGCTGCCGCGCGGCTCTGCCCCGTGGCAACGGGCGCAAGATGTGCTAGATGCGGCGAAACGAGCCAAGTAACCCAAACATCACCTTTTTCGGGAGTTCCCATGTTCCTTTCCAAACCTGCCCTGCACGCCTCTGTGGCCGCTCTGTGTCTTCTGGCCGCGCCTGTCGCCATGGCGCAGGATGCTGATGCGTTCGATTTCGCCAACATGACACCGGAACAGAAGAACGTGTTTGGCGCCGAAGTGCGCGCCTACCTGCTGGAAAACCCGCAGGTCATCATGGAGGCGGTCGCCGTTCTGGAAGAGCGCGAAAAGGCCGCGCAGCTCGCGCAGGACGACACGCTTGTCGCTGACAACATGGCCCGCCTGATGGATGACGGGTTTTCCTGGGTTGGCGGCAATCCAGACGGCGACGTGACCGTGATCGAGTTTTCGGATTATCGCTGCGGTTTCTGCCGTCGCGCCCACCCCGAAGTGTCCGAACTGATCGAATCCGATGGCAACATCCGGTTCATCGTCAAGGAATTCCCCATCCTGGGCGAGGCATCGCTGGTGTCGTCGCGCTTTGCCATCGCCACCCTGATCGTCGCGGGCGACGAGGCGTACAAGTCCGTGCATGATGCGCTGATCACGCTGGAAGGCAACCCCGGCAACGGCCCGCTACGCCGCATCGCTGAAACACTGGGCCTCGATGCCGAGGCAATCATGGCCGAGATGGACAGCGACGAAGTCACCCGCCGGATCACCGAAACCCGGGAACTGGCGCTGGCCATGAACATCAATGGCACCCCCAGCTTTGTCTTTGGCGACCAGATGGTGCGCGGCTACGCGCCGCTGCCGACCATGCGCCAGATCGTCGACGAGGTCCGCGACAGCCAATGAACCCTTACCACGCGCGGCGGCTGCTCCTGGTCGCCGCGTTTTCCTGTTTTTCCGGACCGCTGGGCGCGGACGATGGTCCCTTGCCCGCAGGTGACGGCGGATTGCAGGCCGAGTTCCTTGGGCGCCTCCGCGCGCTGGAAGCACCGGCGGCGCCGATTGATCTCTACACCGATGAAAGACAGGCCGATCTCACCGGAATTGCCCGTCAGGAGTCCCTGTTCGATCCCAAAAGCCCCGGTTTCGGCCCCAAAGGGACTCCGGCCATTGCGCTGTTGATTGGTCCGGACTGCCCCGATTGCGCAACCGCGCTAACAGATCTGTGGCAAATTTCTAAGGATCTGGGGATCAGAGTCGCCGTGCTGGATACGGCCAATCCAGACCACGCCGCAACGATGGCGGCGCTGGGTCTGGACATACTGCCGTCCTACGTCATGCATGACAGGATGATCCGGGGGCACATGCCCGCCTTTGTACTGCACCGCTATCTGACAGACGCGGGCGGCTAGGCGTTACTCTGCGGCCTCAGACGCTGCGGCCTCTTCGGCGTCAATCACTGCGGCGCGTTTTTCCACTTCTTCCACGATGTGCTCGACCATCTGGTCGTTCGACATCTTGTGGCTGGCCTTGCCTGCCAAGTAGACCATACCGCTGCCCGCGCCGCCACCAGTGAACCCGACATCCGTCATCAGCGCCTCACCGGGGCCGTTCACCACACAGCCGATGATCGACAGGCTCATTGGCGTCTTGATGTGTTCCAGCCGCTTTTCCAGCGTCTCGACGGTCTTGATCACGTCAAACCCCTGCCGCGCACAGGACGGGCAGGAGATAATATTGACGCCGCGATGGCGCAGGCCGAGACTTTTCAGGATCTCATAACCAACCTTGACCTCTTCGACAGGGTCCGCTGACAGCGACACGCGGATCGTGTCGCCAATCCCCATCCACAGCAGGTTGCCCAACCCGATGGCGGATTTGATCGTACCGGACATCAGCCCGCCCGCCTCAGTGATGCCAAGATGGATGGGCGCATCGGTCTGGTCGGCCAATTGCTGATAGGCAGCGGCGGCCATAAAGACGTCGGACGCCTTACAGCTGATCTTGAATTCGTGAAAATCGTTATCTTGCAGGATCTTGATGTGATCCAGACCGCTCTCGACCATGGCGTCGGGGCACGGCTCTGCGTATTTTTCCAGCAGGTGCTTTTCGAGCGACCCGGCATTCACCCCGATCCGGATGGAACAGTTGTGGTCGCGCGCGGCCTTGATGACCTCACGCACGCGGTCCTGGCTGCCGATGTTGCCGGGATTGATCCGCAGACAAGCAGCACCGGCCTCGGCGGCCTCGATCCCGCGTTTGTAGTGGAAATGGATGTCTGCGACGATCGGCACCGGACTTTCACGCACGATTTCCTTGAGCGCGCGGGACGAGTCCTGATCAGGTACAGAAATACGGACGATATCGGCCCCCGCCTCGGCTGCGGCTTGCACCTGAGCGATGGTGCCGGGAATGTCCGTGGTGACCGTGTTGGTCATGGTCTGCACGGTGATCGGTGCATCGCCGCCGACCGGCACGTTGCCGACCATGATCTGACGCGATTTGCGACGATAGATGTTGCGCCACGGGCGGACGTGGTTGAGGCTCATGCGCTCTGTCCTGTGTTAGTCTGGGTTCGTGGGGAACATAGTCATTCACGCGCGGTCAGACCACCCGCCAACCCGTCCCAATCCGCGCGATCACTGCCCCTGAAGGTTCAGCTCTGCCACGACCTTGGCAAGAGTTTGGTTCTGGGTCAGGTCAGCCACTTGCAATTCCTGCTGGATCGTTTCTGCCGACAGCGCGAGGTTGCGACCGAACTGCCCGCTCTGGCCGTAGGGACCATACGTCTGGCCATTGACCGCAAAGAACACGCCACCGGCATTGCCGGAAAAGATTGTCGCGGCCTGTTCGGTCTGCGGCACCTCATAGCTGTCGCCGGGTTTCAGCAACCGGGCCAGCAGTTTCTTGCCCGAGGGCGAGGTGACCTCAACCCATGTTTCGGCCACGGCCACCACGGTAATGCCAGGCGTGGGTTCCGCCGTGACGCGCGGCAGGGCTATTTGCGGCGCAGGCGCCGGGTCTGGGGTCACGACCGGGTCAACAGGAGCAGTGGCCGCAACCGGCGCCTCAGGTGCGGGTGCAACGGGAGCGGGCGGCGGTGTCGGCGAAGGTGCTGCCGCCAGAACCGCCGCAAGGGCGATGCTGTCTGGACGGGCCACCGGCGGCACCGAAGGAATGTTGCGGGCCAGTTCTGTCAGGATCGGCGTCTGCGCCGCGCGCTGGACCGGCTCTACATTGACAGGCTCGACACTGGCGGGCGCGGCACTGGCAAGTTGCGACGGAGCCACCTGCGGCGCGGCCATGTTCAATTTCGTCAACACCGCCATGAGATCGCCGTCCTTGGCGGTGTTCGCCACACTGTAGCGGTCCACAACATCAGCGGCGGCTAGTGAAATCTTGCTGGTCACACGCCCTGGCGTGCCAGCCGGCCCAAAGGCCTGCCCGTTGACCGAGAAATAGACCGCCCCGGATTCGCCGACACGAATACGCGGGTTCACCGCGCCGCGCGGCACCGCAAAGGTATCGCCAGCGTTCAACACGCGTGAGATCAGCACGCCACTTGCCTCGTCGCGCACCTCGACCCAGGCGGGACGCACGGCAACGACGGTGACGCCCTGAGGCGCAGAGAGCGGTGTGGCGGCGGGTGCGGAATCGGGGATAACGCCCTCTGCCACAAGGCGTTGCGCCAGCGCGGCCGCGGCCAAGGAACTGTCCTGCACTGCTGGCAGACCGCGACGGCCACTGCCCGCAAAAACGCCAACACGCTCTGGGTCCAGAGTCGAGATCGGCGCATCGCGCGCGACCAGAACCGGCACATCCAGCGCCTGCGGGCGATAGAGCCGGTCAAACGCCTCTGTCGTGGGTGGGGTAAAGACGCCAGCCTGTTGTTGCAGGTCATCCGTCTGTGTTCGCGCGCTGGGGGCGATGGCCGCCTGCAGCGGGTCAAGTTCGCTGAGAACAATCGGGGTCTGATCGACCGGCGTCACCTGAACGCGCTGCACTTCTTGCAGGACGCGGTAACCGCCGTAGCCGATGCCACCGATCAGGGCCAGCAAGACCAGCGAAGAACCGATCGCACCCGGTTCGATCCGGGACAACAGGCTGTCGCCCGCCGGGGCAAACGGCATCCGAGGTTCGGCGATGGAATCGCGGCTGCGCGGACGCGGTTCATCCTTGCGCGGTTTGCGGACAACCGATGCTTCTTGCGACATGCCATGCGCCACGGAGAACCCGCTTTCGGCACAGAAATGCGCAAACGCCTCATCCGGGTCCATACCCAGATAACGCGCATAAGAGCGGACATAGCCTGCGATAAAGCCGGGCGTGTCGAATGCCGACGGGTCACAGTTTTCAATTGCCGCAATATAGCTGGCTTTGATCCTCAGCTCACGCTGAACGTCAAGCAGCGACTTGCCCATAGTCGCTCGTTCGCCCCGCATGACATCGCCCAACTTCAACTTGAAGTCGTCAAAGCTTTGTGGCGATGCCCCATCGCCACTGTCGTCACGGTGCTGGGATTTTCGCCCAATCATAGCGAGACTGCCCCATCTTACCCATCATTATGTGCCTGCCCGGTCCAGGCTGCACGATTCGCGCAACCCGGTTATTGCTGCAAGCCTAACACATCTCAAGGCGTTTGACAGGAATACGCGGGGTTTAGCCTGCCATTTCAGCGCGATTCAGCGCACAGTGGCTCCACAATTCATCCATTGCGTGAACAAGCCGGTCCATTTCCTTGGGACCATGCACCGGAGAGGGCGTAAACCGCAGCCGCTCTGTCCCACGCGGGACAGTGGGAAAGTTGATCGGCTGAACATAGATGCCATAGCCCTCAAGCAACATGTCGGACAATTGCTTGGTGTGGACCGGATCACCGACGATCACCGGCACGATATGAGTCCCGTGATCAATGATCGGCATCCCCAGACCCTTGAGCCGGGTCTTGAGGATTTTTGCCTGTGTCTGGTGCTGCTCGCGCAGCGACTGGTCGCGCTTGAGATGCGCGACAGAGGCAGTTGCCCCAGCGGCCAGCGTCGGGGCCAGAGATGTCGAAAAGATGAAACCGGGCGCGTAAGAGCGTACAGCGTCACACATCTTTTCCGAGGCCGCGATATAGCCGCCCATCACGCCATAGGCCTTGGCCAGCGTGCCGTTGATGATGTCGATGCGGTGCATCAGGCGGTCACGTTCCGCCACCCCTGCCCCGCGCGGCCCGTACATGCCGACGGCGTGGACCTCATCGATATAGGTCAGCGCGCCAAATTCATCCGCCAGATCGCACAGTTCCTTGATCGGGCCAAAATCGCCGTCCATCGAATAGATCGATTCAAAGGCAATCAGCTTGGGCGCGGCAGGATCATCCGCCTCCAGCTTGGCGCGCAGATCGTCCAGATCGTTGTGCTTGAAGATACGCTTGGCCCCACCATTGCGGCGGATGCCCTCGATCATCGAGGCGTGGTTCAGCTCATCCGAATAGATGATCAGCCCCGGAAACAGCTTGGGCAGCGTGCTCAGCGTCGCGTCGTTGGCGATATAGGCAGAGGTGAACAGCAGCGCGGCTTCCTTGCCATGCAGATCGGCCAGTTCTGCCTCCAGCTGTTTGTGATAGACCGTGGTGCCCGAAATATTGCGCGTCCCGCCCGAGCCCGCGCCCGTGGCGTCAATCGCCTCATGCATGGCCGCCAGGACAGCCGGGTGTTGCCCCATGCCCAGATAGTCATTGCCGCACCAGACGGTGATCGGCGCCTCGCTGCCGTCGGGCCTGCGCCAGGTGGCGTGCGGGAACTGACCATTCTTGCGTTCGATGTCGATGAAGGTGCGGTAACGGCCTTCCTCATGAAGACGATTCAGGGCGTCATCCAGTTTCGCGGTGTAGTCCACCGGGATCCTCCTTCTACTTACGGCCCCTTTTCGGGCCGGTACTGCAGGCACAGCTTATTCAAGTTCATGAATACCTAAAGCCCACGGACAATTCTGTCTACCGTTTAGGTCCGGACCAAGCGTCGCATCCTTGATCTGAATCAAAAGATAACCCGCAACCCACCCCTTGGCGAAACGAAATGACGCATATCGGAAACATGATTGCATTGCCTCGGCATCCGGTGGCACTAATATCTTTGTCCTTGCAGACCGGAGCGCGCATGACAACCCGTGGCGACATTGAGACACTGATCGCGCGCACCGCCTTGCGTGACCGGACCGCGTTTGCCGCGCTTTACGATGCAACCAGCGGCAAACTGCTGGCCGTCTGTCACTCCGTCCTGAAAGACCGGCAAGAGGCCGAGGACACCTTGCAAGAGGTGTTCCTGCGGGTCTGGAACAAGGCCGACCGCTATGCGGTCACGGGCCACAGCCCGATGACTTGGCTGATTACCGTGGCGCGCAACATTGCCATAGACCGCTTGCGGGCCCGTCAAAAGGCGCAAACCGGCAAGGTCGGGTCTGAAACCGATGTCCTGCCCGACACCCGCCCCGGACCCGAGGCCGCGACGATCGCCGCCTCGGAAAGCCGCCGGATCGTGGCCTGTCTGCGCGAACTGCCCGGTGACCGGGCCAATGCGGTGCGCGGCGCCTACCTTGAAGGAAAAAGCTATTCAGACCTTGCCGCGCGGTTCGATGTGCCGTTGAATACCATGCGCACTTGGCTGCGCCGCAGCCTGCAAAGTCTCAGGGAGTGCATGTCCCGATGAGCGCCGACCTGCCAGAGATGCCCGATGACGACGACGACCTGATGGCCGGCGAATATGTGCTGCGCCTGCTGTCGCCGGATATCGAGCGCGCCATGGACCGCCGCGTCATTGACGACCCGGTTTTTGCCGCCCGCGTCCGCGACTGGGAGGCGCGGTTGGCGCCGATGGCCGATGAGCTGGAAGACATTCCGCCCGCCGCCCAAACCCGGCGCGCCTTGCTGACCACGCTGGGCGGCGCGCCCGCGTCAACGACCCGGCGCTGGTGGCTGGGAACCGGGCTGGGACTGGCGACGCTGGCGGCTCTTGTGGTCATCTCGCCCATTCCATCGCTGCTGCAGGGTCCAGAGTTCGGGGCACAGATCGCCTCGACGGACGGGACATTGCGGTTCGATGCGACGGTCACAGGCGACGAACTGGTGCTTGCCCGGCTCGAAGGCGGTCCGCGTCCGGGCCGTGCTCTGGAACTGTGGCTGATCGCCGATGGCGCACCCGCCCCGGTGTCGCTGGGGGTTTTGCCCGAGACGGACAGTGCCCGGATCGCCCTGTCGCCGGATCTTGTCGCGCAATTGACCGGCGCGGCGCTGGCCGTGTCGGATGAGCCGCCGGGCGGCTCGCCCACCGGGGCCCCCACGGGTGAGGTTCTGGCAGCGGCGGCGCTGATAGCCCTCTGAGCCGACCTGCTGGACAGTGCCCTGCCCTCTGCTAGGGTCCGCGTCAAAACCAGCAGGAGAGTCTCATGTCCCTTGACGCCACCCTTTCCCAGATCGATTCCGACCTGCCCGCAGCGCTTGACCGGCTGATGGCGCTGCTGCGCATCCCGTCGATCTCGACCGATCCGGCCTACGCCGACAAATGCCAGCAGGCCGCCGACTGGCTGGTCGCCGACCTGAAGGGTCTTGGCATCGCGGCAGAGACGCGCGAGACGCCCGGCCATCCGATGGTTGTTGGCCACGTCGAGGGCGACGGCCCGCATGTGCTGTTCTACGGACACTACGATGTGCAGCCGGTCGACCCGCTGAACCTGTGGGACCGCGATCCGTTTGACCCGCAGATCGAGGACACGCCCAAGGGCAAGGTGATCCGCGGGCGCGGCGCGTCTGACGACAAGGGCCAGCTGATGAGCTTTGTCGAGGCGTGCCGGGCGTGGAAATCCGTCCACGGCACCATGCCCTGCCGCATCACCTTTTTCTTCGAGGGCGAAGAGGAAAGCGGCTCTCCGTCCCTGATCCCCTTCCTAGAGGCCAACAAGGATGAACTGAAAGCCGATCTGGCCCTGATCTGCGACACCGGCCTGTTTGAAAGTCGCGTGCCGTCGATCATCACCCAATTGCGCGGGCTGCTGGGTGAGGAAATCACTCTGACCGGCCCCGCCAAGGATTTGCATTCGGGCATGTACGGTGGTGCGGCGGCCAACCCGATCACCCACCTTTGCCGCATTCTTGGCAATCTGCATGACGTCACCGGACGCATTCAAGTGCCGCATTTCTACGATGACGTCCCCGAACTGTCGGATGAGATCAAGGCGCAGTGGGACGCGTTGAATTTCGACCACGCCACGTTCCTTGGTGACGTGGGTCTTGCGAAGCCCGCCGGGGAACAGGACCGTTCGGCGCTGGAAATGATCTGGTCGCGCCCCACCGCCGAGGTCAACGGCATCATCGGCGGCTACACCGGCGACGGGTTCAAGACGGTGCTGCCCTCCAAGGCCTCGGCCAAGGTCAGCTTTCGCCTTGTCGGCCAGCAGGATCCGCACAAGCTGCGGGAGCATTTCCGCGACTGGGTCCGCGCGCAGCTGCCCGAGGACGTGACGGTCGATTTTCACGGCCACGGCGCCTCTCCTGCCAGTCAGATGCAGACGACGCACCCGGCGTTTGAGTCGGCGCGCAGCGTGCTGGGCGCGGAATGGGGACATGAGGCCGCCTTTACCGGCTGCGGCGGGTCGATCCCGGTGGCGGGCTATTTCAAAAAGATCCTCGGCATGGATTCGATGCTGGTGGGTTGGGGCAAGGACGATGACCAGATCCACTCCCCGAATGAGAAATACGACGTCGAGAGTTTTCACAAGGGCATCCGCAGCTGGGCGCGTATCCTTGACGCGATCCGCTAACGCGGTGTGCGCGGGGCTTTTGGGTCCCGTGCCATTCCCGCCTGGAACGCTCTGCCAGTGCCCGACGTGGCGGAGTTAGTCACGGGTTTGATGAAAAACCCGCATGACTTGAGGACAAAAAACGGCTTTCCGCCACATTTCGCCGGAAATCCCGCCGCAATCGCGCGTTACCCAATGGGGCATGACAATGCCCTATCGCCCCTCCGCCTTTCGCAAGCAAGACCACGGTGATTTCAGCCGCAGGGTCAAGCAGATCGATCCAATGGGACAGGTCGGTGGCCCGCGCGGCCGGAACCGGACCCAACCCAAGGTCGTGACTGCGGCCCTGCTGGGGTTCGGCGCCGCCTATACGGCTGCAGCAATCGGCACCAATCGCGCCACGATCGAAGCAACCCTGCGCCAACAGGGGCTGACCTCAGACACCCAACAGCTGGTCCTGTCTGCCCTGACCGCCGCTCTGGCCGCGACACTGGTCATGTTGACGCTTCAGGTCATTCGCACCGCCCTGACCGCAGGCGTCGGCCGCAAGAACGGGCGCGCCTATGTCTTGGGCGCGGCGCTGGCCTTTGCCATGTTCTACACACCCGACGCGATCTACCTGCTGGGCTACGATCTGCTGGACGGCCATTCACAAGGTTTTCTGGCAAAAGCGGGCGACCTAGTCGGCGATGTGTTTCCCGGCCTCGACATCGACCAGATCCGGTTCACGTCGTCACGCGGATAACGCTGCTCAGATCACCCCGACAAAACGATCGGGCAACAGGTATTGTCCGTCGTAATCCGGTCGCTTGAAGGCATAAAAGCCGGTTTCGCCGCGCGGTGCCCAACTGCGTTTCATGCGTTTTCGAACCCACGACAGGTCAAACCCGTCCTGCATCGGCAACCGCGCGAAGGCATCAAACACCTCGCGGTCCTCGCCGCGCGCCTCGGCGAACCAATGCCGCCCGATGGCCGTGTCCTGAATGCCGGTGCCCACCTCTGCTGTCACCTTGTTGCGTGCGTTCATGGTGGTCGCGTAGTTGGTGAAATCACAGAATTTCAGGTGGAATAGATACAGTTCCTCCGGGGCAATCAGGTGTTCATACTGGGTAAAATGACCGCCACGCGCAATTTTGGCCCCATGGCTGATCACGCAGGGTTTGGAGTAATGCGGTGCCAGCCGGACGTGCCGACGCGGCCCCAGGATCTGACCACCGATCGGGGCGTCTTCGATGTCGGTGCGGTGGATCACCTCCAGACCCAGAGGTGTCAGAACACGTTTGGGGCGGGTGTTCCCCAGGTACTCCAGCAATGAGCCGCCATGCGCTGGGTCCACCACCACCAGTTCATCCACGTCGCCGACAACCACATGGGTATAGTAACAACGCAGTCCCTGAACGAGGTTGTTCAGCATACGCCACCGTTTCATATCAAAATTTGGATGAGGATCACCGGGTATCCCAATGATATTACACCCCTTTGCCAGATCACATACATCCTCGCCATGGCCGTGGTTGACGATATAGCAATTCTCGCGCCCCAGGGTTTCGCCGTAGTGACGCAGCCATGCCTTCAAAAAGAACGCATCTCCGCGCACCATGGTCAGCGCCGCCGCAACCGATTGCATCTGCTCTGGCCTCTTCGCCTGTTGTTTTGACGCCAGACTAGCCCAGCCCGTGCATCTGGGGAATCGCATTCTGAAAGTCTTGTCGCTACCTTGTGGAAAAACAGGCAGTCAAACCCATGATCGATCCCGAATTTCGCGACATCGGCTGGCAAATCACTCGCCCCCATGGCCCGCCAACTCGCTTTCAAGTTTTTGGAGAGCGGTCTTCGGGGACCAACTTCATCAAACGCCTGCTGGGTCGCAACACGCCTCTGAAGCCGGTTGAGGATTTCGGCTGGAAACATGGGTTTCCCTTGATGACCGCGATCCCCCAGGATTCAGCGATCATATGCACCCTGCGCGACGCCCGCAGTTGGGCACTGTCGATGCATGCCAAACCTTGGCACTGTCCACCAGCGATGCAAGCCATGGAATTTGCGGACTTCATCCGAGCGCCGTGGCGCACCGTGGCGGACCGAAAACGGTATTTTCCGCAGGTCGCTGAACATGGTGGACTGGGCCAACCACTGCAACACGACCGCCACCCGATCACCGGGCAGGTCTTTCGCAATCTTTTCACCCTGCGGCGCGCGAAATTGCAGGGGTTGCTATCCTACCATCGCCGGGGATGTACCGTTGTCCTGTGCCGTCTGGAAACGGTACAGGCCGCGCCTGAGGCGTTTCTGGATTCGGTCCACGCGGGGCTGGACCTGCCGCCCCGTGACGGTGCCTTGCGCCCTGTCCACAAGCGGCTTGGGTCCAAGTTTCAGCCGGCGATAGAGACGCGGCCCGACACGCCCAAGGCGCTGTCAGATCCCGATATGGCCCTTCTGCGAGAAACCCTGGACCTGGAGACAGAGGCCCGTCTTGGCTACGACTATGGCTGAGAATTGATCAATATCGCCCTGAAATCATTTACGTTTGTACCGGTTGGACCGGGCGCGTAAATGTCCCCCAAGGCCTCAAAGGCGCTATAGGGGTCTTGTCGTTGCACAAACCCCCTCGGATCATGCCCAAGACCGCGCAGCCGGTCAAAACTGCTGCCGTCGACAAAGGCACCTGCGTTGTCTTCGGTGCCGTCGATCCCATCGGTGTCGGCGGCCAGAGCGGTGAGGCCGCATACGCCCTCGACCCCTTCGGCCAATCCCATCAGAAAAGCCGTGTTGCGCCCGCCACGCCCGGGGGACGCGCCCAGAGTGACCGTCGTCTCGCCTCCTGACAGGATCACCACAGGGGCGGTGAAAGGACGCCCGCGCAGCGCAACCTCGCGTGCCAGAGCCGCGTGGACACGGCCCACGTCATAGGCCTCGCCCTCGATGGCGTCTGACAGGATCGCCGCGCTGATCCCCTGCGCTTCGGCCCGTGCCGCCGCCGCCTCCAGCGACAGACGAGCCGAAGCGATGACCCGGACCTCATTGCGGGAAAATACCCGATCCGTGGGGCTGGGGGCGGCGCAACCTTCACTTGAAAGATGCGCCATAATCCTTTCAGGTAGCTTGATATTTCGCGCCTCAATCATCGCAAGGGCATCGCTGCGTGTCACCCGGTCAGGCACCGTCGGACCAGAGGCCACCTGCGCCGGATCGTCCCCCGGCACATCCGACACAACCAGCGAAACCACCCGCGCCGGGTGGGCGGCCGCCGCCAGACGTCCGCCCTTGATCGTGCTCACATGTTTGCGAATGGCGTTCATCACGCCGATAGGCGCGCCAGAAGCCAACAGCGCGCGGTTGAGCGCCTGTTCGTCTTCCAGCGTCAGGCCCTGCGGAGGCGCGGGCAACAACGCCGACCCGCCGCCGCACACCAGCGCGACGACCAGATCATCCGCCGTCAGACCACTGACCGCCCGCATCACCGCTGAAGCAGCATCCACACCGGCCTCATCCGGCACCGGATGCGCCGCCTCCAGCACCGGCAGGTGCCGACAGGGCGCGCTGTAGCCATAGCGCGTCACGACCACGCCCTCGACCGGCGCGTCCCAGAGCGTTTCAAATGCCGCCGCCAAGTGCGCTGCCCCTTTGCCCAGAGCCACGACAATGGTCCGCCCCTTGGGTTTGTCGGGCAGAATGCCCTCAAGCGCCTTCAACGGATCAGCTGCGGCGACGGCCACTTCGAACAAGTCGGTCAGAAATCTGCGCGGTTCCATGAGTTCCCTTGCCACGTTTTTGCCTATCAGATCTGGGCACGTCAGCGCCTTTCGCCTCACGCGTCCGCATGCGCCTTTGCAAGCCGCTCGACCCGGGCACGGACGGTGTCCAACGGCGGGCAACTGCGGCGTGTTTCCAACGAGACGTGTAACAGGAACTGATCGCAAGTGGCCAGCATTTCACCATCCTGAGCGCGCTTCATCTCATGCCAGAGGCGCAGTTTCTTGCCCTCGCCCTGTACCACCTTCGTTTCGACAATAATCGCTTCACCTGCAAGGGTTTCCGAGATGTACTTCACGTTGGTTTCAGCGGTAAAATAACTGTTGCCTGCATCAATATAGGCGCGATCCGCACCCACAAATGTCATCAACTCCTCACTGGCGTCGGAAAACACCTGTCCGTAGCGGCCTTCGTTCATGTGGCCGTTCACGTCGGTCCAGTCCACCGGCACGATACGGCGCACCGTGACCATCGGGACAGTCTCTTCCAGCGGGACGCGCATTGCGTCGTCGTGATCGCGGATCAGCTTGCCGGCGCCCGCCTCTTGTCCCTTGAGCGCACGCAAAATCGCCACAAGGTTGTCATCGCGCAACCGTTCCAGCGAGCGGATCGACAAGTGGCCGGATTGTGCGTCGGACTGCCCTGCGATCAGGTCCACCAGTTCGTCGGTGAATTCAGGCACATCCATCAGCTTGGTCCAAGGCCATTCCAGCGCCGGGCCGAACTGCGCCATGAAATGCCGCATCCCCGCCTCGCCGCCCGCCACGCGGTAGGTCTCGAACAGGCCCATCTGCGCCCAGCGAAGACCAAAGCCATAGCGGATCGCATTATCGATTTCCTCAGTCGTGGCGATGCCGTCCTTGACCAGCCACAGCGCCTCCCGCCAGACCGCCTCCAGGAACCGGTCGGCAATATGGGCGTCGATCTCGGCCCGGACATGCAGGGGGTACATCCCGATCTCTGTCAGGATGTCGCGCGCAGCGGCGACGATGTCCGGCGCGCCCTGCGGCCCCGGCACCAGTTCAACAAGCGGCAGCAAATAGACCGGGTTGAACGGATGCGCGACTACGATCTGACCGGGCCGCGCGGCCCCCTCTTGCAGCTCCGAGGGTTTGAACCCGCTGGTGGAAGAGGCCAAAACCGCGCTGTCAGAGGCGGTTTTCTGGATCTCTGCGTAGACCTTGTGTTTCAGGTCCAGCCGCTCTGGCACGCTTTCCTGAATGTACTCCGCACCTGCAACCGCCTCAGCCATGGTGGCGTGAAAGCTGATCGGCCCCAGCGGCGGCATCGGCGTCTCATAGAGCATCGGCAATGCCCGCGCGGCGCCTGCCATGACCTCACCAATCTTGCGCTCTGCCTCTGGGTCCGGGTCAAACACCCGCACCTCCCAGCCCATGAGCGCAAAGCGTGCCACCCAGCCGCCGCCGATGACGCCGCCACCAATGATCGCTGCCCGTCTTGCCACTTGCCTCTCCCTTATCGCGATGACTGTGCGCCCAGATTGCAGGCTACGCGCCTGCACACCCGGCAGAAAGCGCGAATGACCATGCAGAACCCGTCACGGCACCAGTGTTTCGGTATGCCCGTCGATAGAGATGATCTGCCCGGAAATCTTGCGCGCCGCGGATGAGGTCAGCCACAGGACGGTTTCTGTCACCTCCTCTGCCGTGAACCAACTGCGCAGGGAAACGCCCTTGACGTATTGCGCCCGCACTGCGTCCGCTGACAGGCCCGAGGCCGCGCTTTCCATGGCCACAACCCGGTCCATCCGGTCGCCCTCGACCGCGCCGGGGCAGATGGCGTTGACCCGCACGCCCTCTGGCCCCAGCTCCATGGCCAGTGTCTTTGTCAGCCCGACGATGGCCCATTTCGCGGCGGCATAAGGCGCACGCAGCGGATAGCCGAACAAACCGGCGGTTGAGCTGGTCAGCACAATCGCGCCGCTTTTCTGTGCCCGCATCAGGCGCGCCGCCCAGCGACAGGTCAGAAAGGCCCCGGTCAGGTTCACGTCGATGCAGGCGCGCCAGGCATCCAGATCCAGCGTTTCGATCCGTCCCGCGGGACCACCCGTACCCGCATTGGCGCAGACAACGTCGATTCCGCCAAATATCTGTTCTACATGCGCCAGAAAACGCGCCATGCCGACCTCGTCCGTGACATCGACAACCTGCGCGATGGCATCCGGGTTCGCCTTGGCAAACTCGGCCACCGCCTGCGCGTCGATATCGCAGACCGCCACCCGGTCACCGCGATCCAGAAAGCCTTCGGCCATGGCGCGCCCCAGACCGGCGGCCCCGGCGGTGATCAGTACACGGGTCATGTCGCCTCCAGTCGGGTCAGATCATAGCCATACCATTGCAGGATTTCACGCGCGATGCGCAGACGCTCACCCGGGCGGCCTGTCCGGTCCATGATCCAGACGCGCTGCCCGTCCGGGTCGCCCATGGCGACAGTGCGGTTGTCGGCGTCAATCCAGTAGATCCAGACGGGCCTGTCCCCCAGCAGCAGCCGCCCGCGCCCCTGATCCGACAGCGCCACCGCCTGCCCCGCCAGAACCGCCTGATCCGCGCCAAAACGCAGCTGCGCCCCCGGCGCAATCCCCGCTGCCTGCACAACACGCCAGTCCCCGGCCAGCCGTCCCAGCGCGGCATCGGTCTGCGAGGCGACAGGCGCAGTGGGGTTGCGCAAGGGCAGTTTGGTCGTGTCGGGCGCAGCTGCGCACCCCGCCAGCAGCAGAACAGCGATCAGGCGCATCACGCCAACCGCTCCGCCACGTACCTTGCCATTTCCGAGCCAAACCGGTGATGATCCTCTGGCGCCCAGTGCACCCCGTCCATGTCGGACACCGTAACGTGATCCCCGGCGCGCATAAAACCGAACCCCTGTTTTTCGGCAGCCGCCGAAAGGAACCCGTCCAGCCCGCACTGGCGTGCCTCTGCCCCGGCAAAAACCTCGGCCAGACTGCCCGTCTCACGTACAGGCGCGGGTGCGACCAACAGAATGTCGCGCACCACGCCCTCGGCGCGCGCCATCAGCGCCAGCCGTTCGACCGACCGCGCAATCTCCCACGCAGAAACGGAAAACCGCGTCTTGAGGTCATTTGTACCCAGCATCAGGATCATCAGGTCGATCGGTTTGTGGCTGTGCAGCACCGCCGGCAGCACCGTCGCCCCATTGCGCATACCGCCCTCGACCATATCGTCATGCACCGTAGTGCGCCCCGGAAGGCCCTCATCAATGACGCGATGGTCCGGACCCAGCGCGGCTGCCATCACATCGGGCCAGCGATCCCCCGGCGGGTGCCGCAGATCGACGCCGGGCGCAGGCAAGGGACAAGTCCCGTGGGTATTGCTGTCGCCGTAACACAGGATCACCGTCATCTTGCCCTCCCCGTTTCACGCCTATCCAGACGGCAACGGCGGCGCGGGTCAATCCCTCAAATGCCGTCGTTCCCCTTGTTTTTGCGCACCAAACGCTGCAACAACTATTATGTTGATCGGGGTGTCTGCCCGGTCAGGGCCGCTGCCAGGCGAAAGGCCACCATGCAAGACACTGACCAGACCCCTGCGCAATTGCGCACGTCGCGGCGCGCGCGGTTGTTCGATCTGTACCGGCAAGAGGCCATGCCGTCCGAAGATCCGCACAGACCGAACCCAACCGATGTCCCGCTGACAGAGGGAGAGGCCGCCCGCCTGCAAGGCGTGGCCATCACCTCTCTCAGCCGCGGAACCCCGTGGCGACAACGAATTTTTCGCTTGAATCGGCGCGGCTCGCACCCGGTTTGAAATTCGACACTTTTTCAAAGCGCCGTTTCAGTTCCGCCTGAAGCGTACCTTCGGCCCCGCCCTGCAAGACTTTGGCCACAAAGGTGCCGCCCTCTTCGAGGACGTCAAACGCCAGATGGGCCGCCGCCTCGCACAGCGCGATGATGCGAATGTGGTCGGTCTGCTTGTGCCCCGAAGAGGCCGCCGCCATGTCCGACATGACCACATCGGCCTTGCCGCCCAGCCATGCCTTGACCTTGTCGTCTGCACCGTCCTCCATGAAATCCAACACATGCAGTTCCGCGCCGGGGATCTGGTCCACCACCTGCAGATCGATCCCAAGGACAAAGCCCTGCGCCTTGCCCTGCTTTTCGCCAAGCGCGTTCACGCGCGGCACAGCCACCTGACACCACCCACCCGGGGCACAGCCCAGATCCACCACCCGGGCGCCGGGCACGAGAAAGCGGTATTTGTCATCGGTCTCAAGGATCTTGAAGGCGGCGCGCCCGCGATAGCCCTCTTCCTTGGCGCGTTTGACATAAGGATCGTTCAACTGCCGCTGCAGCCACAGGGTCGAGGACAGCTTGCGCCCGCGCGCCGTCTTAACCTTGACCTTGAGGTCGCGTTGTCCGCGCCCCGACGTGTTCTTGCCGGAGGGCGTCTTTGTGGGTTTCTTTGCCATGCCACAGGTGCCTTTTCTTGATCCTACCGCCATACGCCAAACTCGAACCCGCCGGAACCCGGATAAGGTGGCACGACATTGCCGTTGCATATTGCCCCCGCCCCGCGCACCTTTGGACACAGATTTATCCAGGAGGGACCGATGCCGTATTATGACCTGTTTCTTGCGCCCGTGAAGGACACCAGACGCGCCGAGTATGAGGCGTTTCTCGTCCCCATGCACAAGATGTTTCTCGACCTTGGCGCGATCGAGGCTGTCGATCTCTGGGCCGAAGACGTGCCCGATGGCGAGGTGACCTCGCTGCCGATGGCGGTCAAGCTGGAAGACGGTGAAAGCGTGGCCTCAGGTTATGTCCTCTGGCCGTCGAAAGAGGCGCGCGATGCGGGCTGGGCCAAGATGATGTCGGACGACAGCCCGTTCGAGATGCCCTTTGACGGTAAACGCATGGTCTTTGGCGGCTTTACCCTTTTGAAGCATACAACCGCCTGATCGCAAGCGGGGCGGGCCGTCAGAGCGGCCCGTCCTCCAATACCCCGTCCGCCGACATCTGGGCGTACAGCAGCCCTTCACGCAGGCCCCGGTCCGCAACCGACAGCCGGTCCGTCGGCCACAACCGCAACAGCGCCTGCAAGATCGCAGAGCCTGACATGATCAGGGCATGCCGGTCCGGCCCGATGCGCGGATCGCGCCGCCGCCCGGCGGGGCCCAATTCCAGATAACGGTTGACCACGGTATCGATCTGGTCCGACGACATGCGCAGCCCGTCCACTTTGGTCCGGTCATAGCGGCGCAGACCCAGATGGGACGCGGCCACGGTTGTGACGGTGCCGGAGGTGCCGACAATCTGAAACCCCTCGCGCGCCTGTTCGTCCTGATAAGGGGCGAACTCGGCAAGGTTTTCCTCAAAGTACCAGCTCATCAGCGCATAGCGCGCCGCATCGTCATGCACATCGGAAAACTGATCGCGCAGGGTTGCGACCCCCAGCGGGACGCTGATCCAGTCCACAACCTTGGCCGACGGAAACGGGCTGTCAGGGGGGTGAAATCCGGCGTGCAGGCGCATGATGGCGCGCGGTCTTTCACGCGGCGCGACCTTGGACAGGTCAATCCAGACAAGTTCGGTCGACCCGCCGCCGATATCCACCACCAGCAACTGTTCCGTCTTGGTCGAGACCAGCGGCGCGCAGGAAATCACCGCCAGGCGCGCCTCTTCCTCCGGCTGGATGATCTCCAGCTTGAGGCCGGTTTCACGGCTGACGTGGTGGATGAAATCCCGCGCGTTGCGGGCGCGACGGCACGCCTCTGTCGCCACCAGACGCATGCGTGTCACCTTGTGGCGCTCGATCTTTTGGCGACAGACATGCAGCGCCGACACGGTCCGCCCCATGGACGACCGGCTCAGGCGGCCAGATTTCTCAAGGCCATGCCCGAGTTGGACTGACTTGGAGAAGCTGTCGACCACATGAAACTGGCTGCCCTTTGGCTGGGCAATCAGCATGCGGCAACTGTTTGTTCCCAGATCCAGCGCGGCATACAGCGCGTTGGGATCGGGTCGTGACGGCGCGGGGCTCTCGACCGGTTTCGGGAAAGCGCCCGCAGCCTTGGGACGCTTGGGCGCCATGGTTTTGCGCCTTTTCCGAGATTAAGTTACCCACAACGATACGCGCCGTTCCGGCAACGCGCAAGCACCATGAATCCGGGTCTGGTGGGGGGGGATGCGGCGCCGGATGGGCCGCCGTTCAAAGGATACGTTAATCTTCCTCATATCTTTCGTGAGAACTTCTGAAGCTGTGGACGGTTGGAACCCGCCGTCCGAACGCATAAGCTGTCGCGCATGACGCGGGACACGTCGAAAACCGACCCGTCGCCGCGTCGTGCCGCGCGTAAAGAGTTGCAAAGAAACAAGGGAATCGGACCCATGGCAGAGCTGACCATCGTCTACTGGCGCGACATTCCCGCCCAGGTCATTGTGGGCAAGGGCCGTCGCGGCGCGAAGGTCCAGTTGCCCGAACGGTTCGAGCAGGCCATCGACCGCGCCGCCATGAAGACGGGGGCCGCAGAGACCGACGCCTATCTTGCCGAGTGGCACAAGGTGGCCTCGGGCACCGTTGAGGGCGACATGCAGGAGGCCGCCAATGCCGCCGCCGCCCGGCTGGACGCCGAATTCGACCATGAGCGCATCAAGGCGCTGATCGCCAACGACGGTTGGGCCTGAGGCCCGCCACCGCAATGACCCTGAAGGAGACGCTGATGGCGCTGTTGAATTTCCGCAAACGCGACGCGGCCCCGCGCACCGGGAACCCCGATCTTGAGGCATTCATGGACGGATACTCGATCGAGGTGATGCCGCGCACCGCGTCCAAGGTCGAGGATTTCCGCGCCCTGCTGCCGACCGGCACCCGCGTCTACATCGCCCATATCGAGGGCACCCCGATCGAGGAGATGGTCAGCACCGCCAAGCGTCTCTCCGCAGATGGCTACAAGGTCATGCCGCATTTTCCCGCCCGCATCATCAAGGATGCCGCCACGCTGGAAAACTGGATCGCCATGTATCAGGGTGAGGCCGGTGTCGATCAGGCGCTGCTGCTGGCCGGTGGTGTGACCAACCCGCACGGCGACTTCGACAGTTCCATGCAGTTGATGGAAACCGGGTTGTTCGACAAGGCTGGCTTTGCACGCCTGCACGTCGCCGGCCATCCCGAAGGCAACCGCGACATCGACGCCGATGGCGGGGATGCGATGGTGATGCAGGCGCTGCGCTGGAAACAGGCGTTCTCTGACCGGACCGACGCGCAAATGGCGCTGGCCACCCAGTTCGCCTTTGACGCCGGTCCGATCATCAAATGGGCGAATCGCCTGACAGCCGAGGGCATCCACCTGCCCATCCACATCGGCATCGCCGGTCCCGCCAAGCTGCAAACGCTGATCAAGTTCGCCATCGCCTGCGGTGTGGGCCCGTCGCTGAAGGTTCTGCAAAAGCGCGCCATGGACGTGACGAAACTGCTGCTGCCCTATGAGCCGACCGAGGTGCTGGAACAGCTTGCGGCACACAAAGCCGCCAACCCGGATTTCAACATCGAGCAGGTGCATTTCTTCCCGTTGGGCGGGATCAAGTCCAACGCGGAATGGGCCATCGCCAACGGTGGCAACGCGGCCCGCCCCGCAGCGGCGCACGGCTGACGCATGACCAGGCCCGCTTTGCTGTTCGACCTGGACGGCACCATGTTGATGACCGATGACCTTCACCGTGAGGTCTACGTCGATCTCATGGCGCCTTACGGCATCGAGATCACTGAAGAGTTCTACATGCAGCATGTCCACGGAAGGCTGAACGTGGACTTCTTTGCAGAGTTCCTGCCCGACCTGGAGGATCCACAAGGGCTGTCCGATCACAAAGAGGCGCTGTTTCGGGAACGACTGCCAACCCCCTACCCCGCCATGCCGGGTGTCGAACAGCTGGTGGCGCGCGCGAAGGACGCCGGTTGGGCGGTGGCCATTGTCACCAACGCAAACCGCAACAATGCCGAGGCCATGTTGCGGGCCATCGGGATGCGCGACGCGTTCGACACCATGATAATCGGTGAGGAATGCGTGCGTGGCAAACCGGACCCGGAACCCTATCTGGCCGCGTTGCGCACCTTGAACGTACCGGCGCATCGGGCCATCGCGTTTGAAGACAGCCCCTCGGGGATGCGGGCCGCCGCAGCTTCGGGGGCGTATGCCGTTGGTTTGCGGTCGGGCCTTTCGGACGCAGATTTGCGCCAGCATGGCGCGCAGTTGACGCTAGCAGATTTCAACGACCCCGCGCTTGAGCACGCGCTTGACCGCCTGACAGGAGAAGACGTGACATGACCCGCACCATCGTCGAATCGAAAACCAAAACCGCCGTGATCGGCTTTGACGAACCGTTCTGCGTGATCGGTGAGCGGATCAACCCCACCGGCCGCAAGATCCTGAACGTCGAGCTGGAAGCAGGCGATTTCAGCCGCGTCGAGGCGGACGCCATCGCACAGGCCGCCGCCGGCGCCAGCATTCTGGACATCAACTCGGGTGCCGTGTTCTCGAACAAGATGGCCGAAGATCCGCGCTACGCCGACAACAACTTTGTCGAGCCGACGCTGATGAAACAGCTGATCGAAGTGGTGCAAAGGGTCGTGGACACGCCGCTGTGCATCGACAGTTCGGTGCCTGGTGCGCTGGAAAACGGTCTGGCCGCCGCCGAGGGCCGCCCGCTGTTGAACTCTGTCACCGGCGAAGAAGAACGTCTTGAACTGGTGCTGCCGCTGGTCAAAAAGTACAATGTTCCGGTTGTGGCCATCTCGAACGATGACACCGGCATTTCTGAAGATCCCGATGTCCGCTTTGCCGTGGCGAAAAAGATCGTCGAGCGGGCGGCCGATTTCGGCATTCCCGCCCATGACATCGTGGTTGATCCGCTGGTCATGCCCATCGGGGCCATGGCAACAGCCGGTCATCAGGTGTTTACCCTTGTACGCCGGCTGCGGGATGAGCTGGGTGTAAACACCACTTGCGGCGCGTCGAACATCAGCTTTGGCCTGCCCAACCGGCACGGCATCAACAACGCCTTTTTGCCGATGGCGATGGGCGCAGGCATGACATCGGCCATCATGAATCCGGTCGCCCTGCCGATCAACGCCGCCAAGATTGCCGAGAAAAAGGCCGAAATCGCCGCCGCAGGGATTATCCTTCCCGACGATCTCGACGATGAGACCTTTGTGACGCTCTTCGGGTTGGGCAGCACCAACGCCCGTCCGGGCAAGGAAATGGAGGCGATCCGCGCCGCCAACTTTCTGATGAACCAGGACGACGGCGGTGCCGCCTGGATCGAGTTCAACCGCCAGCCGCCCAAGGCCGGGCATGAGGGCCGCGGCCGCGCGGGCCGTACCGGCGGACGACGTCGGCGGGCCTAAGCCCCCATGACAAAGGCCCGGCCAGACGGTCGGGCCTATTGCTTAGCAGCGACGCGAACAGAGGTTTTCGCAAGGAATCCCGTCGTTGTCGCGATCCCTTACCCGTTGGCCGCACTGAACCAGCTTGAAGCAGGCCTCTTCGCAGGATCTCAGACGTTTGCAGCTGACATTCCGGCAATCGAATGCTTGCGCCATACGGAAGTGTTCTAACCTCTCCGTCGACGTTTTAGGGATCTCTAGGGTCGCTGTGTCTGCCAACCCACTTCCCGTCAACAACAAAACAAACAAAAGAATGAAACGTCGCATAGCACCCCCCAAACAATCGACAAATTTAACGTTTTGTTAACTCATGCCTATTTTTCAGGCAGCACGCAACAGGAACTCTGTTGACGGCTCAACTCACGACACTGAAAACAAAAAAGAAAAAACGCCTCCGCCCACCTAAAAAACCAGGCCGGAATCTTACGAAATTCAACGACGCCGCACCAATCTGGGTCTCTGCGGAACGCAAATCAACGCCGCTATCAGGCTTCACTCCGATGCGCTACGGCGCCTTTGTTTGGCATTTTCGGTCGCGGCTGCCAAACCTCGTTCTAGTCTTTCCCGGTTGCATGGCAGTCGAATAGATGCGTCGGCGATCGCCGCCCGCTCAATTGAGGCTTCGTCCCTCTTGAAGTCGGCGGAGAGGATAACAACTGTCAGACCCGAATTTGTCTGCCGCAGGGCCAACAGCTCTTCAACGGCGTTCTCCAGCGGACCGAAAACATCGATGTTAACGATAAATGCGGAATTCTCGACATCTGCGCGCGCAGCAATTCTAAAGGCATCCTGCATCCGTCCAAAAACCGTCACTGACGATGTCCAGTCCCCCAGACTGTTGAACTGATCCGAGATTCCGTCTTTTGGGGCATGCAGTATGAAAAGGTCGAGACCCCAGATGTCCTGTACGGCGGGTTCTTCGCTTCTGCGGTACAGGTCATCGGTGTCGTCAAAGTTAGTATCCTCGCTTCCAGGAGGCTTTGTTGCGCAAAGGCTGGTTGAGGGATTCATCTCGTGAATCCAGCGTGGTAGCTGTCCTGCATGAGCAGACCGATCCCGCCGAGCTACAAGACCAAGAACTGGCCGGCCTACAACGAAGCGCTGAAGCAGCGCGGCTCCCTGACGATCTGGTTCGACCCGGACATGGTCTGGGTGCCACCGCCGACCGGCAAGCGAGGCCGGCAGCCGCTCTATAGCGACGCCGCGATCCAGGCATGCCTGACGATGAAAGTCCTTTTCGGCATGGCGCTCCGGCAGACGACCGGGTTCGTTGAAAGCCTA
>NZ_FZON01000050.1 GCF_900188425.1 Antarctobacter heliothermus
CCCGTCGAAAACCTGTCCGGCGTGCCAGGCCGATATTCCACTGGCATCGCGCGAATGCCCGATCTGCGGCGAGGTGTTGGTCGAGGACGAAGCCGAAACCCGTGAGGGAGCCCTCGGTGGAGCGCTCTCCGACTTCGTGATGACGGAAATCGATCTGCTGAAACGCTCCAGCTTCGAATGGGTCGATCTCTTCGGCACCGAGGATGCGCTGCTGGCCACGGGGTTCTCGGCCTGGGGCGGCGTCTTCTGGCTGGACAGCCTCTGGTACGGCATCGGCGGTGCACGCGGGGTGCAGCCGCAGCTTCTGGGTATCGGAGAGCGCAGCGTCTGTCTTGCGCAGGCCGATGACTGGCTGAACACCCAAGAGACCGACGAAAGCGCCTTCAAGACACGTGCCTGGCTGACCCAGCCCGCCACCGAAAAGCAGCTGCAATATCTCTCGCCCGCCGCGCGTAGCGATTACGGCCTCACCCGCTACAAGGCCTCGGCCCTGATGACCTTCGGCTTCAACAAGCGCGCGATACGCCAGCTGATCCTGAGCGCGGCCCCATCCGCGCTGGAGGCAGCGTGAGCCATGTCGCGCAAGTCCCATCCCCGCCCACAGAGGCTCCGGATCGACCGGGCCGTGATCGCCTCTGGCATCCGCGCCCGGTGCTCTGCGCCGTCTGCACATCCCGCACCCGCGGCTTCGGCTGGTTCGATCCCCACGCGCCTCGCGGCAAACGAACTTACCGCTGGTTCTGCTCCATGGGCTGCCAGGCGGCCTTCACCCTCAAAGCCAGGAAAGGACTGAGCATGGTCGATTTCACCGAAGAGGAAACCCAGGCGCTGCCCGCCGTCATGCGCGCGCTCGCCCCCGAGATGGAGCGGATCGGCTGGGACCGGCCGCTGGCCCAGCTGACCCAGAGCGACATGCACCGGCTGATCGTCATCACCGTCGAGGCCTTCCGCGCCGAGATGGCCGAGATCGCCAGCCTGGCGGAGGTGCCGTTCTGATGCTGGACTATAACCGCCGCCCCAGCTTCGCCGATCGCGTCAACGAGACCATCGATGTGACCCTCACGGCCGAAAATGCGGCAAGGACACCGCGTGATTACCTCGGTGGCTCTCGCCTTGGCCACGCCTGCGAACGCGCGCTGCAATTCGAGTTCACGGCCACGCCGAAAGACGAGGGGCAGGAGTTCTCCGGCCAGCTGCTGCGCATCTTCGCCATCGGCCATGCCCTTGAGGACCTGGCGGTGGCCTGGCTGCGCGGCGCGGGCTTCGAGCTCTACACCCGCAAGGGCAATCGCCCCGATGGTGGCCAGTTCGGCTTCTCTGTCGCTGGCGGGCGCATCCGCGGCCATGTCGACGGGATCATTGCCGCAGGGCCGGAAGGTCTCGAGCTGGCCATTCCCGCGCTCTGGGAATGCAAGACGATGAACGCCAAGAACTGGCGCGCCTGCGTCAAGGAGGGCGTGACCCAATCAAAGCCCGTCTATGCGGCCCAGATCGCGGTTTACCAGGCCTACATGGAGGCAACCGTGCCGGGCATCAGCGCCGCGCCAGCCCTGTTCACCGCCATCAACAAGGACACGGCAGAGATGCACCACGAGTTGGTGCCGTTCGATGCCGATTTGGCGCAGCGCATGTCCGACCGCGGCGTTCGGATCCTGCAGGCCACCGACGCTGGCGAGTTGCTGCCACGCGTCGCCGCCAATCGCGACTTTTTCGAATGCCGCTTCTGCTCCTGGGCGGAGCGCTGCTGGGGGATGCCCACATGAGCGACGACGTTCCCGACGATCCCACCACACCCCGCTTGCACGAGGCCCGCACCATGAGCGACGACACGACCACCGACACCAGTACCGACAGTGCCAACGTGACGCCTCAGGCCCCGAAAGAGAACCTGGTTCACTTCAACCCATGGCGCGATTTCAACGATGCGCCGTCGCAGATCGACGTGTTCGGTGACGAGCCGGATCCGGAGCAGATCGCGCAATTCATGGAGGTGGTGTTCGGCTACTGCGACGGGCTGATCCCGGTCCGCAGCTTCATCGACAAGGGCCAGGGTTTCGATGGCCGTCCGCACAACATCTGGATCGATGCCGGCGAAAATGTCACCGACAAGATGACCACCTTTGCCAACTGGGCGGCTCGCGAAGGCGCTGCCGTCTATGTGATTCCCGGCACTGTCGCCGAGCCAGGACAGGCCAAGGCGGCCGATATCCAGCAAATGCAGACGGTGGTCGTCGACATCGACACCGGCGACATCGCCGCCAAGCGCGCCCATCTCGAGCGCCATCTCGGCCCACCCACGATGGTGGTCGAAAGCGGCGGTGTCACGCCTGAGGGACAGCACAAGGCGCATGTCTGGTGGAAACTCACCGAGCCCGCCCAGGGCAGCGACATTGCGCGCGTGACCCGTCTGCGCGGTGACATCGCCGCCAAGATCGGCGGCGACATGCATTTCCGCTCGGCGCATCAACCGATCCGGGTGGCAGGCTCGGTCTATTACAAGAACAACCTCAAGACGCAGGTGCGCATTGTCGCTCTGAACGCCGGTCTTGAGCGCGATCTGACGGAGTTCACCGAGGCGGTGACTGATATGCCGCCTGCGCCGGGGGTGTCCTTGCAGCCTGAATTCACCCATCCCGACAAGCCCGCCATGGACGACGTGCTGGTCACGCCGGTGCGCGAGGGCGCCCAAGACGACTGGTCTCGCTTCGAAGGTGCGTCGGCCGCGATCGGCCACTTCATCCGCATGGTCCACGAGGGCCGGATGACAAAGGACGAGGGCTGGGAAGGCATCTGCGGCTACAATGCAGCCATGCTGCGGCCCCAGTGGCCAGTGGAACGGCTGAAGCGCGAGTCCGAGCGTCTCTGGGCACGCCATGTCGAGAAATACGGCCCGCCATTGGTTCGGCTCGACAGCGCCGCCCCTGCGCCCGACGAGATGCCCGCCTTCACGCTCGGCGCATTGCTCGATGACACGAGCCCGATGCCCGAGGACATCATTGCGCCCCGCGTGCTGACGCCGGGCGGGCTGCTGGTACTAGGCGGCGCGCCCAAGGTCGGCAAGAGCGATCTGCTGATCTCCTGGCTCGTTCACATGGCCGCCGGTGTGCCGTTTCTCGGCTTCACGCCGCCGCGCCCTCTGCGGGTGTTCTATCTGCAGGCCGAGATCCAGTATCACTACCTGCGCGAGCGGCTGAAGCAGATCGCCCTGCCACCAGAGGTAATGGCCGCCGCGCGCAATACTTTCGTGGCCACCCCAAAACTGAAGATGCTGCTCGACAACGAGGGCAGCGTGCGGGTGGCCCGCGCCGTGCGGACGGCCTTCCCCGATGCGCCAGTGGACATCATCTGCGTCGACCCGATCCGGAACCTGTTTGACGGTGGGCCGGACGGCGGCGGCGAGAACGACAACACCGCCATGATGTTCTTCCTGAAGGAACGGGTGGAGGTCCTGCGCGACCATATCGACCCCGACTGTGGGGTGATCCTGATCCACCACACCAAGAAGCTCAGCAAGCAGCAGGTGAAGGACGATCCCTTCCTGGCACTTTCCGGCGCCAGTGCCCTGCGCGGGTTCTACACCTCCGGTCTGATCCTGCACCGACCCGACGAGGAGTGCTCGCAGCGCAAGCTGGAAATCGAGATGCGCAATGGCCCCGCGCTGCCGCCCAAGGTGATCGACAAGGTCGGCGGCCAATGGGTCGAGATCAACCCGATGAACGAGCGGTTGGTTCGCCAGGAGGTAGGGGCCAAGCATGACGCCGAGCGGGACCGCAAGGGTGGTGTGATCGTAAACATGATCGCCCAGCAGGCCGATCAGGGCAAGATGTTCACACCGAGCCAGTTCGCCGCGAAGTTCGAGAACCGGGGCAGTCTCGGCGGACAGACAGGCATCCGCCAACGGATCCATGTTCTCGCCACCAAGGGCCATGTGAAGTTCGTGCGAGGCGACCCGGCTGGCGATCTGGGTCTCAAGCGGGATCGCTCGAAGTTCGGCTATCTCTGCGTCCGGGACATGCATCTGCGCACCGATACCGAGGTCATCGACGAAGAGACCGGTGAGGTCTCCCCGGCCTTTGCCCGGGTGCTGCCGACCGACTTCATGTGCCCTCAGACCGGGGTGCTCTTGCCGGTCGAGAATCCGGAAATCTGGGTCGATCAGGACGAGGTCGAGGCATGATGTCAGCGTCCGAAACACCCTCATTCCAGAACACGGATCGTCCGAGATCTGGGCAGAACACGGCCCGTGTTCTGGGTCGCCGTGTTCTGTGTTCTGGAATTACTCGAGTCGTATCAACGGGTTACGCCAGAACGCAGAACACAGATTGCGATCTGCCAACCCCTCATCCGTGTTCTGGAAATCGCGTAGCAATTTCAACCACTTATTCCAGAACGCAGAACACGGATTTTCCTACCCTAAGGGGTAGGTGTTTCCCCGCTGGGGGCGGGGAGACACCACCTACCCCGGGGCGATCTCATAGGGCCGACCAGAGCCCGTGCGAACCCCATCCGACGACGGCGGCCCGTACCGCCAAGCACATGACCGCCGTCGTCTTCCACCCGAGCAACCATCCCAAAAAGGAGACCACCCATGGCTGACATGACTCTGATCACCGCTGTCCGCGGTGCAAGGATTGAATCACCGCCTACCATCCATACTGGCCGTACCATCATGGCCCTCGATCTCGGCACAACCACTGGCTGGGCGTTGCGCGATCACACCGGCCTGATCACGAGCGGCACAGTGTCGTTCCGGCCAAGCCGCTATGACGGCGGCGGGATGCGCTACCTGCGGTTCACCAACTGGCTGACCGAGATCGACCGGTTGTCCGGGCCGATCGAAGCAGTCTATTTCGAGGAGGTCCGTCGCCATGCGGGGACCGACGCCGCCCATGTTTATGGCGGCCTGATGGCTGTTCTGACCAGCTGGGCGGAATTGCGCGGCGTGCCCTATCAGGGCGTGCCGGTTGGCACCATCAAACGCCACGCCACCGGCAAGGGCAATGCACCGAAGCAGGCAATGATCGATGCGGCCCGGGCCCGCGGATTCAGCCCTGCGGACGACAACGAGGCCGATGCCATCGCCATCCTGCTCTGGGCCATCGAGACTGGCGGAGGTGTCGCATGAAATGGCATCCCCGTGGTTACGGCGGAGCGCGCCGCGATCCCGATCAGGTCAAGCGCGATGGCTGGCAGGAACAGCAGATGCTGGCGGTCTCGCTGGATGATGACCGCCTGACATGGCCCGAGCGCGAACTGGTGCGCCAGCTCGGCGAGAAGCTCTATGGCAAGCTGCCCGCAGTGCGGGAGGTGCGCAATGGCAGGTGAATGGACAACGGCAAAGGTCGAGGACCGGCTGGAATGCGCCGCCGACGTGCACCGCGCATTGCCCGACGTCAGGCCCACCGGGTTCTTCAACGCGTGGCCGGAATACTTCCACAGCTTCGCGGACCGCGTCGGTCAGGAGCCGCGGATGCGCCGCCCCTTGCCGTCGCCGCGCCAGATCACCGAGGCTGAGGAAGCGATGCTCTGGCTGCGCTGGCTGGAACGTGATGACGCCCGGATCGTCTGGCTGCGGGCCGAGCGCACCCCGTGGAAGAAGATCACCTGGGAGATCGGGCTGAGCCGCCCGGCCGCCAGCCGCCATTGGCAATACGGCGTCGCGCTGATCACCTGGCGGCTCAATGGGCGCATGCCGCCTTCGAAGCGGTCACAGCGCTTCGTGGTCGAGAACGCGAACAACCTGTCAAGAAAAATCGTACTGTGACAGAATTTTTGGAGAGACATCGCAACGGGTTACAGTTTCCGGCTGAGAGGCTACAAATTGGATATACTCGGGAGATGAGCGCGCAGGCAGAGGCCTCGCAGCTGGCTTCCGGGGTCCAGCGAAGGGTCCAGCCGGGGTCCAATCCTCTAACCCACTGACTTTACGGGTCCTTCCTGGCCATTAACGTATACGGGCGGGCGAAGCGCGCAATATCGCCAGCGACAGGGCCGGTTTTTTGGGAAGCCACCCCGGCGGGTATCCACCCGCGACCTTCTGAAAACCTAAACAAAACAAACCTTTGGAACCGGACGCGTCCGGCGGCCGCTGGACCCTTTGCGGAGTCCAGGCTGGCTGCGGGTGTCCGGAGTCCAGGGGTCCACCCCATTGAGGCGAACCGAAATCATGACGCTCAGCTTTGCCCCGGACGCGATCGAGACCTGGCCGCTGGCCATGCTCCAGCCCTACGCGAAAAACGCGAAGGCGCATGGCGCAGACCAGGTCGCGAAGATCGCTGCCAGCATGGCGGAGTTTGGCTGGACTGTTCCCTGTCTGGTCGCCGACGACGGCGAGCTGATCGCGGGCCATGGCCGGGTGCTGGCGGCGGCGCAGCTCGGGCTGACCGAAGCGCCGGTGATCGTGCTGGGGCATCTGTCCGAGGCGCAGCGTCGGGCATATCGGATCGCGGACAATAAACTTACCGAGCTCGGCACATGGGACGAGGCGCTGCTGTCGGCGGAACTCAACGATCTGCTGGCCGAGGACTACGACCTGTCGCTGGTCGGTTTTTCGGATGGCGAGTTGGACAAGCTGTTGGCTTATGTGCCGGAGGGGGACGGCGACGAAGATGGTGCTAGCGGCTCCGTGCCGCCGGTGACCATCCCCGAGCCGCCGCGCAATCCGGCATCGCAAACGGGCGATCTCTGGATCCTTGGCGAACACCGGTTGCTCTGCGGTGACAGCACCAGCGCCACCGATGTGCGTCGCCTGATGAATGGCGAACGGGCGATCCTATTCGCCACCGACCCGCCATATCTCGTCGACTACGACGGCTCGAACCATCCGACGCGGAACAAGGACTGGTCGGCGTCCTACGGCACGACTTGGGACGACAGTTCTCAGGGGGCCGAGCTCTACGACGGCTTCATCGCCGCCGCCGTCGCGGAAGCCATCGCCGAGAACGCCGCGTGGTATTGCTGGCACGCCTCGCGCCGCCAGGCGATGCTGGAAGCCTGCTGGGAAAAGGCCGGAGCCTTCGTGCACCAGCAGATCATCTGGGTGAAAGATCGCGGGGTGCTCACCCGGTCCCATTACCTCTGGAAGCACGAGCCCTGCTTCATGGGCTGGCGACGCCCAAACCGCCCGCCGAAGGTCGCCGAGGAAACGCTGCCATCGACATGGGCGCTGCCGAGCTTCACCAAGGATGAGCGGCCCGACCATCCGACGCCGAAACCGCTCGACGCGTTCGGGATCCCGATGCGCCAGCATGTTGCGCGCGGCGGGCTTTGCTACGAGCCGTTCTGTGGCTCCGGATCGCAGATCATGGCCGGTGAAGCCAATGGCCGCCGCGTCTTCGCGATGGAAATCAGCCCGGCTTACATCGACGTCGCCGTCGAACGTTGGCAGGCCGACACCGGCCGCGATGCGATCCTCGAGGGCGATGGCAGAACTTTTGGGCAGATCAGAACCGAACGACTGGGCGACAATGCTGACGCCCCCGCCGATGCGCCTGACACTGACGCCGACCCAGAACCCGCCCGCAAACCCAAATCCGCCGCGTGACATGCATGACCTGGCTTTACATCCCTTCGGACGCGCTTCCGGAACCGGAGACGCATGCCTCTTCGGCCTGTCCCTCTGCTCCGGCGCAGGCGGGCTCGACCTCGGCCTCACCATCGCCATCCCCGGATATCGTGCTGTGGGCCATGTCGAACGGGAAACCTACGCCGCAGCCACTCTCGTGGCGCGGATGGAAGACGCGACCTTGGATTACGCGCCTGTCTGGGACGACGTTGCCAGCTTCGACGGCCGCCCTTGGCGCGGCGCGGTGGACATCGTCACTGCGGGATATCCGTGCCAGCCGTTTTCGGTTGCGGGCAAACGCCTTGGTACCGAAGATCCACGCCACCTCTGGCCGCACGTCGCCCGGATCATCGGCGAGGTTGAGCCGCCCTTCGTCTTCCTCGAGAATGTCGCCCATCATCTCCGCCTCGGCTTCCCCGAAGTCGCCAGCGGACTGGTCGGCATGGGCTACAAGCTTGCGGCATGCCTCTTCACGGCGGCGGAAGTCGGCGCGCCGCACAAGCGTGAGCGGCTGTTCATCCTTGCCATCCGCGAAGGCTGCGAATTGGCCGACCCCGCGCGCCTGCTCTGGGACCCGGTCGAGTGGCGGGAACCGGACCGAGATGTTGCGGCTGTGGCCGACGCCCCGCGCCAGCGCCAACGAGAACCGGCAGACGAAACCAACGCCCTCGCAAGAAGCGGGCAAGCATGGGATGAACCTGGCAACCTGCGCCGCGATGTGGCTGACGCCGCAAACCGACAGCTTCCGGAGCCGGGGCGGCAACTGGAAACACGAAAAGGGTCTGGACGGCATGGCGCGGGATTGGCCGACGCCGATGGCCAACGATGGATGCAAACCGAGTGCTGGGAACCGCAAGACAGCGGATCTGACCCATGCCAGCCGCATGTGGATGACGCCGACGGCGCGCGATCACAAGGATGGGGCGACGACATTGGCGAACACGCCGGTCAACGGGCTGCTTGGCCGCCAGGTCCTGGTGACGCAGGTGGCTGGGACCGATACCTCAGAGCAGCGCCGGACCTTGAACCCAGCATTCGTCGAGGCGCTGATGGGCTGGCCCACCGGGTGGACAGGCTTCGCCTCTGTGGCAACGGCGTGGTCCCCTTGGTTGCGGCGCATGCGCTGCGAACTCTTGCAGCTGAACTGCTGGCCGATGGATGAGGCCACCGCATGAAGCAGTCGCGCCTCATGTCGCTGGCCGAGGCCATCGCCAACGTGATCGTCGGCTACGGCGTCGCGGTCGTGACGCAGATCCTGATCTTCCCCGTCTTCGGGCTGCACACGACGCTGGCGCAAAACCTGAAGCTAGGGCTTGTCTTCACCATCGTGTCGATAGCTCGTTCCTTCGCCTTGCGGCGGGTGTTCGAGGCGATCCGGATGCGGAGCGCCAAATGATTGACCGCCGTCCCGCAGGGGCGGCGGCCATCAGCTTGTCGGGATCGGGTGTGTCAGGCGGCGGGGAGTTTGTACACGCGCCCTCGGATCTCGACCTTCTCAGAGGTGACCTCGAGTCCGAGCTTCTTTTTCAACGCCCCGGCCATCGCGCCCCGAATCGTATGTGGGGCCCACTGCAAGGCGGCCATGATCTCCTCAATGGTCGCGCCGTCCGGAGCGCGCAGCATGGCGATCAGCGTGGCCTGCTTGGTGCCCTCGCGCGGCGTGCGCGCCTTGGGCGCGTCCTCCGGTTCGGTCGGGGTGTCAGGCGCAGGCTCCTCGGACGGCGCGTCCGTCGCGCCCGCAGGCGCGGGGTTCGCGTCCTCGGTCTCGATGCCGATGGCGGCGAGGCCTGCGTCGGTCGCGACCAGCGTGACGCCGTGGCTGTCGCCGGTCTCGCGCCACATGGGCTCGCCCTTGCGCATGTCCGCGTCGACCTCTTCGAGGAAACCCTTGGCGAGCAGCGCGCCGACCACCTTGGCGGCGGCGCCGCCGCGCAGGCTTTCGGGCAGCGGCAGGGCGATATGCTCGGGCCGTTGGGCTGCGGCGCTGAGGATTAGGGCTTGGGTGTCGGAAAGCTGGGTCATCGTCGTCTCCCGTATCGGGGCGCGCGGGATGCGGGCCCTTCTACGAGGTCGAGCCCGCCAGTCGGCGGGCGGGACCGGGAGCGGGTCGTGTCATTCGGCGTGTTCGCCTTCGTGGAAGGCCATGTCGGTGATCTCGCGCAGCTTGGCGCGGTAGTGGTTGAGGGTGCCGACATGGCCCCAGTTGATCTCGTCGGGGTGGGTCTCGAAATGGTCCGCGCTCAGGGCGGCGAGCCGCTCCAGCATCGCGTCGATCTCGGTCTTCGCGGCGATGAAGGCGTCGAGGGCTTTTGTGTTGTCTTGTGCGCGGCGGGTCATCGGGGTGGCTCCGTGGTTGAGTCGCATCGTCCTTGTGCAATCAGAATCGCTCAGCAGGGCCGGAAAGTGTAGGCGATTCAGAGGCATATGATTGCTTTCTGATCGCTGCGATCAGATCAGCCCCATCCCGGTCAACGCCGCGCTGGCGGTGGCGAGCTGCGCGGTGGGCAGTTCGATCTTGAGATGCGAGATCACGTCCGAAACCTCGGCCGCGATCCCGTCCTCCCGCAGAGCGGCCTCGATCACCTCGGCGACAGCGTCGGGACGGCTGCGGTCGAAATGGTCCGGGAGGGCAGCGTGATCAATGCGGATGGTGGTGGTGCTCATGGTGGGGTCCTTTCAGGATTGGCTGGCGGCGCGCCGCCCGGCTTCAAACGCCTCTTCGAGCGCGTCGCGGATCGCCCAGACGGCGACATCGTGAAAGTCGAGGCGATCTGAGTTCCGGGTCTCGAGCGTCTCCAGAGAAAAGCGGCGCTGCGCGATCTCGAGGATCAGGGCATCGCGGGCAGCGGCAGAGTCGGTCTTGCGGCGGGTCATCGTGGTGGCTCCGTGGTGAGTTGCATCGTCCTTCTGAACGGACGTTCGCTCCGCTGGCGAGGCTTATCAACTCGATAAGCACATGAATCTGAATGATAATCGGAGCCGTCGATGCAGGGCATGAGCGAGCGCCAGTACGCCGCCCATGTCGGGCTGTCGCGCGGCGCAATCCAGAAGGCCAAGGCGACGGGGCGGCTGGTACTGCACGCCGATGGCAGCATCGACGCGGTGGCCAGCGACGCCCTGCGCGCTCAAGCCACGGATCCGTCGAAGACCCGCAAAACGCCGCAGCCAAAGCTCAAACCCGTCCCGGAGGCGGCGGTATCCGCCGTAGGCGAAACGCTGCGCGAACAGGGAATGGCAGCCCCGCCTGTCGGCAGCGGCACCACGTTCCTGCAGGCAAAGACAGCGAACGAAGTGCTGAAGGCGCAGGAACGCCGCCTCCGGCTGCAGAAGCTGAAAGGCGAGTTGATCGACCGGGCCCGCGCTCTGTCGCTGGTGTTTCGGCTGGCGCGGCAGGAACGCGACGTTTGGGTCAACTGGCCTGCACGGTCGGCGGCGTTGATGGCGGCGGATCTGGGTGTGGAGCCCGCGGTTATGCAGAAGGTTCTGGAGAAACATGTCCGTGCCCAGCTCGACGATCTTGCAGAGATCAAACCTGATCTCCGGTGATGATGCCTTTGATTTCGACGGCGCGACAGAGATCCTGCGTGCCTGGGGCGCAGGCCTCACGCCGGATCCAGACCTGACCGTGTCGGAATGGGCGGACCGGCACCGGATGCTCTCCGGTCGCGCATCGGCAGAACCGGGTCGGTATCGTACCGCCCGCACGCCCTACATGGGTGAGATCATGGACCGGCTGTCGCCCGGCGATCCAACACAGCGGATCGTGTTTATGAAGGCGGCGCAGGTTGGCGCGACCGAGGCCGGGAACAACTGGATCGGGTTCGCGATCCACCAGGCGCCGGGCCCAATGCTGGCGGTGCAGCCGACCGTGGAACTGGCCAAGCGCAATTCGCGCCAGCGAATCGATCCGCTGATCGACGAGAGTCCGGAATTGCGCGAGCGGGTCAAACCGGCGCGATCCCGCGACGCCGGGAATACCATGCTGTCCAAGGAGTTCGCGGGCGGCATCCTGATCATGACGGGGGCAAACTCGGCGGTCGGGCTGCGCTCGACGCCCGCGCGTTACATCTTCCTCGATGAGGTCGATGCCTATCCGGCCTCCGCTGACGACGAAGGCGATCCGGTCACGCTGGCCGAAGCGCGGTCGCTGACATTTGCCCATCGGCGAAAGGTGTTCCTGGTCTCGACGCCGACGATCCGGGGGCTCAGCCGGATCGAGCGCGAGTTCGAGGCAAGCGACCAGCGCCGCTACTTCGTGCCGTGCCCTCACTGTGGCCACGCACAGTGGCTGAAATTCGACCGGCTGCGCTGGCAGAAAGGTCGCCCGGAGACGGCGGAATATCACTGCGAGGGCTGCGACACGCCCATCGCGGAACACCACAAGACGGCGATGCTGGAGGCAGGCGAATGGCGGGCGACCGCCGTCGCCGCCGATCCCGGCACAGTCGGCTATCACCTCTCAGCGCTCTATTCGCCGATCGGCTGGCTCAGTTGGGAGCGGATCGTGCGGGCATGGGACGCGGCGCAGGGGTCGGACGAGGCAATCAAGGCGTTCCGCAACACGATCCTCGGCGAGACATGGGTCGAAACCGGCGACGCACCGGACTGGCAACGGCTCTATGACCGGCGCGAACGCTGGAAACCGGGTATTGTCCCTGCGGGTGGGCTGTTCCTGACGGCAGGCGGTGACGTCCAGAAAGACCGGATTGAGGTCGATGTCTGGGCCTGGGGTCGAGGGCTGGAAAGCTGGCTGGTCGATCACATCGTGATCGAGGGCGGACCGGACCGACATGAAGCCTGGGGCGACCTGACTGCGCTGTTGAACCGGACATGGCCGCATGAACGTGGCGCGCATTTGAAGATCGCGCGGCTCGCTATCGATACCGGATACGAGGCCCCGGCAGTCTATGGCTGGTCCCGGGCGCAAGGCTTCGCGCAGGTGGCCCCGGTGAAAGGCGTCGAAGGGTTCAATCGCGCGAGTCCGGTGTCCGGGCCGACCTATGTGGACGCGACCGAGGGCGGCAAACGTCTGCGGCGTGGCGCGCGCCTCTGGACCGTGGCTGTTTCGACATTCAAGGCAGAGACCTATCGGTTCCTGCGGCTCGAACGGCCGACCGACGAGGAACGTGCGGAAGGGGCACAAAGCCAGCCTGGCACCGTGCACCTGCCACATTGGGTCGAGAATGAATGGCTGAAGCAGTTCGTCGCTGAGCAGCTGGTCACCGTGCGCACCAAGCGCGGCTTCGCCCGGCTGGAATGGCAGAAGCTTCGGGAACGTAACGAGGCGCTCGACTGCCGGGTCTATGCCCGCGCCGCCGCCTGGATCGCGGGCGCGGATCGGTGGACCGACGAGAAATGGCGCGACCTCGAGGATCAGCTTGGGGTTGCCGATACCTCGGCGGATCCCGCGGGGCAGATCAATCGACAGGCGCAGGCGTCGCAGGGGAAACGGCGGTCTGACTGGCTTGGACGGCGTGGAGGATGGTTTTGATGGCAGATTGGACGGAAACCGAGCTTTCGGCGCTGCGGCGGGCCTATGCAAGCGGCACGACGCGCGTCAGCTATGACGGCAAATCCATCGATTACGGCTCTGCAGAGGATCTGCTGGCGCGCATTCGCACCATCGAGCGCGCCATCGCGGGCACGACCCGGCCATTGCCGGTCGCTGGTCTCGCGAGCTTCTCGCGCGGGGATCGCTGATGTCAGCCAACTGGTTTGACCATGCGATTGCCACGGTGGCCCCGCGCACTGCGGCACGGCGCGTACTCGCCAGGCAGGCGTTCGAAACCTTGACGCGTGGCTATGACGGTGCGGCCAAGGGGCGGCGCACCGACGGCTGGCGCGCGCCGGGCACCTCCGCTGACACCGAGGTTGGCGTGGCCGGGGCGCTTTTGCGGGATCGGATGCGAGATCTGGTCCGCAACAACCCGCATGCGGCCAAGGCCGTGGCGGTGCTGGTGAACAACATTGTCGGTGCGGGCATCATGCCGCGCGCGGCGAGCGGCAATGATAAGCTGGACCGCAAGGTCGATGCGCTGTTCGCACGGTGGTCAGATGCCGCTGATGCCGACGGCCAACTCGACTTCTACGGGCTCCAGACCCTGATCTGCCGGGAAATGGTCGAGGCTGGCGAGGTGCTGGTACGCCGCAGGCTGCGCCGCGCAGCGGATGGCTTGCCCGTCCCGTTGCAATTGCAGGTGCTGGAAGCCGACTTCCTAGACGCCACGAAATCCGGTGCCAACGGCGCGGGTCGGCTGGTGCAGGGGATCGAGTTCGATCCGGTCGGGAAACGCCGGGCCTATTGGCTGCACGCCGAACACCCCGGCGATGCCTATGGTGCGATGCAGAATGGATTGCAGAGCCGCCCTGTCCCGGCAACCGAGATTGCCCACATCTATGAAAAGCAGCGCACGCAGGCCCGGGGCGTTCCCTGGGGCGCGCCAGTGATCCGCAGTTTGCGTGATCTCGACGATTACGAAGTAGCCGAATTGGTCCGCAAGAAGACCGAGGCCTGCGTCACCGCAATCGTCTTCGGTGACGACGAGGCCCAGCAGGGCATCGCGCCTTCGGTGGTCGATGCCGACGGCAACCGGGTTGAGCAGTTCGAACCGGGCCTCATCGCCTATGCGCGCGGAGGCAAAGACATCCGTTTCAACCAGCCGTCGGCCACCGGCGGCTATGGCGAATACAAGCGGGCGAGCCTGCACACGATCTCGGCAGGGTTCCGGGTGCCCTATGAATTGCTGACGGGCGATTTGTCCCAGGTGAACTATTCCTCGATCCGCGCCGGGCTCGTCGAGTTCCGCCGCCAGATCGACGCCGTGCAGTGGCAGCTATTCATCCCGATGTTCTGTGCACCAGTCTGGCGCTGGTTCACCGAGGCCGCATGGGCGGCGGGCCAGATCCCGACGCCGGATGTACCGGTCGAATGGTCTCCACCGAAGTTCGAGGCCGTCGATCCGCAGAAGGACGCGATGGCGAACCTGCTGTCGATCCGCTCAGGCACCATGACGCTGGCCGAGGTGATCGCGAAACAGGGCCGCAATCCGGACGCCGTGCTGGCCGAAATCGCAGCTACAAACGCCAAACTCGATGCGCTCGGGCTGGTGCTCGACAGCGATCCGCGACGAGTCACCAAGACCGGCAGCGCCCAAACAAGCGATCAGGCGAACGATCTCGTCGACGACGACCCAGCCAATGACCCGGCGAGCGATCCGGCCGACGTCTCCGAAACGGGTGTGGCGCAGCCTGACCCCGACCAACAGGACTGACACAAATGGACACGATGATCGAACTACCGGCCCTGCGCCGGTCGGCGGAGCTTGCGCCGAACTCAGCCGATACCGACGCCCGCACCGTCGAGGTGATCTGGTCAGCGGGGGCGCGCGTTCGCCGGTCGACCCTGTTCGGCGAGCCTTATGACGAAGAGCTCAGCCTCGATCCGACCCATGTGCGGCTGGATCGGCTTAATGCGGGCGCGCCGTTCCTGAAGGTGCATGAGATCGACACGCTCGACGCTGTGATTGGCTCGGTCGTGCCTGGTTCGGCGCGCATCGAAAACGGCCGGGGCGTTGCGCAGGTTCGGATTTCTGAGCGCGCCGATGTCGAACCGATCTGGCGCGACATTCAGGCGGGACACATCCGTGCGGTCTCCATCGGCTACCAGGTTCACCGCTTCGAGGTCTCCAAACCCGATGCTGCCCGCGAGCTTTGGCGCGCGGTGGACTGGACTCCCTTCGAGGTGTCCGCCGTGCCCGTTGGCGCCGACCCCGCCGCAGGCTTCCGCGCCCAATCCGACCTTGCAACTTGCGTCCTTCACCGCCGGGACGTCCCACCCACAAACACAGGAGCCATCCCGATGACGGACAAACCCAACGCCCCGGCCGCAGAGGCCACAGACCAACCCAGCGACACTGTCGCGACCGAGGACACCACCATGACTGAACCGAAGACGCCTGTGGCCGAGCCGAAGGTTGTCTCCAGCGAAACCCGCGCGCAGCCGAAGCCCGAGAATCCGAACATGCCCGTTGCACCTGATACCGAAGCTGTCGCGACCCGCGCACGCGAGGGCGAGCGGGATCGCGTGTCCACAATCTACGATCTGGCAGGTCGCCTGAACCTCGAGCGCAGTTTTGCCGAGGATCTGGTCAAACGCGGCACGGATATCGGTGAGGCCCGGCGTCTGATCCTCGATCAGGTTGCCGCGAAATCCGAGGAAACCCGCACCTTCAGCCAGGTGTCGATCCCACTTGGCGGCCGCAATGAGGCGATCACCCGCCGCGACGCGGTGGCGAATGCGCTGCTGCACCGCTACAGCCCGACGCTGTTCCAGTTGGAAGACGCCGCGCGCCAGTATCGCGGCATGACGCTTTTGGAACTGGCCCGGGAAAGCCTCGGCAATGTGGGCGTGAACACCCGCGGCCTGTCGCGTGATGAGGTGGCGACGCGTGCCCTGCATTCGACGTCGGACTTCCCCGAGATTCTCTCGGCGGTCACCAACAAGACCCTGCGGCAGGCCTACGAGGCCTATCCACGCACCTTCATGCTGTTCTGCCGCCAGGTGCTCGCCACCGACTTCAAGGCGATGCACCGGGTCCAGCTCGGCGAAGCCCCGCAGTTGCTGGAGGTCGGCGAGAGCGGCGAGTTCAAGCGCGGGACGCTCGGCGAGTCCAAGGAGAGCTACAAGGTCAAGACCTATGGCCGTGTGGTCGCCATCACCCGCCAGACGCTGATCAACGACGATCTCGACGCCTTCACCCGCATCCCGGCGATGTACGGCAACTCCATCGCGCAGCTGGAGTCGGACGTGGTCTGGGGCATCATCACCGCCAACCCGGCGATGGCCGACGGCAACGCGCTGTTCCACACCACGCACAAGAACCTCGCGGGCACCGGCACGGCGCTGGCGGTGGATGCTGTCGGCGCGGCCCGCGCCGCCATGGCCAAGCAGACCGGCCTCGACAAAAAGACGGTCCTGAACGTGCGGCCTGCCTTCCTGATCGTGCCCGCGTCGCTGGAACTGAAGGCCGAGCAGATGGTCGCCCAGAACCTCGTGCCCGCCGCAACCTCCAACGTGGTGCCACAATCGATCCGGACGCTCGCTCCGATCAGCGAGCCCCGGCTCGATGCGGTCAGCGAAACCGCCTGGTATCTGGCGGCCAGCCCGAACCAGATCGACACCATCGAATACGCCTATCTCGAAGGCCAGCAGGGCGCGTACATCGAGACCCGCAACGGCTTCGACGTCGATGGCGTCGAGATCAAGTGCCGCCTCGACTTCGGGGCCAAGGCCATTGACTGGCGCGGCCTCTACAAGAACCCGGGCGCGTGACCGGGCCACCTCTGAAATCTCACCTCTGACGGGCGGTCCAATCGGGCCGCCCGTTCCTGTTTGCAAAGGATCCCGCAATGAAAAACTACGTCCAGCCCGGCAACACCATCACCCTGACCGCGCCCTATGCCGTGACCTCCGGTGACGGCGTGCTTGTCGGCTCCATCTTCGGCGTGGCCGCCGGGGATGCCGCCAATGCCGAGACGGTCGAGACCGCGCTCGTCGGCATCTTCGACCTGAAGAAAGTCGCGAGTCAGGCTTGGTCGGCAGGCGACAAGGTCTATTGGGACAACACCAACAAGGAAGCCACCAAAACCGCGACGGCGAATACGCTGATCGGCGTGGCCATCGAGGCCGTCGCTGGCGGCGCGGGTGACGTGATCGGCCGGGTGCGCCTGAACGGCACATTCTGATGTCCGCTTTCGCCGCCGTCGTGGATGCGCTGTTTGCCGATCCGAATATCGGGCGAGAGGCGATCTACACCTCCGATGGGGGCGCACCGATGCTGGTGCGCGTCGTCTCCCGGCAGGCCGATGCCATTTCCGACTTCGGCGATGCCCGGCTTTGGTCGGAAACGACACGGATCGACCTGCGCGTGGCTGAGGTTCCGGCCCCGCGTCCCGGTGATCGCATCGAGATCGATGGCGAGGCCTTCCTCATTCAGGGGGAGCCGGTGCGGGATCGCGAACGGCTGGTTTGGACCGTGGACCTGAGGCCCGCGTGAAGCTCAAGCTAGACATCGATCCCGGCATCGTCGCCATGATGGCGGCAGAGGTCGCGGCGGGCGAGCGCGCGGTGACAGCCGCCATGCGCGAGGCCGGGACCGGGCTCAAGTCTGCCTGGCGCACGCAGATCACTGGCGCGGGGCTTGGACGGCGGCTTGCGAACTCGATCCGCAACCAGAACTTCCCGAGGTCGGGCGAAAGCCTGGATGCGGCGGCGCTGGTCTGGTCCAAGGCCCCGGTGATCGTGGGCGCGCACGACACCGGCCCGCTGATCCGCTCGAAGGACGGGTTCTGGCTGGCGATCCCGCTGGCCGCCGCAGGCAAATCGACACGCGGCGGCCGGATCACCCCCGGTGAATGGGAACGGCGACGCGGGTTGCGCCTGCGGTTTGTCTACCGCCGGACGGGTCCGAGCCTTCTGGTCGCGGAGGGTCGGCTGAACACGAAAGGTCAGGCCGTGGTGTCGCGCTCGAAAACTGGGCGCGGCAAGGTCACCGCGCCGATCTTCCTGCTTGTGCCGCAGGTCAAGCTGCCGAAGCGGCTGAACCTCGACCGGGATGCAGAGCGGGCGCTCGATGCCGTACCGGGGCTGATCGTGGCGAACTGGGTCGAGGGTCGGCGATGATTGGTGACAACGATGCTGAGAGTTCTCAGCGCTTTACGATTGCCCACGTCATCGGTGAGCCCTATCGGCGTCCGAGCTTGCCGAATTCGCTGTCCAGCAACGCGCGGATTTTTTTCGATGCGCCGCGCAGGGCTGCGTCTACATTCGCATCACTGTGGGTGACGGTCTGCGGCTGCATTCCCTCGGGACGTGCTTCGATGGTGCAGTGAATGTCGTCAGCCCCGCCCTTGGCGCCGTTCACATCGACCAAGTGCACCTCGATGCGCGATAGACGATCAGTCAGATGCCCTAGCGCCGATGTGACAACCGTTTCAGCAACTTCGGCCAGGCGGTCATCGCCTTGGATATTGGCATCGGTGTTAAATTGAAACTGCATGTAGGTTCTCCTGTGTGTGATCACCTACCATGAGAAACCATGAAGATGACTGATCCAGCACAAGTCCCCCTGCACGATCAGTAATAACGCCTGCGTCTTGATAACGCGGGCGAGGATTCGAGGCCACCGACAATGCCCACCCCTCGCGAAACCATCCTCACCGCGCTGCACGCGCGGCTTTCGGCGCTGCCCGCCACGGCCCTGCGTGGTGAGGTGCTGCCCGAACGCGTGCCTGCCGTTGGCCTGCTTATCCTGCGCGATGGCGAGCCGGGGGAGCCCGAAGTCACGCTCTCGCCGCTGCGCTATCATTACCAGCACCGCGCTGAGATCGAAGCTGTCGTTCGAGGCACCGACCGTGACGCCTCCTTCGATACGCTGACCGCTATTATTGGGGCAGCAATTGCCGCTGACCGCACGCTGAGCGGGCTCTGTGACTGGATCGAAGCCGAAGCGCCACGGCCAGTTGATTTGCCCGTAGAGGGGGCGGCCAGCCTGAAGGCGGCCGTCATTCCGGTGGTGCTGCACTATTCAACGGCCGATCCGCTGGCCTGATCCCCACAACCTGAGGAGAACACGATGGCACGAGCCCAAGGGGCGCGGGCGCAGATGGCGCTTGCGTTCGAGACGAATTATGGAACGCCACCGGTGGGTGGCTTCACGAAAATGCCCTTCGCCAGCACGTCGCTCGGCGCGGAGCAGCCGCTGCTGAACTCGGAACTGCTGGGCTACGGCCGAGACCCGCTCGCCCCGATCAAGGATGCGGTGACGGCGGACGGCGACGTCGTGGTCCCGCTCGACGCCGAGGCCTTCGGGTTCTGGCTGAAGGCGGGTTTTGGCGACCCGACCACGACCGGCACCGGTCCCTGGACGCACGAGTTCCAGTCAGGAAGCTGGACGCTGCCCAGCATGTCCATCGAGACCGGCATGCCTGAGGTCCCGCGTTTTGCGATGTATTCCGGATGCGTGCTCGACCAGATCAACTGGCAAATGCAGCGATCTGGCCTGCTGACGGCAACGGCCCGGCTTGTGGCGCAGGGCGAGACCACCGCTACGACCACCAGCGCAGGCACGCCAGCCGCTCTCGAATTGCAGCGCTTCGGCCATTTCAATGGGGCGATCACGCGAAACGGCACCGCCCTCGGCAACGTGGTTTCAGCCGACATCACATATGCCAACAACCTCGACCGGATCGAGACCATCCGCTCAGACGGCCGCATTGATGGGGCCGACCCGTCAATCGCTGCGCTGACCGGCTCTATCGAGGTCCGTTTCGCCGACCAGACGCTGGTAACGCAGGCGATCAACGGCGATCCCTGCGAGTTGGAGTTCGCCTATGTGCTGCCGTCTGGCGAAAGCTTCACCTTCACCGTGCACGCCGTCTACCTACCGCGCCCCCGGATCGAAATTTCCGGTCCGCAGGGCGTGCAGGCGACCTTCGACTGGCAGGCCGCACGCGACAGCACGGTCGGCCGGATGTGCACCGCAACCCTTGTGAATGATGTGGAGATTTACTGATGCTGACGCTCGATCTGACGAATGCACCCCGCTGGTATGATCTCGCGCCGGGCGTCCGGCTGCAGCTGCGCCCGCTGACCACGGCGCTGATGGTTGCAACGCGCAGCGATGCGGCTGTCGAGGCGGTCCCGGTAGACGCTTCCGACGAGGAACGCGCCGTTGCCTTCGCCAAGGCGCTGGCGCGGCGGGCAGTCCTGTCCTGGGAGGGCATCGGTGATGCCGATGGCAACGTGATTGTCCCCAGCCCGGACGCCATCGACGCGTTGCTCGATGTCTGGCCGATCTTCGAAGCCTTCCAGCTGACCTTCGTCTCCAAAGGCCTGCTGCTGGACCAGGAAAAAAACGTCTCCGCGCCCTTGCCGAATGGTCCTTCGGCGGGGGCGAGCGATACTGCGACGCATGCACGCAAGCCTGCCAAGACTGCCCCGCGCGGCTGAACCGACCCACCACCTTTGAAGGCTGGCAGGTCTGGGACCTGGTCGGTCGTCTCGGCGGCCAGCTCCGCGTGCTGCCGGGCGCGGTGATCGGATGGGACATGTCGGCGGCACTGGCACTCGGTGAAGCCCTCGGCATCCCGCCTCTGGCCATGGCTGAACTGCTGCCCGTCATCGAAGCGGTGATGGTCGCCAAACTCAACGAACAGATGGATCATTCCCATGGCTGAAAAGCGCGTTTCTGTCCGACTTGCCGCAGTCGGCGGCCGACAGGTGCGTGCCGAGCTGGAAGGCGTGGGCGAAGCCGGGGCGCGCGGCTTCGGCCGCCTTAGCCGGGAGATGGAAGCGGCCAATACACGGCTCGCGGCGTTTTCCCGCCGTGTCACAGTGGCCGCCGCTGCCGCCGTGGCCGCCGCTGCTGCTGCTGGCGTGGCGATGGTCCGATCCGGGCTGCAGACCGTCGACGCGCAGGCCAAACTGGCTCAGTCTCTCGGGACAACGGTCGCCTCGATCCAGACGTTGGAGCGGGCGGGTGAGTTGGCGGGCGTCTCCATCTCCGGGATTGAGCAGGCGACCAAGGATCTGACTCGACGGCTCAGCCAGGCTGCCGCCTGGACTGGTCCCGCTGCCGATGCGCTGGAGCGACTGGGGCTATCTGCCACTGACCTGATTGCCCTGCCGCTGGATCAGCGGGTGGGGGCGATCAACGCCGCCATTGAGGAGTTCGTGCCGGTCGCCGAGCGTGCGGCTGTCGCCGGTCAGCTCTTCGGCGAAGAAGGCTCCATCGCGATGTCGCGCATCGACACCGCGACACTGCGCCAGGCGACCGAGGACGTCCTCGCGTTCGGTGTCGTCGTGTCCGAGCAGGACGCCGACCAGATCGAGCGGACGAACGATGCGATCTCCCGGCTTGGCCTGATCTGGCGCGGGCTGTCGAACCAGCTGGCGGTCGCGGCAGCCCCCGCGCTGGAGGCGGTTGCCAATGCCATGGCGGCGGTTGCGCGCACGACGGGCCCGCTCGGCATCGCGATCCGGGGACTCTTCGACAATATCGGCCGTCTGACCACCTATGCCACCACGTTTGTGGCTTTTCTTGCAGGGCGTTGGGTCGCCGGGATGGCGGTGGCGGCCTTGTCCGTGCGCGGAATCGCCACGGCGCTGGTCTTGCTGCGCGGCGCGCTGATCCGCACCGGCATCGGGGCGTTGATCGTCGGTGCAGGCGAGCTTGTTTATCAGTTCACCCGCCTCGTTTCCGGCGCGGGAGGTTTCGGCGAGGCAATGTCGCTCCTGAAGGACCTCGCCGTCGAAGTCTGGGACCGCATCAAGATGGGCGCTGCGGCGGCGGGCGCTGCCGCCACGGCGATGTTCTTCGATCTGAAGGCCGATGCCGCCTCCGGCATGCAGAGCGCCATCGAGAGTGTTGTGGCTTTCGGCAACACGGCGGCGAACACGTTCGAGGGCGCATATGAGGCGATCAAGGCGATCTGGGGACTGCTCCCGGCGGCCATCGGCGATCTCGCGTTTCAGGCGGCCAACAGCCTGATCGACGGTGTCGAGGCGATGCTGAACGGCGTCGTCTCGCGCATCAACACATTCATCGGCGGGATCAACCAAGGGCTGGAAGCGCTCGGCTCCGAGCGGCGCATCTCGATAATCCCCGATCTCGAACTGGGCCAGATCGAGAACCGTTTTGAAGGTGCAGCGACGGCTGCGACCACCGCCGCACAGGTAGCGTTCGACCGCGCTTTCGAGAACAACCCGCTCACAGCCCCCGATCTCGGGCTTACTGCAGCGGCCAATACTGCCCTCGCAAAAGCCAACACCTATCGCGGGGCTGCACGCGACCTGGCCGAGGGCGCGCGTGCGCCGCTCGCCAGCTGGCAGGCCCTGCGTGACGCCGTGCAGGGCAGCAATGAGGTTGGCGCAGACGCGCTGACCGAGGCGACTGGCGCGGCTGAGCGTTTGGAGACAGCCCTTGGCGATGCTGGACGTGCGGCTACGGGTGCCGGTGCTGCGGCCGGGGCTGCTGCCACTGCCGCCGAACCCAATAGCGAGGCCGCCGTCACCGGCTGGCAGGCGGTCACCGCAGCGCTCAGCGACTATGCCAGCAAGGCCCGGGATATCGGCGGCGATATCGGCCAGGCGCTGGTTGGCGCGTTTCAGTCGGCAGAGAACGCGGTTGGAGACTTCGTGAAGACCGGCAAGCTGGATTTTCGCGATCTGGTCACCTCGCTGCTGGCCGACCTTGCGAAGCTGGCGGCGCGGCGGTTCATCCTGGGACCGATCGCCAATGCGCTTTCCGGCGCGCTTGGCGGCGCGGGTGGTATCTTCGCGAACATCCTGCATGCGGGCGGCATGGTCGGCGCCTCTTCGCCAGGCCGAATGGTTCCAGCCATGGCGTTCGCGGCAGCGCCCCGGATGCATTCCGGCGGCGTTGCCGGTCTGCGCCACGATGAAGTCCCAGCGATCCTGCAGCGGGGCGAACGGGTGCTGTCGCGCCGTGAAGCACAGAGCTACGGCGGCGGTGGAATCAATGTCACCATCATGGCCCGCGACGCTGAAAGCTTCCGGCAGTCGCGCACGCAGGTCGCGGCTGACATCGCCCGCGCCGTGTCGTTGGGTCGGAGGGGCATGTGATGGCGTTTCATGAAGTCCGGTTTCCCGACAATATCAGCCGGGGCGCTCGCGGCGGGCCGGAACGTCGCACACAGATCGTCGAGCTGGCCTCCGGCGATGAGGAGCGCAACGCCAGCTGGGCCAATTCCCGACGCCGTTACGACGTCGCCTACGGTATCCGCCGCGCGGACGACCTTGCGGCGGTCGTTGCCTTCTTTGAAGCACGAAACGGGCGGCTGTATGGCTTCCGTTTCAAGGACTGGGGCGACTACAAGTCCTGCCTGCCCTCGGGGACGCCATCGCCGAGCGATCAGGCGATTGGTGCCGGCGACGGCACGACGACCGCCTTCCAACTGGTGAAGCGCTACGCCTCCGGAGCGCAATCCTGGACCCGCACAATCGTCAAGCCAGTGGCGGGCACCGTGCGCATTGCGCTTAGCGGAGTCGAGCAGCCGTCAGGCTGGTCGGCCGATACCACGATGGGCCTCGTCACCTTCAATACCGCACCAGGGGTGGGCGTCTCCGTCGCCGCAGGTTTCGAGTTCGACGTACCCGTCCGCTTCGACACCGATGCGCTCGACGTGACGCTTGATCTCGAGCGGCTGGGTTCGATCACCTCCATTCCACTTCTGGAACTCCGCCGATGAAAAGCATCAACCCCGATCTGCAAACGCATCTGGACGAGGGCACGACGACGCTGTCCTGGTGCTGGCGGATTGCCCGCGCGGATAGCGTGACCTTCGGCTTCACCGACCACGACCGGACGCTCAGCTTCGACGGCACCGATTTCGAGCCGGAAAGCGGGCTGACGGCCTCCGAGGTGCGATCGGGGTCTGACCTGTCGGTCGATGCGCAGGACGCGGAGGGCGTGCTGACCTCAGACCGGATCACCGAGACCGACATTCTCGATGGCCGCTGGGACAACGCGGAGGTCGAGGTCTGGCGCGTGAACTGGGCGGACACCGGCCAGCGCGTGCTGATGCGCCGGGGTGCCATCGGCCAAATCCGGCGCGGAAGGCTGGCCTTTGTTGCCGAGGTCCGCAGCCTCGCGCATGTGCTGGGCCAAACGGTCGGGCGAACTTTTCAGGCGACCTGCGATGCCGCACTCGGCGACGCCCGTTGCGGCATCGATCTGGAGAACTCCGCGTTCAAGGGCACGGGTGGCGTCATTGATCTACTGCGCGACCGGGCCTTCACAGCATCAGGGCTCAGCAGTTTCCCGTCCGGCTGGTTCACCTTCGGCACGGTCGAATGGACAAACGGCACGAATGCCGGGCGGCGCGCCGAAATCATCGCGCATGACGTGACGGACGGCATCGCGGTGCTGACACTGCTCGAAGCACCAGTGCGATCTATCGTGGGCGGTGATGCTTTCACCATTCGCGCAGGCTGCGACAAGCGTATCGAGACCTGCAGCACGAAGTTCGCCAACACCGTCAACTTTCGCGGCTTCCCGGACATCCCCGGCCAGGACGCAGTTCTCCGCTACGCCACCAAGGATGGTGGACATGAGGGGGCGGTGCTTTGAAGGCCGTAGATCCTCAATACGTCGTAACCATCGCGCGGTCCTGGCTCGGCACGCCGTATCACGACCAAGCCAGTCTCAAGGGCGTCGGATGCGATTGCCTTGGGCTCGCCCGGGGCGTCTGGCGTGAGGTCGTCGGCCCTGAACCGTTCCCGATCCCGCCCTACAGCCGCGACTGGGGCGAGACCGGCCCGCGCGAGGTTCTTGCGGATGGGGCTCGGCGCATGATGCCGGAGATCGCCACTTCTGATGTTGTTTCGGGCGCGCTGGTCCTCTTTCGCATGCAGCCCCGCGCCATCGCGAAGCATGTCGGGATCCTCACTGGACCGGACCAATTCCTCCACGCCTATGAGCGCCTCGGCGTGATCGAGGAACAGATCACCCCGCCTTGGCGGCGGCGCATCGCCTTCGCCTTCCTGTTCCCACAACGCTGAGATCCCCACATGGCCACCCTCGTTCTCGGTGCCGCAGGTGCTGCCATTGGCGGCAGCATTGGCGGCGCGATCCTCGGCGTCAGCGCCGCGACCATCGGTGGCTTCATCGGTTCCACCATCGGCTCGGTCGTGGACAGCTGGATCATCTCGTCACTGGCACCCACCCAGCGGATCGAAGGCGCGCGGCTGGACAATCTGCGCATCACCTCGGCCACTGAAGGTGCGGTGATCCCACGCCTCTATGGCCGCATGCGGATGGGTGGCAACATCGTCTGGGCGACCGATTTCCGCGAGGAAACCAAGACCACTACGCAGGGTGGCGGCAAGGGCGGCGGGGGTGGCGGCAAGGTCAAGACCACCGAGTATTTCTACTATGCGAGCTTCGCCGTGGCTCTCTGCGAGGGGCCGATCACTGGCATTGGCCGCATCTGGGCCGACGGCAAGCTGCTGGATACCGGCGGGATCACATGGCGCTGGTATCCGGGCGACGAGAGCCAGGCGGCCGATCCGTTCATTTCAGCGAAGATGGGCGCGGCCAACACGCCCGCCTATCGCGGCACGGCCTATGTGGTCTTCGAGGACCTGCCGCTCGGTAACTATGGCAACCGGATCCCGCAGATGAGTTTCGAGTTGTTCCGCCCGCTTGCCGATCCTGATACAGCGGAGGGGCTGACGCAGGCCGTCACCATGATCCCGGCCTCGGGCGAATTCGCCTATGCCACGGAGGGCATTCGGAAGGGCAGCAGCGGCTCGTCCGAGCCTGAGAACCTCAACGCGCTGACCGACACCGCTGACATTGTGGTGGCGCTGGACCGCTTGCAGGCCACGGCGCCGAAGGTCGAGAGCGTGTCGCTGGTCGTCGCCTGGTTCGGCGACGATCTTCGCGCAGGCAATTGCAAGGTGCGGCCCGGCGTTGAGGTCATCGCCAAAACCACCACGCCGTCGACCTGGTCCGTGAATGGCGTCACCCGCGCCAGTGCCTTCCTCGTCAGCCGCGACGATGAGGATCGTCCTGTCTATGGCGGCACGCCCGCCGACTTCGCCGTGGTGCAGGCGATCCAGGAAATGAAGGCGCGCGGGCTGCGGGTCACCTTCTATCCCTTCATCCTGATGGATGTGTCGCCCAGCAATACGCTGCCAAACCCGTATTCTGACAACGCTGCCGAGACCGGCCAGCCCGATTTTCCGTGGCGGGGGCGGATCACCTGTTCTCCGGCGGCGGGCTACGCCGGGACCGTGGACAAGACCGCCACGGCCGCAAGCCAGGTCGCGGCCCTGTTCGGCGCGGCCACGCCCGCGAGCTTCAGCGTCTCGGGCCAGTCGGTTTCGTGGACCGGGCCATCCGGCGACTGGGGTCTGCGGCGGATGGTGCTGCACTACGCCCATCTCTGCGCGGCGGCGGGCGGGGTCGATGCCTTTCTGATCGGGACGGAAATGCCGGGGGTGACCACCATCCGGTCAGGCGCGAGCACCTATCCAGCCGTGCAGGCCTATCGGGATCTGCTCGCCGATGTGCGCTCGATCCTCAGGTCCGACACCAAGATCGGCTATGCGGCGGACTGGTCGGAGTATTTCGGCCACCAGCCGGGCGACGGCTCGGGCGACGTGTTCTTCCACCTCGACCCGCTCTGGGCCGATCCGGAGATCGATTTCGTCGGCATCGACAACTACATGCCACTCTCCGACTGGCGAGATGGCTTCGATCATGCCGATGCGGCCGAGGGCTGGCCCGCGATCTACGACCGCGCCTATCTGCAGTCGAACATCGCGGGCGGCGAAGGCTTCGACTGGTTCTATGCCAGCGCCGCAGACCGCTCAGCGCAGGTGCGCACACCGATTTCGGATGGGGCTGCGGCAAAGCCATGGGTCTTCCGCTACAAGGATCTGCGCGCCTGGTGGTCGAATGCGCATTACAACCGCCCCGGTGGGGTGGAGAGCGGAACGCTGACGGCATGGACCCCGCAGTCGAAACCGATCTGGTTCACCGAGCTCGGCTGCCCGGCGATTGACCGGGGCACCAACCAGCCTAACGTCTTCTTCGATCCGAAGTCTTCCGAGAGCTTCACGCCGCATTTCTCGCGGGGCTGGCGCGACGACGCGATCCAGCGCGCCTATCTCGAGGCGACGTATCTCTGGTGGGGCACCCCGGCGAACAACCCAGTGTCATCGGTCTACGGCGATCGGATGGTGCATGTCCCCGAATGCGCCGCCTGGACCTGGGACGCGCGGCCCTATCCGTTCTTCCCGGCGCTCACCGATGTCTGGACCGACGGGGCAAACTGGCGGCTGGGACACTGGCTGACCGGGCGGCTTGGAGCGGTGTCGCTGGCCGCGTTGGTGCGCCATCTTTGCGTGCGTGCGGGAATGCCCGAGGCTCGGATCGACGTCACCGGTCTCTGGGGTGCGCTCGAAGGTTATGCGATTGGCGCACTGGAATCCCCGCGAGCGTCCATCACAACGCTGTCGCGGCATTTCGGCTTTGACGCGGTGGAGACCGAGGGCATGATCCGTTTCGTGATGCGGGGCCGGGCCGCCGTGGCAAACGTGATGCACGACGATCTTGTCGCGGCCAGCGAGGGCGACGTTCTCGAACTGACCCGCGCGCAGGAGACGGAACTGCCGCAGGCGCTCAAATGGCAGGTAGCGCGGGCCGACGAGGATTATGATGCCGCCCTCGTTGAGGCGCGCCGCATCACTGTCGACACAACGCGGATCGCCTCGGAGAGCTTTCCCATGGCAGTCCCGCCAGAAGAAGCTGAACGCCGCTGCCGTCGCGCGCTGATGGAAGCCTGGACCGGGCGGGAAACAGCAGCGTTTCGACTGCCACCCTCGCGGCTGGCGCTGGATCCGGCGGACGTTGTCACGCTGGCACATGACGGTCGGCACATCCCGCTGCGGCTTGTTTCCATCGCAGATGCGGAGGCACGCGGGATCGAAGCCGTCCGTCAGGACCGCGAGGCACACGATCTGCCACCCGGATCGCCACGACCGTCGTCCCTGTCAAAAGCCGTGGTGTTCGGCGCGCCCGAGGTGGTGCTGCTGGACCTGCCGCAACTGACCGAGGATCAGCCCGCGCATCGGCCGCTCATCGCAGCGCACGCCGTTCCCTGGCCGGGCGAGATGGCAGTGTTCCGCAGCCCATCGACGGACGGGTTTGAACTGCTGACGACATTTGGTGGCCGTGCCCGGATCGGAACGCTGGTCTCGGATTTCTATGCTGGTCCCACATCGCGGTTCGATCTCGGCAATGCGCTGGTGGTCGATCTGCTCTCTGGTACGCTGGAAAGTGTCACGGACCTGACGCTGTTCGGCGGGGCAAATGCGCTCGCCATCGAGACCGCGTCAGGTTTCTGGGAAATCGTCCAGGCGGGCACAGCAGACCTGATCGCGCCGGGCCGCTATCAACTGACGCGGCTCTTGCGAGGACAGCGCGGCACGGAAGCGGCTATGGCCAATCCGGCTTCTACAGGCGCACGGGTCGTAGTTCTCGACGAGGCCCTGGCATCACTACCCATCGCCGAGGCTGACCTCGGGCTTCCGTGGAACTGGCGCATCGGTCCCGCAAGCCGCGCAGTCAGCGGTGAGACCTATGTCGCTGCCAACTTCACGCCGGTGGGCGTGGGTCTGCGGCCGTTCTCAGTGGCCCATGTCGAGCAGCCATGGCGCAAGCCGCGCGCGCCCGGCAATTTGACGATCCGCTGGACGCGGCGGTCCCGGGCCCTAGCAGCCGACAGCTGGGGCGCGGTGGAGGTGCCGCTGATCGAGGAGGTCGAAGCCTACGAAGTCGAGATCCTCGATGGCAGCACAGTGAAGCGGGTGCTGAGCGTGACCACAACAAGCGCGTTCTACAGCTCTGCCGACCAGACCGTCGACTGGGGCGCGCCGCTCGCGCCCGGCGACACGCTCGACATCCGCATCTTCCAGATCTCCGCCCTGATCGGGCGGGGTGCGGCCAAAACCGTCACGCTAACCTTCTGAAGGCCAGCCCATGTCCGACACCACGACCAATCTGCTACTGCCCTACATCCTCGCGGCGCAGGCCCAGAAGCATGTCACCCATAACGAGGCGCTGCGCATCCTCGACGGGCTGGTGCAGCTCTCTGTGCTCGATCGCGACCTGACAGCGCCGCCCGGCAGTCCGGCAGACGGCGACCGATACATCGTGGCCACCGGCGGCACCGGCGACTGGGCGGGCTGGGACCTGAATGTCGCGCTGTTCACAGATGGAGCATGGTTGCGACTGCCGCCGCGCGCTGGCTGGCGGGTCTGGGTCGAGGACGAGGGGCTGCTTTTGGTCTACGATGGATCCGGCTGGGTCGGCACCACGCCAGCGTCCCTGCAAAACCTCGCGTTGCTCGGGCTTGGCACGACAGCCGATGCCGCCAATCCGTTTTCAGCCAAGCTGAACGCGGCACTCTGGACAGCCAAGACCGTGGCCGAAGGCGGGACCGGCGATCTGTTCTACACCATGAACAAGGAAGCGGCGGGCGACGATCTCGGCCTGACCCTGCAGAGCGGTTTCGTGACAAAGGCGCTCGTCGGGCTGTTTGGCTCCGAAAGGTTCCGCCTCGCTGTTTCGGCCGACGGCAGCACCTTCTTCGACGGTCTGATCGTGGACAACGCCACCGGCATCGTCGAGCAGCCGCAACTGCCGCGCTTCAAGGCTTACACGAACTACGACAACTACGTCGGCGTCGGCACCTGGACGAAGATTGGCCTGAACAACACCGACTATAATGATCAGGGCTGTTTCGATGCCGGGACAAACCTGTTCACAGCGCCTGTGGACGGCACTTACCTGTTCGGCGCAACGCTGCTTTACAAGATCAACGCCAGCGCTACTGCCCGCATGCGTGGGCGGCTGGTGCTGAACGGCGCGACCGAAATCCGGGGTTCTTTCGGCGAGATCTCCGCCACCCACGTCACGCTCGCCACCGCCATCTGGCTGCAGACCATGGTGCCGCTCACCGCAGGCGATACCGTCGAGCTGCAGGGGTATTTCCGGGTCGCGGACGGCTACTTCGCCGCCGATCACACGTCCTTCTGGGGCTGCAAGGTCGGCTGAGCGGTGGGAGGATGATCCGATGACACCACCCCGATACGAGGGCTTCGTGCGCATGCCTGATGCCGAGTTCGAGGCCATGCTGGCACGGGCCGCCGAGAAAGGCGCAAAGCGTGCGCTGGCGGATGTGGGCCTCGATGGCGACGAAGCCGCGCTCGATATCCGGGATCTGAGATCACTATTGGATTGCATCCGGCTGGTGCGCCGCACCGCGATGCAGACCGCCGTCCGCATGATCACCACCGGTGTGATGCTGGCTCTACTGGCCGGGATCGCGATTAAGCTGAAAATATTCGGCGGCGGACCGTAGCCGGACCAAACACCCTGCATACCCAACCTGAACCTGCCCTCGTGGCGGGTTTCTTCGTTTCTGGAGGACACCATGACCACGACCTTTTACGACCATTGGCGCGACGTGCCAGAAAGCGCCTGGCGCTGGCCCAACTTCTCGCCCGCCGAAATTGCCTGCCGAGGCACCGGCAAGCTGCTGATCAACGAGCCCGCGCTCGACAAGCTGCAGGCGGTGCGCGACCGGCTGGGCAAGCCGCTGATCGTGCGGTCCGCATATCGTAGCCCGGAGCACAACCGCGCCGTTGGTGGCGCGACGCGTTCCAAGCACATGGACGGCGCGGCCTTCGACATCGCGATGTCGAACCACGACCCGGTCGCCTTTGAGGCGGCAGCCCGCGCGGTCGGCTTCCTAGGTTTTGGGTTCTATCCGCGTTCGGGCTTCATCCATGTCGATCTTGGACCTACCCGCCAGTGGGGTGAGCGCTTCCCGGTTCGGGCGACGGCCTTCGCCGAGGAAGCGCGTCCCGCGCGCGAGGTTCTCGCCGACAGCCGCACTATGAAGGGTGGCGGAGCGGCCGGAGTGGCGACGCTGGGCGCGGCCGGGGTCGAGGTGGTGCAGAGCGTCATGGCCGAGACGCAGACCGCCATCCTGCCGCTGGTGCCGTATCTCGATACGCTTCGCTGGGTGTTCATCGCGGTTGCTCTGGCTGGCATTGCTGTCACGATCTATGCGCGCCTCGACGACTGGAAGCGGGGGCAGCGATGATCGTCAACATTCTCGGCAGGATCGCTGCTACCCGATGGGCGAAGGCCGCGCTCCGCTACGGGACCATCGCCCTCACCATCGTCCTGTTCCTGCTCTCATTCCGGCGGTCCGGCGAGCGCGTAGGTCGGATCGCTGAACGTCTCGAAACTACGGAGAAGGCCAATGAAATCCAAAGCCAGATGCTGGTGGCGGCGGCTCGTCGTCCTCGCAATCGCGACGAGCTGCTTGACCGGCTGCGCGACGGCGGGTTTTGACACCGGCGGCGTAGGGGCATGCCCGCCAGTCGTGGAACATAGCAGGGAGCTCGAGGCACGGGCGGCCGAGGAACTGGCTTCGCTGCCGAACGGATCTGCTGTTATCGAGATGATGAGCGATTATGTGGTGATGCGGGATCAGTCGCGGGCTTGCTGATAGAGGCGACACCCGAAAAAGCCTGCGGCATTCAAATTACTGATGTTCTCACCTCTCGGTCGCCCATTCAGGCGTGCCAACCCTGCCCATCGGTCGGCACGCCTGTTCCTATCTCTGACCAGGAACCCCTGGTCAGGCGGCCGGCGAAAACTCGAGCCAGCCTGGTGGGCTCCGAACGGGTTCGCCGCCATTCCCACCACCGCACTTGATCCGCCCCACCGTGCGGCGTCTCCTGCGGTCCCCGCGCTTATCGGGTCCGGGTCCCCATTTTTCGCCATGCGTTCCCTCTTGGGACGATCAGCTATCCGCTTTCGAACCTGCTTCGGGGTGCGCCGACAGCTGACCGAGATGGGCAACGATCTTGTGGAATTCGTTCAGAATTTCACCGTGGTATTTGGCGAGATATCGCGTAAGCCTCTCGTTAAGGAGCAGCCGCTCGACATAGCGACCTGCCACAACCAGTCTGAGATGGTCTGGCCCCAAGGTGTCCTCGATCAGCTTGATATTGCGCTGCAGACTTGCCATTTCTGTACGCATGCGTTCCGCCTGTTCAGGTGACACTCCCGGATCCTTCTTTGCGACAGGGTCCACCAAGTCACCCGCTTCGGTTGCGGCTAAAATGGCATCTGCGTAGGCGACAGAATAGTTGTTCGCCGCGATCATCAATTCGGCAGCCTGTATCTGGCGCATGGGCTTCATCTTGCGCAGTGCCCTGAAGCAGTTGAGCGGGCAATGCTTTGCTTTCAGGAGATCCGCGACTTCGGGACAGATCCCGTTCAGAAGTGTACGCTTGCGCCGGATCAGTGCCAAGTCCACGTTCAAGGCAGCCGCGATCCGGGCCTCGGAAACGCCCCTTTCGACGGCGCGCAGGATCATCTTGTGTTCCTGGATCGTCGCTAACCGGCTGATCCGCTTGTTGTATGTGAAGGCTTCATCATCGGTTGCAACAAGGCAGGTGACGTTCTCCTGACCCATCTCCTTCAAGACCTGCAACCTGACATGACCGTCAAGCAGTGTGAAAGTGTCCTTCGGATTTCGATTGCGAGCGATCACAGGCGGTTCGATCAGGCCAACTTCCCGGATGGATGCGGCGATCTGGGCGTATTTTGCGCTCTTGGCCACTGTCGCAGGCAGTTGCTTGACCGGCAGGATCGCAGCAATCGGGATGTTCAGGGTTGTTGGTTCAAAACCAGGTCTCACCGTCTGATCCGATGCTATTCTAGGGTCTTTCATGTACGTGCCTCCCGAAGACCGTCGACAATCATCTGCGGCAGGGTATCGAGACCTTCGGCCCTGAGCAGGGTCAGATAATTCTCGTCCTTCAGTAGGGACTGGAATGCGGCATCGATGAACAGCAAGTTGCTGCGCGTCTGGTCTGCCCTGCGGAGCATGTCGCCCTGGCGTTCGGCCTCTGCACGATAGGCACGCACCAGCGCCGCCGATGTCATTCGGGTCCGTTTCCCTTTGCGCCCGGAAATTGCATTGTGTTTACCGTGGCGCTGACGCAACTCTACGAGGCGGCGTGCCTCAAGGAGCTTCTTTCCACGCAACTCACCCGATTGATAAGCGGCTTCCAGCGCTTTCTGAACATCGTCATCTTCCGCGCGTGCAATGTATAGCGCGACGCTGAGTGGCATGTGGCCGGTCTCCACGGCAATCAGCAGCCGTTCCTCGCCCTTTGCAATCAGTTCTCCGATTTCGCGGACATAGGCGAGGGAGAGACCCGTCTTGCTGGCAATCTGTTGGTCAGAGTTTCCGCGTTCCCGCAACAGACCGATATCCTGCAACAGTTCGAGCGGGCGGTGCTGGCGCCGGGCAATATTCTCAATAACACTGCGCAAAAGCCGTTCTTCTTCATCGGCCTCTATAACGATGGCATGGATATGAGTCTGGCCGAGGGCAGCGAACGCCTCCATTCGGCCCTGGCCACATACAAGCCGGTATTGATCTTCGCCGCTCTCGACAGCACGTGACACTGTGATCGGCTTTTTCAGCCCCACCTTTTCGATGCTTTCAACAAGCTCTCGAAACGTTTTCTCGGAACGTTCACGTGGGTTTTCGACTGTTATTGCTGCAATCGGTATGCTCAGCACAGTCGTCGTCTGATCGAACCCGGTCACCATGGTGCGACTTCCGACACCGGGACGCGCCGCGCCATGTCGAATAAGAAATCGAGCGTATCGAAGCGGAAGGCATCCAGCATCAGGCCATTCTCCTCAGTAAGCCCCAGCCGGTTTGTTCGCATCTCGAATTGGGGCAGAAGGTAATAATCGAGCGCGGCCTCGTTGCTGCGGTCCATCCGGATCGCAATGGTGATATCGGGGGCAAGACCTGTGTCGAAGCGCACTTTCCAACGCAACGTCCCGGCATTGGTCTGACGGCAGCGCGCCACGACGATGGACGCGCTGAATTCCTCGTTTAGGGTCAGCAAACCAGTCGCGGCGTCCCTTGTAATTGTACCACCAAGACGGTTGATCTCGTCCATGACATGATCAACCGCGCTGGCGTGGAACGCTCGAAGCAGGCGGTTGATTTCGATGTATCTGTAGTCGCGATCTGGCTTGAAACCGACAAGTTCATAGGCGCGCAAAAGGCTTCCAAACCGATGGGCGTATGCACCACTGGAGGGCAGCCCGTCAGTCTCGTCGATCACCAGCCCGGATATATAGCCGTGACGCAGAAATAGTTTGTTCAGCCTTGCCAGCATCTCGTCATCGGAATACCGCCGGTTTCGCTCCTCAATGATGCCCTGAACCTTATGAAACTGTTTTTGTTCAACAATTGCATCGAATGCGCCATCAGCCCGGATCCACATTTCCGGTTCGTTTGCGACATGCTTCCGCTTCAGCTTGAATGAACGTCGGTTGTAGACGTTGTTGCCAATGTATTTTTCGTTGGTCAGGATCTGATGAACTGTTGCGCGGGTCCAGGCGCGATCAAGGTCGGTCAGGATGCCTCGCTCATTGAGTTCGGTCGCAATTTCGCGCTCAGACTTCCGTTGCTTGAGAAATCGCGCATAGATCCAGCGAACGGTCTCTACTTCCTCCGCAGGCCCCGGAGCAAGAATGACACGATCCGTTTGCAGGCTTTTATGCTCGCCGCGTTTCAGCTCGGCCTTCGGCTGCCCTTGCTCATCCAGCAGAACCCGTCTCAGTCCGTAGCCTGCCGCACCCCCTTGGCGATATCCCATTTCGATCAGACGGCATTGCCCAGCAAAGACCTTGGTCGACAGCTCGCGGCTGTATTCTCCGGCCATGGCTCGTTTGACGCCCTTGACGATGGTCGCAACCGGGCTGCCGTCATTCTCGAACTGCTCGGCGCAATACTGAACCTGCTTGCCCGCGCGGCGGCAGATGTATTCGTAATAGGCCGATTCATCGGCATCCTGAAACCGCCCCCAGCGGCTGACATCATAGACCAGGATGACGTCGAAATCGGCGGTACCTTCCTCCACATTCCGGATCAGGCGCTGCAGCGCCTCGCGCCCTTCGATCCTGAGGCCGCTTTTACCCGCATCTGCGTAGGTTTGGACAATTTCCATGCCCTGACTTGCAGCATAGGCGAGAATGGCGTCGGACTGGTTTTCGGTCGAGTATTTCTGATGTTCGGTCGACATGCGGACATATTCGGCAGCGCGCCGAGGCGGGGGAGAGGGCTCGGGGCCGCTGGTCGTTTTCAAATTTGCTCCGGCCAATTCAGCCCACCCGATCTATTTCACTGGCATATCATCCTGGCGTCTCCTGACGGTTGGCCTCGTGTTCCAACTCTGCTCAAAATTCGATTCTGCCGTTTTCATGTCTCCTTCCAAGTATTTAACGGAAAGGGACGAGATGATGCGGATCAAGATGGGCACAGTTGTGCCGAAGATGGGCACATTTGTGCACCTTGATGCTCCACAGACGGACTATCGCCGTGCGATCGCCATGGCACTGCACGAGGAGCTGGGATCCACCCATCGGGCGATCAAGTCGGCCATGCGCTGGACCGGCGCAAGCGAACGGACTGTGAAATACTGGTTCGCGGGCGAGCGGGGACCAAGCGGCGACCATCTCATCGCCCTTGCCCGAAATTCCGACGTGGTGCTCTATGTCTTTCTGGCGCTGGCAGACAGGCATGCCGAAGAAGAAGGCGGTTGAGCCGCAGGGCAAGAGGGCAATCCGGACGCTTGCGGCGTGAGTAATATTGGTTATATTGAACACAGAAACCCTGATCGGAGCTTGTGCAATGTCCCGCACCACAACCATGACAGTCCGCCTTAGCGGCGCTCTCAGCGATTTCGTTGCAGCGAACGTAGGCGATAACGGGTCCTATGAGAACATCAGCGAGTATGTTCGTGACCTGATCCGGCGTGACAAGGAGCGGACGGAAGCAGAGGCCTTCGACCGACTGAAGGCCGAACTGACCCGCGCCTTCGCGGCACCGGAAGAGAGCTACAAGCCGCTCAGCGCTGCTGAAGTCATCGCGCGGAACCGGAAGGCCGGATGACCGTCCGCATCCAGGAGGCGGCCTCACTCCGGCTCGACGACATCTACCGCTATACGCGCGACCGGTGGGGCGAAGCGCAGGCGGACCGCTATATCACCGGTATGTTCGAAGCTTTTGAGATGATCGAAAAACATGGGCCGTCGTCGAAACCTGTTCCGGCAGAGTTCGGCGTGGACGGATACTATTTCCAGTATGAAAAGCACTTTGTGTATTGGCGCTGGTTGTCAAACGGCGACATCGGCGTGGTTACAATCCTTCATGAGCGGATGCACCAAATTGATCGCTTCCGGGATGACTTTTTTGGATAATCGATTTCTGATATTGTTTCGGCAAAAGTCTCGGCTGACCTTGCCAGATTTCAAAGTAATTGAGTCTTTTTATTTTCGAGGCGCGCGATGAGAGAACAAGAATTCCGATCGTGGCTCGAAAGTTCGGGTTCTGATGAAAAAACAATCGGATCGAGGGTCAGCAGTGCGAAACGCATTGAAGCTGCCATAGGTGATCTTGATGAACGGTTGGACGCCGAGGGATACGAGACGCTTTCTGCTCAATTTTTGTACAGCGCTGAAGACGAACGTGATGACAGACCAAACCCGTCGCCGATTTCTATCGATGGAAATCTGCGAAATGGACTAGCGAGCTTAAAACACGCCTTGCGGCTCTACGACAGTTTTCGGAGCAGTGATCCATCAAAGCAGTCGAACGACGCAGTTGTCAAACAATTGGCGCGCGTGGAAATCGAAGGCGCTATGGATGCCTATGAGGCATATCGCGAAGCTGGTGAAGATGGGCCATTTCTGGGCAAGAATTTTCGAACGCCAAAGGACTTCTGGGTGCGCTCGTCACAACCACGAAAGAACCGGATTTTTCCATCGAAACCAGTTCATTATGGGGCAAATGGTCGGGTTGGGAGTTCTGGCGGCTGGGGAGGGCCGAGCTATTCCGCTGCAGCGCTCCACAATTCCGGGTATATCATCGTTGATGAACAGGACCAACCCGTTGCCTTTCCGACAGACAAGCCATTCTTGGTCCGCGATGCGGATCGCATCCGCCTTTGCGCACTGAACTACTTCATCGCTCCTGCTCGCGAACGTGGGGAGGCCTATGTTTCGATCCGGGCAGGTGATTTGAGTAAAGAGTTAATGTTGAACGAGGCTTGGCCTAACGTGTGCCAGGCATTGAAGGGTAAGAAGTTTCAAGAGCTTGCCGGTGTGTCGCCGCCTGTTCAGGAAGGCCCGGATGCGAGTACGACAACAACTTTCACGTTTGATGTTCGTGAAGACGGGAAGCAGCGGACAATGAAAACAATCACAGACAGCCAATCGCAAACCGCCACGAACCTCATCCTCTATGGCCCACCTGGCACTGGTAAGACCTATACAACGGCGTGGGAGGCGGTGAGGCTTTGTCTGGGCGACGATACCGCCGCCCCGTTTAACCCGCAATATTCACCGGCGGTCCGTGTGCGGTGTGATTTCGGGGCGCGGTCGGGTTTCTTGACCTTGCGTGTGGCAGGAAGGGCGATCACGCTGCCGACGTTCGCGTCATACGTGTGGGTGGATGTGTTCGCGGCGCTTTCGGGCGAACGCGGTGATGCATCCGCACACGGCGTTGAACGCCACCGGGATCGGTGGCGACGGTCGGGAAGCGCGGTCATACAGGCGGTTCGGATCAGGGGCCGGCCCAATGCATCCTGATGATTGTCGGCCATAGCATAGACCAGAAAGGCGCGGCGCTGCTTGCAAGCGCGAGCGTCATCCGGCGGCC
>NZ_FZON01000066.1 GCF_900188425.1 Antarctobacter heliothermus
CGCCGGATGACGCTCGCGCTTGCAAGCAGCGCCGCGCCTTTCTGGTCTATGCTATGGCCGACAATCATCAGGATGCATTGGGCCGGCCCCTGATCCGAACCGCCTGTATGACCGCGCTTCCCGACCGTCGCCACCGATCCCGGTGGCGTTCAACGCCGTGTGCGGATGCATCACCGCGTTCGCCCGAAAGCGCCGCGAACACATCCACCCACACGTATGACGCGAACGTCGGCAGCGTGATCGCCCTTCCTGCCACACGCAAGGTCAAGAAACCCGACCGCGCCCCGAAATCACACCGCACACGGACCGCCGGTGAATATTGCGGGGTTAAGCAGCCGGAGCTTCATTTTCTCAAAGGGTGCGACATTGTCGGTGAAGATGGCGCCAGCTCGATCCCATGCGGGGCGCCCAGTGGGGAAATTATCCTCAATCACCCACTGGTGAAAATTCTCGGTTTCAATAGCCAAAATGTCTTCTGCGCCAGTTAGATCCTGCGCAAGGGTGCGAGTGGAAGACGTTTGCGCAGGAGTAATACGATCCACCATCGAGGCTGGGCACGCGACGTTATCTGTGATCCAATTTGCAAGGTCCGCGTCAAATTGGTTCGCAAAATCAACCAACCCTGCGTGAAGAAACGCACCGTTGTCAGGCAGGTTGTCACAGCACAGTGCTGTAAAGGGCGGAATGCCATTAGCGCGACGTTTTTCGAGTGCAGTGACGATCAATCCGATGGTGCCGATCGGTGAATTTTTTCGGTCAAGATCATGGGCGATAACCACATTTGTCGTGTCAACCCCGCCACTTGCGCGATCAATACCGTAGCCTTTTTCTGTTACCGTGGTTGTGACGATGCGCACGTCGGGGTCGCAGAGTGCTGTCATCACATCGTCTGGCTGGGTCGCAGCACACAAAGCCCGCGCGATGCTGCCGATGATTTGCGCGGACGCGCCATCCGTGCCGCGTTCTAAAAGTGTAAAAAGCCCGTCCTGATCATTGAAATCGGCCGCGATCTGTTCGTTACGCATGCTGACGCCGATGATGCTCCAATTTCCCCCGCCCAAAGCCATGGCCGCGTCGGTATAGAATGCCTGATGCGCCTTGTGAAACGCGCCGAGGCCCAGATGGACAATCCCGACTCCGCTGGTTTCACGGCTGTAATCAGGTGTCCTGACATTCTTTGAAATGGCGCTAAGGCTTGCTTCAGTCAAGCGGGTCATGCGGATGTCCGCGGATGGGAAAGGGCCTCAATGATACCACGCAGTTCGGCCAATCCCTTGAGCCTGCCAACCGCAGGATAGCCTGGCTGACTATTCTGTTTCAGATCGCTCAGAATGTCCTGACCGTGATCCGGACGGAAGGGGATGTTGCAGTCTTCGCGCCCCTTTGCGGCCCGTCGTCTCTCTTCGTCTAGAACAGCGGCGATTAGTTCCACCATATCAGTCTCGCCCTCAAGATGCCCTGCTTCATAAAACGAGTTTGGCAAGACATCGCTTTCGCGATGGACGTTTCTTAGGTGGACGAAGTGCACTTTTGGTCCCAGTCGACGCATCATTCCGGGCAGGTCGTTGTCTGCGCGCACACCGAGCGATCCGCTACACAGCGTGATTCCATTGGCCGGGGAGTCCACGGCGGCCATCAGCCGCGTGTAATCGTCCTCGGTGGACATGATCCGCGGCAGGCCCAAAAGCGGGAACGGCGGATCGTCGGGATGACAGCACAGACGGGCGCCGACAGATTCGGCGACGGGCACGACTTCCGATAAAAAATCAATCTGGTGCTGACGCAGGCGTTCCTCGTCAATGTGTTGATAGGACTGCAAATGTAATTTCAGATCATCAACGCTATAGCCTTCTTCCGTGCCAGGGAGACCACAAATGACGTTTTGAGCCAGCGAAGCCACAGCATCAGCTGTCATAGCCGCATGACGATCTTTTGCCGCGCGCAGAACCTCCGCCGGATAGTCAGCCTCTGCACCCTTCCGTTTCAGAGCAAAAATGTCGAAGACGGCAAAGTCGACCACGTCGAACCGCATGCATTTGGCACCGTTCGGCAATTCATAGGCAAGGTTGGTGCGCGTCCAGTCCAGGACCGGCATGAAATTGTAACAGATGACGTGAATACGCGCCTGCGCCAGATTGCGGATACTCTGCTTGTAGTTCTCGATGTGCTCGCGCCAATCGCCCCTTTGTTGCTTGATGCTTTCGGAGACGGGCAGGCTTTCGGCGACGCCCCAAGTGAGATCAGTTTTCTCACCGTTCGGGAAGGTCTCAATCTCTGACTTTCGCAACTTGATCTCTTGATCGGACCAGACAACGCCGTTGGGGATGTGATGGAGTGCGGACACGACGCCCTTGACGCCGGCCTGCCGCATATCGGGAATCGAAACTGTATCTAATGGCCCAAACCATCGCCATGTTCTTTGCATCTTACTCTCCAATACAGTGTGCAACACGTTGAAAAATATTGATTTCATGTGTTTTCTCAAAGAGATCATAACAAGTTGTTGACTTGTATGGAAGTAGGCATGTATCAAAAGGTGGGAGGAAGTTGCATGTTGGCACTTGTCGATTTTGACGGTTGGAAGTTGGATCAGCTCAAAGCTGTGAGCCCGCAACTGCGTCTGGTATTGAGAAGCCGCATCATCCAAAATGACCTGCGCCCGATGACCCGATTGTCTGAACCCGAACTTGCAAAAGAATACGGCGTCAGCCGTCAGCCGGTCCGCGAAGCCTTCATCACTCTCATGAACGAAGGGCTTCTTGAGGTCAGACCTCAACGGGGGACTTTCGTCCGGAGGATCGATTTTGAGGCAGTGCTGAACGCCCGCTTTGTGCGCGAAGCTGTCGAAGCTGATATCGTGCGCAAGCTTGCGACGACAGGCGACAGCGACCTTGTCAAAGATCTTCGGACCCAACTCGAATTGCAGAAAAACGTCCCCGAAGGATCACCAGAACGCTTTATCGAGCTGGATGAACGGTTCCACATGACGCTGGCGCGCGCTGCGGGCGTTGCTAAGGTTTGGGACAATCTCGAGGTCATCAAATCGCAGATGGACCGAGTGCGGTTCATCACATTCGAAGAATTCCCAATTTCAAAGTTGATCGATCAGCACGAGAAGATCGTCGACTTCATTGAGCAAATGGCTGTGTCACGTGCCGAGGACGCAATGCGTTCTCATTTGCGCGAGATACTCAACAGCTTGCCGCGTGTTCAGGAACTTTACCCTGATTACTTCGAAAATTCGCGGGATATCTCCAGCGAAATATAACTAGATACTCAAGGAGGAGAAGACTATGAGGCTCATTTCAAAATTCACGACGTTGGCAGCAGCCAGCTGCTTAGCGATTGCCGCAGGGACAGCAGCGTTCAGCCAAGACCTGACGCTAAAGCTCGGGCACCTCGCCAACGAAGATAACGCCTGGCACCTCGCTGCTGTTCGTTTCGGCGAAGAGCTTAGCACATTGACCGATGGTCGCATTGCGGTCGAAGTCTTCCCGAACGAGTCTTTGGGCAAAGAAATCGACCTGATCAACGGCATGCAACTTGGCACCGTTGACATGACGATCACCGGTGAAAGCCTGCAAAACTGGGCGCCTTTGGCCGCCCTTCTGGCCGTGCCTTACGCATATCGCTCGCTTGAGCATATGGACGAAGTGGCTGGTGGCGACGTTGGTGACCAGATCGAAGCACAGATCATCGAAAAGGCACAAGTTCGTCCAATTGCGTTCTTCGCGCGTGGCCCGCGCAACCTAACGTCCCAACGCCCGATCGAAACACCTGCGGACCTGAACGGCATGAAAATGCGGGTCCCCAACGTTCCGCTCTTCCTTGACGTATGGAGCGCGCTTGGTGCATCCCCTACTCCGATGGCGTTCTCAGAAGTGTTCACATCGCTGCAAAGCGGCGTGATTGAAGGGCAGGAAAACCCGCTGGCGCTTATCCGGTCTGCCAACTTCAACGAAGTCCAAGGCTTCGTGAACCAGACCGAGCACGTGCGGTCTTGGATCTATTTGACAATCGCTGAATCTACTTGGGGCAAGCTTTCCGAGGAAGATCAGGCCGCTGTCATGAAGGCCGCAGCCGCCGCGCAAGAATACGAGCGCAGCCTGCTGTTGGACAGCCTTGCCGCTGACCAAACCTACCTTGAAGAGAATGGTATGACATTCGTTGTTGTCGACGGGGCAGCTTTCCAAGCTGCAGCGCGCGATGCCGTTCTTGCGAACGTCAGCGATGAAATCAAGCCTATCGTCGAGGGTCTGTTTGCGAACTAAGTGTTCCATCCCGGATGATCACATAGCCCCTCGTCGATCTGCGCTTTTCATGGCACGGTCTGTTTTGAGCGAGGTTCGGGATGGGAGAACGACATGCTGATCAAGCTGCACAGCCAGGCGACCACGACACCGAAGATCAGAGCGGCGATACAGGCGAGCGACGAACCCGCTTGGGTTCTCGCGGAACGCCACGGGACGACGGAACAGACCGTATGGAAATGGCGCAAGCGTGACAGCGTTGAAGATCGCAGTCATACGCCGCATCGCCTGCAGACAACCCTGACGCCTGCCCAAGAGGCCATCGCAGTGGTGTTGCGCAAGACGCTGCTTGTCTCGCTGGATGATCTGCTTGCAGTGGTGCGCGAATTCCTAAACCCGAACGTCTCACGTTCGGGCCTCGATCGCTGCCTTCGCAGGCATGGCGTCGGCAACCTGCGCGATCTGAAGGCCAAAGCACCAAAGCCGAAGCACAGCGCCTTCAAGGCCTATGAGCCCGGATACCTGCATATCGACGTGAAATACCTGCCGCAAATGGCCGATGAGACCTCGCGACGCTACCTTTTCGTGGCAATCGACCGAGCGACACGCTGGGTCTTCATCCGCGTTTTCAAGGCCAAGACAGCAGCTAACGCACGCCGCTTCCTTCGTGACCTCGAACGTGTTTGCCCGCTGCGCATCCGCACAATTCTTACGGATAATGGCAAGGAGTTCACGGATCGCCTCTTCGGCTTGCGCAGGCGTGCGGCGACCGGCGCGCACGAGTTCGACACGCTGTGCGCCGCCCTCGGCATCGAGCACCGGCTCACGCCGCCGAAGTCGCCTCAGACCAACGGCATGGTCGAGCGTTTCAATGGCCGCATCGAAGAGGTGCTGCAAAGCCACCACTTCCGATCCGGCGAAGAGTTGGAGACAACGCTGCACCGCTACGCCTGGCTTTACAACCAGCAGCTCCCGCAATCAGCCTTGGGCAGCAAGACGCCCTTGCAGGCGATGAAGGACTGGCACAAACTCAAGCCAGAGCTGTTCAAGAAACAGCCATATTACCTTCCGGGATGTGACAACTAAGCGAACAATTTTCGATGCTCCCGGGAATTGCCGGCCTAACGGCCGGCAATTCTTTCCAAGACAACCGGAGGCGTTGCAATGTTGAGATTTGAAAGTGGCGCTTACACCATTTGCCGCATCGGCGTCGGTGTTTCGTTTCTGGTGTTGATCGTGACGGTCCTCACGCAGGTTTTGGGGCGAACCTTCGGGTCCTCGCCGATCTGGACCGAGGAACTGACCCGTTTCGCGATGCTGTACATGGTCGCCTTCGGGGCCGGCCTTTCGCTGCGCTCCGGTGATCTGGTGAACGTCGATGTCGTTTGTGAATACATGCCCGGCAAATGGCCTTGGCGGCTGCGACTTATTTCAGCGACGCTGACGGCCATGCTGTGTGCCTACCTGATCATGCCAGCCTGGAAATATGTTTCCATTGGTGCGATGCAAACATCCCCGGCCATGACCCTGCGTATGGACTATGTACATTTCACAGTCTTCGGGCTGCTTGTTACCCTTTTACTTTTCTCCGTTTTCAGAGTCATCCGAATGGTGTTCGCCGGTGGCGATGGCAAGGCGGATACGCGCGAGGATCTTGTCTGATGGGCCTTACTGTTTTGATCGCCGTTTTTGTCGTCGGGTTGGTGATTGGCCTTCCGGTGGCTGTCACTTTGGGTGTCAGCTCTCTCAGTTATCTGCTGGTCGTGGGAATTCCGCCGGTGGTGATGCCGCAAAAGATGTATGCAGGAATGGACGTTTTTGTTCTGCTTAGCATTCCGGGGTTCATCCTTGCGGGGAACCTGATGAACCGTGGAGGCATTACGGAACGCATCATCAGATTTGCCAATTCGCTGGTCGGATGGATCAGGGGTGGCCTTGGCTTGACCAACGTCGGCGCGTCAATGCTGTTTGGCGGCATCACTGGCACCGCCGTAGCGGATGCTGCATCTATCGGTGGCGTCATGATTCCAGGGATGAAGAAGGCCGGTTATCCCGCCGACTTCTCGGCGGCCGTCACTGCCGCGTCCTCCACTGTCGGACCGATTATCCCTCCGAGCGTGCCTATGATTATCGTTGGTGCCTTGTCGGGAATATCAGTCGGAAAAATGTTCCTTGCAGGGGCAATCCCCGGCATTCTTATGGGCTTGGCGATGATGATCACGACCTACCTGATTGCCCGCAAAAAGAACTTCCCCAAACAGGACTGGCAAGGTTTCAGTGAAATCGGCAAGTCATTTGCGGGGGCCTTTTGGGCGCTAGCGATGACAGGGATCATTCTTTACGGCCTGCTCAGCGGGATCGCGACACCAACCGAGACCGCCATCGTCGCCTCTGTCTACGCCATGGTGATCGGGCTGTTTATCTACCGCGAACTGCCAGTTCTGGACATTCCCAAGATCGTCGTGGACAGCGCCGTGTCCGCGACCGGCATTCTGCTGCTTGTGGGGTTTGCCAACGTCTTTGGCTGGATTCTGGTGTCCGAGCAGATCCCCCAAGCGATTGCATCAGCAGTATTGTCATTCACCGATAACAAGTTCCTTGTCATCCTGATCATCAACATCCTGCTGCTGATCGTGGGCATGTTCATGGAAACGATTGCAGCGCTTATAATCCTTTTCGTACCCTTGCTTGCCTTGGCGGTCGCAGTCGATATCGAGCCGCTTCATTTCGCGACCTTCGCGGTTTTGAATCTGATGATCGGCCTCACCACGCCCCCCCTTGGTGTCTGTCTGTTCGTCTGCGCTGGGATCGCGCGCCTGCCGCTTACACCCGTTGTCATCGCAATTCTGCCGTTTTTGTTCACCAACATCCTCGTGTTGTTGTTGGTGTCCTACGTGCCCGCCATTTCGACCTGGCTGCCCTCTGTCCTCATGCCCTAGGAAACATCATGACCATCAAAGCCTGTGTTCTTCATAAACAAAACGATCTGCGCATTGATGAGGTTGCCCTTGCAGATCTGGGGGCCAACGACGTTCTTGTCGCGATGACCCATGGCGGCATTTGCGGGTCTGACATGCATTATTATCAGGATGGTGGGTTCGGCCCTGTTCGCGTGACTGACCCGATTATCCTCGGGCATGAGGTGTCGGGCATTGTTGAAGCTGTCGGCGCTGAGGTCGGCAACCTGATAATTGGCGACCGTGTTGCCGTCAGCCCAAGCCAGCCGTGTTTTGAGTGCGACTATTGTCAGCGTAATGAATTCCAGCACTGCGCAAAAATGCGTTTCATGGGCTCGGCGCGCACTATCCCTCATGTCCAAGGTGGCTTTCGCACTAAAATGGTAACGGGCAAAGGCCAATGCTTCAAAGTGAACAATGCCACTTCGTTGGCCAATGCGGCCTGCTCTGAACCCCTGGCGGTGTGCCTGCATGCGGCAGCACAGACTGGCCCGCTTGCGGGGAAGGCCGTTCTGGTGACCGGTGCCGGACCGATCGGTTCGCTTTGCGCTGCTGTCGCCAAATTGCAGGGTGCACAAAGTGTCGTTGTTACCGATCTGTTCGACTTCACACTGAACGTCGCCGTGAAGATGGGTGCCACGAAAACCATCAATATTGGCGCGCAACCCGAAGGAATAGCCGAACACATCGCGGAGCATGGCCCTTTTGACATCGTGTTCGAGTGTTCCGCCGCTGAACCCGCCATTCTGTCTGCCATCATAGCCGTCCGTCCGAGGGGCACGATCGTTCAGGTCGGTGTCACAGGGAGTATCAGCTTGCCGATCAATGCAATCGTCGGCAAAGAAATCAATTTCAGAGGCACACACCGGTTCCATCCTGAGTTTGAACAGGCCGTCGGTCTGATTGATCGCGGCGTCATCGATGTGACACCGATCATCACCCAAACCTATCCGATGAAAGACGCTGTCGAAGCGTTTCGAACTGCGAAAAACCGCGAAAAGGCCGTAAAGGTGCAGCTCAAACTCGATAGCGTGTCCTGATGAAGAAGACGCTCAAGGTCGCATGCGTCGGCGAAGCCCTTATTGAAATGATCGCGCAGGCCATCCCCGGAAACGCTAGATTGAATGTTGCGGGCGACACGTTGAACACCGCGATCTACCTCAGGCGGGCTTTGCCTAAGTCACATTCGGTGCATTACGTAACAGGTCTGGGGACGGATCAAATGTCTGACCAGATGATTGAGTTCATGCAATCAGAAGGCCTTGAAACAAGCGGGATCACACGTGTCGCGGATCGCCTGCCCGGATTGTACTCCATCTCCAATGACGCGTCGGGAGAACGTAGTTTCGCGTACTGGCGCGAAAATTCTGCCGCACGCAGTCTTTTTCAAGAGTCTGGAGTTTGCGATTTCAGCGCGCTTGAAGATTATGATCTCATCTATATGTCGGAAATTTCCCTGGCGATCCTTCCGCCTCCGGTCCGCGTTTCGCTTCTGAATTGGATGGGCGAATATCGCGAAAATGGTGGTCAGTTCGCATTTGACTCAAACTATCGCGCGAAGCTGTGGGAAAGCCAAACGAGGGCAAGAGAAACCGTCACGCAGGCGTGGTCTTTGTGCGACATTGCCCTGCCATCCCTCGATGATGAAATTGCGTTGTTTGGCGGGACGGAGACCGCTGTCCTTCGCCGGTTTAGCGAAATTGAGGGGTGTATCGGATCGCTCAAACGCGGTGAACGCGGCCCTATCGCCATCAACGCGCACCAAAATGGTGGGCAGTCATTCCCAAAAGCAAGTCGTGTTGTCGATACAACGGCGGCCGGTGACAGCTTTTCCGGCGCATTCATAGGGTCCTATCTACAGCATGGCTCGGTTTCAAAAGCGATGTCATTGGGCCACCATTACGCTTCTGTCGTAATCGAGCACCACGGCGCCATTGTTCCAAAACATACGATGGAGCTGAGAATTGATGCTATGGCAGCATGTTCGCATGGCGCAAACTGAATAGCGCAAAATGCGGTGCGGAGGGCAAACGCTTGTTTGGAGAAGTTGCACAGCATGGAGGGTATGCATGGCGTGCCGCAGCACTGGGCCGAACCAACCATCGTCAGAATCTGTCGGCACCGAATTTGAAAATCCCGCTTACTGCGCATTGCTATCAGTAGAAGCCTGCGCAGTATCCGATACTTCGGGCTCGAAGCAGATTTGCGGCAGCGCAGCGCCAAGCCCAGTTTGGGATGGCCTGAATGTCGGCTTCCAACCTCCCGGGATGAATGGCTCGCGCTTGCAGCGAAATTCCGGTTTCCGCCCATTGTGTTGAAAAACTCCTAAATTCGGATTCCGTAATTTTCCGGCAAATGCCCATCATACCAAGAAGTCAGGCGAGACTATTCGTGAGGCGCTGAGAGCTGGCAGGTGAGTTGCGCAAGGCCAATTTGGCCGACCCTCTCGCCGACCAAAGCAGGTCGGCCTGTAGGGCGAGAAATTTTATCAAGTTGGGCCAAAAGCGGAGTTTTTCAACACAATCCGCCCTTCGTGTCGGTGCGGACCGGAACGAATCGAAGGCCGGCTCCCATCCGGATGGGTAAATCTCATTAATTTCCCCAAGGCCGCACCTTCGGCATCGCGACCGTCACCTCCACCTCCCGCAGCATCCCGCCCGCTGCCAACCCATCCCGTACCCAATCCAGCGCGTGCCACCAGTCGCGATAACCGCGCCGCGCTGATGCGATCTGTTCCGGATGCGGTCGCCAGGTGACGGGGCAGACCAATACGTCCACGCTGCGCCAGCGTCCACGGTACAGCACGCGCTCGGTGCCCACCACCTCGGTCACCGCCCGTTCGCCGTGCTGGTTGTGCCTGGTTTCCACTGGAACGCAGCGAGGGACCGCTCCCGGCATCCAATCGGGTGTCAGCCCGGCGCGGGCGAGTTCCGCCACGCGGATCGCCATGCGAATGCCTCCGAGACTGTCGGGCATGCCGGCAACGATGGCGGCAATGACCTCTGCGTCTGCATGGGTGTAGCTGCCCATCTTGTGCTGACCGCCGTCGGCCTTGCAGCCTAGGGCGGCGCGCTGCATGAGGACATATTCGAGGCCAAAGCCGAAACCTTCCTCGGTGACGTCCTGAGGCGGCGGCAATTCCAGTTGCGCTTTCTCGATCCGGAATGCCCATTCGAGCGCTGCCTGCACGCCCAGCGCGCGTTTGACTCTTGTGCCGCCTGCGCGGGCTATCCGTCCTTGCATGCTCATGGCTGCAATCCTTCCATGATGTCCACCTGCGCTGTGCGCTCCGCTCCATCCATCGGACGCCGGATCCAAGAGGATTGGGCCACGCGCAGACGCGAGAGTGCGCCATGCATGAGCTGATATCCGGAACTCAGGACATTGCGACATGAGATCCGGATCAAGGCCTCCGCTGACCACGCAGAGGGGCATTTTGCGCCGGGGACGCGGCAAAAAACCATTCACCGCACCCCGCGCTGTCGAAGCCGCTCGGGCGTGACCAGCCCGCGCTCCAGCATCAATCCGCACATGGCGGCGCTGATCATGTTCTTGGGCAGATATTCGTCGGAGTTCACCTTGGCCGCATAGAACGCCGCCAGTTCATCCGCGCTGGGCGGTGGCGTGCGCTGGGTCTTGCGACGGCTCTTGGCTATCCCGCCGTTGGCCTTGGCGGCGGCCGCTTGTGCTGCGCGCTGGGCGGCGCGTTCCATGGCGCGGTCCAGGGCCTTGGGACCGTCGGGCGGGTTGGGATGATCACGCCTGGTCTCTTTGGCGGTCTCAAGGATCCGATCCTCTGACAGCCCGAGGTCGTTGATCCAGCGGCGCACATGGGCCCGCGCTGGCCAGCCCTGCCACCAGGCGGGCAGGCTGGCATTGGCGGCGAAGCCCAGCGCGCTGAGCAGCTCTGTGAAGAACCGATCAAAATCGGAATCGCGCGCTTGCGCATCCTCCTCCTCCTTTACTGGTTTACTTAGTGGTTCTCTTACAAGGTTAGTGTCCGGATTCCGGACACGGCTTTGGGCATTTTCCGGACACGGGTCGGGGCAAAATCCGGACACGGCTTCGGGTGGATTTCCGTGTGCGATTTCCGGACACGGCTCGGCCGGATTGGAAATGGCAGGGGCGATTTCAGGCGTGGTTTCAGCATCCTCGTCACAGGGCAAAACCCCATGTGCGGTTTCCGGACATGGTTCGGGATCATGTGGTGTAAAGCTGTTCTCGAACCCCAGGATGTAGCGTGTCGGCATCTGGCGTTTGGTGACGGGATCGATGCGCGGCACGCGGCGCAACAGTTTTTCCGCCTCGAGCCGATTGAGATGTTCGTTCAGGGTGGATCGGCTGATTTCGCAATCGTGGGCCAGCCGTTCTTGTGACGGAAAGCAGCCGAAGTCTGGGTTGTAGCGATCACAGAGATGCCAGAGCACGATCTTGGTGGTAGGCTTCAGCCCGCGCCGCTGGATGGCCCAGTTGGTGGCGTCATGGCTCATTGCGTGGCCCTCCCAGCTGGTCGGACACGGCTGGTGAGCCCATGATCCGCCAGGGCGCCCAGCGCGTCATCAAGCGACCGGACCAAGGCCCAGCCGAAGCCTTGCGCCAGAACAGCATCGCGAAACGCCTCTTGCGCTGGGCTAAGCTTGCCTTTGAGGGATTTCAGCTCGAGGAACAGCACGCGGCCCTCGCAGAGCACCGTCAGATCGGCAAAGCCGGGATGGACGCCCATGCCGACCAGAATGGCCTGGCGTTTGGCACCACGCGGGCCGGACTCGGTCACCTCATTGGCGCAGTGATGGATGATCGCCCCCTTGGGCAGGGCGAAGCGCAGGGTGGTGACCACCGCGCGCTGCAGGTCCGCCTCGGGTGTGCCGCGCCGTTTCATCGCCGCACCTCCGGGTCTGAACGCTGATCGCCGCGCCGACCGTGATGCCTGGCGTCGAGCACCACGAGCAGGATCCGTGCATCCTCGCGCTCCTCCGGCGTCTCGCCGTGTTGGACGAGGACATTGCAGGCCAGCCGCAGCAGGTGGTCAGAATGATGGGCGACATCGGCCATCACGAAACGGGCTTCGCGCAGCCGCTCATCGATCCACTCAAATCGAACCTGGTCGCGCGCTCTGCGTTTGCGGAAGGGAAGGGGGGCGCTCATCGACGGCCTCCCGAACGCTTGCGGCGGGAAGCGCTCGTTTCCTGTTCTTCCAGCCAGTCCAGGACGGCAGAGCGCCGATAGAAGATCTTGCGCCCGGCCCGGATACAGGGCGGCCCTGATCGTGCCGCGTTCCAGCGGCGCAAGGTGTCCTCGGTAACCCCGAGCTGTCGCGCGAGATCCGGGCGGCTGATCCAGCCACTCATCAAGGCGCTGGGCGAAGGCTTGCCCGCGGATGCACCAGAAAGGTCCTGCATGTTGTGTCTCCAGAGTTGCGACCCCAATGCGGGTCTTTGCTGGCGACTACTCACGCATATCATTCGGGGTGGCAGGGAGGCACGGGGTGGCACGAAACCCGCCACCCTCGTGCCACCCCTTGTTTTATTGGCGATTTGTCCGTTGGACGGTCCAAGGCCGATGGTTACGCTGCGCTGCGGCAATTCCGGGCTCATTGGCATTCGGCGGCAACCACCGGCAAATCCCCGGATTTACAGGGGATTCGCGTGCATTCAGCGGCAAACAGGGGGTGGCACCGTACAAAATGGCGTGCCACCCCCTGATTTCATTGGAAATTTACAAGCTGATACCCGTTTACAGCTGCCTGCATGGCTCCTGACGGGCTGTCATCGCGTCGACAGGTCTGGCCCGGATGAGCCGAGCGCGCGCAATCGACGCGGGATCGCCAATAAAAACAGGGGTGGCACGCCGCCTGTCTCACCCGTGCCACCCCGTGCCTCCCTGCCACCCCCATGGCCATGCTCTGCTTGATTGCGGGCCCAACCTACGCGTCATGACAGGGCCAGGAGAGAGGGTTGCGCATGGTGAACAGACAGAAGCTGACCGAGAAAGTCCTTCGCGACGCCGTTCCCGCCGAGGGGCGGGACTACCAGATTTTTGATACCGATGTTCGAGGCTTTGCCGTGTGCATCTACAGGGGCGGCGGACGGGCCTTCACGCTCGATTATCGCCATGCAGGTCGCCAACGCAGAATGACATTCGCGCGCTGGCCGGAATGGGGGGTGACAGCTGCGCGGGAGCGGGCCAAGGAACTGCGCCGCGAGATATACGGAGGTGGTGACCCGTTGGCAACGCGTAACGCCATGCGCGAAGCCCCACGGGTGAGCGATCTGATCAAGCGTTACGTGGATCTGCATCTGCCGCATCTTGCGGCGCTGAACGCTGCGGACCAGCGCTCGATGATGGCAAAGTTCATTGGCCCGGCTTGGGGCAACATGCTGGTGACCGAGGTCTCGTCCTATGATGTCGAGCTGCTTCTGAACAAGGTCGCCGAAGGACGGGCGCGCCCCGCGAAGCAAAAGCCGAACAACCGCGCACGCAAGCTGCAGGGGGCCAAGCCGACGCCGGTTCGTGCCAACCGTGTCGGTGAGGTTGTCCGCAAGATGTTCGCCTATGCGATCAAATGGGGCTGGCGCGAGGACAATCCTGCGATGGGGTTTCGTCGGCGTATGGAAGCCCCGCGCGAACGGTACCTTTCGCAACAGGAAATCGCCCGCCTCGCCATGGCTCTGGATCGGGCCGAGGATGATCGTGCCGCGGGGATCATTCGGCTCTGCATGCTGACCGGCGCTCGTGTCGGGGAGGTGCGGCAGGCACGGTTTGAGGATTTTAACCTCGAGCATTTGAGTTGGACGAAACCCGCCACGACAACCAAACAGCGCCGCGTCCACCGGGTGCCGATCTCGGACGAAGCGGCGTCGATTGTGCGCCAACGCCGCCTGGCTGTTGTCAGCGGGTCGCCTTGGCTCTTTCCCGGCGACACCCTCGGCCAACCCGTTCAGGAAATCCGTCGGTTCTGGGCGCGCGTCCAGAAAGAAGCGCGGATCGAGGATGTGCGGATCCACGACCTGCGCCACACCTTCGCCTCGCTGCTGGTCAGCGGCGGCGCCTCGCTTGAAATGATCGGCAAGCTGCTCGGGCACAGCCAGATGCAGACGACCCAGCGCTATGCCCATCTGATGGACTCTCCCCTGCGCGCGGGCGTCGATGCCGTGGCCAGTGCGTTCAAGCCAAGGCCCCAGCTCGTTCATGACGCGGATCGTTCTGATGCCCCGGCCAACCCGCTCTCACAGACTGCCCAGCGCGCGGGCATGAAACCGCTCAACGCGGCGGGTTCTTGAACTTCAGTGCTTTGAGGATCGGGGTCAATCGCCGCCGGATCGACCGTTCGTCTGGAAACTCCCCGGTTTCAGACCGCGCGGCGAACCAGTCCTGCAGCTCCCGGATCCACTCTCCTTGCGATTTGGGCAAGCCCTCCTCGAAGACTCTGCGCGTGATTTCGACATTCATTCCGGTCCAGTCGTAATCGCCATCGTCGCCCAGCCCAGCGCTTTCGGCGACACGACCGAAGATATTGTGGACAACCTCGAAGCGCTGTACTTCCTGCCCCAGGATCAAAAGATCGCTGAAGGAGACCAGTACGCCTTCTTCCGGCGCGGTAATGTAAAGCCAGTCTTCCCTATCCAGCTGTCGTACACGCTTTAGATGAGCTTCGTGCGGACCGGTCCCACAGCGCCGGAACATCGGCAGGACGTCCGTAGGCTGGATCTGGACCAGGCCAGCGACGCGGAGCTCGCCGCATTCGATGGGCGGAATGCCCGTGACGATCTTGAGAGTCCCCATTGCGGCCCAGCCCGCCATGTCGGAAACTGGGCACCCCCAGCGATCAGCGATCTCTTGGAGGGTGAAGAACACACGGGGTGGCAATGCCATGGCCGATACATCCTCAACTGAACAGAGGACAAGCCGAACTCAAAACGCCTGCAGCCGGCGCTTGAATAGCACCGGGCAAGTGATTGGAGACAACGAAGCCAGGGGCGCCAAAGCACCACGACATCGCTGAAACGGCTTTTCCAATAGACCTGTTATACTTTTGGTTGAGGACTGCTCTCCCCACACGTCAAACGTGCACAGGCCCTCGATTCGGATCAAGAGGGGGAAGGGCAAGATGCTGTGGATAAGCAAAGATGGTTTTGTTGGCCCGTTGGAGGATGAGGGCGATGGCCAAGCAATCTGCTGTCAATCAGGGCGTGACGTCTACGGCGCAAAATTCAACACGAAGGGCGGAGAGCTGCCATTCGCTGCAACTGCGAGTTCACATATTCAGCTTGTTAGAAGCCGACATTCGCACCCCTTACCGAATTCGCACCCCTTACCGAAGTAGAAGGCGATCTACCTTTCGGCGTGCTTCTTCCCGGTAACCGGCGGCATCAAAAGAGCGCTCGGCCAGCGTGCGTTCATTCATAGGCTTAACGCCTGCGCCCGGCCATTTGGCGGCAATGCGCAGCACGAATGCCAGGCCACGGTGGACACGCGTGATCATATCCTTGGGTGCGGTGGCTTGAAGCGTGCGGGTGTCGGGAAAATCGGTCATTGTTGGGCTCCTTGAGGTTTTGCATTATCGTCTTGATCAGATAGCCCTACCGGATGAATTTCCGTGCCAGAATGCCATTCCAGAAGTCTACCAGCGGCGATGTCACCGGGGCGGTTTGGATAGAGGTTTGTTGGTTCATTTTGGGTCTCCGTTTCTCAACTTGTGTCGAGACCAAACTGCCGGAATGCCAATCCCCATGCTTGAGACGCATCTGAGAATTTCATGGTAAACTTATGAGGAAATGAATATCACCAGTGGATGAGATACACCTTTGCGGAATTCACCCTCGACACAGAGCTTGGGGAACTCGCGCAGGCTGGCCAAGTTGTTCAGGTGGAGCCGCGTGCCTTCGCGCTCTTGTGGCATTTGCTGTCGAACGCGAACCGGCTTGTGACCAAGGACGAACTGATCGCGGCCATTTGGGGCGGCCGCATTGTAACGGATGCCGCGATTTCGACCCTTGTGAAGACCGTTCGCCGCACGGTCGGAGATGATGGAAAGTCACAGCGCCTGATCCGCACCGTTCACGGTCGCGGGTTTCGTTTTGTGGGCTCCTTGTCGGAAAGTATTCCTGCTACCACCAAGACCGAAGATCGCAGGCAGTTGGAAGAAGCTCCAATACAGACATCGCGCCCGTCGATTGCCGTCCTTCCCTTCCGAGGCGTCGGCGATATGGAAGGCTGGGAGGCGATGGCCGACGCCGTCCCAGCCGAACTTATCTCGTCGCTCTCACGGCTGAAATGGCTGCGGGTTCTGGCGCGTGGTTCGACATTCCGGTTTCGCGATCCGGTACCGGACATGGCAGTGATCCGCACCGACCTTGGTGCCACTTACTGTTTGGCAGGCAATGTCGAGATCATGGGCCGCCGCGTCTCGATCACGGCGGAACTGTCGGACACCCGTGATGGAGAAGTCATTTGGGCCGAGAAATTTTCGGGTAATATTGACGACATTCACCAGATTAGGACTGATCTGGTCCGGCTGATTTGTTCTGGGCTGGAGCTGCACATCAACATCCACGAGACCGAACGCGCACGCCTGAGGCCGCCCGCTAGTCTGGACGCCTGGAGCCTCTATCATTTTGGCCTGCACCATATGTACCGGTTCACCGCCAAGGATAATTCAATCGCAGCCGACTATCTTGCGAAATCGACCCACCTTGACCCGGGATTTGCCCGCGCATTCGCGGCGCGGTCATTCACGGCCTTTCAGGCGGCTTTCGTTGGATATGGCAACGATAGGGCGGTAGACGTGGATAATGCCCGGCGCTTCGCGGAAAAATGCCTCGAAATCGACCGGCTGGATCCCTTCGGCAATTTCAATTTCGGGCGATCTTTCTGGCTCAATGGCGATCACGATTCTGGCCAAGCGTATCTGGAGCGTTCAATCGGCTTGAGCCCGAGTTTTGCACATGGTCTTTATGCACGGTCTCACGCCGACATGATCGCAGGCCAAGGCGCTCGCGCAATCGAGTCTGCGAAGGATGCCATTGCTCTCAGCCCGCTGGACCCGTTTCTTTATGCCATGTATCAGGCCAAAGCCCTCGGCCATCTGCATCTGGGTGAAAAAGACCAGGCCTGCCGCGACACAGACACCGGAGCCCGCGAGCCTGGGGCTCATTACATCGTTACGACGATTGCTTCTGCCGTCAATATGGTCTCGGGCAGAGAGACGCAGGCGCAGTATTGGCGCGACAAGACCCTGACCCGCCGTCCCGATGCCTCGATCGCGCAGTTCTTCGCCGCGATCCCGCTGCGCGATCCCGGCGTCAAGACGGACATTCACCGCGCACTGACTGAACTCGGTTTTCCGGAACACTGACTGTCGCCGGCGGTTTTGGCTGCAGATGACACGCACCCACAGCATACAACAATGGGCCTAGCCGCCGCCGCAACGAATGCGCTTGGTTTGAGGAACCAACGGGCAAGGCGGAAGAAATCAATTGCACGATCCGTCCAGCCAGCAGCTTGTATCGCGAGGATGAACTCGGGCGGCGCTGTGAAACCCCCGACACATCGAAGGTCCGGTTCGGTGAAACGGCACCGCGGAGCCAGATGCCAAGATGAATGTCTGCATTGGGCCGTGACCGACTGAGATCCCAGCTCAGACCATCGCGCCGATACAGCTTACCTTTCGCGCTTGGGCTGCCCAAAAATGTCAGGGCAAGTCGTTCGAACATCCTTTCTGAAATCCATTGTCGCAATGAGCGGATCCAAGAGGGTCAAGTTTGCGGATATATCCCGTGCCTTTCCTTTATGGCCTCCGGCAACCAGGTCAGATCGGCAGAGTCCGAGCAGGCCCGAACCACCTCTTGCCACGTCACCCGGCGCAATGCACCGGGAACACTGCAGGCTGCCGCAGCCTGCCGTAGTTGCGTGTCAGCCGCGCCGCCGAGTTTGTAGGCGGAGTTTCGACCATCGTAAACGATGACCGCATGTCCGCTTGAGGGGGCCACGCGGCCATCCTTATCCACCACGGCCGCAAGGATGTTCCGGACAATCTGATAGGTAGGCAGCAGCGGACACGGGCACATGTCCTGCGTGTGGCTCCAATCAAAGACGGCCGGTATGAAGTTCCAGTAGGATACGCCGATCTCGGACAGGGCGCAGCGCGTGCGCCTGCCTTGCTGATGGGAATAGGTCCCATCGCAGAGCGGGGTTTCGATCCCGTCGGCTCGGACCCGTGAGCAGGTGCCAAAGCCGATCTCGCAGAACTTGCACTCGACCGCGACACGGTAAGATTCGGTCTCAAGATGGACGTCCAACTGTGTGGGCCGGGGCTCTCCGAGGGTCCGGACATCGACCTCCATGGAAAGGGTGGTCTTGGTCGTCGTCTTTCCGAATGCAGCGCGCCCGCATTCCGCCTGGACCCGTGACAGCAAATCCAGCCGCCCCGCGGCTTTGAAGGCGCCGAAGACACTCTGAGCCATTGCCTGCGAGCTTCTGAAAGACCGAAAATGCCTGTGCCGCGCCGCGATTTCGATCTCTGCTACGATTGCGCTTGCCATCGCCTTGTCGCGCGGCAGCATGAGGTTGAGCGCCGGGGACTGAGGCGAGACGACCGGCGGCCTGCCCGTTTGCTCGCGCCCATCCAGATCGCCTTCGGAAAGTGTTTCAGCATGCTGCCACCAGGTCGTTTGCAAGCGTTCTTCATGCCGTGCAGCATCATCCGCGACATAGTTCAAGGCCTTCACCGCGCTACGGGGGAGCGTATTCGGGTAGTCAAAGTGAGGAAGCTCGGCCAGCCGCGGGGCGCAGGTCCGTTGGCCGTAATGAACCGTCGTATCGGACATAGAGGCGAAGACGATTCCGAGGTCGAGCGCCTGTGAAAAGTCACGGGCCTTTTCCTCGAGGGCGGATTTTGCCGCGGCATCCGGCCCCAGCCACCGCGACCACCAATCCGCTTCACCAAGGATGACGATATCGGGCCGCTCCAGGAGCATCTCGCGGCCAAAGCTCCTTCGCAACTCCTCTGCGATCCGCTCCAGGTTGGCCTCAAGGATAGCAGCATACCGCAGCCCTTCCAGAAGCGCGACAGGGGGCGGGTCGCTCGCTCCACCGGAGTGTCCGATCACCTTGAGTTCGACCACGACAGGGTGGCCATATTCAGTGAGCCCAAACATGTCGATCTTGCCGACTCCCCGGTCTGCGCGACGGGCTTTTAGGGGCACTTGGTAGTCCAGCAGTTCCAACGCCGTCCCGTCTGGCAACGTCCAGCCTTGCTGGGCGTTTACCATCGCAATCGCAAAGTGCTCCTCTCTGCGGTTGGTCACGCCTTCAGTGCCTGGATAGCCTGTCCTGCCACCGAGGTATGGGCGGTTGCATGGGCGCTTCGGAGCCTGCGCCATCAAGCTTCGATACGCCTGGGAATAAACCGCGACGTCCATATTGGAGATGTCTTGGGCCAATGACGATTTCGGCCATCGCCGCGAAAACAGTATTTCAACGCTCATGCTGAGTTCCTAGTCGGTGGCAAGCCATTTGTCATGTTCAGCAAAGGAAAGCCCTAATAGTTAGCCCTGTCCGCGTGGGTGATCTCCGGCGCGTTCATCGTGCTGCATCTTCAATGAACGGCCGCTCCCGCGATGCGGCGTCGCAGCGCCGCTACTGACGGCGGAGGTCGGCTGTGGGCCGTCCGTGATCTTCAAGTTCAGCACATGTAAAGTGCGCTCAAACAACGTGGTGGGTCTGGGCTTAGTGCCTGGGGAGCTTTCTGGCGTTTTCGTCTCTCATGATCAAACACGATCGCAATATGAGACGAGCCTCTTCCTCTCCATTTTGGTCAACGAGGTTCTGCCACGAAGCCGTATCTCGAATACCGTCCAGTGTACTATCGACAAGGAGATCGAGTTGTTCCTCAGTGTACGGGGTTGTACGATCTGCAGACCCGTCGCCCACCCATGCCGGCAGATCCAAATCGTGGAATTCGAAAGTCTCTGGTTTAGGTTTGCTGCTCATGATTCATCATCATACGGGGGCGGCGCTCAGGCCCGGTTTGGCTTGTGTCTTTTGCGTTCAAACTCGATCGTAGCGCCAGAGCATAAATTCGTCCAGCCGTGCGATCTTGTGATCTACGATGGGATCGCGCACGTCGGGCATCCAGGCTTGCCGATCGACTTTGGCTATTTTGCCTATTTCGATCCGCATATATGGCGTTAAAAGCGGTCGATTCCTGTTTCATCGAACCGCAAAGATGCTGCGCGATGCACGAATGGCAGCAATGCGAAAGCAGCACCGCAACGTAGAACGACCCACCGAATGCCTCCTGTTGGGCCGATCGCGATCATAATCGAGTGAGTGGCTACATCAACGCCACATCAACCCGCGAATGCGGGTTTCGCGCTGTCTTTGCTGCCGAATGCGGGTGAATGTCGGTGAGTGCAGGGTGGAGAATTTTGTGAAACCAAAGGCTTGTCGGCTAAGTATTTGATTTTCATAAGTTAATGAAATAACTGGGATATAGGCTCATAACCTGAAGGTCGTCAGTTCAAATCTGACCCCCGCAACCAAAAAAACTAAATATACCAAATAGTTAGAACCTGACTTAATCAGTCGGGTTTTTGCGTTCGCAAAACGTGTCAACGCCATGTCAACGTTTGCAGAGTCGCCCCCCCCGCCAGCCACAACCGCCGACAATCACCCGCGCTCAGTGACAGTCGGTGACATTCGCTGATGTTGAGCGAGACTGCCCGAGATCATGGCGAGGCCTCCCCTCGGTCCACTTGGCATCCCCGTTCTGCCTGTGGCATGAAGTGGACATGATCGAATTCCGCCCGCTCCTTGATGACCATCCCGATCTCGCGCATTCGCCCCTGCTGCGCGCAGCGCTCCTGACGCTGCAGAACGTGCAGGAGCACGGCTCGATTGGCCTGACCAAGACCAAGGCGTTCAAGCGGGTCTTCGTCCATCGGGCGGTCGAGCGCTTCGGCTGGCCGGGAAAAAGCGCGGAAGAGATGTTCCGCTACAACAAGGTCATCAACGAATACGAGTTCCCGCCGCTCGAGGTGTTACACTACCTGCTGATCTCCCTTCGCCTGGGGCGGCACTTCAAGGGCGAGTTCCGGTTGACCAAGCGGGGCGCCGAGCTGGCGCAGGCCCCGGGCCGGCTGTTCGCCGAACTGATCCCACACTTCGTCCTGCGCATCGATCACGCCTCCTATGCGCGCTTCGATGATCGCCCCTTCGGCAAGTGGGATGTCTGGATGAACGTCATCAATGTCGAGGCCGACCACGGCACGACCGAGGCCGCCTTGTTCGAAGCTTTCTACGGTGAGCCGAAGGATTGGCACACGGCCGGCTGGCGCGAGATGTCCGCGTTCTCCTGTTGCGTTCTTCTGCCCCTGGAATGGGCGGGACTTCTGGTCGAGACCCGCGAGGACAGCTCCGGCAAGCGTGTCTGCCATGTCTTTAAGACACCGCTCTGGCGCAGCGGACTTGGACACCGACGAGATGCTCAGGCCGATGGCCGTGCAGTAAATGCGCCTCCCTGCTGACGCCGGACCCGAGCACATGCCCAATGGCAGGGCCCGCTCTTTCCAGGATGACGCATTTACTGCACGGCGACGGTTAAGCTCCGCCAATGCTTTTCGCCTTTTACGATCTTGAAACCTCCGGCATCTCGCTCGCCTTCGACCAGCCCCTGCAGTTCTCCGCCATTCTGGCAGAGCACCTGCTCCTTTCACAAAACCCTGAACTTCGCCCCGGTGGACGGGCCGCAGAAAATCTGAAGACGCGCGAGCATGACCACAATCTTTGGTCTATGCCTTGTCATTTCCCATGATAACGACCCTCAAAGAGGAGACCGATCAAGCCGCGCTGCATCTGTGAGCCCGGTTTCCGCAACGGACGGCGGAAGATCGGGGACCGGTGTCCGACCAACAGACATCCGACGAGTCCAGCTGCGCCCCTGTTCTTCAAGACGCTGGTCAATCGCGCGGGTGGTCACCCTGTCGCTATGCGGAAAGCCGCCAAGCTGCACCGCGAGCGTGTCGATACTATCGGATTGCTGCCCGGCCCAGATGCACGACAGGTTATCCCCGTTCCAGAGGATCAGCGCGTATTGGTCGCCAGATGCTAGGAACGCGGCATCAGCGCCATTAGCGGCACTCTCCACCGCATCCGTTAGCGGTTCGAAGTTGGCAACCCGGTCAGCAGAAAGATAGTTGGGCAGGAACGACCACATGTGCGCTGCGCTGAACGCGGCCAGAGCGGCGCGGCGCTTATCCTCCGGCACCTCTGCCCAGCCCCGCGCAACCAAGCCATCCCGGATTGCGGCGCCCTGCGCCGTGGTCGGGGTGCAGGCCGCCATGAGGGCCGAGACCTCAGGCGCGGCGGTCACAGTGATCTGCTGAGCGACGAGCCGCGCCGGCGACGCCAGCACGACAGCAAGGGCCGCAGAAAGAATGGTATTGCGTGCGATAAGCGTGGTCATTGGAAGAGTCCTCTGTGCAGGTGATGTAGTGGCAACCGAAATACCCTTGGCAGATTTGTCCAGGCTCGAG
>NZ_FZON01000069.1 GCF_900188425.1 Antarctobacter heliothermus
GGCTGCTGTCGGATTTTGTCTAGCAGCTTGATTCTACAAAGCTTTCGCGGGCACGCCAGCTATTTCCCCTGATTTGGATGAATAAGCCGGGCTTAAAGCCGATCTGGCTCAGCTGCAGTTCCGAGTTTGTCCGGATGGTCGGCGTGAACGCCAGACGCGGGTTGACGCGGCTGAAGCCTACCATGTGGAACAACATCACATCGGCAACCAGATCCTGCTGGATGTACTTGAACGTCTCGCTCCACTTTGCCTCGCGTTCCGCGCCGGTCAGGGCTGTGGCATCCGCGATCATGCTTTCCAGTGTTTCGTCACAAGTGGCCGACTGAAGCCCCTCACAGGCATATTTGAAGTACATCGAAAACACCGGGTCGCCATTGGCGTTGTCGTGCTGCGCATTGACGATTTCCGGGCCACGGCCTTCGGCAAAGGGTTGCGAATAGTGGTCCAGCCATTCCGCGACCTCGACCATCCGCAATTCCATGTTGAACCCGGCTTCTTGCCACATGGACAGGATCGCCTCCATGGTTTCCAGCACGTTGCCGTAGTTGCCGATGCGTCCGATCAGGGTGATCTTCGTGTCCACCGGAACGCCGTCAGCGGCGGCTTCGGCCAGCAGGGCCTTTGCCTTTTCCAGATCATAGGGATAGGGAACCAGGTCTTTGTTGTATCCGATGGTCGACGGCGGAGTGAGGCCGGTGGCCAACAGGGTGCCGTTCGCAAGGATGGTGCCGACAAAGGCCTCGCGGTCGACGGCATAGTTCAATGCCTGACGCACCCGCACATCGTTCAGAGGAGCGGTGTGGTTGTCGGGCCGCATGTAGACGGTTTCCGAGTTCGGATAGGAATAATCCATCTCGGGATCGGTGGCATCCTGAAGCGCGATGTTCGCCGCGATGTCCGCCTCTCCAGCGGCAACCATTGCCGCCCGGACCGCGCTGTCCGACCGGAACAGATAGGTCGCGCCGGTGACGGCCGGGGTTTCACCCCAGTAGTTCTCGTTTGCTGACAGCTTGATATACTCGCCGCGCGCGTATTCTTCCCAGACAAAGGGGCCGGTGCCGATGGGGGTTTCGACAAAGGCATCCATCGCCGTTTCCGAGGGGACAACCGTTACGGTGGACATCAGCAGCGGCAGGATCGGCTGTGCCGGATCGGCGGTGATGTCGATGGTGGTGTCGTCGATGACTGCTGTCGTCAGCTCGATCCCGCCAAAGAACTTGGCGCCGATCTCACAGCTGATCGCGTCGCCCTGAAAGCGGGCGATGGAATGGGCCAGATCACCGGCGTCCAGCGCCGTGCCGTCCGAAAAGGTGACGCCGTCACGCAGCTTGAACCGCCAGGTGCCGTTGCCCTGATCCTCCCAGCTGACAGCAAGGCGCGGCTGAAGACCAGATCCGGGCACCAGTTCCGTCACGGTTTCCGAGATGTTTTGAAGGATCACACGACCCAGATTGGAGCGTGACGATTCACATGGATCGACGATGTCCAGCTCTTCGGACAGGACGATGGTCACCGAGTTGTCTTGCGCCAGCGCGGTCCCGGCAATGGTAGTCGCAAGTAGAACCGCGGAAATGCGGCCAAACGTATGGGTCATGGTTTTCCTCCCTATTCCCTTAGTTCCGGTAAACGAGGTCCTCCCCCCGCCGTCCCGGCTCACCGGTTTCCGATACAAATATCGTTCCGATGTTCCGTCGAGGATACGATGCAAATCCAAGGCCAACGTTCCAACCTTGGATTGATACGATCCAAATCTTGTATCAAACTGACAGTCCGCATTTCGCCTTTGGAGGCCGCTACATGGGCACATCCTCGTATGAACTGTTTCAGTTGCGCTGCTTCGTTGCGGTGGCCGAAGAGCTGAATTTTCGCCGTGCGGCCGGACGGCTGAACATGACCCAGCCGCCGCTGTCGCGGCAGATCAAACTGTTGGAACATGCCGTCGGCGAGACGCTCTTGTTCCGCACTAGCCGCGAGGTCCGGCTGACGCCCGCCGGGGCAAGTTTTCTGGTCAGCGCCAACAGTCTTTTGCAGCAGGCCGAACTGGCCGTACTGGTGGCGCGACAAGCCGCGCGGGGCGAGGCCGGCGACGTGGCGCTTGGCTTTGTCCCCTCGGCGGGCATCGACTTTATTCCCCGCATCGCAAGCGCGGTCATGGAGCGCCTGCCCGATGTGACGTTCAAGCCAATCGAGATGATGAGCTACGAGATCATCCAATCGCTTTTGTCCGGCCAGCTGGACATGGGACTGACCCGCACGTCGCGGCGCCATGCCGAGATCGAAAGCCTGCAAGTGATCAGCGAACCCTTTGTCTTGGTCGCTCCGTCGGATCATCCGCTGGCCCGATCCCCTGAACCAGAGCTTGCCGACCTCGATGGGCAGCGTTTTGTCGGATATTCCGCCGACCGAGGCGGTTTCCTGAGCGAACAGCACAAGGCGCTGTTCACTGGCCTGGGCATCACCCCAAGGATCGTGATGGAGCTTAGCCAGACCATGACCATCCTGTCCTGTGTGAACAACGGGATCGGCGTATCGCTTGTGCCGCGCTCTTCGTTGACTGTGCAGATGAGCAATCTCACCTTCCGCGAGATCGAAACGCCGGACCGCCTGCGGTCTACGCTGTACCTGACCATCGGTCCCCGCAGACGGGATACACCGTTGTTTACGCGGATGCGCGGCATCATCGCCGAAGTGCTGCGGGACACGCGGTAGTCGCTGTTTCACGGCCGCATCCTTGCGGCGGCCCGCGCGCTGCGGGCCATCAGGACAATTGCCGCAAAGATGATCGCAGCACCGACCCAAGTCGTTACCGGCGCGACCTGGCCAAAAAAGAAATAGCCCATCACGGCGACCAGCGGCAATCGGACGAAATCGACTGGAACGATCAACGAGGCTTCGGCGAAATAGAACGCCCGCGTGACGCACCCCATGGCCGCCGCGCCGATCACCCCCTGAAGCGCGAGAACCAGCCATTCTATCAGCGTTGGCGTTGTCTAGACCAACGCGGCAGGCAGCGCCGCAATCGGCACCATGGCAATCAAGTTCCATGCCACCAGAGTTTCCGTCGAATCGCGCCCCGACATGGGCTTCAGGATCAATTGGATCAGCGCCGTCAGCAGCGCCCCCAAAAGCGCGAAGGCCAAACCGCTGGAAATCCCCGCCTGACGCCCGGGGCTGAGCACGATCAGCACCCCTATGAACCCAAGAAGAACCGCAATGATCCGCAGCCTGCGGGGACGTTCGCCCAGAAAGATCCAAGCCCCGAAGGTGACAAAGATCGGCGAGGTAAAGGCGATCGCGGTCACATCGGCCAGCGGAGCGGTCGTGAAGGCGACGAAAAACGCCAACAGCGACGCGAGCTTTAGCGCGGCGCGCAATGCATGACGAAAACGGTAGTTGGAGCGCAACATATCGGGCCGCGCAATGATAAATGGCAGCACAACCAACAGCCCGAACAGCGCGCGGGTGAAGCCCATGACAAAGGGATGCACCGCACCCGCCAACGCGCGCACCAACACCGAGTCGATTGCCCCAAGCGCCGCGGCCCCAACCATAAGACCGACCCCGAAAACCGCTGACCGATCCAACGCCTGCCCCATCTTGCCAAAACATCTCCAACCCCAGGACAGCCACACCCGCAAGAACGACACCATTCGAGTCCTGACGAGAGCGTCTCAACATGCCCCCAACTTGTCAATATTTTTGATTACGCAACGTGACACATACCACTGGAAAATTTTTAAGTCATTTATTATCAGTGTAATGTCGATCCACTCGAGAAGGCATACAAAAGTTCCAACTTGACAACTTGTACCGGAACCCACGATCCTGTGCCAAATTCCCTTACCGGTATCACCTCCCTTTCAGCAATAGAGCCGTCGCTCATGCCCCTCCCCAAAGACATCGCAAACCGCATGGACGGTCGCTTATCGGTCACCGGAACAGGCCGAACTGAAGCGTTCCTGCCGTCGCCCTGCGATCAGAATCACGCGGCCTTTCTGTCACTGGGTGCGGACGGGTTGTCCTGTCTGTGGTTCGGTGGATCGCTCGAAGGCAAGGCGGACATCTCGATTTGGCGCGCAACGATGTTCGGGGACGGCTGGTCGCGGCCCACTCGCCTCACCGACGATCCCGAACGGTCTGAACAAAACCCGATTCAGTTCGATGCACCGGATGGGCGGCAGTTGATCCTGCACACCGCGCAGCCCGGAGGCAATCAGGATGCTTGCGTCGTGCGGATGCGCGAGGACGGCCTCGGGCCACGCGACCTGCCCTTGCCGCGCGGCACCTTTATCCGCGCGCCCATCCTTGTCCGCGACGATGGTGCCTGGCTCATGGGCCTGTTCAACTGCGTGACATGCCCCGGACAACGCTGGACCGGCAGCCACGACACCGCCGCCCTGGCGATCAGTCAGGACAATGCAGAAACCTGGCGGGTGGTTCAGGTGCCCGACTCCATGGGGTGCGTTCACATGACCCCTGTCGCGCTTGGCCCGGACCACTATGCCGCGTTTTTCCGCCGCCGCCAGTCCGACACCGTCTACCGCACACACAGCACCGATGGCGGCGAAAGCTGGAGTGCGCCACAGCCGACGGATGTGCCCAACAACAACTCCTCCATCTCGGTGATCCGCTTGCGCGACGGGCGTCTTGCCATGGCCTGCAACCCTGTCAATGCCGCGATGTTTCCCGACGCGCGGCGCGCCTCTTTGTATGACGAACTGGGCGACAGCGACGACCGGCCAAACGCCGATGGCGGCTGCAACCCGATCTGGGGCGTGCCACGCGCGCCCATGATGCTGGCCCTGTCTGACGACGGCGGTCACAGCTTTCCCCGCCGCATTCTGATAGAGGACGGACCGGGGGACTGCCTGTCCAACAATTCGGTGGACGGTCAGAACCACGAATTGTCCTACCCCTCGCTGATCGAAGACGCGCAGGGTACGCTCCACCTAGCTTATACCTATCACCGCCGCGCGATTAAATATGTGCGGCTGACCCGCGAATGGCTGGAGACGCAATGATCGGAATCACCATGGGCGACCCCGCGGGGGTCGGCCCGGAAATCATTCTCAAGGCCGTTGCGGGCATGTCAAAGCAGGACCGCGCCCGGACCCGCATCTTTGGCTGCCTGCGCACGCTTCAGGCGGCTGATGACGTGGTCCGGAGCGGATTGGTGCCGGGCCGCGACGCGATGGTGACGGACATTGCGGTCGAAGGCGCGCCGCTGCCCTGGGGACAAGAGGACGCGCGCGCCGGCGATGCGGCGTTCCGCTTTATGCAGGCTGCCGTAGAAGCGGCGCTGACCGGTCAGATCGGCTGCATCGTCACCGCGCCGCTGAACAAGGCCGCGCTGAACGCGGCGGGCCATCACTATGACGGTCACACCGGCATGTTGGCGCATCTGACCGGCACGCCAAAGGCATGGATGATCCTCGCGTCAGAGCGGCTCAAGGTCATCCACAACTCGACCCATGTCAGCCTGCGCGACGCCATCGACCGCGCCACGCCCGAGTCGATCCTGCAGACCATCCGCACCGGCAATGACCACCTCAAGCGGCTGGGATATGACGCGCCGCGCATCGCCGTTGCGGGGATCAATCCACATTGCGGCGAAGGCGGGCTTTTCGGGACAGAGGACGATACCCAGATCGCACCCGCCGTGCGCGCGGCACAGGCCGAGGGCATTGATACCCACGGTCCGATCCCCGCCGACACAGTGTTTCATCGCGCCTACAACGGGGCGTTTGATCTAGTGGTCGCGCAGTATCACGATCAGGGGCACATCCCGGTCAAGCTGGTGGCCTTTGACACGGCGGTGAACGTCTCACTGGGCCTGCCGATCGACCGGACCTCTGTCGATCATGGCACTGCCTTTGACATCGCGGGCAAGGGCATCGCCAGCCATGAGAATTTGGAAAAGGCCATCGCCTACGCGCGCAAACTGGCCGCCGGGAGGGGACATTGACCCACGTTATCCAAGGCGTCCATTGCGCCGCCGCCACACCTGTCACCGCCGACGGCGCGCCAAACCTGACGCTGTTCGCCGCCCATTGCCGCGCCCTGCTGGATGAGGGCTGTCATGGCATCGCCATGTTGGGCACAACCGGAGAGGCCAACAGCTTTGGCATCCGCGACCGGATGGCGCTGATGGAGGCAGCCATAGACCACGGTGTCCCCGCCGGCACGCTGCTGCCCGGAACCTCAACCCCCGCCGTCAGTGATACCGTTGACCTGACGCGCCACGCGGTTCAGGCCGGGGCCAAGGGCGTCGTGCTACTGCCCCCCTACTACTACAAAGGCGTCAGCGACGAAGGACTGTTCCGTTTTTACGCCCGGGTGATCGAGGGCGTCGGCGACGAGCGGCTGAAGGTGGTGTTGTACCACATCCCCCAAGTGACGCAGATCCCGATCTCACATGACCTGATTGACCGGCTGATGACGGCCTTTCCCGGCATTGTCTGCGCCATCAAGGACAGCGCGGGTGACATCGACAACATGAAAACGCTCTGCGCGCGCTTTCCCGATCTTGCGGTTCTGGCCGGGGCCGATCCGCTGATGCTGCCGCTGCTGCGTGTCGGCGGGGCGGGTTGCATCACTGCCACGTCAAACCTGCGGGCCGATGCGTTGCGCGTGATCTGGGAGGGCTGGAACGATCCGGCCCGCGCGGCAGAGATTGAGGCCGCTCAGGCGCGGATCGACGACTGGCGCGGATTGACCAATGCCTATGTGCAACTGCCCACCGTCAAGACGATGCTGGCGCGGTCACGCAATGATCTGGGTTGGCTGAACCTGATGCCGCCGCTGGTCGATCTGACAGAGGCCGAACAACAGTCGGTCTGGACCCGAATGGCACGCCTCGGGGCGTAAAGGAGAACGGCATGGACATCTCACGCGCAATCACCCTGCACCTGCCGAAACGGTTCGAGGTCGGCACCGGCACCGCCGCGCGACTGGGCGACTGGGTGCCTCAGGGCGCGCGCGTTCTGGTCATTGCCCTGCCGGTCACGGCGGCGATGGTCGGCAAACTGGGACTGAAAGGATCCGTCACGGTGTTTGACGCAGTCCAGCCGGAACCAAAGGACACCTGCCTTGACGCCGCGCGGGCCGCCGCGCGGGCGTGCAGGCCCGATGTCATCGTCGGGCTGGGGGGCGGATCTGTCATGGACGTGGCCAAACTGGTGGCCGCCCTGTGGAACAGCGATCAGACGCTGGCCGATGTGGCGGGGCCGAACAAGGTGGCCCAAAAGGGTGCGTTGCTGGCGCAGGTGGCCACAACCGCAGGCACCGGGTCCGAAGGCGGCATTCGCGCCCTGATCACCTCTTCGGAGACCGGGATGAAAGTGGCCGTGGAAAGCCCGCATCTGGCGGCCGACATTGCCATCCTTGACCCCGAACTGACGATGAGCGTCCCGCCCGCCATCACGGCGGCCACCGGGGTGGACGCGCTGGCACATTGCGTCGAGGCCTTTACCAACATCAACGCGCATCCGCTGATCGACGATTACGCACGCATGGGCATCCGTCTGGTGGGCCGTTTTCTGCAACGGGCTGTAGAAGACGGCAGCGATGCCGAGGCCCGCGCTGGCATGCTGCTGTCCAGCTTTTACGGCGGACTTTGCCTTGGCCCCGTCAACACCGCTGCGGGCCACGCGCTGGCCTATCCGCTGGGCACCCGCGCCGGCATCCCGCATGGGCTGAGCGTGGCGCTGCTCTTCCCCAACGTGTTGGGGTTCAACACCCCGGCGCGCCCCGACAAGACCGCCGAGGTACTGACCGCGCTTGGCCTGCCTGCCTCAGACGATCCCGATACCGTGTTGCAAGGCACCCGCGCCTATTGCACGGCACTTGGGATCAACATGTCGATGCAGAACCACGGCGCGACAGAGGCGGATCTGCCCGGCTGGGCAGCAGAGGCGCATGCGATCCGGCGCTTGATGGACAACAATCCGCGTGACATGTCTGTCGGGGACGTCGAGGCGATCTATCGCGCGGCATTTTGAAAGGGCACCCCATGCGGATCATCATCTTTGGCGTTGGCGCGGTCGGCGGCGTGATTGCGGCCTCGCTGGCCCTGACGGGGCAAGAGGTTCTCGGCATCGCGCGCGGCGCGCGGGTGAAGGCCATCCGCGACAAGGGCCTGACCCTGCGCAACCACGATGGCAGCACAACAACGCCCCTGCCCTGCGTCGAAACCGCGGCAGAGATCACGCCGCGCCCCGACGACGTGATCCTGCTGACAACCAAGACTCAGGACACGCCCCGCGCGCTGGACGATCTGCGGGCTGCGGGCTTTGCCGATCAGGCGATCTTTTGCGTTCAGAACGGGGTGGAAAACGAACGGTTGGCCCTGCGGGTGTTCCCCAATGTCCACGGCGTGAACGTGATGATGCCCGCCGAATACATGGCAGCGGATGAGGCGGTCTGTTTTGGGCGCACCAATTTTGGCGTCTTTGACATCGGGCGCTTTCCGCAGGGATCCGACCCGACCGACACGGCCCTTGCAGAGGCGCTCACTGCCGCCCGCATCAAGAGCTTTGTCGATGAGAATGTGATGCAATGCAAACACGGCAAGCTGCTGGTGAACCTTGGCAATATTGTCGAGGCCGCCCTTGGTCGCGGCGTTGCGGCGACTGAGATCAAGACCGCCCTGATGCAAGAGGCCGAAACGGTCTACCGCGCGGCAGGCATCAAGTGGCGCGACATGGGTGCGGGCGATCCGCGCCGAGGCACCCTGCTGGTCGTGGAACCGATCGACGGCGTCGACCGCGTCGGCAGCTCAACCTCGCAGAGCCTTGCCCGGGGCGCCGGGTCCATTGAGACGGATTACCTGAACGGTGAAATCGCCCTGATCGCCAGATTGGCCGGAACAGACGCACCGATCAACGCCCGCGCCGCCCGCCTGGCAAACCGGCTTGCCCGTGAGAAACGCGCGGCAGGCGCCCTCACACCCGAAGACATGGCAGCAGAACTGGGTCTCTGACACGCCACGCTCGGCCAGACAGACAGACTGACAGACTGACAGCATCAATCCTGGCCGCCGGTTTGCCTCCGTCCGTCGAACAGACGGGCGCGGGACCCTTTGAGGTGCCGGCGCATCAGATCGCGGGCTGCGTCCGGTTGCCCATCACGGATCGCGTCGAAAATGGCGCAATGCTCGGCGTAAACAGCGCTCAGCCCGTCCACGGACGCCTTCAGCGACACGCCGTGAAACTGCATCCCGACCGCGATGTGATCCTTGAGTGCCTGCATCGCGGTGGCAAAATACTGGTTCCCGCTGGCGTCCGAGATGGCCAGATGAAAGGCAAAGTCTGCGTCTTCGCGGTGCCGCGACTGCGCGGTGGCGTCACGCATCAGGTCCAGAGCCTCGGCAATGGCGGCAAGACCCGAAGGGCTGCGCCGCAGGGCGGCCTGCGCGGCAGCCTCTGGCTCCAGCGTGATGCGGAACTCATAGCAGCGCTCAAGATCGGATATGCTTTCGAGGTGGCCAAATCCCAACGGTTCACGCAGACCGGCCTGCCGCACGAAACTGCCCGCGCCACGGCGGGAATAGATCAAGCCCTGATCGCGCAGCCGCCGCAATGCCTCGCGGATGGTCGGGCGGGACACCTGAAACTCTGCGGCAAGGTCATGTTCGGTCGGCAGTCGCTCATCCGCGCCATAGGCCCCGGATTTGATCGAGCGCATCAGCTTTTGAAACACATCATCTGCAAGGCTCTTGCGGTGAACCCCGGCGGCAGACCCCGGATCAGCCTCTGGCCTGCGGTCAGTCATGATCCGTGCTTTCCTGCAATCGCGTCATGTTCAGCAACCGAACAAAGGTATCCTCGGCACCAAATCCGCCGGATTTGCTGATGATGCGGCGATGCCCGACCCGGCAACAGGGCAACCCCGGCAGCACCTCACCCTCGATGGTCAGCACATCAATCCCCAGCGCATCAAGGACCGCCTCTGCTGTTGCGCCGCCGGACACCAGCAGGGTCCCCCTGTCGGACACAATCCGCGCCACACCCTTGGCAAAGCGACGGGCGACTTCATCCCGAGCGGTTCCCGCGCCCGGTACAATCTGGACCAGCGTGACCGGCGCATCCGTTCTGATGCCGTCGGGGACCGTGCCGGACGGCGCCTCGATCACTTGTAAACCGGGGTGATGGCGCCGCAGGGCATCCATCTGCGCCAATGTGATCGGATCAGCAGACCCCACCGCAAAGCAAAGCGGCCCTGGCAAGGACGCAATGTCGGGGGCCGCGCCGGGCATCGAGGCCCGCAGCGCATGGGCCAGACCGCGCGCGCCGACTAGAACCTCATCCGGGGCCAGCGCAGCGATGGCGGCGAGAATGTCTTGGTCGCTCTGCACATCCGGTATACGGGCGCGGGTCGCGTGATCGCCCAGCACCGAAGCAACCCTGATCGGATGCGCGACGCCAAAGCCGGTCAGGCGCCCATCCACCACAACGCGCCCAAATTCGGGGATCGCCGGGGCCACCAGCAGCGGCGCGACCTCAAACGCCGTCAGTTCGGCGGCGATGTTGCCTTTCAGGCGCGAGTCGATCTTTTTGAATAGGCGCGTCCCTGTCGGCATCTGAAGCAGGACGGACCGCACACGCGCCAACGCCTCATCCGGCGAAACCTCACGCGAGCGGGTCGAAACGGCGACAACATCAGGGTGCACGCGCAGCGCGCGCCCCAGAGCGGACGGATGGCTGGCGACAACAACCTTGCCTGCCCCGGAAAACGGCGCGGCACTGTCCAGCGCACCGCTCAGGTCGTCGGCAATGAGGGCAAGATGAGGCATCGGAGGCGCGACTTGTCAAAGTTGTCCTATGCTCTGCCCTTTTCCCTTTGGTGTCAAAGGGAGTCTGGAAGAGATTTGTAATATACCTCAGGCTAGGCGAGCATCAGTTCATATAGGTTCCGCCATTGGCGTTCACTGTCTCCCCGGTGACGAAAGACGACAGATCCGAGGCCAGAAACAAGACGGTTCCGGCGATGTCGTCAGCCTGCCCCAACCGGCCCAAAGGGACAGCGGCCGTGACCCGTTCGCGATACTCGGCGCTCCATTGGCGGGACATGTCGGTTTCAACCGGGCCCGGGCAAACACCATTTACCCGGATTCCATGTGGTGCCATTTCCTGCGCAAGGTGCATGGTCAGGTAGTTCACCGCTGCCTTGGAGGCCCCATAGGCAGGTGCGGCGTTCTTGTGCGGCGTCTTGGCGGTGGTTGAACTGACGTTCACAATGACACCTCCTTTCCGGTCGATCATGCCCGGCAGGACCGCCCGGCAGAAATGAAGCGTTCCGTTCAGATTCACATCCAGCACGCGGTGCCAATCCTCCAAAGGCATGTCCAGCGTCGAGGATCGCCTATTGATCCCGGCATTGTTGACCAGAACCGCCACTGGCCCCAAATCGCGCTCTGCTACGACAACCGCATTCCGCGCGGTGGCCGGATCCGTCACATCGCCGACAAGGATCTGCGCCCGCCCGCCGTCCTGCGCAATAACCTGCCGCAGTGCAGTGAGCCGGTCCTTGTCGGTTCCGTGCAACAGGACAAAGGCCCCCGCCTGCGACAACCGTAAGGCGCAGGCCCGCCCGATGCCCCTGCTTGCTCCGGTGACTATGGCCGTCCGTCCGCCCAACAGGTTGTCCAAGTTCATTCCCCGGACCCGATTTCGGCCCAGTCCGCAGTCGTCCAGACCGGCCAGGTCTTGCCGTCCGTAAAGAAATCCGGATGCTTTGCCCGCAGCGCATCGACCCGGTTGATCGTGCCGGAAAGGTGCCGCCGAACCGCTTCTGTCGCGGCGGTCTGATCGCCGGATGCGATTGCATTCAGGATTGCCTCGTGGTCGCTGACGATCATCGCCATCTTGCCCTTTGACGGCAGGTCCAGCTGTTGGCAGCGCAGCAGATGGCCAAGACGGCGTGCCAACATTTGCTGTATGGTGCCGACACCGACCGCATCGAACAACGTCCTGTGAAAAGTCCGGTCCAGATCGTGAAACAATTCAGACTGATCGGTAGCGCCCATCAGCGCCTTTTGCATTTGCACGATCGCGCGGGCGCGCGCGACGAGGTCTTCGCTTGGTGACACCGCCAGCCGCCAAGCCACCTCTACCTCGACCGCGACGCGCAGGAAATGCGTCTCGTTCAACTGCTGTACGTCGATGCGGCTGACCACTGTTCTGGATTGCGGAAAAACCTGCACCAACCCGTCCTGATCCAGCATCTGCAGGGCCTCGCGGATCGGCGTTTGACTGACGGCATACTGTTTTTCCAGCGTCGCACGCGACAGCACAGAACCCGGAGCCCGCTCGAAAGAGATGATCTCGCGGCGCAGCTCGTCGTAGACCCTGATCGCCGCGCCATCACCGCGCGCGCCAGTAGGGGTTTTGCCCGCGTCGCGCCCCGTATCGCTTGCCATTTCCAGTCTCCTGACGGTGATCGCATGGTGCCCGGGAAAAACACGTTCCGAGGAGAGAACCAATTGGACAGGATGCAGATACTAATATATCAGTTAAACTTGTCAAGCGTGACACAGGACAAGAAACCGGCACGCGACAGTGAAATCGGAGGAGGGAAATCCATGAAAATCAATACCTTTACCAGATATTCCATGATTGCAGCGGTGGCCGCAGCGATGGGATTCACGGGTGTGACGGCGGATGCGGCGGATCGCGTGCTGAAGATCCAGACGTCGTCCAACGCCAGCCACGCATCGCTGGCCTATCTGAACGAAATCTGGGTCCCCAAACTCGAAGCGATGACCGGCGGATCGCTGAGCGTCGAATTGCTGCCGATCGACGCCGTGGTGCCCCGCCGTGAAACCGCCGAGGCGATTTCAGTGGGTATTCTTGACGGCGACCTGACCTCTATCAACTATTTCGCTGGCATCGACCCGGCCTTTGCGCTGATGGGCGACCTGATCGCAGGGTATGACAGCGCCGACCAGATCCAGGCGTTCTGCGCGCAGGGCGGCGGCAAGGAGATGCTGCAAAAACTGTATGACGCGCATTTCGAAGGCGTCCACGTGATCGGCTGTGGCGCCTATGCGCGTGAGGCGTTTGTGTCCAAGGTGCCGGTGCGCACGGTCGCGGACCTGAAGGGGCTCAAGATCCGCTCTCCCGAGGGGTTGGCCGCTGACGTGTTCAAACGCGCAGGCGCGGCGCCTGTGTCGATGTCCGGTTCCGAGACTTACGGCGCGCTGGACAAGGGCGTGATCGACGCGGCCGACAACTCGGCCTACGCCAACAACGACGCCAACGGCATGCACAAGATCGCCAAGTTCCCGATCTTCCCCGGCATCCACTCGACCCCGATCCTGCAATTCACCGTCTCCGAGGCCGTTTGGGAAGAGCTGACCGAGGCAGAGCAGATCTCGCTCGAAACCTGGTATCTGGCCGCGTACAATGGTTTGCGCCAGCATTTCGACCGTCTCGACCGCCAGTTGGTGGCCCGCGACAAGGCCGCGGGCGACATCGAAGTGATCGATTGGCCGCAGGGCGAACGTGACAAACTGCGCGCCATCGCACAGGAAGCTTGGGAAGCGTTTGCCAGCCAGTCTGACCTGGCGAAGGAAACCTATGAGACACACATTGCCTTCATGAAGGACGCGGGCCTGCTGTAAGGCTGCCCAGCCCTCCACGTTGACTTGCCCGCGACACATCGCGCGGGCAAGTCAACGCCTTTACCGCCCATTGGACATCGCAGAACCACATTGAGACCGTGCACCCAAAAGGCGCGCGGCCGGACAGGGACATTACCGCATGACTCGCAATCTGGACGACGCTCTGAAAGACACGGAGATCGGCATCGCGGACCAGGACCCGCTTCACGAAGAGGCGGATCTGGATCGCAGCCAGTACACGATTGTGGATCATGTCAGCCATGTTTCCGGCATTGCAATATCCACCTTTTATCTGATCGCCGCCACGGCGACGTTGTGGGAAGTGTTTTCCCGCTATGTCCTGCACGCGCCGACGCTTTGGGCGTTTGAGACCGTCATGGTAACCGTCGCCGCCGCATGGATGCTGTCGGCCGGATATGTGACGATGAAAAAGCGCCATATCGGCATCACCGTCATCCATAACCTTGCCAATCCAGTGCAACGTTGGTGGCTGGATCTCTTTGCCATGGTTGTGGGCGTTCTGGCCTTGTACATGCTGCTGAGTGATGCGTCCGTTCGCGCCTATATCAGCGTCGGCCGACTGGAGAAATCCGGCTCTGCCTTCAACTCTCCCCTGCCGATGATGATGAAAAGCCTGATGGTGATGGGCGGGTTCATGTATCTGGCTCAGTTGACGGTCAACCTGCACCGCCATGTCCAGTCCAAGGCCGCGCGCCTGATCGTCAAGGCCGTCGGCCTCTACTTTGTCATCTACTTCGTGTCGGCCTTTCTGGCCCATGCGCTGGATGTGCAGATCGCGGCCATGTTCACTGACTTCATTTCGGAGATCGGCAAGTCGATGGACCCGTCCAAGGCGCTGCAACTGCGTAGCATGGATCTGGGCACGATCTCTGTCATCATGGTTGTCCTGCTGATTGCACTGATGATGACGGGTATGCCGCTGGGCATGGTCACCCTGCTGGTGTCCGTCATCATGGCGGTCGGTTTCTTCGGGCCGCGGGGCTTGTTCCTTGTCAGCTCGAACGCCGTGGGTTTGCTGGAACATTACAGCCTTGTCGCGGTGCCTTTCTTTGTCCTGATGGCCTCTATCCTCGAACGCGCGGGGATCGCCGAAGATTTGTTTGACGCGATGTCGATCTTTGCCGGCAATCTGCGCGGCGGGGTTGCCGTGCAAACCACGGTGGTGGCGGTGATCCTGGCCGCCATGTCCGGTGTGATGGGCGGAGAGATCGTCATGCTGGGTCTTGTCGCGCTGCCTCAGATGTTCCGGTTGGGCTATGACCGCAAGCTGTCCATCGGCCTGATCTGCGCCTCTGGCGCGCTGGCCACGCTGATCCCACCGTCGATCATCATGATCGTCTACGGGCTGTCCGCAGAGGTCGGCATCGGTGAATTGTTCATGGCGGGGGCCTTGCCGGGCATCATGCTGGCCGTTTTCTACGCGGGCTATGTTCTGATCCGCGTCAACCTGAACCATGCGCTGGCCCCCACCGCCGCTGAGGTCGCGCAGATCACCGGGTCGGAGAAGAAACTGTCCAAGGACAGGATGATCGCCGTCGGGTTGTGTATCCTGCTGATTGGCGCTGTGATGGGATCAATTTACGGCGGCGTGGCCTCGGTGACAGAGGCTGCTGCGGTTGGTTGTGTCGGCGCGTTGATCGTGGCGGCGGTGCGTAACAAGTTCAACTGGGACGTTCTGTCGGCCGCCATGATGGGCACCATGACCACGGTTGGCACGATCATCTGGCTGGTTCTGGGCGCGGTCAGCTTTGTCGGCATCTTCAACCTTGTCGGCGGCGGCGAATTCATGCGCTCACTGTTCCTCGACATGGGTCTGTCGGCTATGGGCACCGTGATCGTGATGATGTTGATCCTGATGGTTCTGGGCACCTTCATGGAATGGATCGCCATCGTGCTGATCACCGTCCCGGTCTTTGCGCCGGTGGTGATGACGCTGGCCCCGGAACTGGGCCTGACAGAGGATCAGGCCAAGATCTGGTTCGGCATCCTGTTTGTGATGAACATCCAGATCTACTTTCTGTCGCCGCCCTTTGGCCCGGCCTGCTTCTGGTTGAAATCGGTGGCGCCCAAGGATGTCACCTTGCAGGAAATCTTTGTGGCGGTGCTGCCCTTCATCGGGCTTCAAATCGTGGGACTGTTTCTGGTGATGTACTTCCCGCAGATCGCCCTGTTCCTGCCTGAACTGTTGAATTGAGGAGGCGAGAGCCATGATCGGACGCGACAGCCATGACGACATTAACGGCTATGGTGCATGGCCTTGGGTGCTGGGGTTGGTGCTGGCAGGCTTGATCATCTTCCTGATGTTCGCCTTTTCCCAACCGATATCGTGAAGGAGTTGAGATGACGCGCAAGAGACCTGAAGATCTTCGTTCCGGGCGTTGGTTTGCGCCGGATGATTTGCGCAGCATGGGGCATCGGAGCCGTGCGATGCAGATGGGCTGGGCGGCGGATGACTGGGAGGGCAAGCCGGTTGTTGCGGTGATCAACACCTGGTCGGATCTGTCGCCGTGCCATCATCACCTGCGCGACCGGGCCGAGTGGGTCAAGCGTGGCATCCTGAAGGCGGGCGGCACGCCGGTCGAGATGCCGGTGCATTCGTTCTCGGAACAGTTCCTGAAGCCGACCTCGATGCTGTATCGCAACATGGGCGCGCTGGAGGTCGAGGAGACGCTGCGCAGCCATCCCATCGACGGGGCGGTGCTGCTGGGCGGCTGTGACAAGTCCACGCCGGCGCTGGTCATGGGGGCGGTCAGCATGGGGCTGCCGTTTATCTTCATGCCCGCGGGCGCGATGCTGCGGGGCAATTACGCCGGGCAAAAGCTGGGCTCCGGGACGGATGTCTGGAAGTACTGGGATGAACGGCGCGCGGGCAATATCACCAAGGACCAGTGGGACGGCGTGCAGGGCGGCATCGCGCGCAGCTATGGCACCTGCATGACCATGGGCACCGCCAGCACGATGATGTCGATTGCCGACGGCTGGGGGCTGACGCTGCCCGGGGCCTCGTCGATCCCGGCCCCGGATGCGGGGCACAAACGCATGGCCGCCGCCTGTGGCGCGCGCGCGGTCGAGATGGTCTGGGAGGACCTGACGCCGGACAAGATCATGACCTGGGAAAGCACGCGCAACGCGGTCACGGTGGCGATGGCGACGGGCTGTTCGACCAATGCGATCATCCACCTGATCGCCATGGCGCGGCGGGCGGGCGTCGATCTGACGCTGGATCACCTCGACGAGATCGGCCACACCACGCCGGTGCTGGCCAATATCCGCCCCTCCGGCAAGGACTACCTGATGGAGGACTTCTATTACGCGGGTGGCCTGCCGGCGCTGATGAAGGAACTGGGCGACAAGCTGGACCTCACGGTGATGACGGTGAACGGCCAGACCATGGGCGACAACATCGCAGAGGCGGTGAACTACAACGACGACGTGATCCGGCCGCTGTCCAACCCGGTGTACCAACAGGGGTCGCTGGCGGTGCTCAAGGGCAATCTGGCCCCCGACGGCGCGGTGATCAAACCCGCCGCCATGGACCCCAAGTTCCAGACCCACAAGGGCCCGGCGATTGTCGCCGACAGCTATGCCGAGCTGAAGACGATCATCAACGACGCAGATTACCCGATGACGCCGGACCACGTTCTGGTGCTGCGCAACGCGGGTCCGCTGGGCGGGCCGGGGATGCCGGAATGGGGCATGATCCCGATGCCCAAGGCGCTGCTCAAGGACGGCCACCGCGACATGGTGCGACTGTCGGATGCGCGGATGTCGGGCACCTCTTACGGCGCCTGCGTCCTGCATGTGGCCCCCGAGGCCTATATCGGCGGCCCGCTGGCGCTGATCCAGACCGGCGATATCATCGAGATGGACATCCCCAACCGGACGCTGAACGTCGTGCTGACAGAGGCAGAGCTGGCGGCGCGCCGCGCTGCCTGGACAGCACCCGCGCCGCGCTTTGAACGCGGCTATGGCCAGATGTTCAGCAAACATGTGGAACAGGCCGACAAGGGCTGCGACTTTGACTTTTTGCGCAGCGACTTTGGCGGCCCCGTACCGGAACCGGAGATCAACTGATGGGTCTGGCGGACACCGCCCGGGGCGCGGGGGCACGGACATGAGCGATCTCTCCAAGGCGCTGACGGGCGTGTCCGGCATCCTTGTCACGCCGTTTGACGCGGCGGGCGAGATCGCGCCGGAGCTGCAAAAGCCGCTGGTCGACCGCGCCATCGCCGCGGGCGTGCATGTGCTGACCGCCAATGGCAACACCGGCGAGTTCTACAGCCTCACGCTGGACGAGGCCTGCGCCATGGTCACCGCCTCCGGCGCGCACATCGCGGGCCGCGTGCCGCTGGTGGCCGGTGTCGGGCGCGGGGTGCGTGACGCACAGACCCTGGCCGAGGCATCGCGCGCGGCGGGGGCCGCCGCGCTGATGATCCACCAGCCGCCCGACCCCTTTGTCGCGCCGCGCGGCGTCACCGCCTATGTGCAGGCGGTGCGCGAGGCGGGGCAGGACCTGCCGTTGATCCTGTACCTGCGCAACGACGCGATCGGGACCGATGCCATCGCCGCGCTGTGCCGCGTCGAGGGGGTCGTCGGGGTCAAATGGGCCACCCCCAACCCGATGAAGCTGAAGGCCGCCATGGCCGCCGCCCCCGATCACATCACCTGGACCGGCGGCCTGGCCGAGGTCTGGGCGCCTGCGCTCTACGCTGTCGGCGCGCGCGGCTTTACCAGCGGGCTGATCAACGTCTGGCCGGAACGGTCGGTGGCGATCAACACCGCGCTGGAGGCGGGCGACTACGCCCGCGCCCGCGCGCTGATCGCCGACATGCAGGTGTTCGAGGACATCCGCGCCGAGGAACAGGGCGGCGCCAACGTGCCCGGCGTCAAGGCGGCGCTGGCGCTGATGGGCGCGGATTGCGGCGTGGCGCGCCCGCCCGCTGCATGGCCCCTGACCGACGACCAGAGGACGCGCCTGCGCGGCTTCATGGCAGAAAACGGACTGCTGGCATGAGCCGCATCCTGCGACGCAAGCGGGACCAGGCGGCTTTCAAACCACTTGAAACGCGTTTCGAACCGCGTTCGAAAGGCTTTTGCAAAAGCCTTTCCAGCGCAGATGTCACCCGAAGGAAACAGACATGACCGATCACCCCCTGACCCCCGACACCAAGGCCAAGCTGGAACAGGTCTCTGTCGCCACGCTGGCCACCGCGCTGTACAAGCGCGGGCTGCGCAACCAGGTCATCCAGGACGTGCACCCGCTGTCTCAGAAGGGCAAGAACATGGTCGGCCCGGCCTTTACCCTGCGCTACATGCCGGCGCGCGAGGACCGCAACCAGCTGGTCGAGTTCCGCAACCCCGAGCACCCGCAGCGCAAGGCCATCGAAACCTGCCCGCCGGGGCATGTCTTTGTCATGGACAGCCGCAAATCGGCCTATGCCGCCAGCGCCGGGGACATCCTGATCACGCGCCTGATGATGCGCGGCGGGGCTGGTGTGGTGACCGATGGTGGTTTCCGCGACGCGATGAACATCGCGAAACTGGACATGCCCGCCTATCACTCGCGTCCGTCCAGCCCGACCAACCTGACCACCAACGAGGCCATCGACATCAACGTCCCCATCGGCTGCGGCGACGCGCCGGTGTTTCCGGGCGACATCGTGGTGGGCGACGATGACAGTATCATCATCGTCCCGGCGCATCTGGCCGATGAGATTGCCGACGAGGCCATCGAGATGACCGCCTACGAGGATTTTGCCCTGGAGCAGGTCAAGAACGGCGCCGCCATCATCGGGCTGTACCCCGCCACGCAGGAGGAGAGCCTCGAGAAATTCGCCGCCTGGCGCAAGGCAAACGGCCGCTGACGCGCAGACGTCCGGACGGATCCACGCCCCGGCGCCGGTGGCGCGGGTCCCGCCACGCGGCGCGGCACCGATCTCTGGCGCCGATCTCTGGCGCCGTTCCTTGGCGTCATGCGGTTTTGGACGCCGTGTGGTTTTGCCCTCCGGCCGCCCGATTGCACCCGCTGCCCGCCAGATCACATAAGGCCAGATCACAAAGGCCGGATCACATACGGCCAGACCACAAAGGCCAGACCACATACGGCCCCGCCTACATAAGGATCGACCATGCCCGACACAGCCCTCTTCACCCCCCACGGCAAGCACCTGATCGCAGGCGAGTGGGTCGCCAGCACGGCGACCTTTGCCTCTGACCCCGCGCAGGGCCCGTCCCATGCCTATGCCATCGGCACCCCCGACCTGGTCGACCGCGCCTGCGTCGCGGCAGAGGCCGCGTTCGAGAGCTATGGCCAGACCTCGCGCGCCGACCGCGCCCGTTTCCTGCACGCCATCGCCGATGAGATCGAGGCCCGCGGCGCGCAGATCACCCAGATCGGCACGCAAGAAACCGGCCTGCCGGAGGCCCGCCTGAACGGCGAGCGCGGCCGCACCACCGGCCAGTTGCGCCTGTTCGCCGAACATATCCTCAAGGGCGACTACCTGG
>NZ_FZON01000017.1 GCF_900188425.1 Antarctobacter heliothermus
ACATAATTGGCTGGGATCAGGCGAACATCATGCCCAAGTTTGCTGAGTTCTCGCGCCCAGTAATGACTGGATCCGCAAGCCTCCATGCCGATCAGACAGGGTTCCAGATTGGTGAAAAACTGCATGAGTTGTGCTCGGCGGATTGCTCGATTGAAGACAACTTGACCATCCCTGGTAATTCCGTGGACCTGAAAAACATGTTTGGCCAGATCAATGCCCACTGTTGTAACTTGCATTGGGTAGCTCCTTTCCTAGCAGTGATAGACAACTGCAGTATGGCGCATTGCGACGCCGGTTGGAGCAGGAGCTATCCACCCCATCCGCTTAGGAACGCGAATCCGGGATTGGTTGGGCGGGAAATTGTTGAAAGCGCGTCATTGGAGCGGGTTAAGAAAAAGTAAACCGGGGAAAGGCCGGAGTGTTTCCGATATCCCGCTGTTCCTTCGAGAAAAGTTTTGTCTATTCTGTCATGACGTGTGTCGCGCCCTGCCCAGGGGGGCATTGATGCGCTTGCGCCGCGAAGGCGGCTTGACTAATTTTTGCACATCTGGAGGGTCGACGGCGTGCTGGAGTTCTCGCATCATCCCGCGCTTGTGGTGGCGTCCCTTGCGGTTGCGCTGATGGCCGGATTCAGCGGTCTGGCGATCACCCGTGGCGCATCGGCGCTGCCATTGGCGCGGCGCAAGGCGGTTGTCGCAATTTCAGCCGTCGCTTTGGGCGGCGGCATCTGGTCGATGCACTTTGTTGCCATGCTGGGGCTGCAACTGCCGATCCTGTTCTATTACGATGGGTTGGTGACGCTGGTCTCTGCGCTGATCGCGATCCTGATGGTTGGGCTGGCGCTGCTGATCCTGCATTTCCGCGACCGCACGCCCGCCAGCCTGACGCTGGCGGGGGCGATTGTCGGGGCGGGGATCGTCGCGATGCATTATGTCGGCATGAGCGGGATGGAACTGTGCCGCCCGGTCTACAGCGTCGGCGGTGTGGTGGTGGCATTGATTGCGGCGCTGGCGTTGTCCATCGCGGCGATCTGGGTGGCCTACGGTGAGCGGACGCGGGGGCACATCTTGCTGGGCACGTTGTTTTTCGGCGTCTCTGTCGTTGCCGTGCATTTCATTGCCATGGCTGGAACCGGGTTTGTCGGGCTGGGCGGTGGTAGCGGGGCAGGGCCGATCCTGTCGAACGAGGTACTGGCGATGGGGGTGACGCTGTCGTCTTTTGCGATCTGCGGCGCGTTCCTGTTGTCGGGCGTCACGTTCTTTCCGGTGCGGGTCGCAGCAGCCCCGCAAGAGATGCCCGTGACCGTGGCTGCGGAGATCGAAGAGCCGGACCCGGTCCCCGACGTCCCCGGTGGGCGGGTTTCTGTCCCCTATGAAAAGGAGGGTCGGACCCAGTTTCTGGACGCTGGCGCAATTGCCGCAGTGCGCGCCGAAGGCCATTATACCCTGCTGTATTCCGGCCCGGACAAGCTATTCTGTCCCTGGTCGATTTCCGAGGCGGCGCGACGGCTGGAACCGGCCGGTCTGATCCGCACCCATCGCAGCTTTCTGGTCAACCCTGCCTTCGTGACCGAGTTCCGGCGGACCAAGGACACTGGCCTGTGTTTCTTTGAGGCGGTCGCCTCGCTGCCCAAGGTGCCTGTCAGCCGGTCGCGTCTGTCGGACGTGCGCCAGGTTCTGGGCGTCTGAGCCACAGACAGACCCGGGGATGTCTGACGGCGCTCGATCCGGCCTGTGGCCGGAACGTCGCCCCGCCCACCATCCCCGCCCACCATCCCCGGCCGCTGTTCCCGCAGCCATCGCATCTCGTGCAGGTATTTCGCATTTCGTGCGCAGGTGTCTGCATTTCATAGCTCTTTCATTGGTCCGGTCCCTGCTTCGGAGAACTCTGGCGTTGTGCGGCGGGAGACCGCAGGGAGGACTTTCGAAAATGATACCAGCCGGGTTTGAGTACCATCGGCCGACCGACATGGCGTCGGCCATCGGTCTGTTGCAGGCGCATGGCGACGAGGCGCGTGTGGTCGCGGGCGGGCATAGCCTGATCCCGATGATGAAGCTGCGCATGGCCTCTTTGTCTCATCTGGTCGACTTGCAAGGCATTGCAGAGTTGAGGGGCATCGAGCTCGGGGCAGACGTCATTCGCATCGGCGCGATGACCACGCAGAATGAGCTGATCACACATGAGGGACTGGCGCAGGCTGTTCCGATCCTGCGTGAGGCGGCGTTGCAGATCGCTGATCCCCAGGTGCGCTATGTCGGGACCATTGGCGGCAACGTCGCCAACGGCGATCCGGGCAATGACATGCCGGGGCTGATGCAATGTCTGGATGCGTCCTACGAGGTCGTCGGCCCGGACGGGACGCGCACCATTGCGGCGCGGGAGTTTTACGACTCGGCCTATTTCACCGCGCGAAGCGATGAGGAGATCCTCACGCGTATCACCCTCCCGTGCCCTGCGGCGGGCACCGGGTACGCCTACGAAAAACAAAAGCGCAAGATCGGCGACTATGCCACCGCCGCCGCGGCGGTGCTGTTCGGTCCGGGCGGCGCATCGATTGCCATGACCAACTTGGCCGATACGCCGGTCTGGTCGGCAGAGGCGGGTGCGGCGCTGGCCGCCGGGGACACGGAGGGCGCCGTCAGCGCCGCGCTCGCCGCCATTGATCCGCAGGAGGACATGCGCGGGCCGATCGAGTTCAAGAAACATGTGGCGGGCGTCGTGTTGCGCCGTGCCATCGACCGGGCGCTGTCGCGCGCCGCGGGCTGAGGGGGACAGTATGAGCAAGATGCATGTTAAGCTGAAAGTGAACGGCGACGAGGTCGAGGGCCTTGCAGAGCCGCGCACCCTGTTAATCCACTTCCTGCGGGAAAACCTCAAGGTGACCGGGCCGCATGTGGGGTGCGAAACCTCGCATTGCGGGGCCTGTACGGTCGATATGGATGGCAAGTCGGTCAAATCCTGCACCGTCTTTGTGGCGCAGGCGCAGGGCGCCGATGTCACCACGGTCGAGGGGTTGGTGAACCCGGACGGGTCACTGTCCGTGCTGCAAGAGATGTTCCGCGAACATCACGGGCTTCAGTGCGGTTTCTGCACGCCGGGCATGATCACGCGTGCGCATCGGTTGTTGCAAGAGAACCCGACCCCGACCGAAGAGGACGTGCGGTTTGGCATGGCGGGGAACCTGTGCCGCTGCACCGGCTACCAGAACATCGTCAAGGCGATCCTTGCCGCCGCCGAGATCAACAATGCGCAGAAGGAGGCGGCAGAATGAAAGACGACGTCGCAACCCCCGAAGAACGCAGTGCCAGCCTCAAGGGCATGGGCTGCTCGCGCAAGCGGGTCGAGGATGTCCGGTTTACCCAGGGCCGTGGCAACTATGTCGACGATATCAAGCTGGACGGCATGCTGTTCGGCGATTTTGTCCGCTCGCCCTATGCCCATGCGCGTGTCGTGTCGATCGACACCGAAGCAGCGATGAAGGTGCCCGGCGTCGTCGCGGTGCTGACGGCCAAGGATCTGGAGCCGCTGGGCCTGCACTGGATGCCGACGCTGGCAGGCGACAAGCAGATGGTGCTGGCCGACGGCAAGGTGCTGTTCCAGGGCCAGGAGGTGGCCTATGTGATCGCCAAGGACCGCTATGCCGCCGCTGACGGCGTCGAGGCGGTCGAGGTCGAATACGATGAACTTCCCGTCCTCACCGACCCGTTCGAGGCGTTGAAATCCGACGTTGTCCTGCGTGAGGATCTGGCGGGTCAGACCGAGGGCGCTCACGGTCCGCGCAAGCATCACAACCACATCTTCACATGGGAGCAAGGCGACAAGGACGCGACAGAGGCGGTCTTGGCAGGCGCGGATGTGGTGGCCGAAGAGATGGTCTATTACCACCGCACGCACCCTTGTCCGCTGGAAACCTGCGGCTGCGTCGCCTCCATGGACAAGGTCACGGGCAAGCTGACCCTGCACGGCACCTTTCAGGCGCCGCACGCGATCCGAACGGTGGTCAGCCTGATCTCGGGCATCGCCGAGCACAATATCCGCGTGATCTCCCCCGATATCGGTGGTGGTTTCGGCAACAAGGTGGGCGCTTATGCGGGCTATGTCTGTTCGGTTGTCGCCTCCATCGTCACCGGCAAGCCGGTGAAATGGGTCGAGAACCGGATGGACAACCTGATGTCCACCGCCTTTGCCCGCGATTACTGGATGCAAGGCAAGATTGCCGCAACCAAGGAGGGCAAGATCACCGGGCTGTGGTGCCATACGACCGCCGATCACGGCGGCTTTGACGCCTGTGCGGACCCGACAAAATTCCCGGCGGGGTTCATGAACATCTGCACCGGGTCGTATGACATCCCGACCGCCTATCTGGCCGTGGACGGGGTCTATACCAACAAGGCACCGGGGGGCGTGGCGTACCGCTGTTCCTTCCGCGTGACCGAAGCCGCGTATTTCATCGAACGCATGATCGAGGTTCTGGCGATCAAGCTGAACATGGACGCGGCGGAACTGCGGCGCATCAACTTTATCCGCAAGGATCAGTTCCCGTACCAGTCCGCTTTGGGCTGGGAATACGACAGCGGCGACTATCACACCGCCTGGGACAAGGCGCTGGCGGCGGTTGGCTATGTCGATCTGCGCAAGGAACAGGCGCAACGGCTGGAGGATTTCAAGTCGGGCAAGACGCGCAAGCTGATGGGGATTGGCCTCACCCATTTCACCGAGATCGTCGGCGCGGGTCCGGTCAAGAACTGCGATATCCTTGGCCTTGGCATGTTCGACAGTTGCGAAATCCGCATTCACCCCACCGGGTCGGCCATCGCGCGGCTGGGCACAATCAGCCAGGGGCAGGGGCATGCCACGACCTTTGCCCAGATCCTTGCCTCGGAAATCGGCATCTCCGCCGATGACATCACGATCGAGGAGGGCGATACCGACACCGCGCCGTATGGCCTTGGCACCTATGGGTCACGGTCCACGCCTGTGGCCGGGGCCGCCACCGCAATGGCGGGGCGCAAGATCCGCGCCAAGGCGCAGATGATCGCCGCCTACCTGCTGGAGGTCCATGACGACGACGTCGAGTTCGACGTCGACCGCTTTGTGGTCAAAGGCGCGCCGGATCGGTTCAAGACGATGAAGGAACTCGCCTTTGCGTCCTACAATCAGGCCATTCCGGGGCTGGAGCCGGGACTGGAGGCGGTCAGTTACTACGATCCGCCCAACATGACCTATCCGTTTGGCGCCTATATCTGCGTGATGGATCTGGACGTGGACACTGGCGAACACGAGATCCGCAAGTTCTATGCGCTGGACGATTGCGGCACCCGTATCAACCCGATGATCATCGAGGGGCAGGTGCATGGCGGCGCGACAGAGGGCTATGCCATCGCCATGGGACAGGAGATAGCCTACGACGACATGGGCAACCACAAGACCGCGACCTTGATGGATTTCTTCCTGCCGACCTCTTGGGAAACGCCGACGTATGAGACGGACTTTACCGTCACACCCTCGCCGCATCACCCGATTGGGGCCAAGGGTGTGGGCGAAAGCCCCAATGTCGGTTCTGTCCCGGCGTTCTCGAACGCGGTCCACGATGCGTTCCGGCCCTTTGGTCTGACGCAAAGCCATATGCCGCATGATCACTGGCGAGTGTGGCGGATCGCGCGTGATCTGGGGCTGCACGGGTAAAGCGGTTTCGCCGCGCGTTGCGCGGCGATCCGCCGGGGGAGGCTCTGCCTCCCCCGGACCCCCTCCGAGGTATTTTACCAGAGAAGAAGATACAGGCGATGCGTGAGGCGGAACTGAGAGAGCGTCTGGCCGCCACCGGCTATGTGGCGGATGAGACCTTGTCGATGGCGCTGCATTTGGCGCTGACGCTTGGGCGGCCCCTGTTGCTGGAGGGGCCTGCGGGGGTCGGCAAGACCGAGATCGCCAAGGCGCTGGCCGAGGTGCTGAATGCGCGCCTGATCCGTCTGCAATGTTACGAAGGGCTGGACGCGGGCCACGCCATCTATGAATGGAACTACCAGCGCCAGTTGCTGGCGATCCGGGCTGAAGGCGCGGGGGAAGAGGCGTTGTTCTCCGAGAAATACCTGCTGAAACGCCCGTTGCTGGAGGCGATCTCACAACCCGAGCGTCCGGTGTTGTTGATTGACGAGATTGACCGGGCGGATGAGGAATTCGAGGCCTATCTGCTGGAGATCCTGTCGGACTTTCAGATCACCATCCCGGAACTGGGCACCATCAGCGCCCAAACGCGCCCGGTGGTCATTTTGACGGCCAATGGCACGCGCGAGCTGTCGGATGCCTTGCGCCGACGTTGTCTGTACAGCTACGTCGACTATCCGGACCGGGACACCGAACTGGCGATCCTTGCTCGTCGCGCACCCGACATCGAGGCGCGTTTGGCGCAACAGATCATCGGTGTGGTGCAGGCGTTGCGGCGCGAGGATCTGGGGAAATTGCCGGGCATCGCCGAGATGCTGGATTGGGCCGCGGCGCTGTCCGGGCTGGGGATCAACGATTTGTCCGCCAGCCCCGCGCAGGTGCAGGCGACGCTGGTCTGCCTGCTGAAAACCGCCGCTGACCGGGACGCGCTGCCGCCCGAAGTCATGGCGCGCATCGTGGGCAAGGTGGGTTGATGGCCGTCACCCGCTTTCCGCTGCGTGCCGAGGGGCTGGCCGACCGCATGGCCGGGTTCATTGCACATCTGCGGATGAATGGCATGCGCCTTGGTCCCGGTGAGACGGTGGCGGCGCTGGCGGCCCTGTCAGAGGTCAAGGCCACGGATCCGGACCAGGCCCGACGCGCGCTCAAGGCGCTTTTGGTGCCGGATGCCGAGGGCTGGCGGCGTTTCGATGATCTCTTTGACAGTTATTGGTTCAACACGGGCAAGCAGCGGCAGGGACAGGCCAACGCGCATGTCCGGGTCCAAAGCGCGAAGCCCGCCCTGTGGCAGACACATCTGGGCGAGGACGGGGCAGAACAGGACGGCGACGTGGGTCAGCCCGATGGGAGCGATGATGAGGCCGAAGGCACCGAAGGCCGCCTGATTGCCACCCGGACAGAGGCGCTCAGCCGACGCGATCTGCGCGAGTTGATGGACGAGGACAGCCTGCGCGCCGCCGAAAAGGCCGCGCGGGATCTGGCGCGCGCGCTGCGTGACCGCCGCTCGCGGCGGCGCAGGCAGGCCACGAGGGGTCTGGACCTGGACCTGCGCCGGGTGATGCGCGCCAGCCTTGCGCGCGGGGGGGAACCGCTGGATCTGCCGCGCCGCAGACGGCCAGACCGGCCTTTGCGGATCGTGGCGCTCTGTGATGTCAGCGGGTCGATGACCACGGTGTCTCGGGTGTTTCTGGCGTTCCTCAGGGGGTTGATCAGCGTGGACATGCGGGCCGACGCCTATCTGTTCCATACTCGGCTGATGCGTGTCACCGATGCCTTGCGCGACCACGACAGTCTGCGTGCGGCGGGGCGTTTGAGCCTGATGGCTGAAGGGTTTGGCGGTGGCACCGATATCGGCGGCGCATTGAAGACTTTCAACGAGGGCTATTCGACGCGCGCGGTCAATGGCCGGACCGTGGTGATTATCCTCAGCGATGGCTACTGCACCGGCGCGCCCGAGGTGGTGGCCGACGGGCTGAGACGCCTTCAAAAGCGGGCGCATCGGGTGATCTGGCTGAACCCGCTGAATGGCTGGCAGGACCATGCGCCAGTGGCGCAGGCGATGGCCGCCGCGCGTCCGTATCTGGATGCGCTTTTGCCTGCCAACTCTCTCGCGGCGCTGGCCGCTCTGGAACCTGAATTTGCGCGGCTTTGACGGAGGACATCATGGACCCATTCGATATCTTCGATACCGTGGCCACCTTGCGTGCGACGGGGCGGCCGTTTTGCGTCGTGACCGTGGTGCGGACAGAGGCGGCGACCTCGGCGCGACCGGGGGCCAAGGCGGTGGTGACTGAAACCGGCGAGATCATCGGCCATCTGGGCGGGGCCTGCGTCACCCGGGCGGTGCGCGAGGCGGGTCAGGCGGCGCTGGACAGTGGCGCGCCTCGGGTGATCCGGGTGAAGCCGTCCGAGACCGTCGTGGCCTTGCGGGACGCCGATGGGGCAGAGGTCTACAAGAGCGGTTGCCCGTCGGGTGGGACGGTGGAGTTGATGATCGAGCCATTTGCCCTGCCGCCGGTGATCTGCATCTTTGGCGAGGGGCCGATTGCCCGCGCGGTTGCGGGGCATGGGGGGCTGGCGGGCTACCGTGTTTCCCTTGCCGAGGGGGTGGCCTGCGCAGGGAAACCGCTGCGGTTCGAGGGGACGGATCTGTCTGGCCTGACGCTGGGCGTTCGGGATTTTGTGGTGGTGGCCAGCCAGGGACAGCGCGACCTTGCCTGCCTTCAGGCGGCGCTGGACAGCGATGCGGGGCGGGTGTCGATGGTGGCCTCCCAAAAGAAGGCGGCGGCGCTGTGCTCGCGGCTGCTGGAAGGCGGCATGGAGGAGGCGCGGCTGGGGCGGTTGAAGGCGCCTGCCGGGCTGGACATCGGGGCGGTTGATCCGGCGGAAATTGCCCTGTCGATCATGGCGGAAATTGTCGCCTGGCGGCGCGAGGCGCGGGATCTGGCGATGGGGCCCAAGGGCGTGTCCACGCGTGGACAGATCGGCGGATAAACAAAATCAATGGTTTACAGAGACGAATTTACCAACGATTAAGGTTACCCCCGCCGAGACGCAGGCTCTTTTCAGCCGGTCCCGACATGCTCTAGGGTCACAGGACAGACACTGAGCGAGGGAGAGACCGCCGTGTTGGAGATCCTGTCAGACCGGCGCTATCGGCACCTGTTCCTGGCGCAGGTGGTGGCCCTGCTGGGCACGGGACTTGCCACGGTCGCGCTGGGTTTGTTGGCGTTCGATCTGGCGGGCCAGAACGCGGGCATGGTGCTGGGCACCATCTTTACCGTCAAAATGGTGGCCTATGTCGGCATTGCCCCTATCGCCGGAGCCTTTGCCGACCGGGTGAACCGGCGCGCGCTGCTGGTGACGCTGGACGTGGTGCGGGCGGGCGCGGCGCTGTGTCTGCCGTTTGTCACCGAGATCTGGCAGGTCTATGCGCTGGTCCTTGTGCTGCAATCGGCCTCTGCCGCCTTTACCCCGACGTTTCAGGCAACGATCCCGGACGTGCTGCCCGAGGAGGCGCGCTATACCCGTGCGCTGTCGCTGTCGCGGCTGGCCTATGATCTGGAGAACATCGTCAGCCCGACGCTGGCGGCGCTGTTGCTGGCGGTGATGAGCTATAACGTCCTGTTTCTGGGTACGGTTGTGGGCTTTCTGGGCTCTGGCCTGCTGGTGGTGTCGGTCATGCTGCCCAGCCCACGGGCCAGCACACGGCGCGGCATCTATGACCGCACCACGCGGGGCATACGGATCTATCTGGCCACGCCGCGCCTGCGTGGGCTGCTGGCGCTGAACCTTGCGGCGGCCTCGGCGGGGGCGATGGTGCTGGTCAACTCGGTGGTGCTGGTGCGCGGCACATTGGGTCTGGGCGAAAGCGCGCTGGCCTGGACAATGTTCGCCTTTGGCAGCGGGTCGATGGCGGCGGCACTGCTGTTGCCCCGGCTGCTGGAGCGGCGGGCCGATCGCCCGGTGATGCTGGCCGGGGCGGGCCTGATGGTGTCAGGCCTGCTGGCACTGGCGGCGGGGATTGCCGTCACCGGCCTGAGCTGGCCGCTGTTGGCGGCGGTCTGGGCGGTTGTCGGGCTGGGTTATTCGGCGGTCTTGACGCCCTCGGGGCGGTTGCTCAAACGGTCGGCCCAGCCCGAGGATCGCCCGGCGGTCTTTGCCGCGCAATTCGCGCTGAGCCATGCCTGCTGGCTGCTGACCTATCCGCTGTCAGGCTGGCTGATGACGGCGTTTGGCGCGGTGCCAGCGTTGATTGGGCTGGCGGTTGTGGCGGGGATGGGCGCGGTGATGGCGCTGCGGCTGTGGCCCGTGGGCGAGGCCGGTCCGGTGACGCACCGGCACGACAATCTGCCACTGGATCATCCGCATCTGGACGGGCAGCGCGAGCATTCCCATGCGCTTGTGATCGACGACCGGCACCCGCACTGGGGCGCAAAGTTCTGATCGCCTAGCCGGGGCTGAGAAAGACCGAAGCGTCCTCGTCAAAGTTGCGTTTGAACATCTCTTCGAGATTGCCGACGGCGCGCACGACGCGCAGCAGGAAATCATCAGGCAGGTTCAGATTTGTGCCCCCAAGAAGGTCGGGGTGCACACCCGAGGCCGGTGCTCCGAAGCGCAGATCGTCCTGCGAAAGGTTCAGTTTTGCGGCCAGCTTTGCGGCGTCCAGCACGCCACCGACGATATCCGCCCAGTTCCGATCATCGGCGCGCACAACCGGACCCAAGGGCCTGCTGGACAGCAATTCCGGCAGGATCCTGTGATCGTCAGGCCGGGTTTCCGTCGCGCGGATGCTGGCCAGATCGCTGCGATTGCCAAGCAAGACATCGCAGCCCAGAGAGAGATATTTTTGCAGGGAGTCGTCGAATGTGTCGGTGGGAACCGGCTCGAAGAACATATTGTTGGCCGAAAAGTAGTCTGCAAGTGCCAGTTCGGCCTGCGTATCCGGCCGCAGGCATACGGTGGCGCCATCAAGGTGCTTTACCGATGATACCCCAAGGTTGCGCGGCACCATCATGGCCACCCCATCCTGGACCGAGACACCGGGAAACAGGAACGTCATGCCAGACCCGCGCACATCATCCTGAGAGACGTTGCCGCCCAACAGGTCGACCTCTCCCGAGGCGAGCGCGATGAATTGGGTCGCGGGCGTGGTGGGGACGAATTCGACGGCATTCGGATTGTCCAGCACCGCGGCGGCCACGGCGCGGCACAGATCGACGTCCAGCCCCTGCCAGTCGCCCCGGTCGTCGGAATAGGAAAACCCGAGAATCCCGATACTGACGCCACAATTAAGGTGGCCGCGATGGATCACGTCCGACTGCGTGCCGCCCTTGCGGGCCATCTGGTCCAATTGCTGAGACGTAATCATTCCGAGCAGGGTTTTGACCGGCGGTGTCGTGGTCGGCGGCTTGGGTGCCGGACTCGCCGCGCGCAGACGCTGCAGCGCCGTCGTCGCCTGCCGGGCGGCGGGAAAGGCCGCGTGTTCGCGTGTGATCCGCTCCAGTGCGGCCATTTTTGCGTTGGGATCGGTGAGCAAGAGGGCGGCGGTGAGGGCGGCATTGGCCTGTGACTCGGTTACGCGCTGCGCGGCCTCGACCTCGAACAGGGCAAGCTGGACCTGAAAGCCCAGGGCGGTGCCGTCGAATTCCTGCAACATGGCGCGCAAGGTGTCGGTGTCCTTGGCGGATTTGGCGCGGTCCAGCCGGGCGATGGCCAGCGCGTTGCGGTCCTTTTGCGCCAGATCGGTTTCAAGCCGGGTTGCGGCGGTCTGCGCCTTTTCGGCGGCCTCTGTCCCGGCAAAGCGTGAGATCACGCCACGCAGGGCGGTGACGCGGGCGGTCAGCTCGGCGGTCAGCAGTGCGTCGGAGAGCGCGCGGTCGGCGTCGCCGTCCCGGTTGTCGCCGCCGGTGGGGGCCAGTTCCTGAAACCCCAGATTGAACGCCTGATTGATCAGCGCGATCTTGTGCCCGCCGTTAAAGCTGTCGCCAGTGGGTTTCAGCCCGCCCTGATTGTGCAGCGCCACCACCGCCAGCGTGCGCGCGTCCAGCAGCAGCGATCCGGACGATCCGCCGGTGCTTTCGCAGCTGTGGCGGAACGGAGAGCGGGTGTCGGGGATTTCGGACTGGCGGCGGTGGACCTGACAGGTGCCGGTGGAATACTGCTGCGGGTCGGCGCCGGGATGATGGATCATCCGCAGTTCCTGATTGGGTTCGGTGCGGGTCATCATCTTCATCGGGATGTGGCCGCCGAGATCGGTATTGGCGTCGGCGCCAAGGATCTGCAGCAAGAGCGCGTCCAGATCCTTGTCCAACGCCACCTCACGCGGGGCCACCAGATAAGTGAGGACCGCGCCGGTGTCGTCGCTGGAGGTGTAGTTGAAGTTGATGCGCGCCTCACGGACCACGGTGAAGCCGGCGCGCACAAGGTCGGGATCGCAAAAGCAATGGGCGTTGGTCAGCAGGCGGTTGTCCGGCAGCAGGGCGGCGGTGCAGTTGGACAGGAACGGGCTGTCGAGCGTAAAGGTCTGGCCGCCGCGCGTCAGGGTGCGGGGCTGACCATCGGGGGTCATCAGGCAGACCTGCAACCGCCCGATGTGGCGCGCCACCTGTTTGACGTCGGAGGGGGCGCGGTTGATCGACAGCCAGAACCCGCGTTTCTGTTCGCCGTCCACCAGCATGGATTGAAAGGCCGAGCTTTGGCGGTCGATCTCGAAGCCAAAGCCGCAATCGGGCAGGCCTTGTGCCTGCGCGCCACTGCCAAGGCCCAGCGCGATGAAAAGGGCGGTGATCCATCTGAGGGGCATTGGCGGGCCTCGTTGTTCGGTGACGCATGGGCACTGTGACATGCGGGATGCCTTTGCGGCAAGCGCGGCCGTACCGGTGCGGCTGGGTGTGGGTGCGTGCGGGTGCGTTCTTGTTGGGCGGGGCGTTGGTTGGGGGCGGGGCGGGGGCGTGCCTTCCTCTGCGGAGGGCGTGTCCTGAGGCGTCATGGCGTTGGGGTGTTGTTCGGGCCCGGCGAGGTGGTTGGTCCGGACGTGGGGCAGGCGGTGGCGATCCTTCGGTGTGGGCGATCCTGTGGAGGTGGCGTGGGATCATCGCTGGTTTGCGCGGAATTTCCTGCGTAGGCTGCACCGTGATCGAGGCAGAGCGAGGCGGCATGACGTTCACGACACGTCCGGACCTGACCGGAACCTTTGGAATGGTGGCCACGACCCATTGGCTGGCAAGTGCGGTGGGGATGAAGCTGCTGGAGGCGGGTGGCAACGCCCTTGACGCGGCGGTTGCGGCGGGCTTTGTGCTCAACGTGGTCGAGCCGCATTTGAACGGGCCGCTGGGCGACATGCCGGCGTTGGTCTGGCCCGCCGGGGACGACGCACCGCAGATGATCTGCGGGCAGGGCACGGCCCCTGCCGGGGCGACGGTGGCGCATTACCGCGCTGAAGGGTTGGACCTGATCCCCGGCTCTGGCCTGTTGGCGACGGTGACGGGAACGCGCTGTTCCTCGACTCCAAGCGCCGAGAACTTGGTGATGCCGAAGGGGTCAATGCGGCGAACCTCACCATTGAGCGGCACGTTGCCGCCCCAGTCCTCGATAATCACTGGTGCGCCGGTGGTGATCTGCACCGCGTCGGATGAAATCAGCTCTACCACCACCTCCAGATCGCCGTGGACATCGCCGATTTCCATGATGGCGGCCCCGGCGGGCAGGGTTGTCTCACTTTGTTGAATGATGCGCAGGATGCGCCCGTCGGCCGGGGCGTGCAGCGGGATGTCGTCGCTTGCGTTGCCGTTGATCGCCGCCGCCAGCCCCTGATCGTCGAACCCGATCAACTGGGCGCGGGCATTGGCCAGATCGGCCTCGCGCATGGCGATGGCCGCCTCTGATGTCTCGACCGAGGCCTCGGCGACGCGGGCGTTCTGGCGGGCCAGATACAGTTCGGCGGCGCTTGCCACCAGCCGCTCATTCAGTTGCACGGTCCGCGACAGTTCGGAGTCGGCGAGATCGCGGTTGGCGATGGCGGCGTTCAGATCGGCGCGCGCCACCCGCAGCGCGGCCTCTGCCGCCTGAACGGCGGCCAGCGCCTGTTCGCGGGTGCGCACATCCAACGCCGAGGGGTTCGACGGGCGCATATGCGCCACAACCGTCTTGCCGCGTTCCACCGGATCACCCGGATTGACCTGAACGCGCAGCAACCGCCCGCCGACCGGGGTTGAAACCACATAGGCCTCTGCCACGCGGGTGCGGCCCTCTTCGTCGATGGTGACCATCATCGGGCCGCGGGTCACGGTGCCCAGATCGACCATCAGCGGCCGGGGCCAGAAGGCCGCTGTCAGCGCGCCCGCCACCAGCGCACCGGCAATCAGGGTCAGGACAAGGCGGGACCGTTTCTTTGCTTTGGCCATTGTTTACTCTCGTGTCTTGAGGGCTTCGATCAGGTCGGAGCGGTCCAGGTCGCGTTTCACCAGCCAGCCGGATACGACCGCGGCGGTCAACACGACAAGTGTCGCCTGACCATAGCTGACCGGGTCAAAGATGGCGGGGATCTGGTAGAGGTCGGTCGAAAAGCCTGCGGCGATGCCGAAGGACATGTAGTAGCCCATGACCGCGCCCACCGGCAGGGCGACCAGCGTCACAACCGCCAGTTCGCCCAGCAGCACAAAGGCGGTTTCGCCCTTGGTAAAGCCGATGACCCGCAGGCTGGCCAGATCGCGGGCGCGTTCGGCCAGCGCGATGCGGGCGGCGTTGTAGACGATGCCAAAGGTGATCACAAAGGCAATGGCCCCCATGACATAGCGGATTGCCCCCGCGCCGGTGTTCATCAAAGTGACAAAGGCATCGCGCGCCTGCGATTTCAGGCTGACCCCTGCGACCGTGGGCATGTCCTGCAGCGCGGCAAAGATGGTGTCGGATCTGGCGTCGTCGATCATCAGGTAGGCCCCCGACACGCGCCCCGGCTCTCGCAGGGCGGTGTTGAGCGCGTCCAGCCCCATGTAGGCGGGAGCTCCCAGCAGCGATTCCGCAATGCCGGAGACGGGCAGGTCCAGCAGCGGCTGGGGGCCTTCGCGGACATCGACGCGCAGCCTGTCGCCGGGCTGGATGTCCAGCATTTCGGCTAGAACGCGGGACAGGACAACGCCGCTTTGAGGCAGGGTGATAGGCTGCATACGGTCGTCCAGCGCGCGGTACAGCACCGGGTTTTCCGGCAATCCTGTCAGCGCGCCGCGATAGCTGTTCAGCCCGTTGCGCAGCACGGCGGCGACGTTGCGGACAGGTTCCACCCGCTGGACGCCGGGCAGGCGGGCCAGTTCGAACAGGGTCTTGTCGCTGACGGGGTGGGTAAAGCTGACGGTCACGTCGCTGCGGTCGACCACGGAAAAGGTCAGGTCGATGGTCTGGTCAAAGCCCGCATAGATGGTGATCATGGAGACCGACAGCGCCATGCCGCTGGCGATGCCGATCATCGCACCGGCCATGCGGCCCGGTTGCCGGGTGATGCGGCGCATGACCATGCGCGACGGCTGATCCAGCAAACCGCCGATGGCCCGACCCATCCGGCCCGTGCGGCTGAAATCCGGCGGCGAGGGGGTGCGCATCGCATCGGCGGGTGTCAGGGCAAAGACCTGCCGCAGCACCAGCAGCCCGCCGACAGAGGCTGACAGGATGCTGACCGCCACGCCGACCACGAATGAGCCGGGGTCCAGTTGAAAGACCAGGAAGGGAAACTTGAAATACTCGGTGTAGATCCCGACCATGGCCCGCCCCGTGCCGATGCCGCCAAGGCACCCGGCCAGCGCGCCACCCACCGCGATGGCCATGACAAGCTTGAAGTAATGTGCGCCGACCTCGCCGTTGGTGTAGCCAAAGGCCTTCATCAGGCCGATCTGGCCGCGTTCGGACTGCACGATGCGGCTGATCACGATATACAGCAGAAAGGCCGCAACCATCAGAAAGATCGGCGGAACGCCGGTGGCGGCGGCCTCCAGCCCGGCGATTTCCTCCGAGACAAAGCGGTTCGAGGTCTGATCGGCCAGCGGATAGGCACCAGAACCACCGTAGGAGGCCAGAAGGCGGTCAATGGCCGCCATGACCGCCTGTTCATTGGCCCCGCGCGACAGCCCGACCAGCGCCTCATTGAACGCGCCCGACATGTCATAGGCCGCCGACAGGCCGGCGCGGCTCATCCAGATGACGCCGAACCGGGCGTCATCGGGGATCAATTCCCCCGGTGCGGTGATGTACAGAAACTCGGGGCTCTGGGCGAGGCCGACAATGTCAAAGCTGCGCCGCGCGCCGTTCATCGTGGCGCGCAGGGTGTCGCCGGGGCGCAGGGCATGGGCGGCGGCAAAGCTCTGCAACAGCAGGATTTCATCGGGACGCCCCGCAGACGGCATGCGCCCGTCGGTCAGAAAGACATCGTTCAGCGCGGGCCGCCCCCGGTCCGGCAGAGAGATCGCCTGCGCCTGCACCGGCAGACCCTGTCCCGGCAAGTCGATCAGCGCGCGGCCCTGCACGCGGGTCTGCACAGCGCCCACGCCGGGGATCTCTGCCACCCTGCCGCCCAGTCGTTCAGGCGCGCGGCTGACCGGGGCAAAGACATCGGCCAGCCGATAGCGTTCATAGTAGGCGTCGCGAGTCTGGGTCAGCGACGCGGTCAGGCCGGTCATCATCACCAGCATCATGACGCCCACGCCAATGACGGCCCCGATGGCGATGGCTTGCCCCTTGATGCGCCACAGACCGCGCAACAGCTTGTGGTCCAGCGGGCTCACCACTCGATCTCCGAGGGGCTGAGCTTGGTCGTGTTGCGTACAACCTCGCGGATGCCGCCATCGGCAAAATGGATCACCCGGTCGGCCATGGCGGCGGTATTGGCATTGTGCGTCACCATCAACACGGTCGAGCCGAGCCGCGCATTCACGTCCCGCAGCACCTCCAGCACCGCGCGGCCGGTGGTGCTGTCCAGTGCGCCGGTTGGTTCATCGCAAAACAGAACCTCGGGTTGTTTGGCGATGGCCCGCGCGATGGCGACGCGTTGCTGTTCGCCGCCCGACAGTTGCGCGGGAAAGTGATCGGTGCGTTCCTTGAGGCCGACAAGGGTCAATGCCTCATCCGGGTCCATCGGGTTGCCCGCGATTTCGGTCACCAGTTCGACGTTCTCATACGCGGTCAGGCTGGGCATCAGGTTGTAGAACTGAAAGACAAAACCGACGTGATTGCGCCGGTAGCGCGTCAGTTCCGCGTCACTCATGTCCGACAGGCATTGATCGCGGAAATGCGCGGTGCCCTCGGTCGCGCGGTCCAGCCCGCCGATGATGTTCAGCAGAGTCGACTTGCCGGACCCCGATGGCCCCAGCAGCACCACGATCTCGCCCTGCGGGATCTCCAGATCGACCCCCCGCAGCGCATGGACGGCAGACCGCCCCTCGCCGTAGACCTTGGTCAGGCCGCGTGTGGTAAAGGCAAGGGGTGTCTGCATCTGGTGGACCGCCTCACGTTGCCTGTGGCGCGGCAAGATCGGGTGAGGGTTCACCCCGCCGCGCCTTTTTCTCACCCAGCATCAGCATTGCGGGTGTCACGACCAATGTCAGAACGGTTGCGATGACAAGACCGCCCGCGATGGCCGAGGACAGTTCCGTCCACCACTGGGTCGACGGCGCGCCATAGACAATTTCGCGCGTGAAGAAGTTCAGGTTCACGCCGATCACCATGGGCATCAACCCCAGCGCCGTGGTCACAGAGGTCAGCACCACCGGACGCAGGCGCTGTGCGCCGGTCCGCAGCGCGGACTCCAACGGCGACAGACCGGATTTTTTCAGGTCGTTGTAGGTGTCGATCAGAACGATGTTGTTGTTCACCACGATCCCCGCCAGCGCGATGACCCCGATGCCGCCCATGACCACGCCAAACGGGCGGCCGGTGACAATCAGGCCGAACAGCACCCCGGCGATGGAAAAGACAATCGCGCTCATCACGACAAAGGCCTGGTAGAAGTTGTTGAACTGGATCACCAGGATCACGAACATCAGGAAAATCGCCGTCACAAAGGCCCCGACCAGAAAGATCATCGAATCCATCTGGTCCTGCGCCTCACCGGCAAAGGTCGCCTCGACCCCGTCGGGCAGGTCCATCCCGTCGATCGCCGCCTGAAGGGCCACAACCTGATCGTTGACCAGAACGCCGGGGGCGACATTGGCCTCTATGGTGATGACGCGGCGTTGATCGACGCGGGTGATGGTGCCGCTGCGCGGGCTGGGCGCAAAGGTCACGAAGTTCGAGATCGGCACAAGGCCCGCGCTGGTCGGCACGCGCAGCGATTGCAGCTCTTCCAGCGTGCGTTCGTCCGATGGAAAGCGCACGTTGATGTCAACCGATCCGTCGCCATCGTCGGGCCGGTAGTCGGCCACGGTGATGCCACGGGTCAGCAGTTGCACCGCCTGTCCAAGCGTCGAGATGTCGGCACCAAAGCGCGCCGCCTCGGAGCGGTTCACGGTGATGCGCCATTCGACGCCGGGCAGGGGGCGGGTGTCGGTGACATCGGTAAAGCCGCCGATCTCATCCATTTTCTTGCGAATGTCCCGAACCGCAGTGGCCTGCGCCTGCGGATCGCGGGCGCGGACCCGCAGGGACACAGGCTTACCGGCCGACGGGCCGTTTGACGCGGTCTGCACCTGCACGTCGATGCCCGGAATGGTGGCCATTTCGGCGCGGATGTCCTCGCCGATCTCGGCGGCAGGGCGTCGGGTGTCCCATTCCGTCAGCTCGATCTGGATGGTGCCGATCAGATCGGCGGCATCCTGATTTGAGCCGCCGGTCCGGGCATAGACTGAGGCGATTTCGGGGTAGTTGAACAGCCTGTTTTCGACGGAGGCCACCAGAGCGTCCTTTTCGAAGATCGAAAAGTTGTCGCGGGCGCGGACCTGCACCTGTGCAAAGTCCGGCTCGATGGAGGGGAAAAAGCTGATCCCGTTGCCGAACTGGCCATAGGCGGTAAAGCCCGCCAGCAGAAAGGACACCGCCATGATCAGCGTCGCCCATGGCCGCAGGATCGCGAATTGCAGCAGCCGGACATAGCCGCCGGTGAAGCCTTTCAGCTTGCGCGGGTCGCCTTTTTCGGCGGCATACAGCGTGGCCTTGTCCTGTGCCGACTGCGGAGGTTTCTTTCCGATGATCCCGCCGACGACGGGAATAAAGATCAATGCCATGAACAGCGAGGCGGTCAGCGTCAGGATGACGGTGATTGGCAGGAATTTCATGAACTCGCCCACCGTGCCGGTCCAGAACAGCAGCGGAAAGAACACCGACAGCGTGGTCGCGGTCGAGGCGATGATCGGCCAGGCCATGCGTTTTGCGGCCGCCGTATAGGCGACCTTGGGCGCGTCGCCCTCCTGCAAGCGCCGGTCGGCCAGTTCCGTGGTCACGATGGCCCCGTCGACCAGCATGCCCACCACAAGGATCAACGAGAACAGCACCACGAGGTTCATGGTGAACCCCATCATCAGCAGCGCCGTGACCCCCGCCAGAAATGCCCCCGGAATGGCAAGGCCAACCAGCAGGGCAGAGCGGATGCCCAGCGCCCAGACAATGACGATCATCACCAGGATCACGGCGGCGATGACGTTGGCCTCCAGATCGCTGAGCATGGTCTGAACCTGCTCGCTTTCGTCCTGCATGTAGTCGATCGACACGCTGGCGGGCCAGTCGCCCTGCGCCTCTTCGATCAGGGCGCGGACCGCGTCGACGGTTTCGATGATGTTCGCGCCCGAGCGTTTCTTGATCTCCAGCGCCAGCGCGGGCTGGCCGTTGATGCGGGCAAAGCCGGTGGGATCCTCAAAGGTCCTGCGAATGGTGGCCACATCGCCAAAGGTCACAACCGTATCGCCGCGCACCTTGACCGGCAGGGCCATCACATCGTCAATGCCCTCGATCAGGCCGGGCACCTTGAGCACGATCCGACCGGCACCGTTTTCGATGGCGCCCGCCGCGATCAGGCGGTTGTTGCGGTTGATCTGGCCGATCAGTTCCTCAAAGCTGATGTTGTAGGTCTCGAACACCGTGGGGTCGATCAGAACCTCCAGCAGTTCGTCGCGCGCGCCGCCCACGTCGACCTCCAGCACGCCAGACAACCCCTTGATATCGTCCGAAAGATTGTCGGCCAGTGTATTCAGGGTCCGTTCCGGCACCGGGCCGGACAGGATCACCGTCAGAATGGGAAAAAGCGCGGTGTTGATTTCTGTCACCACCGGGTCGGTGGCATCCTCGGGTAGATCGGACTTGGCACGGTCCACGCCCTCCTTGACCTTGCTGAGCGCCGCTTCGGCGTCAAAGCCCGGTTCGAATTCCAACTGGACACTGGCATAGCCTTCGCCGGCGTTGCTGGTCATCTGCTTGAGGCCGGTGATCGACGACAGTTCGGTTTCCAGCGGTTCGACCAGCAGGCGTTCGGAATCCTCGGGTGAGATACCATCCAGGCTGGTCGAGACGTAAAAGATCGGGATCGGGATCTCTGGCGAGCTTTCCTTGGGGATCGTGACATAGGCATAGGCCCCGACCGCAAGGATCATGACCAGCGCCATGACCACCACGCGGCCCCGGCTGAAGGCGGCGTCGATCAGCGTGTTCATTGGGTCACCTCGCGTCGCGTGGCCAGAGGTTCCGCCTCATCTTCGGGTTTCGGGCTGACGGTCTGGCCATCGTTCACAAAGCCCTGACCGATCGAGATGATCTGCGCCTCTTTTGGCAGGCCGGACACCCAGATGCCATCGGTCTGGGCGCGGACGATGCGCACCTTGTGAAACTCGACGATGTCCTTGTCGTTGACGATCTTGATCCCCAGCGTGCCGTCGGTGTCCAGCGACAGGATCGCGGGGGACACGAAATGTGCCGTCAATTCGCCCGTAGGAATGCGCAATTGCGCGCTGATTCCGGCAGGAATGGCCCCGTCCGTGTTGGACACCTCTATCTCGGCCATGAAAGTTCGGGTTTCGGCATCCGCGCTTGTGCTGACAAATCGCACCACTCCCTTGCCTGTGGCCCCTGTGATGAATGCCACATCCGCGGTCTGGCCCACCTTGATGTCGCGCAAGGATTGCTGCGGAATCTGAATGCGGATCGTGAGGGGGGTGTTGTCGACGATGCGGCCGACATCGTCGCCCATCGTGACATATTCCCCCTCGTTGATATCCAGCGATTCCAGCCGCCCGGCAAAGGGCGCGCGGATTTCGGTGTTGGCCACGGCCTCGGTCGCGGTTGTCATGCTGGCCTGTGCGGCGGCCAGTGTCGCGCGGGCCTGCGCCACGCGGTCAACGGTGGCCACGCCGCGTTCGACCAGGGCTGCGGCATTGTCGTACTCGCGTTGCGCGCGGGCCAGTTCCTGTTGCGCGCGGTCCAGATCGGATTGCCTCGCCGCGATGTCGAAGCGGGCTATGACCTGATCCTCTGCCAGATCCGCGCCCTTTTCGACCAGCACCTCGCCGATCTGCCCCGAGGTCTTGGCGCGGATCGGCGTATCGCGGTCGGGCAGGGCCTGGCCTTCGGCGGCAAAGACCTGAGCCACCGTTTCGGCCACGGACCGGCGCACCGCGACACTGACGGCCCTGGGGGTGGCGGGGGTCTTGGCGGTATTGCCCGCGTCTTTGGACGGCAACACGAATCCACTGCCCATCCAGCCGACAATGGCCACGGCCAGGCCACCGGCGACCCAACGGGACCGGGTCGACCCATGGTCGTTTTCAAAGGAAAGCGGCTTGGGACCGTCGGTCTGGTGCTCGGTCATATCTGGTCTCCATTTGGCAGACGCCGTTCCGTGTCGGGTGCCTTGGTTGGCTGAACAGATTTCGACCTCGAAACCTGACTGTTCTGGTGTGCCCGGAGCCTGCTGTCTTGCGGGGCCGGGCAGATATTGGTTGGCGCTTTGCGCAATTGCGTTCAGGGGGGGGACTGGTCGTCGATCCGCCTGTCCGGCGGTCCGTCCTGGGCAATTGCGCGCAGCATCAGGCGGTATTCGGAAGAATTGCACAGGGCGATGCTGCCCTGCGGCAGACCCAGCAAACGATCGATCAGGGCACCTTCGGCAACCATCCGACTGGTCAGGATGTCGACGCCGCCATCCAGATCATCCGCCTCAGCGGCGCGGATGGCCCGTTCGATCGCGGTGCGGCGGCCGCCCGAAAAGGCCAGAATGGTTTCCGTGACCAGCGTCAGGTCGGGGACGTCAAAACATCCTTCGGAGATGCCTTGCGCGATCATCCCCTGCAAGACGGGCTTTGCCGCGGTGTTCGATGCGTTTGTGATACGGGTGAACAGGACATCGTTGCCGGGCCGCAACATGGCATCCAGAAAGAACTTCAACTGTGGTGCCTGTTCCGCCTTCCAGCGGCTGGTATCGGCCAGAAAGGCGTTGAACCGTGTCAGTGCGTCGCCTGTCGCGGCGGCATGTGCGGTTTCCGCAGAGGACAGCGCCTCATTGGTGAACCGCTCTACCACGCCGTCCAGCAAATCCTCCTTGGCGGCGAAATGGTGATAAAAACCGCCTTTCGAAATACCGGCCACGTCCAGGACATCCGCGATGGTCACCGCGTCCCAGCCGCGTTCAAGGAACAACCCTTGCGCTGCGTCAAGAATGCGCGCGCGGCGTGTTTCGGGCGTCATGCGTTGACGCTTGGTGGCGAAAACAGGTTGTGTCGTCGTGGGTGCGGACATCCGGGGCCTCCCAAGTTACAGACCGACGGTCGGTATGTAGTGGGCGCACCCATTGTGTCAATGGTCTTGGGGGCGGCATCACCCGTCCCGTAGCGTCAGGTCAGCAACTATTGCATCTGAAACGCAGGTTTTCGGGGTCGGGCATCTGTCGCGCACAACTCTGCAACGACGACCGCCGCTGAACGGCGTGCCTGTCCTGTGTCTGACCAATGTGATGGTCGCCCTCGGAAAGGCAAACACCTGTCCGAGGCTGGCGGACGGCGTCATGTGGGGCAGGGTGCATGGCCCGCAGACAGGCGGGCCTGCAGGGTCTTGTGCGGTTCAGATCATCAAGTGGCGCGGGTCCGCCAGCAGGGCACACAAACGAGAGGTAAACCGCGCGGCCTCTGCACCATTGATCACCCGGTGATCATAGCTCAGGTCCAGCGGCACCATGGGCACCGGTTGAAACGCAGTACCGTCCCAGTGCGGCACGATCTCTGTGCGGGTGATGCCCAGGATCGCCAGTTCCGGCGGATTCACGATGGGGGAAAAGGCGCGGCCGCCGATGCCGCCCAGATTGGTGATTGTCATGGACCCGCCGCCCATCTCGTCCGGCCCGATCTTGCGGTTCTGGGCGCGGGTGGCGAGATCGGCGATGTCCGCCCCGATTTGCCACAGCCCCTTTTTGTCCGCGTCGCGCAGGACCGGCACCATCAGGCCATGTTCGGTGTCCACGGCAATGCCGATGTTGACATAGTCTTTTAGTATCAGGGACTTGCCATCGGCGGACAAGGAGGCGTTGAAGCGTGGAAATTCTCGCAACGCGCGCGCCAGGGCCATGACCTGAAAGGCCAGCGCGGTCAGCCTGACCCCGCGCGCCTCTGCCTCTGGTTTCAGACCTTTGCGAAAGGTTTCGATGGCAGAGACATCGGCGCGGTCATGGTGGGTGACTTGCGGGATCAGCGCATTGGCCGCCGACAGGTTGGCTGCCGAGACTTGCGCAAACCGGCTCATCGGCTCGGTGGCGACTGGCCCGAAGGCGGCATGATCCACCTCCCAATAGGAGGTGTCGGGCGTTTTCGCGGCGGTTTGGGGGCTGCGGTCCAGATCCTCACGCGCGATGGTGGTCCGGCCCAGATCGCGGGCCAGTGTGTCCAGGTCGATGCCCTTTTCCAGCGCCAGGGCGCGGACGGACGGGGCGGCTATCACCTCTCGCATCGCCATCACCATGCCGCCGAGATGTACTGGGTTTCCATGAACTCAAGCATTCCTTCATGCCCGCCCTCGCGGCCCAAACCGGATTGTTTGACCCCGCCGAACGGGGCCGCCGGATCAGAGACAAGGCCCCGGTTCAGCCCGACCATGCCGTATTCCAGCCGCTCGCAGACCTGCAACGCGCGTTTCATGTCGCCGGAAAAGACATAGGCCACCAACCCGTATTCGGTGTCATTGGCGCGGCGGATCACCTCGTCCTGATCGGCAAATGTCTGGATCGCGGCGACCGGGCCAAAGATCTCGTCTTGGACGCAATCGGCGGTTTCCGGCACGTTGGACAGCACCGTGGGCGGGTAGAAAAAGCCCGGACCGTCCGGGGTGACGCCGCCGCATTCGATCACCGCCCCCTTGGCCACCGCATCGGCGACAAAGGCGGCGACCTTGTCGCGCGTGTCGGCATTGACCAGCGGACCGACATCGACGGTCGAGTCGGTGCCATCCCCGACCTTGAGCGCCTGCATCGCGGTCGTCAGGCGGCGGGTGAACTCTGCGGCGATGTCCTGATGCACATAGATGCGGTTGGCGGCGGTGCAGGCCTCACCCAGATTGCGCATCTTGGCCAGCATCGTGCCCTCAATGGCGGTGTCCATATCGGCGTCCTCAAACACCACGACCGGGGCATTGCCGCCCAGTTCCATCGCTGGTTTCAGAACTTGATCGGCGGCGGAGTGCAACAGCTTGCGCCCGACGCCGGTCGAGCCGGTGAAACTGACCACGCGCACGCGCGGATCGTGCAGCATGTGGTCCACCAGCGCGCCGGTTCTGCGCGATGGCAACACGTTGACCAGTCCGGGCGGCACACCCGCCTCTTCGAGTAGCGGCATCAGCGCCAGCATGGTCAGCGGGGTTTCCGAGGCCGGTTTGATGATCACCGCGCAGCCAGCGGCCAGCGCCGGGGCAATTTTGCGCGTTCCCATCGCGGCGGGATAGTTCCACGGCGTCACAAGCACTGCCAGACCGGCTGGCTTGTGCTGGACCATGATGCGTGCGCCAGAGGCGGGCGCATGGCCCAACTGTCCGTTGGCGCGCACCGCCTCTTCGGCGAACCAGCGAAAGAACTCGGCGGCATAGGTTGCCTCGCCCAGGGCATCGGCACGCGCCTTGCCGTTTTCCAGCGTGATCAGATGGGCGAAATCTTCCAGCCGCGCGGTCATAAGCTCCCACGCTTTGCGCAACACCTCGGAGCGTTGGCGAGGGGTGCGGGCGGCCCAGTCCTTCATCGCGGCCTCGGCGGCGTTCAGCGCGGCGTCGGCATCGGCGATATCGGCAGAGGCGACAGAGGCCAGCACCTCTTCGGTGGCGGGGTTGATGACGTCGAAGCGGTCGCTGCCCTTGTGCCATTGGCCGTTGATATAGAGATCGGTGTGGTCCATGTCGGTCTCCCGAGGTCAGAGCAGGTGGCGAAGCGGATGTTCGATCCGGCCTGCGAAATTGGAAATAAGGCGGAGCGCGTCGCCAGGGGACAATTGATCGGCGCTGCATTCCAGCGTGATGGCGATGCCTGCGTCGTCCTGCGTCAGGGTCAGAACGGGCACCTCTTCAGGGCCGATGTGCACCGAGCTCAATACCGCGTCGCGCATGTCGCGGAGACGCAGGGCCGGTGGCGCGTCGGTCCGGGCCGTCTGACCCAGTTGCGCATGGGTGGCGTAGGTGCGGCCTTGGCCGAACCTCTCGACATCTACCACAGCCTCACGCCCCAGACTGGCCGCCGCCAGCCCGGCCAGCAAGGCCGAGACATCGGACAGACCGGCGGTCTCTGACGCCCAATGCGCGAAACCGGAAAACCCGTCAGCGGCCTGCGCGGTCAGGTGTCGTGCGGCGGTGCCTGCCGAGGCGGCGGTCGGGGCCGCTTCGGGCATGGCGCGGAGCGTGTCGAGGTCACGCACATGAAAGGGTTGCGCGTGGCCCGCGCCCACGAGGCGGTTCAGGTCCAGCCCCTCTTGCAGGGCAAGGCGGCGCGCCTTGGGAGAGGCAAGGATGCGGCCCTGCGCGCTGGGGGCAGCGGCGGTCTGGGGTTGTTTCGGGGCTGGTTCTGACGGCGGTTTCGGGGCGGATGGCGTTCGTGATCCGGTGGGCGGCGTCGCCTTGGGCGCGGTCCCGGCGGCGATACTGCGTTGTATCGGGGTGTCCGGCTTGTCCGCCGAGATCAGCGCGATGACGCCGCCCACGGGGGCCTCTTCACCCGCGAGGGCCAACAGCGCCGCGACATAGCCATCCTGCCCGGCCTCAACCTCCATGGTGGATTTGTCGGTTTCGACCTCGAACAGGATGTCGCTGGCGCTGACCGCGTCTCCGGGCGTCTTGTGCCAGGCGACAATCAGGCCGGTGTCCTGTGCCATGCCGAGCGCGGGCATGATCACCTCATTGCCATCCGGCAGCTTATCGCCGCCGTCGTCGTCGTCAGCGGAGGATGGGGCAGGTGGCGCGGCGCTGCCGCTGTCCTCTGCCGTGGCAGAGATCAGCGCGATCACATTGCCCACCGGCACATCCTCTCCGGCCTGCGCCCTCACATCGGTCAGGAAACCGGCGGCGGGGGCCTCGACCTCCATCGTCGCCTTGTCGGTTTCCACCTCGAACAGCACATCACCCTCGGCCACGGCGTCACCCGGGGCCTTGTGCCAGGCGACGATCAGGCCGGTGTCCTGCGCCATGCCAAGCGCGGGCATGATCACCTCATGCGACGCGGAACCAGGGGTTTCCTCACGCGGCATGGATCATCTCCCCGCTCATCAGCCTGCGGGCAGCCTCGGCGACCGCCTCTGGCGTGGGGACGGTCAGATCCTCCAGCGCGGGCGAAAACGGCACCGGCACATCCATCGCGCCCATGCGCAGCACAGGTGCGTCGAGATGATAAAACGCCTTTTCGTTGATCCGCGAGGCGATCTCTCCGGTGACGCCATAGCTCTGATGCCCTTCGTCCACGACAATCACGCGGCTGGTCTTTTTCGCCGAGGCCAGCAGCGTCGCCTCGTCCAGCGGAACGATGGTGCGCGGGTCGATCACCTCTGCCTCGATGCCCTCACAGGACAGGATTTCTGCCGCCTTTTCGCAGACCTGCACCATGGACGAGGTGCCGATCAGGGTGATGTCGGTGCCGGGGCGCTTGATGTTGGCCTCGCCGAAGGGGATCAGGAATTCCTCTTCCGGCACCGGGGCCTTGTCGTTGTACATCAGCTTGTCTTCGAAGATCACCACCGGGTTGTTGTCGCGGATGGCGGTTTTCATCAGGCCCTTGGCCTCATAGGCAGAGGAGGGCAGCGCCACCTTCAGCCCGGGAATATGGGCCACCAGCGCGTGCAGGGACTGGCTGTGCTGCGCGGCAGAGCGGCGGGTGGCGCCCAGATTGGTGCGCACCACCAAAGGCGCGCGCATCTTGCCGCCGGACATGTAATGCGTCTTGGCCGCCTGATTGCAGAGCTGATCCATGATCAGATAGAGGAAATCGCCAAACATCAGGTCCACAACCGGGCGGGTGCCGGTCATGGCGGCCCCCACCGCCAATCCCATGAAGCCGGGTTCAGCAATCGGGGTATCGACAACGCGCCCGGTGCCGAATTCCTCGACCAGACCGCTGAGCACCTTGAAGGGCGTGCCAGCCTCGGCCACGTCCTCACCGATGATAAAAACGGTGTCGTCGCGGCGCATTTCCTCGGCCAATGCTTCGTTGACGGCCTGGGACAGGGTGATCTCTCGCATTTTTCTCTCTCCTCAGGCGGTGTGTGGGGCCAGCGCGTGTTCGATGTCGGCATAGACATGCATGTCGACCTCGGACTCCGCCGGGTAGCGGGCGTTCAGCGCATACTCGACCGCCTCGGCGGCATCCTGTTTGATCTCGGCATTCATCGCCTCGATCTCTGCCTCGGAGGCCACGCCCTGATCGACCAGCCAGCCGCGAAACTTGACGATCGGATCGCGGTTGTCCTTCCAGTCGCGCTCTTCGTCCTTGGAGCGATAGTATTCGCGGTTGATGTCGCCGACGTGGTGGCCGTGATAGCGGTAGGTCATCAGTTCGAGGAAAAACGGGCCTTCGCCCTTGCGGGCGCGCGCCACCAGATCCTGCGTCAGCGTGTTGACGGCCAACACGTCCTGACCGTCCACCTGATGCGCCTCGATGCCAAAGGCCTCAGCACGGGCGGTGATCGACCCGGCGGCGATCTCCGCCGTCGCGGTGTATTCGGAGTAGCCGTTGTTTTCGCAGGCATAGATCACCGGCAACTTCCACAGCGCGGCCATGTTCATGACCTCGTACAACAATCCCTGCGCGGTGGCGCCGTCGCCGAAAAAGCAGACGGTGACATCGTCGCGGCCCTGCATCTTTGCGGTAAACGCAGATCCGGTGGCGATGCCCATGGACCCGCCCACGATGGCGTTGGCCCCCAGATTGCCGTTGAACTGGTCGGCGATGTGCATGGAGCCGCCCTTACCCCGGCAATAGCCCTCTTCCTTGCCCAGCAGCTCGCAGAACATTTCCTTGAACGCGGCCCCCTTGGCGACGCAATGGCCGTGGCCCCGGTGGGTCGATGTGATCCTGTCGGTTGTGGTCAGCGCCTCGCAGATTCCGACGGCGACGGCCTCTTCGCCGCTGTACATATGGGTCAGGCCGGGCATCTTGGCCGACAGGTAGAGCTGGTTCGCGGTGTCCTCAAAGGTGCGGATGCGGACCATCTGGGCGTACATGCGCAGGTAGTCTTCGGTATTGGTTTTCGTCTGGGCCATGATGTCCTCTTGGGAAGATGGCGGAAAAACCCGCCCTGCGTCGGGAGGAGGGCGCAGGGCGGGCCATGACCGCCGATCAGTAGCGGTTGGCGATCGGCAGTTCCTCGGCCGGGAAGAGGCTGATGACCTCGCAGCCGGTTTCGGTCACAACCACCTCTTCCTCGATCCGGGCGGCGGAATAGCCGTCTGCTGCCGGGCAATAGGTTTCCAGCGCAAAGACCATGCCGGTCTGGATCTCCATCGGGTGATCCAGGCTGACCGCGCGGCTGATGATGGGGCGTTCGTGCAGCGCCAGCCCTAGGCCGTGACCGAATTGCAGCCCAAAGGCCGCGTCCTCATTGGGAAAGCCAAGGGATTCAGCGGTGGGCCAGACCTTGGCGACCGTATCCGTGGTCACACCCGGTTTGATCAGAGCGATGGACGCGTCGATCCATTCGCGCGCCTTGACGTAGGCATCGTTCTGCGCAGGCGTGGCGCGGCCCACATTGAAGGTGCGGTAATAACAGGTTCTATACCCCTGATATGACTGGAGAATGTCAAAGAACGCCTGATCGCCGGGACGGATCAGCCGGTCGGTGAAATTGTGTGGATGCGGGTTGCAGCGTTCGCCCGATATGGCGTTGATCGCCTCGACGTCGTCGCTGCCCATCTCATACAGCATCTTGTTGGACAGGGCGACGATGTCGTTTTCACGCACGCCGGGTTTCAGCTCTTCGTAGATCATGTGATAGACGCCATCGACCATGGCGGCGGCCTGCGTCAAAAGCTGGATTTCGTCCCAGTTCTTGATCTCGCGCGCGGCCAGCATGATCTGCTGTCCGTCGACCACGTTGATGCCCTCTTCCCTGAGGGCGTGGAACATGGCGGTTTCGGCGTAATCGACGCCCACCGGCATGTCGGCCATACCCGCATCGCGGATCAGACCGGCGATCTGCTTGGCGTATTTCTGCATCAGGCCAAATTCCGGCGGGATGGTGCCGCGCATACCCACAACACCGGCAAGACAGTGGTCCGGCTCCAGCCAATCAGAGTGGCGTTTGTGGTGCATCGCGGCAGAGCCGAAGTCCCAGACATAGGGGCTGTCGTCGCCGGTCAGCAGGCAGAAGCGGCACATCTTGTCCCGTTCCCATTCGCCGATCTTGGTGGCGCTGACATAGCGGATGTTGTTGACATCAAACAGCAACAGAGTGCCCGCATTGGACGCCTGTAACGCCTGACGGGTGCGCGCCAGCCGGTAACGGCGCAGCCGGTCGTGATCAATGCGTCGTTCGAAATCGACCGAGGTGTGGCCCCATGCGGGCAGGCGTTCGCGCCATTCCCAGTTGGGTTCCAGATCCTTTGGGGTGAGCAGGTTCGGCATCAAGGCGCGAGACATGGCTTTCTCCTTCGGGCCCGACAGCGCGCGCCCGTTGTTCTGTTTGAAATCAGTGGTTTGTCGGGGCTACTGGATGCACCAGCCCCCATCGATGTGGATCATCTGGCCGGTCATGTAATCGCTGTCGTCGCTGGCCAGAAAGGACGCGGTGCCGGTGATGTCCTTGGGGTAGGACACCCGCTTGATCTGGAGCGCGTCGCGCACGATGTCGTCATAGGCCTGCCCCTCACGCTGCTTGAAACCGATATCGACCAGATCCTTGTCCAGTTGTTCCCACAGCGGTGTGACCACGACGCCGGGGGCGTAACCGTTGACGGTGATGTTGTGTTCGGCCAGCCCGATCGCGCCGCAATGGGTCAGCGCCAGACAACCGTATTTGGAGGTGCAATAGACCGTGACATCGACCAGCGGTTTGCGCGATGCGATGCTGCCCACGTTGATCAGCTTGTACGGGTGATCGTCCATCGGGCCCTGAGCAATCATCTGGCGGGCGGCTTCCTGCATCCCTAACCACATCGCCTTGGTGTTGACGTTCATGATCATGTCCCAGTTGTCCTCATCGATATCCATGAAGAACCGGGGTTTGTTCAGGCCGGCGTTGAACACCGCGACATTGATACTGCCAAAGGCCTCGACCGTGGCGGCCACGGCGGCGGCGTTGTCCTCACGTTTGGTCACGTCCATCCTGACCGCAATCGCCTTGCCGTTGCCGCCTGCGTTGATGCGGTCCGCGACGGCCTGCGCCGCATCCGGATCCAGATCGCCAAGACACACATTTGCGCCCTGCGCGGCAAAGTTTTCGGCGTTGGCCGCCCCCATCCCGCGCGCGGCGCCGGTGATCAGGACATTTTTGCCGGTGAGGCGATTGGGGTCCATGGGTAGTCCTCCTTCAGTCACGATGTCTTGGGTGATCGCATCAAGGCGTCGGCCCGGCTCTGGGCGCGGCGCAGGGCCTCGGGCGGGGTTGCAAGCCCGCGCAGCATGTCGTGGAATTCCTCGCCGCAGATCTGGATGATGTCGCAGATCTCGGGCACCGGCGGGCGCGGCCAGAATTGCAGTTCATCGCGCCAGGACATGGCATCGACCGCCTCAAAGATCGGCGAGGCGCGGCGCACCTCGGGGTCCGATCCGACGGAATAGCGCGGGTTGGTGCGACTGCCGTTCTGGACAAACAGTTTCTGCGCCTCGGGCGAGGTAAAGACGATCAGCGCCTCGACCGCGGCCTGCACCCGTTCCGGCTGCAGGTTGGCGGGAATGCCCATCACATAGCCGCCGACAGGGGCGACCTGTGCCGCGCCGGGCACAGCGGGATGTGGCAGATATCCGGTTTGACCGCAGGCCGGAGAGGACTCGTCCAGTTCAAAATACGGCGCCAGCAGGGTGTACCCATAGGCCATGGCAATCGACCCGGCGGCATAGGGGCGGACCCGCTCATACCAGGACATCGACAGGATGTCGGGCGGCGAATACTTCAGCAGTTCCATCAGGAATTCGGCCGCCCGCAGGCCGTTTTCGGTGTCGATGGTGGGGTGATAATTCCCGTCGGCCAGATGGTCGGTGCCAAAACCGCCGGCGATTTCCGGCAGGTTCAGGACCGGCTGTCCGAAATCCGCCATGGTCATCAGAACAGTGTGCCCCAGCGCGGTGCCGCGCGCCGCGTTCCATGCAACCCCGTGACGCCCGCGCTGCGGGTCGTGCAGAACGGATGCCGCGTACAGCAACTGGTCGGTGGTGGTGGGCGGCTCCAGCCCGACCTCGGCAAACAGATCCCGGCGATAGAACAGCAGTTCGGGCGTGGTCTGGGCAGGCACGCCGTAGGGGCGACCGCCCCATTGCGCCGCTTGCCAACCCGCGGTGTGGAAATCCGCCGGATCGAGGCGGGCAATGTCCATCGCCTCGTCCAGCGGCATCAGGATGCCCTTGTCGGCAAACTCTCCAACCCAGGGCAGGTCCAGCGCGACGATGTCATAGCGGCTGGTCTTGCGGTCGGCATTGCGCCGGGCCTCTTCGCGCAGCCTGTCGATGGAAAAGGCGCGTTGATGGATTTGCGTTCCGACGACCTGTTCGAACTGGCGTTTGAGGTTTTCCATCACCATGAAGGTCGGATCGCCATGCACCAGCACCCGCAAGCCTCCCGCGATCTTTAGCGGCTCGGGCAAGACCGTCAGCGGCGGGATCGACTGGGCGGACATGTAAGAGCCGCCAAAGTAATAGTCCTTGCTGTCAGCGGCGCGCTTGCGCCCTCCGAACCGGGTTTCCGCCAGTCGTTCCACCCGGCCAGACAGCTGCATCCATTGCTCCAGCAGCTTTTCGCTGGGATGCAGGGAAAAGCTCTTGCCGCTTTTTGTGCGCGGCCGCTGTTCGATCAGCCCGTCGTCTGTCATCTGTCGAAGGCGTCGGTTTGCGGTGGCATAGGGCACCTGACTGGCCCCGATCAGCGACGTCGGCGTGACGGTCTTGGCCTCCAGATGGCCACGGATCAGGTGCAGGGTCATGCGCAGGTAGGGATTGGGGGCAAACAATTCGACCGAGCTTTCGATCTCGCCGCCGACATCCTCCAGAAAGGACAAAATGCGCAGCAAATCGGTTTTCCCCTGACGTGACATCAGATAACTGTCTCCATGTCCCTTCATCACGTTCATTGGATCTGCCTGCGCCTTTCGCGTAACCGGGTCCATCGGGTCTGCCGATTTGTTCATATTGGACGAAAACCAGTCGGGCATTGCGTCGCCCCCCTGCAAAATGTTCAAATTGACGGGTGGAGTGTACCGCGAAGACATCCGCTTTGGATGATAAAATGTCCAAAATGGACTTTATTGGTGCAGCCCTGAACGACCTGACTCGACAAGGTTGGCGCAATCGGTCGGCATGCCGGACGATGCTCCCCTGCTGGAGGTGTGGGGATGAGCGCTAGATACAGGGACACTTCGGGAGGAATTCGAAATGAACATTCGCAACACACTGGCCGCCACCACCGCTGCAGCTGCACTGGCGTTGAGCGGCGCGGCCTGGGCCGAGACCATGAAGATCGGCATCACGCAGAACAACGTGGGCGTCGACAGCTATCAGACGACCTACGAAAAGGCCTTTATCGAGGCGGCAGCGGCGAACGACAACGTCGAGGTGATCGTTCTGGATGCGGGCGGCGACGTGGCCCGCCAGATCGCCCAGATGGAGGATCTGATCCAGCAAGGCGTCGATGCCATCATCATCTGGCCAACCAATGGTGAGGCGGTCATTCCCGCCGTCCGCAAGGCGCACACCGCCGGTATTCCGGTGATTGTCACCAATTCGAACATCGCCGATGCGGGGTTTGATTTCGTGGCGTCCTTTTCCGGTCCGGACAACATCACGCAAGGGGCCCGGTCGGCGGAAATCATGTGTGACAAGTTCAAGGACATGGGCATCGAAACAGAGGCGCAGGTGGTCCACATCACCGGCCAGCCGGGGTACACCACCGCGATTGAGCGCGCCAAGGGCTTTGAGGATCGCCTGCCTGAGGTCTGCCCCGACGTGACCATCGTCGACACGCAGCCGGGCGACTGGAACCGCGAAAAGTCGCAAAAGGTGATGGAGGCGTTCCTGGTCAAATATGACAACATCGACGGTGTCTATGCGGGTGACGACAACATGGGTGTCGGCGCATTGAACGCAGCCAAAGCGGCGGGGCGTGATGGCATCATCTTTGTCGGGGCGACCAACTTTGCCGTCGGTTACGAGGCGATGGAACGGGGCGAATACTGGGGCTCGATCTATCAGTCGCCAGTGGATGACGCCAAGGCCGCGCTGAAGACGGCGATCGAGACGCTGGAAGGCAAGGAATTGCCGTTCCTGAACTACTTCGACACGCCGAAAATCACCCAGGACAACATGGGCGATTACACCAAGCCGGTTTTCTAAGACCCGCTTGCTGAGGGGCGCGGCTCTGGCCGCGCCCCTCTTCCATTCTGATTTGATTTGTTTCCTGGGAGGGCGACCCATGGCCCGTGTTTCCGGCCGTTCCTGCATCGTGACTGGTGCAGCCCAAGGCATTGGCCGTGCCATCGGAGAGGCTCTGCTCGACGAAGGTGCCGATGTTTGTTTTGCTGACATCAACGCTGCCAAAGTCACCGAGGTGGCCTTGGCCAATCAGAACAGGGCGCAGCGGGCCGGGGGGCGGGTGACCCATGCGCAGGTCGACGTGACCAAGCGGGAACAGGTGCGGGCGATGATCGCCCACACGGTCGAGGTGTTCGGCAAGCTGGATGTGAAATTCAACAATGCCGGCGTCAACAAGCCGATGAATTTCCTCGACGTGACCGAAGAGAACTGGCGTTTCATCACCGATGTGAACGGGCTGGGCTGTCTGATCGGCATGCAAGAGGCCGCACAGCAGTTCATCCGGCAGGGCACGCCGGGCAAGATCATCAACACCGCGTCAGTTGCCAGCCGACAAGGGTTCGGGAATGTTGCGCCTTACTGCGCCTCCAAGTGGGGGGTGGTGTCGCTGACGCAATCCGGCGCGCGCGATCTGGCGCGGCATGATATCACCGTCACGGGCTTTGCGCCGGGGGTGGTGGCCACCGAAATGTGGGAACAGGTCGATCAGGATCTGTTGGCGATTGGCGCAGCAGAGCGTCCGGGACAGGCGATGGAGGAATTCTCTGCCGAGATCCTGAAAGGCCGCGTTGCAACGCCCGCGGACATCACAGGGACGACGACGTTCCTGGCATCGAAAGACAGCGACTACATGACCGGCCAGATCGTGATGATCGACGGCGGCATGACGCTGGTGTGACAACCGCGCAGGCGGCAACGGGAGGGGAGCCATGGCAGAGGTGACGAAACGGATGGACATCGGCGGTTTTCTCGCCCGGCAGGGCATTTTGATCGCCTTCGTGGTGTTCATGATCGGCTTTTCGATCGCGAATGCGCGCTTTATCGATCCTGACAACATCATGGGCGTGGTCCGGTCATCGGCCATCATGGGCGTGATGGCATTGGGCGTCACCTTTGTTGTGATCAGCGGCAATCTGGACCTGTCGGTCGGGTCGATGATGTCGTTCTCGACCATCGTGGTGCTGGATCTGCACGACAAGATCGGTCCGGCGCTGGCGATTCCCGCCATGTTTGCCCTGACGCTGTGCCTGGGGGCGTTCATCGGCTTTCTGGTCGGCTATCTGAAGCTGAACTCACTGATCGTCACCCTGGGGATGCTGTCGGCCATTCATGGCCTGACGCTGACCTGGTCGGGTGGCAAGAACATGGACATCGCCGACAAGGAAGGCACCTGGTTCAAAGTGTTTGGTCAGGGCGACGCCTTGGGGATCCCGGTGCCGATCCTGCTGTTTGCGCTGCTGGCGGCGGTGCTGGGGATCATGCTGGCCAAGACGCCGTTCGGGCGCAAGGTCTACGCCGTGGGCGGCAATGCCACGGCGGCCACCTTTTCCGGCATCCGCCGCGCCCGCGTCGTGTTCACCTGTTACCTGCTTAGCGCGTTCTGCGTGGCCACCGCCGGGCTGATACAGGCCAGCCGGTCCTTGGGGTCGCAGAACACCGTGGGGCAGGGGCTGGAACTAGAGGTTCTGGCCGCCGTCATCCTGGGCGGTGCGTCGTTGATGGGCGGGTCCGGCACGATTTTCAAGACGGTGATCGGCGTGCTGATCCTTGGGTTCATCCAGAACGGTCTGCTGCTGGTGGGTCTGCAATTCTACGTCCAGTTCGTTGTGACCTGGGTCATCATCATCCTTGCGGTCTGGCTGGATATTGCGGCCAAGCGCGGCAAGCTCTGGTCTCTGATCGCCTGAGGGAGAAAAACACATGCAACCCGGAACCCTTTCTACCTTTCTCAAGCGCGGTGCCATCTGGGGCTTTATCGTGCTGGAGCTGATCTTTTTCTCCATCGCGGGTGAGTTTCTGTCGGTCAGCGACAAGGCTTTCATCAACGTGGACAACATGTTGCTGCTGTTCAAACAGTCCGCCCCGATCGGCATCATCGCCATGGGCATGACCATCATCATGGTCAACGGCAATATCGATCTCAGCGTTGGCGCGACCTATGCCATCAGCGCGATTGTCATGCTGGACGCCATGACCTGGTCCATGTTTGCCGGGCTGGGGGACGGGGTGATCCCGGTGGCCTGGATCCTGGCGCTGTTGACGGGCGTGGCACTGGGGGCGCTGAACGGGCTGATCGTTTGGAAAACCGGGGTCGATGCCTTTATCGTCACGCTGGGGTCGATGCTGGGCTATCGCGGTCTGGTGTTCATGTACAACGGTGAACAACCGACCTCACACCTGAACTGGACGCTGGTCGATTTCGCCGAGGCACAGTGGCTGGGCCTGCACACGGCGACATGGTTCCTGCTGGTGGTCACGGCGGCGGTCTGGTTCCTGATGAACAAGACCGTGCATGGCCGCAACGCTTACGCCATCGGCAACAACCGCAGCGCCGCTGTCAACGCCGGCATCCGGGTAGGGCCCCATATGGTGATCAACTTCATGATCATCGGTTTTCTCGCGGCATTATCGGCGGTGGTGTTCTATTCCGAAAGCGGATCGGTCAATCCCAACGATGGCGAGTTGTATGAGCTTTGGGTGATCACCGCTGTTGTGCTGGGCGGTACCAAGCTGACAGGGGGCGCGGGGTCGATCATCTCGACCTTTGGTGGCGTGCTGGCGATCCAGCTGTTGCGCAAGGGGTTGTCACATATCGGCGCCGATACGGAAACCGTCAATCTGGTGATTGGCCTGATCCTGATCGCGGTGCTGTTTCTGGACCGCCAGTTGAACACCAAGGGCAAAGAGGAGTTGAAGGTATGAGTGATCTGACCCCGGTTCTGCGGCTCGAAGACATCGTCAAGACCTTTCCGGGGGTTCGGGCGCTGGACGGTGTGTCGCTGACCCTGATGCCCGGTGAGGTCCACGCCCTGATGGGGGAAAATGGCGCCGGAAAATCCACCCTGATGAAGGTGCTGGGCGGCATCCTGAAACCGAATGAGGGCCGCATCCTGGTGGCGGAAACCCCGGTTGTAATGTCCTCACCGCTAGAGGCCAAGGCCAAGGGCATCGTGTTTATCCATCAGGAACTCAGCCTGGCCGAGGAACTGAGCGTGGCCGAGAACATCTATCTGGGAGAATTGCCGCGCAAACGGTTCGGGCTGGTCGACTGGGCCACGCTGGAGACGCGGACAAATGCGATCCTTGAAAAGCTCAAGGTCGGTTTTGACGCCAGAACGCGGGTCGGGGATCTGTCCATCGCCAACCAGCAGATGGTCGAGATTGCCCGCGCGCTGACCGTGGATGCCAAGGCGGTGATCTTTGACGAACCCACCGCGTCCTTGACCGACGCGGAAAAGGTTGTGCTGTTCGACGTGATTGCCGGGCTGCAAGAACAGGGCGTCGGGATCATCTATATCTCGCACCGGATGGAAGAGATCTTTAGGATCACCGACCGGATCAGCGTGCTGCGCGACGGCAGCTATCGGGGCACCGTCAACACCGCCGACACCGATGAAGAAGCGGTCACCCAGTTGATGATCGGCCGCAAGCTGGACCTGACCCGCAACGAAAGCCATCATGAACTGGGCGACGTCGCGCTGGAGGTGCGCGGGCTGTGCTGTGGTGATCTGTTCCGCGACATCAGTTTTGAGGTCCGGCGTGGTGAGGTGGTCGGGTTCTACGGCCTTGTCGGCGCGGGACGCACAGAGATTGCCGAAACGCTGTTCGGGTTACGCGACCCCAGCGCGGGCACAATCCTGCTGGACGGGCAGGAAACGGTGATTCATTCGCCCACCGACGCGATTTCGCGCGGCATTTCGTTGGTGCCGGAGGACCGCAAAGGGCAGGGGCTGATCCTAGGCATGAACTGTCGGGACAACATGACCTTGCCGCAGGTTGATGACCTCAAGGCCGGGCCGTTTGTGGCCGAAGGAGCCGAGGTGTCGATCTTTGACCAATACCGTGACCGGCTGGACATCCGGACGCCGGGTTGGAAACAGTTGGTCGGCAATCTGTCGGGCGGCAACCAGCAAAAAATCGTTATCGGCAAATGGCTGTCGATGCGGCCCAGCGTGCTGATCGTGGATGAACCGACGCGCGGCATCGACGTGGGCAGCAAGTCCGAGATTCACAACCTGATCCGTGAACTGGCGGCCCAGGGCTACGCGGTGATCGTGATTTCGTCGGAAATGCCGGAGGTGCTGCACGTCTCTGACCGGATCGTGGCGATGTACTCGGGGCGGATCATGCGCACCTTCACCTCTGAAGAGGTGACCGAAGACAATCTGATTCAGGCGATTTCAGGGATCACGCCGGACAAGGCGGCGTGAGGGCTGTGTGACAATGACCTGAGATTGGGGCCGCGCCCCGGTTCAGTCGATGACGGCCACCAGATGCGCACGGTTGCCATTGCTGGCGCGCTTGACGAACCACGAGGTTCCCAGGCGTCGGCATATGCGGACGCTTTCCTTTTCGGCGACAAAAAACGCCAGAAAGTCTCGTTGCAAGGACAAGGCCAGAAACCATTCGCCCAATTCGCTACAGCGCGCCGGATCAACCTGGGGCAGCTTGGCGATTTCGTCGGCTGACAGATCCTGAAACAACGCGCTGTGAATGCTGGTCCCGTTGAGCGAAACCGGCGTCACACCTGTTCCGTCGTCCGGGATGGTTTCGACAACTGTGGCGACTTCCGGGGGATCGACGACAGGCGGGACGCTTTCGGCGGGATCGACCTTGGCATCGTCCTTTGTGTCGTCTTCGGGGACGTCCTTGGGACCATCGGGGGGCACCACGACCGCGACCTCGGGGAGATCGACATCGTCAAGTGCCGCAACCCGGTCCTGTGTGGTGCCCAGCAGATCTCCGCCCTCCTTGGGCGGTTCGATCCCCTCTGCGCCGCGCGCCTTCAGGTCCAGCTCGATTTCGGCCACGGCGATCAGGATGTCGGCCATCAGTTGTTCCGCCGGGTTGATGGTGTCGGCACTGTCCTGGGCCGCGGCGCCCTGGGCCATCAGGAACGCGGCAAAGACAATCGGCAAACGGCGACATGGGAACATGACTGAGACCTCGAATTGGTAGTGGAAGGGTAGTCAATTGCGCAGCAAACGCCAAGACCCGGCCTGCGTAGGGCGGGCCTTGTCCCCCGTCGTGCGCCCAGCAACATCCGTGCGTCATGCTATACACTGAAATAGAGGCCGCGCGCGCCCACCAGATCCACGGCGCGGTTGACGCCAGTCAGTCACATGCCCTTTACTGAATGCAGAGCGTAGGGATGAGCGTGGGAGAAATTGCGTGCCAGATACCCCCAAACCCGGTGTACCGGAGTTGGGTCCGGTCGATGCGGGCCTGTTGAAAGAGGCGTTGCGACGCGGTTGGCGTGATCTGAAACGCGCGCCGGGCTTTGCGCTGCTGTTTGCGCTGGTCTATTTTCTGGGCGGCTGGTTCATGGTCTGGATTACATGGATCACCGGGCAAAGCTATTGGCTGGTCTTTGCCGCCATCGGCTTTCCGCTGATCGCGCCCTTTGCGGCGGTGGGCTTTTACGATGTCAGTCGCCGGATCGAACAGGACCGGCCGCTGGACTGGATGCAGATCATGGGGGTGGTCAGACGCGAATCCGGCCGGCAATTGCCGTGGTTGGGGGTCATCATCCTCGTCGTCTTTCTGTTCTGGTTCTTTCTGGCGCATATGATCTTTGCGCTGTTTCTGGGCCTGTCAACGATGACAAATGTCTCCAGTTCGCTGGACATTTACATGACCAGCAATGGGCTGACCATGCTGGCGGTGGGGACGCTGGTGGGGGCGGCATTCTCGACCCTGCTGTACATGATCACCGTGCTGTCGCTGCCCATGCTGCTGGACCGGGAAATCGATTTCGTGACCGCGATGATCACCTCTTTTGCCTATGTACAGGCGCACCCTTTGCCGATGCTGGGCTGGGCGGTCTTTATCGCGGTGGTGACGTTGGTGTCGATGCTGCCGGGGTTTGTCGGGCTGTTCATCTCGCTGCCGCTACTGGGGCATGCGACATGGCATCTGTACGACATGGTCGCCTATGGCCAAAGCCATGGCGCAGAGGCGCATGTCGCGGCCTGAGAGCGCTGTCAGGCCTCGCGGCCTTCGGCCTTGAGCCGGGCATGCAGCCCGGCGGCGCGGGCGTCGCCCAGTTCCAGCGCAAAGACATAGGCGTGCGTCAGGTAGAAACAGGCGGCATCAAGGTTGTTCACCGTCTCGGCCGCCTGCGCATAAAGCGCCACCAGTGCCGCGCGATCACCCCGCGCGTGCGCTGCTATCAGGCGATCGTCCAGTGTCTTCATTCGGCGGCCTTGGACATGTCGCGGCAGGATTGTACCTGTGTGGCCACCCAGTCGTGAAAGCAATGGGTCGGGCTGTCCATCGCCGGTGAAAAGCGCCCGCCGTCAAAGCCGCTGGCATGGCGTCCGCGCTGCATGCCCTCAACCACAAAGATGTCTTCCTCAAACACGGTCTTCCAGAGTTGCGTGTTGCGCTGGCGCAGCCCGCTGTCGGTCTTGGGCTGGGCATAATACAGGTGGATATGCTCGACCGTCTTTGCCGTGCCGTCGGGCAACAGGACGATGGCAAAGGCGTGGTCGCGATGCACTCCGAACAGGACGTTGGGATAGACCGCGATGTATTCAGCGGCGGTGTCCCATTTGTCAGAGATGTCGTCAAAATCCGGAAACGGATCACCGTTCTCGTTGGTGACCTGGCGGTAGACCTCGGTTCCCTGACCGGAAAAGCGCCCCAGCCGTTCGATGTTGTAGTGGTCCTCCAGCCGCGAATAGGAATTCAGGCCCGGATGGACCCAGGGCAGGTGATAGCTTTCGCAGTAGTTTTCCACCGCGAGTTTCCAGTTGCAGGCCACCTCCAGCGTCAGAATGCTGTCGGATCCGCCGTGATAGAGCGGCTTTTCAAACTCGGCCCAGCGGGTCATGACATCGGCCATGGCCTCTTCGAATGCCGGTGCATCGCCCGAGACATTGATCCACACAACATCCCGCCAGATATGGCTGCGCACCTCGATCAGGCCAAGGGTGGCGCGGTCGATGGCATCATGGGTGTTGTGGCCGGGCCCGCCCACATGGGGCGTGCTGACAAGACGACCATCGGTGCCGTAGCACCACGAATGATAGGGGCAGCGGATCGCGCCCTCTATCTTGCGCGGCTCTTCGACCAGGATCATGCCGCGATGGCGGCAGATGTTCTGAAAGACCCGGACCGCACCGTCCCGTCCGCGCAACAGCAGCAGGGGCATCCCGAGAAAGGTGATCGGCTTGGCATCGCCCTCTTCGGGCACATCCGCCGTGACCGCCAGTCCGGCCCATTGACGGAACAGCACCGCGTCGCGTTCTTCGGCAAAGACATCCGGGTCGATGTAGTGCGCATTCGGCAGGCCGTTGGCCTGGGCGGCGGGGCGGCGGACGTTGTCAAGATCAGTGGGGGCAAGAACGGTCGGGGGAAGGGTCATCTGGGCGGGCCTTCTGCTGACGTGGGACACTTTCCCGGTTAGACGCAGAAGGCGGGCTTGAACCGATCAAACCCGACACAGTTTGTATCACAGCGACCGCACCTGCGGCGGATCGGCGGTCAGATAAAGGATTCCGAAGGTTTGAGCAGATTGCGCTGATAGGCCAGCAGATCCGCCTCGGTACAGAACCCGGCGCTGCGCGCGGCGGGCAGCACATGGGCCATGTCCTTGCCCAGATATTCGTAGACCAGCCGTTCCACCCGGCGTCCGGCGACGTTCTCGCGCACGGTGCGGGTGACATATCCGACCCAAAAGTTGTTTTCGAACGACGGAATGCGCGCGAGAAAGTTGAAAGAGGTCGTGGTGGCCCCCCGGCGGCTGACCAGTGCAGCCACCCCGTCCTCTTGCGCCATCACCGCACCGCGAAATTCCCGCGTTGCCGGTTCGGTGGGCAACCCTTGCTGGCGCATGGCATCTTTGGCCTCGAACCCCTTGAGGAAGGTGCCCTTGCGGCTGCGAAAGACATAGATCAGTCCGCGAACGAACATGTCTTCGTCCAAAAAGCTGCGGCGGGCAAAGCGATAGAACCCGCTGGGAAACTCTTCTTCGCTGACGGGCCGCAGCGCGCCGCCAAGATAGTTGGCGACGGCGGGGTTGTTCAGAATGCCGGCTTCGCTGTTGGTGATCTCCTCGACGGGTTCCAGCAGGATGCGCGCATCGACCTGAAAATATGAACAGATGCGGTGCAGCACGTCGGGGCGCGGAAAACTCTCACCTGCAAGATAGCGATTGTACTGGGTGCGATTGATCCCCAGGTCGCGGCACAGCGCGGATATGGAGGGCGCACGTTGTGACAGCTGGCGCAGATTGGCACCAAGCATACTGCGCAATTCGGCCGGCGCGGGACCGCGCCTTGGCGCATTTGTGGCAGGCTTCTCCGGCATGTTGTCCCAGTCCCGTCTTGTAGCGCCTTTAAGTTGCAGCATTTTTGCGCGCTTGTCCCCTGATACATCGGTGTTTGACGCCAATTGGCGTCACGCATGATGCTACTTGGCGGCAAACCTGACCTCTAGCGCCACAAAAATCAAGATGAAGACACGGAAAATCACCTATTGCGTCGGAAAGGTTTCGTTCACCTTCATCTAATAATCATCAGTGGGTGCATCATGCAGGATCAGATGTTGGGCGTTGTTTTGTGGGCGGATGTCGATGATCGCAAAGCCGTGATCTGGTGCGAAGATCACGGCAACCTGGCGTATTACACGGCAGCTGAACAGAACGTTCACGAAGGGATTGATCTGGACGCGGGAGATCTGATTCAGTTCGACCTCCGCGAGGATCGCGATGTCAGACGGGCGCGCAACCTGCGCCGGGTGGACGCGGGCTATGCCCCGACCATCGTGCACGAGTTGCGCAACAGGGGGCCACGCGGCAGCAGCACGGCCGAAAACGTGGTCAGCTTTCCCGAGGCGCGTCGCGCCGGATAGAACCCCTTTCAGGGTGCGGCGCGATTCCCGGTGACCGGGGTCGCGCCACAGTCGTCATGTCAGATGCCGCGCGCCAGGGCGGCGACGCCGGTACGGGCCACTTCGGCCAAGCCAAGCGGGCGCATGAGATCGGCAAAGGCATCAATCTTGTCCGGGGTTCCGGTCAGCTGGAAGACAAAGCTTTCCAGCGTCGAATCCACAACATTGGCTCGAAAGATATCCGCCAGGCGCAGTGCCTCGACCCGTTTGTCGCCGGTGCCGTTGACCTTGAACAACGCCAGTTCCCGTTCGACGGATTTGCCCTCGACCGTGAGGTCATGCACTTCGTGTACGGGAACGATGCGGCCCAGCTGCGCCTTGATCTGTTCGATCACCTGCGGCGTGCCGGTCGTGACGATGGTGATGCGGCTGAGGTGGCCCTCATGATCGACCTCTGCAACGGTCAGGCTGTCGATGTTGTACCCGCGCCCGGAAAACAATCCGATGACACGCGCCAGCACGCCTGGTTCGTTTTCTACCAGCACCGCGATGGTATGGGTTTCCTGCACGTCCGAGAAATTGGGGCGCAGGTTGTAGGCAGAGTGCTTGCTCGAACCTTTCTTGATCTTCAGTGCTGACATCGCCGGGCCTTTCTGAGGGGGTGCCGACCCGCAAGGCGCGGGCCGCACAAGGATTTAGCCAAGATCGGCGGCTTTGGCCAGCGGTCCGCGCGGTTAAATCGGGTGATGCAGAGGATTTAATGCCCTGTCAATTGTTTTTCGCTAGTCCAAATTCATTGCGTCGCAATTGTTTCCGGCAACCAGGGGCCACTCATGTCCGAGAGGGAGAAAGACGCCAGAATCTGGTCGGATGTCATCCACCTCATGCCGGCATGGACATGGGAGGCGGACGCCGACTACCGGCTGCGCTATGTCAACATCCGGCATTCCGGGTTGCAGTTGACGGCGCAACAGCTGAACGGCCTGTGCATTCTGGACCAGGCCAGCGCCACGGGTGACGAGGCCGGGCTTGATCGACTGATGGAGGCGCTGCGCGACCAGCGCGAGGTGCGCGGGCTTAGCTATGAACGTGTGATGGTCAATGGCGACCGCGCGGTGCTGATGGACAGCGCAGTGCCGATCTGGACAGTGCAGGGCGTGTTTGCCGGCTATCGCGGGATCACCTTGAACATCAGCGCCGTCATGCGAAAGGCGGATGTGACGGATTCCCTGGTGGCCGGACTGAACAAGCGAACCGTGGCGCTTGAACGGAATCTGGTCAAGAAGGCGCATGAACTGTCCGAGACAAATCACCTGCTGACCGAGATCGTCGAAGGCATGGGGGAGGGGCTGCTTGTGACCTCGGGCACACAGGTCGATGATCCCGACAACCAGGTGCTGCGCGTGAACCCGGCGTACCTCCGGCTTTTTGGTCTTCAGTCCGCCGATGTGCCAGAGGGTATGGCGATGGGCGATCATCTGCACTTTCTGGCCCAGCATGACAAGGTTCCGCGCGATCCGACAGTCCACCGGGAGGTAGAGGATGCGCTGAACAAAGGGCGCAAGGTGTTGATGGAGATTCCGGACTCCGGCCGCAGTTATTACATGCAGGCGTCGTCGCGGCCGATGCTGGGCAATGTGATCGTACACACCGACATCACCGATCTGCGCAACCAGAACGCCGAACTGCGCGCGGCACGGGATGCCGCCAACGTCGCCAATAAGGCGAAGTCATCGTTTCTGGCGAATATGAGCCATGAAATCCGCACTCCCATGAACGGCGTTGTCGGGATGGCGGATCTGTTGGCCGAAACAGACCTCAGCAGCGAACAGGCCAGCTATGTGGCCACGATCCGGGGCGCGGCGCTGGCGCTGACCTCTCTGATCTCTGACATACTTGACTTTTCCAAGGTCGAGGCCGGGCGGCTGGAACTGGAAAAGGTGACGTTTGAGGTTGCAGGGCTGGTCGATGAGATCAGTGAACTGCTGTCGCCCTTGGCGACACAGAAGGAATTGACGTTGCAGTGTCGCATCGACCCGGACGTGCCGCATCTGGTCGAGGGGGATGCGTTGCGGATTCGTCAGATCCTGATGAATCTCATGGGCAACGCGATCAAGTTCACATTGGAGGGAAAGGTGGATTTGCATCTGTCCCGAACATCCGCGCGCGACAATGTTGTTCGGTTCACCCTCACCGACACCGGCATCGGCATTCCTGCGGACCGGCTGGCGGTGATTTTTGATCCGTTCGAACAGGTCCACAAGGGACATGAGCGTCAGTTTGAGGGCACGGGTCTTGGTTTGTCGATCTGCAAACGGCTGGTCTCTGCCATGCAGGGCACCATTTCCGCCCGGTCCGAAGAGGGCAGGGGCACGACCTTTACCGTGGATTTGCCATTGCCGACCGTGGCCTTTTCGACACCCAGCGCCGTACCGGTTTCGACCGACACGATGCGTCTTGACGGGTTGTGCGTCCTGGTGGTCGAGGACAATCGCACCAATCAGGCGGTTGCCCAGAAAATGCTGGAGCGGCGTGGCGCGCAGGTTGTGCTGGCCGACAATGGGCGCCGTGCGCTGGATCTGTACGATCCGCACCGCTTTGCTCTTGTCTTGATGGACTTGTCGATGCCGGAAATGAGCGGTCTGGAGGCAACCCGTCTGATCCGGGAGCGTGAGCAGCAGCGGGGCTGGCCGCACCGACCGATCATCGCCCTGACGGGCAATGCCTTTGACAAGGACCGCGACGACGCGGCGGCGGCGGGCATGGACGGGTTCCTGAGCAAACCCGTGCGACGCGATGCGCTGTTGCTGACCATCGCCGCACATCTCTGCGCCGGGTCGGACCACGCGGCGGCCTCGTGACGGCGTGGCCTCAGAACCCCAGCAACCGGGGCGAGGCAACGGCGCGCACCGTGTAATACAGCACCACCGGACCGATCAACCCGGCCAGTGTGCCAAACGCCAGATGCAGTGTCGGGTCGTCGGTGACTTTGAACAGGACGATGCGCGTGGCGGCGGTGAACAGCGTATGGGCCAGATAGATTGGCATCGACAGTTGGCCCAGCCGCACCAGAAGACGGCCAAGGACACCTAGGCGGGCGTTCAGCATCACGACAAAGCAAAGCGACAACGTCGCGGCAATCACCTGAAAGGCCAATATGTTTTCAGGCAGACCGAAGCTGATGAACTGGACGACGACAAACACCGTCAAGGCCTTGAGCCGGGTAGGCATACCAGAGGGCAGGGGACCGGCCCGCGCCAGCCAGATACCCAACAGGAAGATCCCCAGATGCAGCGCGGCGTTCACCGTCAACGGCCCCAGCGGCAGACCGGGCAAGGACACAACCGCCATGGCCAACAGCGCCAGCGCCAGCCAGACCCAGGTTGGTCTTGGCCGCCCGCCCGGCACGGCAATCACAAGGCCCAACATCTGTATCAGAAACAACGCCCAGAGAAACCACAGGTGGTCCTGCGGCGGTAGAGGCGAGGTGAACAGATCCGCCAGCGCCATTGGGCTGTTGACCGCCCCACCGGCCAGATAGCGGAACGCAGCAAAGACGTAGGTCCACAACAGCAGCGGCCAAAGCAGGCGCAGCGCCTTGTCCCGCGCCCCGCGCAGCAGGGGACGCCGACGGGCAGAGGCTTCGAACGTGACGCCCGACAGAAGAAAGAACAGCGGCATGTGAAAGCTGTAGATCAGCTTTTCGACGGTGTGGAACAGCCGGTCGGCGGGCAGCAAACCTGCCGCCTGCGCCCCCAGCCAGGCATGGCCAAACACGACGAGGACAATGCCCAGCCCTTTGGCCCGGTCCAGCCACAACACCCGGCCCGCCGGGGCGGACCGGGTGAGCGGCGATGGGATCACACCATCACCGCGCCTTTGGCACCGATGGCACCCTTGGTCGAGGCATCGCCCAGCAACATCTTGTTGTGCGGCGCGCCCGAGGGGATCATCGGGAAGCAGTTCTCGTGCTTTTCGACGAGGCAGTCAAAGATCACTGGCCCGTCATAGTCGAGCATCTCCATGATCGCGTCATCCAGATCGGCGGGATCCTTGCAGAGGATGCCCTTGGCGCCAAAGGCCTCGGCCAGCTTGACGAAATCGGGCAGCGCCTCGGACCAGGATTGCGAATACCGCTCACCGTGCAGCAATTCCTGCCATTGGCGCACCATGCCAAGGCGTTCGTTGTTCAGGATGAATTGCTTGACCGGTAGACGGTACTGCACCGCGGTGCCCATCTCCTGCATGTTCATCAACCACGATGCTTCACCGGCGACGTTGATCACCAGAGAGTCCGGGTGCGCGATCTGGACGCCGATAGAGGCAGGCGTGCCGTATCCCATGGTTCCAAGGCCGCCGGATGTCATCCAGCGGTTCGGATCCTCAAAGCCAAGGTATTGCGCCGCCCACATCTGGTGCTGGCCGACCTCGGTGCAGATATAGCGATCGCGGTCCTTGGTCAGCGCCTCAAGCCGCGACAGCGCGTGCTGCGGACGGATCGTGCCTTCGGAGGGTTTGTATTTCAGGCAGTCGACCTTCTTCCACTCCTCGATCTGCTTCCACCAGCGGGCGATTGCCTCACGGTTGACCTTGCGGCCGCGTGCTTTCCACAGGTTCAGCACATCTTCAAGCACATGCGCCACGTCGCCGACAACGGGGAAATCGGTCTTCATCACCTTGTTGATAGAGGACGGATCAATGTCGATATGCGCCTTGCGCGAATTCGGGCTGAAGGCGTCAAGGCGGCCGGTGATCCGGTCGTCGAACCGCGCGCCGATGTTGATCATCAGATCGCAGCCGTGCATCACCAGATTGGCCTCATACAGACCGTGCATGCCCAGCATGCCCAGCCAGTTCTTGCCAGAAGCCGGATACGCGCCAAGACCCATCAACGTCGAGGTGATCGGAAAGCCGGTCGCTTCGACGATTTCGCGCAACAATTGGCTGGCCGCCGGGCCAGAGTTGATCACGCCGCCGCCGGTATAGAACACCGGGCGCTCGGCCATCTCGATCGCTTCGACCAGATGTTCGATCATCTGCATGTCACCCTTGACCTGCGGCTGATAGTGGCTGGTCGCGACCTTTGGGATGCCCTGGTATTGCGAGCTGGCAAACTGGACGTCCTTGGGGATGTCCACGAGCACCGGACCGGGACGGCCCGAGGTGGCAACATGGAACGCCTCATGGATGGTCGACGACAGCCGCGCGGTGTCCTTCACCAGCCAGTTGTGCTTGGTGCAGGGGCGGGTGATGCCGACGGTATCTGCCTCTTGAAAGGCATCCGAGCCGATCATGAATGTCGGAACCTGTCCGGTCAAAACGACAATCGGGATCGAGTCCATCAAGGCATCGGTCAACCCGGTCACTGCATTGGTGGCGCCGGGGCCGGAGGTCACAAGAACGACACCGGGCTTGCCGGTAGAGCGGGCATAGCCCTCTGCCGCGTGAACCGCGCCCTGTTCATGCCGAACAAGGATGTGGCGGATGTCGTTTTGCTGAAACACCTCATCGTAAATCGGTAGTACAGCGCCGCCAGGGTAGCCGAATACCGTGTCCACGCCCTGGTCCTTGAGGGCCTGAACCACCATTTTCGCTCCGGTCATCTGACGTGTCATCGCATGTTCTCCGTTCACGACACTGAAATTTTGCGCACAAAAAAGCCCCCGAGGTTCATTTCGGGGGCGCATGGGGTCCTGATAGGGATTCCGTTACCGGCCCATGCGCCTTGTTCCTACGATTACCACTAGCGTGGACATGCCCGAGGCTCCCTTGCATTGCGCGGGCGACTTTATGGCGGGCGGCACGAGGCGTCAACCGGCGAAGTGGGAGAAAGCAAATTTCGTTTGGCGGGCAGCGCCTTTTCGAAAATTGCTTTTGCGCAGGTGGCGTCGTCTGTTTTTGCGTTCAGTCCCGCGCTATGCATATTTGATGTGCAATTATGCGCATATTGTCGATTGCAAGCCCGGCGAAAGGTCTGGCAATACTGAACCAGTCAGTTCATTTTCTTGTTGAGGCGAGCAATGCTCAGGTCCAGGTCATTTCGAAATTTTTCTTTAATAAAGGCGGCTTGTCTGTCCTTTCTCATCCTTGTCGCGATCGGTCTGCAGCCCGAAAACCCCGGTGCGACAGGGATTGCACATGCCGTTTTGATGCCGGGACACGGCGGGCACTAGACGCATTGCAACATTCGCGCGCGGCATCGTGAGTTGTTTGGGGCCGCAACATCCGCAATGCTGTGCATGAGGTCACAGGAGACGAGGAGATCGTCATGTCCAGAAATATATTTTACCGCGATTTCACGATTTGCAAGGCCGTGGCACTTGTCGCGCTGATGGGAGTGGCCGTGGCGATGGGGGGCGTGCCCAAGGCATCGACCGCCTTTGCCGGTGCAGAGCCCACGGAAGCAGAGGTTATTCCCGCGATGGTTTATAAAGCCTGGGAAGACTGCGTTCCGGTCGGGCCAATGGTCGAACTCTGACAGGCTGACAGGACTCGGCGTGCCTCATTTCTTCAGAAGTTCGCGCCGGTGCCCTGCAAGACGCCGTGTTCCAGCGCATAGCGCATAAGTTCGGCGGTGCTGCTGACGCCCAGCTTGCGGCGGATGTTCTTGCGGTGGGTTTCCACCGTGCGTACCGAAATATCCAAGGCTTCGGCGACCTGCTTATTCGACTTGCCCTGCGCCAGTTGCAACAACACCATCTGTTCGCGGTTTGTCAGTTGCTCGCGGTCCTGCCCGGACGGGGTCAATGCCCCCTCTGCGCCGGGGCAGAGATAGCGATCTCCCGCCATCACCGTGTCGATGGCGCGCTTGATCTCATCGGTCGGCACGTCCTTGAGCACATATCCCCGCGCGCCATGGCTGAGCGCCGTGCTGATGTATTCGCGGGAATCGTGCATCGACAGCACCAGAATGCGCGTCTCGGGTCGCAATTCCAGGATCATCTCGGTGGCGGACAGCCCGCCCAGTCCGGGCATGTTGAGGTCCATCAGAATGACATCGGGCGACAGCTCTTCCAGACGGTCGATCATTGTTTGCCCGTCAGACAGCGTCGCGACCACGTTGATGTCGTCATAGCTTTCAAGGATGGCTTCGATGCCTTCGGCAACCATCGGGTGATCATCGACAACGACGACGCGGGTGGGACGGGGGATCATGCGCGGACCTTGGGTTGTGAGACGGTACCGTCTTCTGGGGGCAGCATGTGGCTGAGCGGCACCTGCGCCTCGATAAGGGTCCCGTCGCGTGAGGACAAGACACGCAAGGTGCCGCCCAGTTGGTCCATCCGTTCCTGCATGTTGCGCAGGCCGATGCCGGGCGTATGCGCGCGGGAATCGCGCAACCCGACGCCATCATCGGCGATCTTCAGCGTGGCCCCGGCACGATGTCCGCGCAGATCGATGCGGACATGGGTGGCGCTTGCGTGGCGTTCCACATTGGTCAGCGCCTCTTGCGCAATGCGGTACATCGCAATCTTGGCGTCCTGATCCAGCCGGTTGCGAAACACCACGGTCGCGAAATGGGTGTCTATCCCGGTGCGGGTCTGAAAATCCTCGGCCAGGGTCTTGATCGCGGGGCCAAGGCCCAGATCGTCCAGCACGCCGGGGCGCAGGTCGCGGCTGATGCGGCGCACCTCCTGAATCGCCAGGCCCAGGTTGTCCGTGCCCTTGGCCAGCGTGTCCGCTGCGCGTGGATCGCCGGAGGCCACGCGCCGCCGCGCCACGTCCAACGCATAGCGCACACCGACAAGGATCTGGCTGATACTGTCATGCAGTTCCCGCGCGACGCGGCCGCGCTCTTCTTCCTGCGTGTCCAGAACCCGCTGGGTGAGTACGCGCAGCTTGGCATCGGCCAGCCGCCGTTCGCGGATATTCAGCACAAGTCCAGAGGCAAAGACCACCAGCAGCGCGGCAAGAGTGATCGCGCCAATATACACGAATGTACGCTGCACCTTGGCCTCTACCTCGGCGCGGGCGGCGGCGACGCTGGCCAGCACATCGTCAATGAACACGCCGGTGCCGACAGCCCAACGCCAACTGGGAAATGAGGTGACATAGGTGATCATGCGGCCCTCTTCGCCGGTTGAGGGTTTCGGCCAGAGGTGATCGACATAGCCCGCCCCCTGACGGGCGATCTCGACGAACTCGCGCACTACATAGGTGCCTTCGCTGTCGGTCAGATCCCATTGGTTGCCGTTGATCAGATCGGTTTGGCGCGGCGACACAAGGTTCTTGCCCTCATAGTCATAGACAAAGAAGAACCCTTCTTCACCATAGATCATCGCCGCGAGGATCTGCATGACCTGTTCCTTGGCGGATTCATTGTCCGGCGCGGCAGAGCCGTAGATGAAATAGAACCCGTTGCGTGCCTGGGTGACATAGTTGCGCAACTCGCGCTTCTTGGCCTCCAGCAACTGCGCCTCCAGTTGTCGGATTTCCTGTTCGGCCATGGCACGCGACTGCTCGGCCACCAGCAGCGCAATGGCCGAGACAGCAAGTACCATTGGGGCCGCCGCAAGAAGAAACAGCTTCTGACGGTAAGACGGACGAAGGCGCTGGATGAGCTTGCGCATAAGCGCAGCAAAGCAGAGTGCGGGGGTATTGAAAAGACCTCAGCCGCGGGTGGCAAGGCCGGTCAGCATTGCGGCCATGGCGACAAGGTGGATCAGGATGATTGCCCGATCGCGCCAGGCAAGACCCACGGCCAGCCAGCCCAGCAGGCCAACCGCAAAAAAGGGCAACGCCCATGTGGCAAAGCCGAACCCGGTCGCGGCATAGCCGCCGATCTGCGCCATGGAGGCGGTCCATTTGACTGTGTCGATCATTGCACCGGTCCTGTGTGCGGCGGGTTGCGTAACATGCACTGAACCCTGTGCACATGTCATCGGCGGCATTTCTACTCTAGTCATGGCGCTATCCTATGTTTGCGTGTTTCCACAGTGAAATATTGGCTATACTTGCCCCCGCACAGGCCAGAACGACTGCCTTGAGATGATAGGAAAACGATTGGCTGACGGACTTCCTCCGCTAAATGCCTTGCGCGCCTTTGAGGCGGCGGGACGGCATCTGAGTTTTGCCGCCGCAGCCCGGGAGCTGCGCGTGACACAAGGGGCTGTGGCGCAGCATGTGCGCGGGATGGAGGCGCGTCTTGCCCTGCGTTTGTTTGATCGGCACGCACGCGGGTTGCGTCTGACCGAAGACGGGCGGCGCTATCATGACCAGATCGCGCGCGCCTTTCGATTGATGGAACAGGCGACGCAGGATCTGCGACCGGGTGGACGCAGCGTCACCATTTCCGTCACGCCTTCGTTTGCATCGAAATGGCTGATACCGACCATGCCGGATTTTTCGGCCCGCCACCCAGAGATCGAATTGCGCGTCCTTGCAACAGAAGCGCTGTCGCGGTTTCGCGCCGATGGGGTGGACATCGCGGTGCGTTTCGGCCGGTCGCAGGCGCTGGCGGGGATGGAGGCGCGCACCTTGTTCACCGGCGAGGCAATCGCCGTCTGCGCGCCGGATCTGCCGGGCGACGGGATGCAGGGGCGGACCTTGCTGCATCATTCTTTGGATCTGTGGCCTGCGTTTTTAGAGACCGTGCTGGGCCAGGCCCACCGCGATCATCTGCCTGGACCCCGGTTCAGCCAGATAACACTGGCCATCGAGGCGGCCATGGCGGGGCAGGGGGTTGCCCTGGCCAGTCGGTTCCTTGTGGCACGCGATATCCGACTTGGTCGGCTGGTTCAGGCGGTGCCCGGCACATTGTCGACCTCACAGAATTATGACGCACTTTGCCCGCGTGAGGATCTGGCAGACCCGTCGCGGCGCCTGGTCTTTGACTGGCTCTGCGCGGCGGCAGAGCGGGAATCGTGTTCTCAGGCGTGAGGCGCGCCACCAGCGGAGCGGCCCCGTTTTGCGCTCACTCAAAAAAGTGGCCGTTTTGGCAAAATATCGCATCTCCTCCGTAGCACTGGGTATTTCTTTGCGCAGACACCCACCCTAGGGTGCGAAGACTTAAATTCGGTCCGCGCGAGGTGGGGAGCCCTGCGCAACTAAAAAAACTGGGAGGTTTTCTATGGATCGCCGTTCTTTCCTTCGTAACTCGACTCTGGGTGCCGGCGCCGCTGCCGCTGCATCGACGCTGGCCGCTCCGGCCTATGCACAGGGCAAGCGGACCCTGACCATGGTCACGTCCTGGCCGCGCGGTTTTGCCGTTCTGGACGACGCGGCCACCTACCTGGAGCAGATGGTTGGCGAGATGTCCGATGGTATGCTGACCATCGACAAGAAAGCCCCGGGTGAACTGGTCGGCGCGCTGGAAGTGTTTGACGCCGTGTCGTCGGGCCAGGCGGACATGTACCACTCGGCTGACTATTACTTCATCAACAACCATCCGGGTTACGCCTATTTCACCGCCGTTCCCTTTGGCGGCACCGCGCAGGAAGTCACCAACTGGTACTACCATGGTGGCGGCGAAGAACTGCACGACGAACTGGGCATGATCTTCAACATGAAGGGCCTGAACGCGGGCAACTCCGGCTCGCAGTCCGGCGGTTGGTTCCGCAACGAAATCAAGTCGGCTGACGACTTCAACGGTCTGAAGTTCCGCATGCCCGGTCTGGGCGGCAAGGTTCTGGGTGAACTGGGTGCGTCGGTGCAGAACATCCCCGGTGGCGAACTGTATCAGGCGCTGTCGTCTGGTGCTCTGGACGGTCTGGAGTGGGTTGGCCCGATGGCCGATGAGCGCGCCGGCTTCCAGGAAGTGGCCAAGATCTATTACACCGCCGGTTTCCACGAGCCGGGCTCTGCCCTGTCCGCCAACGTCAACCTGGACGTCTGGGAAAGCCTGACCGCGCAGCAGCAGGCGATCCTGCGCTATGCGTCGATGGCGACCACGCATTTCCAGTTGGCCGAAACGCTGGCGAACAACGGTGCCGCGCTGGCACGTCTGCAGTCGCAAGGCGTCAAGACGCTGCAGTTCCCCGACGATGTCTGGGATGCCTTCGGTGCCGCGTCCAAGAAGGTCATGGACGAGAACATGGGCGACGAACTGTTCGCCAAGATCCGCAACTCGTTCGAGACCAGCATGGCCAACTCGGCAAGCTGGATCGGCAAGTCGGACGCCTACTACGTCGAACAGCGCGTTCGCGTGCTGGGCGGCTGATCGTTCAGCTTTGAAAACCGAGGCCCTCGCGCGTGACGCGGGGGCTTCTTTTCGTGCTACGTCTGGCGCCGATCAACCCGGGTCAGACGAATCCTACGGGGTGTGGGGGGACTAATGGAAGAAACAGGGCCTGCCGGTTTCGGGCAATTCATGGGAGCGTTGGGGGACGGGATCGTTTGGATCCTGCAAAACCTCGCCATGGCGTTCTACAATCTGGGATATGCGGTGACGCATTCTGCCGACTGGCTGGGCTGGACGGGCGGAATGGAGACGCTGGAACAAAAGCAATCGATGATGCGGCTGGTCTACTACGGCGCGTCGGTTGAATTTTTCTTTGTCGCGTTTGTCTTCTTCCTCGTGATCTTTGCCGTCGGTGTCTGGAAGAATGCCTTTCTCTGGGGCGTGGTCCGGGTGCTGGAGGGCTTTGCCAACACCGTCGGTCGCTTTGCCGCCTGGGCGGGATTGCTGATGGTGCTGCAACAGGTGGTCATCGTCTTTTTGCAACGGATCTTTACCCGGCCGGACATCGTGTTCGGCTTTGGCATCCCGCTGCAGTTCGACATCTCCTGGTATGCCGAAGAGCTGAAGCTTTACAATGCGATGGTGGTCGCGCTGTGCCTGACCTATACCTTTGTGCAGGGTGGTCATGTGCGCGTTGACCTTGTCTATGCCGCCGTATCGCACAGCACCAAGCGGGTGATCGACATGTTCGGTTCACTCTTCTTCATGTTGCCGATGGCAGTGCTGATCTGGATGTTCACATGGACCTTCATGTGGCGTTCGATGATCGTGCCGCCGGTGAACGCCACGGACCAGCTTGACCGGCTTGTGCTTAAGGCTCGCGCGCTGCGCTGGAACGTCGAGACCATCGGCTTTTCGCCCAACGGCTTTAACGGCTACTTTCTGTTCAAGATCCTGATGCTGATCATGATCGGCATGATCTTTGTCCATGCGTGGTCCTTTTTCTATCGCTCCTACCTGGAGTGGATCGAAGGCCCCGAGAGCGACGGCAAATATCTGGACAAAGACGTGATCGAGCAGGGCGAAGAGCCCTACGATCACGCAGAATTCTAAAGGGGCAGTAGGACAATGCTATTCGGATTGGACGGCGTCGAGATCGGCCTGATCATCGTCTTTCTCTCGCTTTTTTCGGCGATCCTCTCGGGCTTTCCAGTGGCTTTTGCCATCGGTGGCGCCGGGGTCATCTCCTTCGGTATCATCGCCGCGCTGGACAGTGCCGGCATACTTATTCACCAGGCAATCGACACAGGGTCAGAGCCGTATTCGGCCCTGCTCGCCTCTGGCGTGCCTGAAAAGGCGATCTCGATCTTCCGGTATCCTGACCTGCCGCGCGTGGCGGCGGATTCGATCTTCCCGGCGGGCGATTACGAAGGCGCGATGAAACGCGTCATCGCGGGCATCACCAACCGGATCAACGAACGGGTCATCGCCGGTCAGTCCATTGAGACGCTGCTGGCGGTGCTGATGTTCGTGCTGATGGGCATCGTGCTGGAACGCTCCAAGATCGCCAACGACCTGTTGACCACCATGGCGCGGGTCTTTGGCCCGCTGCCCGGCGGTCTGGCGGTGTCGATTGTGGTTGTGGGTGCCTTTCTGGCCGCCTCGACCGGGATCGTCGGCGCGACCGTTGTCACCATGGGCTTGCTTGCGCTGCCAACCATGCTGCGCAACAACTATGCGCCGGAACTGGCGACAGGTGTGATTGCGGCCTCTGGTACGCTGGGGCAGATCATTCCGCCCTCCATCGTGATCGTCCTGCTGGGCACGCTTGCCGGGGATCTCTATTCAGCAGCCCAGGAATCGCGCGCGCAGCTTGCGGGCTGTTCCGACGCGCTGACCTATCTGGGCAGCCCGGCGGTGGTGTCTGTCGGCACGTTGTTCCAGGCGGCGCTGCTGCCGGGCATCCTGCTTGCGGTGCTCTACGCGCTGTATGCCTTTGTCTATGCCATGCTGAACCCGTCCAAGGCGCCCGCCGTGGCGATGGGCGATTCCACAGGAGAGCCGGTCACACGCGGCGAGGCGTTTACCTGGTACGTCGGTGTCCCCGTGGCGCTGATTGCGGGCACAATGCTGTTGGCCCAGGTCGGGCTGGTGGGCACGCAGACGACGCAGGTCAACACCTTTACGGAAACGGGCGACACGGCATCGCTGCGCACCAATGTGTCGGACACATGCAAGGCGTCGATGATCGATCTGCACGGCCAAAAGGCCTGGGACACGGCTGTGGCAGAGCAGGCTGAAATCGACGCCGGGGGTGGGACGCAAACCAGCACCCGTCTGTCGCCGGAGGAGATCACTGCGCTTCGGGCCCAAACCATTGAAAATGCGGCACCGATTGGCACCGGCATTGCGATCTTGACCATCATGTTTGGCCTGATCCTGTCGGTGGCACGCGGTGTTTCGCCGTCCGCCAATCCTCTGCCCTTGCAGATCGGTGCGGCCGGCCTGCTTCTGGGGTTGCTGGTCGATATCTTCCTGCTGTCGCCAACCACGTCGTCGATGGGGACGGTGCTGATGATGCTGATCCCTTGGGCCATCACGGTTTATGGATGTTTCCATGCCATGGGCCGCTTGTCCAAGAATGAGCTGTTGCGCGTGGTCTTCCCGCCACTGGTTCTGATTGTAGCAGTACTGGGGTCCATCCTGGGCGGCATCACCAACCCGACGCCCGCGGCGGCGCTGGGGGCGGCAGGGGCCATCATGCTGGCCGCCTATCGCAAGCTGTCCGAAGAGGACAAATCGCCCAAGATCGTGATCTGGTCGACGCTGGCCGTGGTTCTGATGATCCTGACCGGCATCAACTTTGACCTGCGCATCAACACCGAAAGCGTGTCATTCGAAACATGGGTGGCGTTCTTCTTTGCCTATGTCTGCTGGCTGTACGCGCTGTTCGGTCTGCTGTTCAGCTGCTGGGTTCTGTTCCGGTCCGGGGTGCTGACGCCAGCGGTGCGGGAAACGGCCAAGGTGACCTCGATGGTGTTTACCATCCTGATTGCCTCGCAACTGTTGAACCTTGTGGTGATTTCCTTTGGCGGCGAGGAATACATCCAGCAATTCCTGCGCAGCTTCGACGATCCGCGCACGGCCTTTATCATCGTGATGATCATCCTGTTCATCCTGGGCTTCGTGCTGGATTTCCTTGAGATCATCTACATCGTTGTGCCGATTGTGGGGCCGGTGATCTATGGCGCGCATTTCGATCCGAAATGGGTGACAATCATGATCGCGGTGAACCTGCAGACCTCGTTCCTGACGCCGCCCTTCGGCTTTGCGCTGTTCTACCTGCGCGGCGTCGCGCCCAAGGAGGTCACAACCGGCCACATCTATCGTGGCGTGATCCCGTTTGTGTTGATCCAGGTTCTGGGACTGGCCATTCTGGCGCTGTTCCCGGGGATCGTCACCATCGTGCCCTCACTTCTGGGCCGCTGATCGGGGCATCCGGTTTCGACACACCGAAAAGGGCAGGCGTCACAGCCTGCCCTTTTTTTATGCGGCTTTCGGTGAGGGCTTTAGGAGGCTCCGTCAGAGCCGATCATCAATTCCAGAGAGTTCAGGCGCTTTTCCAGGTCTGCCGCAAGGATAAAGGCGGAGGTCGCCGCCGTTGTGTCGGTGTCCCGTGCCAGAACATAGCCGAGATGCTCTAGGACCGCGACGACAAGACCCCGCGCATGCCCAATCTGGCTGTCGGGATCAAGCGACTCGATGCTGGCAAGAAAGGCCGGGAGATATTCTTCTGGTTGCGTCATGTGCTCCGACTAACTTTTTGCGGAGCGGTTGTGGAGAGGGTATTTTGACCTTTCGGTCAATTTTTTAAGTGACGCAACGTCAATAGTGGCGTTCCTTACATCAAGCGCCGACGCGCAGACGCCCACATCAAGCGGGCGCAGCAGGCGTGGCCATCACGGTGGGCGACGCGGTCAGCCGCGCGTATCGGGAAATGAGATATTGGCGACCTGTTCGGCAATCGGATCGGTCGACAGAGGATGCATCTCGGCGTTGAAATCTCCGGCGTTCTCCAGCCGCTCCCACCCATCGCGGCGAAAGATCTCCAGCGCGCTGAATTCCGCCTTGTAGCCCATCTTGTCGCTGCCGGGCACCCAGTAGCCCAGATAGACATAGGGCAGCCCAGCCTCGCGGGCGATCTCGATGTGATCGAGGATCATCCACTTTCCCAATGAGTTGCGCGCCAGATCGGGTTCGTAAAACGAGTAGACCATGGACAGGCCGTCATCCAGCATGTCGGTCAGGCAGGTGGCGATCAGCGCGCCACTGTCGCGGTCAATGTATTCGATCACGCGGCTGCGGATCGGCGTTTCTTCGACCATGGCGGCGAATTCGAAGACGTCCATATCCGCCATGCCGCCATCTGCATGGCGTCTGTCGAGATAGCGCCGGAACAGATCGTATTGTTCCTCTGTCGCCCATGGGCTGGTCGCGCGCCGTTCAAAATGGGCGTTGCGGCGCTGGACGCGGCGTTGGTTGCGCGTGGGTTCAAACCGGGTCACGTCGATCCGGGCCGAAAGACAAGCGGCGCAATCGGCACAGGACGGGCGATAAAGCACGTTCTGCGAGCGGCGAAAGCCCTGCTTTGACAGCGAGTCGTTCAGTTTCTGAGACGATTCGCCCTGAAGAGCAGTGAACAGCTTTCGCTCCATCCGGCCCTCCAGATACGGGCAGGGCTGGGGGGCTGTGACGTAGAACTGTGGAGCTAGCGGCAGCGAGTGGCGCATCGGACCTGAATACCTCGGCAATTTAATGAAAAGGTAACAATGATCCCGACTGTCGCCAAGTCCTACAACGCAACAGGCCCCGCACCGGCGGGGCCTTTCCTAAATCATGGTAAATGGGGCCGCTGGCGGGGAAAATTCGGCGGATCTGATGCTTCTGTTGCCTCAGAAGCGACGGTTGAGCGCGACAGTCCCCAAAAGCATGTCATGCAGGCCCTGGCCACGTTCAGTGACGAACATCATCACGATGGAGCCAAGTTGCAGAATCACTGTCGAGGAAATCACCGTATACCCCAGGGTATGCAAAAAGGCCTCACCGCCATCCAGCCGTGCGCCATGGGCATTGCGAAATTCGATCGACATCAGACGCATTCCCGGCGTCGAGGATCCGCCCGCAATGAACATCCAGCGGTAGATAAAGCCGATGACAAGAAACATCAGCGGCAGGATGAACAGCCCGACAATTGAAAACACGGAAATGGGCAGGGTGATCAGTGCAATGAGCACGGTGTCGACCACCCAGGCAAGACCGCGCTTGACGGTCACGCCCTCGTAAAACGCGACCTGACGTTCGGGATCGGGCAGGTGGGACATAGGCTCGGAATACATTTTTTGCTCCTGGCTGAGAAGAGGACTGACGCCCCCGGAGGGGCGTCGGTTTGGTCAGGCGTTTTCCGGTTCTTCCGCCTCGGAACGGGCGCGGCGTGCACGGTCATCCATGAACTGGTCGAATTCGGTCTTGTCCTTTGCTTCGCGCAGACGTTCCAGAAACTCCTGAAAGGCCTCTTGTTCAGATTCGAGGCGGCGCAGCGTCTCTGTCTTGTATGCGTCAAAAGCGCGGTTGCCCGAGGGTTTCATTGCCGCCCATGCGGCCTTGCGGCCTTCGTGGTGGCGTCCGTTGGTGCGGCAGGATTTCGAAAACATGCGTTTGCTCCAGATCATGTAGGCAAGAAAAGCAAGGCCAACAGGCCAGAAGAAGACGAACCCGAGAACCATGGCCGCGATCCAGGCACCTTTGCCCTTGTGATCCAGCCATGCCTCGGCCCGTGCAAGCCAGCCAGCGTTGGCGGGCAGGTGGGACGTATATGCGGCGGTGGTCATGTGTCTCTCCGTTCGGTGTGTGATGTGAATGCCTTTCACATTGAAACAGATCGGAATTGCAAACGCGCCTTTCAAGGGGCGATGTGAAGGTAATTTACATTTTCCGGAAGATGTGTTTGTTTTCCGATAGTTGCGCAGATTGGGGCGCTGCCCCCGTCTCCCTTTGGTCGACACCCCCGGGATATTTTTGGCCAGAAGAAGCCGCAGATCGGGCCTAGAGTGTGAAATCAGCGACGAGAGCCCCCGTCAGTTCCGGCAGGCAGTGAGGGGCGACAGCAAAGACGTGACGTGGTGTTCCGGCTGCGGCCCAGACGGTGTCGAACGCCAGTAAACGGGGGTCTATCCAGGCGCGGATCGGGGTCAGGTGGCCTACCGGGGCAACGCCGCCGATGGCAAATCCGGTCTGTGTGCGGATCAGCGCCGCGTCGGCCTTGCCCAACGGCTCGCCGGCCAAGGCGGTCGCCTTTTGGTCGCAGACCCGGTTGCCGCCTGCGGTCAAGAACAGCACGGCCATCCCGGTGGTTTTGGCGCGAAAGATGATCGATTTGGCGATCTGGTCCAGCGTGCAGCCAACGCTGTCGGCCGCCTCTTGTGCGGTGCGGGCCTTGTCTACTTCGCGGATCTCGGGGACAAGCCCGGCGGAGTCGAGGGCGGCGCGGACGCGGTTCAGGCTCTTGCTCATGGGGATCTCCGTTCCGGGGGCGAGGCGCAGATTGCGTCAGGTGCGCGCGGGCTGCAAGGCAGTTGCGCTTGACGACGATTGGTGGCCATCTGCGGGTATGACTCTGGAAAACCGTATGACCCGAAGCCCGCGCGCCTTTGAGCCTGATCGCGGGAGAGAAGCGCTGGATGCTTGCCCTTGGGCCCTGGGGCCGTTGGCTGATCTGATCGAAGGCACCGCTGGGTCGAGCCCCTATCTGCGCGGGTTGATCCTCAAGGAAAACGCTTGGCTGGAAGAGGCTTTGGCAGACCCCGAGGGGGCGGTGGACGCGGTGTACGCCGATTTGCGGGAGGTTTCGCCCGGTCAGATCGGCGATGCATTGCGCCAGGCCAAACGGCGGATTGCCTTGTTAATTGCGCTTTGTGATCTGTCAGGCGCATGGACGCTGGAACAGGTGACCGGCACGCTGACGGATTTTGCGGACCTTTCCGTCACGCTTGCGCTGCGGGCGGCGCTTGCACCGCTGATCACGCGCGGAAAGCTGCCCGGCATGGGAGAGGATGACATCGCCGACGCGGGCGGCATGGTGGCGCTGGCCATGGGCAAGATGGGCGCCGGAGAGCTGAATTATTCCTCGGACATCGACCTGATCTGTCTGTTTGATGAGACACGCTATGACCCCGACGATTACCATGAGGCGCGGTCCACCCTTGTGCGTGCGACCCGCAAGATGGCGGCCACGCTGAACGATCTGACCGGCGAGGGCTATGTCTTTCGCACCGATCTGCGGTTGCGCCCTGACCCGTCGGTGACCCCTGTCTGCATGGCAATGGAAGCGGCGGAACGGTATTACGAAAGTGTCGGGCGCACCTGGGAACGGGCGGCCTATATCAAGGCGCGGCCCTCTGCCGGTGATCTGGAGGCCGGCGCGCGGTTCCTGAAAACGCTCACCCCCTTTGTCTGGCGCAAGCACCTGGATTTTGCTGCCATTCAGGACGCGCACGACATGCGGCTGCGCATCCGCGAACACAAAGGATTTCACGGGTGGATCACCTTGCCCGGTCACAACATGAAACTGGGCCGGGGTGGCATCCGCGAGATCGAATTTTTTACCCAGACCCGGCAGTTGATCGCGGGCGGGCGCGATCCGGAATTGCGGGTGCGTGGTACGGTCGACGGGTTGCACCGGCTGGCGTTCAAAGGTTGGCTGCCGCAAGAGGTGGCCGACAAGCTGGCAGGCCATTACCGCGCCCACCGCGAGGTCGAACATCGGGTGCAGATGATCGGGGATGCACAGACCCACGATTTGCCCAAGTCCCCGGAGGGCATGCAGCGATTGGCCTGTCTGATGGGGCGCGATTCGCAGGAGGTCGAGACCGATCTGCGCGCCCGCCTGACCGAGGTTCACGACCTGACCGAAGGGTTCTTTGCCCCGGATGCGCGCGAGTCCAGAGCGCCACCGGAGGTGTTTGCCGACAGCCCATTGCCATCGCGTTGGCACAGCTATCCCTGCTTACGGTCGCAGCGCGCCGTCGAGATCTTCAGGCGGCTGCGCCCCGAGGTTCTGCGCCGTCTGGCCGAGGCGGCGCGCCCGGATGAAGCGCTGACTGCCTTTGACAGTTTTCTGCGCGGGCTGCCGGCGGGGGTGCAGTTGTTTTCCCTGTTCGAGGCCAATCCGCAACTGATCGACCTGCTGGTCGACATCGTTGATACTTCTCCCGATCTGGCCCGCTACTTGTCGCGCAATGCCAGTGTCTTTGACGCGGTGATCGTCGGGGATTTCTTTAGCCCGTGGCCGGGGGCCGATGCCTTGCGGGCGGCGTTGCTGGATGAATTGGACCGGGCCGGGGATTATGAGCTGAAACTTGACGCCGCCCGGCGTTGGGCCAAGGACTGGCACTTCCGGATCGGCGTTCACCTGCTGCGGGGTCTGATGGAACCCGAAGAGGCGGGCAAAGCCTATGCCGATCTGGCCGGGGCGGTACTGGCCGGGATCTGGCCACAGGTTCAGACGATGTTCGCCAAGAAGCATGGCCCGCCGCCGGGGCGTGGCGCGGTGGTGCTGGGGATGGGATCGCTGGGCGCGCGGCGTCAGCACGCCCGGTCGGATCTGGATGTGATCGTGATCTATGACGCAGAGGGGGTTGAGTCGTCAGACGGGCGCAAGCCTCTGGCCAGCCGCACTTATTATGCACGCCTGACCCAGGCGTTGATCACCGCGATGACTGCGCCGATGGCCGAGGGCAAGTTGTATGAGGTCGACATGCGGCTGCGCCCATCGGGCAATCAGGGGCCTGTGGCGACCTCTTGGGCGTCTTACCAGAGCTATCAGCGCGATGAGGCCTGGGCGTGGGAGCATCTGGCGCTGACCCGCGCCCGCGTGGTCGCCGGGCCGGCCGAATTGGCCGCGGATGTTGAGGCGCTGCGCCATGAGGTGATCACAAGGGACCGCAAGACAGCCGATTTGCGTAAATCGGTGGCTGATATGCGGGCACGCATTGCGGCTGCCAAGGCAACGGGCGGGCCACTGGATGCCAAGATTGGTGCAGGGCGGTTGCAGGACATCGAGCTGTACGCGCAGACCTGCGCGCTGATTGCGGGGCGTCCCTTGCGGGAGGCGCCGCGCGCGTTGCGGCTGGCTGACTGGTTGTCCGAGGAAGACCGAAGTGCTCTGGTGAACGCCTACGAACTGTTCTGGGCGCTCCAGATCGGGGCGCGGCTGGTCAGCGATGAGGCCATTGACCCGGATCGGCTGGGCACCGGCGGCTGCGCCTTTTTGCAGCGGGTCACCGGGGCGTCGGATATGGCGGCGCTGCGGTCGGATCTGGAGGCGAAGGCACAGCGTGCGGCTGAAATCATCGACGGCGATCTGCCACAAACGGAGGGCGAGACATGACAAAGGGCGACGCGATTGACCCAAAAGGCCTGATGGCCGATGCCTATGCCATCGAAGGGATCACCGCCGAAGAATGTCGGTCGATTTTCCTCGACTGGGCGCTGTCGCTGCCTGAGGGCGTGGACACGCAGGCGTTGATTGGCGCCACGTTGGCCCGCCACGGCGTGGCGGCAGACCATCCGATGACACAGGTTTTGCGTGACGGTTTGGCGACGGCAGGCAAACCCCGCCGCCGAGGCGGGTGGAAATCACGGCCCCGTCCGGACATGGACGAGGCGTGACCGTCCGGACACGGACGAGGCGTGAGGATTAGCTGCGGGGCAGGGCGGCCGCTGTGCGGGCAAGTTCCTCGATCGCGGCCCAGTCGCCGGCCGCGACCAGATCCTTGGGCGCGACCCAGCTGCCACCGACACACAGGGTGTTCGACAGCGCCAGATAGTCCGGTGCATTGGCGGGACTGACACCGCCGGTGGGACAGAACCGCACCTGCGGGATCGGCGCACCGATGGATTTAAGCGCAGGTACGCCACCATTGGCCTCTGCCGGAAAGAACTTTTGCACCGAATAGCCACGTTCCAACAGGCGCATCGCCTCTGTCGAGGTGGCGATCCCCGGCAGAAGCGGCAGGTTTGCCGCCTCACAGGCATCCAGTAGTTTGTCCGTGGCCCCCGGCGAGACGCCGAACTTTGCGCCCGCTGCGATGGCGGCGGCCACGTCTTCTGGGGTCAGCAAGGTGCCCGCGCCGACAATGCCGCCCTCAACCTGTGCCATCTCGCGGATCGCATCCAGCGCCGCCGGGGTACGCAACGTCACCTCCAGCACCGGCAGCCCACCGGCGACCAGCGCCTCGGCCAAGGGCCGCGCCTTGGAGGCGTCGTCGATCACAAGAACCGGGATCACGGGGGCAAGGCGGCACAGCGCCTCGTTGCTTTGGCTGGCGTCTTGTGGAGTCATCAAACGGGTCTCACTCTGGCAGGGTGGATTTTGAGTATTTGTACCAAGAAGAAGCGGCAGATCACACCACCACGGCCGCGCCGTTGGATGCAAGTCCAACATTTTGGCGGAAGGCCTCGAACAGTTCGCGCCCGACGCCGTGGCCATTGTTGCTGAGGTCGGCCTGAACCGGATCGCGGTCGGCGAAATCAGGGGCCAGCGTTTCCAGCGTGCCGTTCACGGCATCGACGCGGACGATATCGCCGTCACGCAGCCGCGCCAACGGGCCGCCATTTGCCGCCTCGGGGGAGACGTGGATGGCGGCGGGCACCTTGCCGGATGCGCCGGACATGCGGCCATCGGTGACCAGCGCCACCTTGAGCCCGCGATCCTGAAGAACGGCAAGTGTGGGCACAAGACCATGCAATTCCGGCATGCCGTTCGATTTCGGCCCCTGAAAGCGCACGACGACCACCGTGTCAGAGGTGAACTCACCCGCCTTGAACGCGGCCTTGACGCTGTCCTGATCCTGAAAGATCCGCGCCGGGGCCTCGATCACATGGCGTTCGGGGGCGACGGCAGAGACTTTGATCATGCCGTGACCCAGATTGCCGTGCAGTTGTTTCAGACCACCCGAGGTCTGGAACGGATCGCGCGCGGGGCGCAGGATCTTGTCATTCTGGCTGTCACGCGGGCCGTCGCGGTAAGTGATCTCATTCCCGGTCAGAACGGGTTCGCGAGTATACAGCGACAGGCCGTCGCCGGCGACGGTCTTGACGTCGTCATGCAGCAGACCTGCTTCCAACAGGCTGCCGATCATGTACTGCAAGCCGCCTGCGGCGTGGAAATGGTTCACGTCCGCCAGGCCGTTCGGGTAGACTTTGGCCATCAGCGGCGTGGCAGAGCTGATCTCATCGAAATCCTCCAGCTCCAGCGCGATACCGGCGGCGCGCGCCATGGCGGGCAGGTGCAGGACAAGGTTGGTAGACCCACCCGTCGCCATCAGGCCCACGATGCCGTTCACAAAGGCCTTGGCATCCAGGATGTCACAGACCGGGCGATAGGCATTGCCCAGAGCCGTGATCGACAACGCGTGTTTGGCCGCCTCGGCGGTCAACGCGTCGCGCAGCGGTGAGCCTGGGTTGATGAACGATGTGCCCGGCAAGTGCAGGCCCATGAACTCCATCAACATCTGGTTGGAGTTGGCGGTGCCGTAGAAGGTGCAGGTGCCTGCGCCGTGGTATGAGGCCATCTCTGCCTCCATCAATTTGTCCCGGCCCACTTCGCCAGCGGCAAACTGCTGTCGCACCTTGGCCTTTTGATCATTGGGCAGGCCCGAGGTCATGGGCCCGGCGGGAATGAACAGGCCGGGGATATAGCCGAATGTGGCGGCGGCGATCACCAGGCCCGGCACGATCTTGTCGCAAACACCAAGGTAGACGGCGGCGTCAAAGACGTTGTGGCTCAGCGCGACACCAGCCGCCAGCGCGATCACATCGCGCGAGAAAAGCGACAGTTCCATGCCGACCTGCCCCTGGGTGACGCCGTCACACATTGCGGGCACGCCGCCGGCAACCTGCGCTGTGCCACCGGCGGCGCGCGCGGCCTCACGGATCACTTGCGGGTAAGTTTCAAACGGCTGGTGCGCTGACAGCATGTCGTTGTAGGCAGTCACGATGCCAAGGTTGGGCGCGCGCCCACCAGCCAGCGCGTCCTTGTCGTCGCTCATCGCGGCGTAAGCATGGGCCTGGTTGCCGCAGGTCAGGTGCGCGCGGCGCGGGCCTTCGTCGGCGGCGCGGCGCATCCGGTCCAGATAGGTGGCGCGCATCTGCTCTGAGCGGGCTTCGATACGGGCGGTGACTCGGGCGATGGTGGCGTCAAGCGGCATTCGGGACTCCCTTGGGGATCAGCGTTGGCTTGGGGTTGGGTTTTCCTTAATCCAGTTAGCGCTAACGGTAAAGGGCCAATCATGTTCTGCGCGGATTCTGCGCAAGTTACCCACTCAGAAACGCGCCAGCGCTTTCCCCGGTTCCCGAAGCAGGCTAATCGAAGGGCATGACAGATATAGAAACGCCCCAAGGCCGCCCCGTGCTGCGCCTGAAACCCAAAGCCAATGCGCGCGCGATCCGTCGTGGTGCGCCGTGGGTCTTTGACAATGAACTTGTGATGGACCGGCGCAGTAAGGCGCTGACGCCCGGCAGCATCGCCACGTTGGAGGACGCAGAACGCACGCCGCTGGCGACGGTCGCGGTCAATCCTGCCTCGCGCATCGTTGGGCGGGTGCTGGATCGGGATGCCTCGGCGCAGATCGACGAGGCTTGGTTCACGACGCGGCTGCGCAAGGCGCTGTCGCTTCGCGAAAGCGCCTATGATGCGCCATTCTACAGACTGATCCATGCCGAAGGTGACGGGCTGCCCGGCGTGGTGATCGACCGTTTTGGTGATACTTGCGTGGTGCAACCCAATGCGGTCTGGGCGGAGGTGCATCTCAAGGCGCTGACAACAGCGTTGGTCGCGGTGACCGGGGTGGCCAATGTGCTCAAGAACGCAGGCGGGCGAGGCCGCGCACTCGAAGGGCTCGACGACGAGGATGCCGTGCTGCGTGGCGCGGCACCTGATGGCCCGCTGCCGGTTCAGATGAATGGCGCCACCTACATGGCCGACCTCACCGGCGGACAAAAAACCGGCCTGTTCTATGATCAGCGTGACAATCAGGGTTTTGTCGCCCGTCTGGCTGGCGGCAAGACCGTGCTGGACGTGTTCACTCATGTCGGCGGTTTCGGTCTGGCGGCGCTGGCTGGGGGGGCGACCCACACGCTGGCGGTGGATGGCTCTGCCCCGGCTTTGGCGCTGGCCGAAGAGGGGGCCGGGCGCATGAACGCCACCGATCGGTTCGAGACGCGGCAGGGCGATGCCTTTGCCGTGATGGATGCCCTGGCAAGTGAAGACAGGCGTTTTGACGTCGTGATCTGCGATCCCCCCGCCTTTGCGCCCAACAAACCCGCGTTGGACAAGGGGTTGCGCGCCTATGAGCGTGTCGCACGCCTGGCCGCAACGCTGGTGGCAGAGGATGGCTATCTGGTGTTGTGCTCCTGTTCACACGCTGCCGACCTGAACAGCTTTACCGGGGCCTGTCTGCGCGGCATTGGCCGGTCGGGACGGTGGGCGCAACTGATCCATACCGGCACCGCCGGGCCGGATCATCCGCTACTGCCGCAACTGGCGGAGTCGGGGTATCTCAAGGCGCTGGTTTTCCGCCTGTGAAAGTTCTGTTGGATACATGTGTGCTGTATCCAACAGTGATGCGCGAGGTCTTGTTGGGCGCGGCGTCCAAGGGTCTGTTCACGCCGCTCTGGTCGGCGCGTATCCTGGAGGAATGGGCCCGTGCGGCGCGGAAAATTGGCCCAGAGGGTGAGGCGCAGGCCCGCGGTGAGGTCGCCCTTGTCCGCGCCGCCTGGCCCCGGGCAGAGGTTGTCTGGAAACCCTCTCTGGAAGGGCGGCTGTGGCTGCCGGACCCCAACGACGCGCATGTGCTGGCCGCCGCTATCGCGGGCAATGCGGATGTGATCATCACGCTGAACGCCAAGGATTTCCCGCGCAATGTCCTGGCGGAAGAGGGGCTTGCCCGGGCCGACCCCGATGCCTTTCTGCTGGGATTCTGGCAGGCGCAGCCCGACACGATGGCGCAGGTTGGTGAGGCGGTGCGCGTGCAGGCGGAACGGCTTTCGGGCCAGCCCTGGACGATCCGCGACCTGATGAAAAAGGCCCGCTTGCCGCGTCTGGCCAAGGCGCTGTCGGGCTAGGGTTGCAGGGGCGGGCTGCGCGCTTTATCTCTCTGCAAACCCGATGAAATCCGTCGGAGACCAAAAAGGACTTTCCGTGACACCGCCCCGTCTTGAGATCCGCAACATCAACCGCCGCTATGATGGCAAACCCGTGGTCGACAATGTCTCACTTGCGATTCAGCCGGGCCATGTAACCTGCCTTCTGGGGCCATCGGGTTGCGGCAAATCCACCACGTTGCGGATCATCGCGGGCGTCGAGATGCAGGATTCCGGCAGTATCTACGTCGACGGCAATCTGATCTGTGACACGGTGTTTCGGGTCCCGCCCGAACGGCGGTCGGTTGGGTTGATGTTTCAGGATTTCGCGCTTTTTCCGCACCTTAGCGTTGGGGAGAACGTCGCCTTTGGCCTCAAAGGATCGGGGGCAGAGAAAAAGGCCCGCGCCAGGGATTATCTGGGGCGCGTCGGGCTGGAGCATTATATCGACGGCTATCCGCACGAATTGTCGGGTGGTGAGCAGCAGCGCGTCGCGTTGGCCCGCGCGCTGGCGCCCAAACCGCGCGTCATGCTGATGGATGAACCGTTCTCCGGCCTCGACAACCGCCTGCGCGACGGCATCCGGGATGAGACGCTGGAACTGCTCAAGGAAGAGGGCACGTCGGTTCTGCTGGTCACGCATGAACCCGAGGAGGCCATGCGGATGGCCGATGAAATAGCGCTGATGCGCAAGGGGCACATTGTCCAGATGGGCGCACCCTATAACATCTACAACTCCCCCGCAGACCGGGAGGCAGTGGCTTTTTTCAGTGACATCAATACGATACGAGGCAAAGTTCAAGGAGCGCTGGTCGCAACGCCCTTTGGCCAGTTCTTTGCGCCGGGGTTTTCGGATGGCACCGAGGTTGAGATCGTCTTTCGCCCGCAACATGTCAGCATTGATTTTGATCGGGCTGGCAAGGGGCCCAGCCCCTCAACGCGGACAGGTGCGCCTGCGCGCGGGGTGGTCGAACGCGCGCGCTTCATGGGGGCGGAAAGCCTTGTGGAGTTCCGCATGGACCACGATCAGCAAAAACTGCGGGCGTCTGTGCCGAATGTGTTCCTGCCGAAACCCGGCACACCCATGTGGCTCAGCGTTCGGCGCGACCGCTGTTTTGTCTTTCCGGCGCATTGATTTGTCCACAGGCGTTTGTGGATAACTATTCACCCATCGCGTGAAGCCAGACAGTGTTGCAGCACAAAAACCCGGATTGACGACGCCAACCCCACCTCGGGGTCTCGACTTACATCAATTTCGGACGCCAATGCATTGATAGTTTTGTTATTTTCTCGTGCGATGCGGCGAAATTCTAACCAGAACAGATCCTCCAGAGATACCGACGTGCGATGCCCCTTGAGCGTCAGCGAATGCTTGACCGGACGCCCCTTCATTCTTTTTCGTGTCCGTCCAGATCGCTTTTGGCCTTGTCCGCGCGTGCTTTGGCCAGATCCTTTTGCGCCTTGCTCAACCCATGTTGCGCCGCGTTGGCGTCGCCATCACGGCGCTTCCCATCGCGCGCCTTTTGCTTCTTGAAACGGTTGAGATTGACGACTTTTGACAAGGGATCCCCCATGGAGAAACGGCACCCGGACAAGCCGGATGCCGTCTATAGACCGTACGCAAGAAAACCCGGTCAGTTCAAGTCACCCGGACAGGGGCAACCCACCGCAGGTGTGGGCGATCAGTCTTTGGGACCGATCATCTGTTCCGGGCGCACCACAGCGTCAAAGGTGGCCTCATCGACAAAACCCAGGGCAATCGCCTCTTCTTTCAACGTGGTGCCATTCTTGTACGCGGTCTTGGCGACCTTGGTGGCATTGTCATAGCCAATGGTCGGTGCCAGCGCCGTGACCAGCATCAGCGACTCTTTCATCAGCTTTTCGATGCGCGGCTCATTCGCCTTGATGCCGTTCAGCATCCGCAGGGTAAAGCTGTCTGCGGCGTCACCCAGCAGTTGGATCGACTGGAGCAGGTTGTAGCTCATCATCGGGTTGTAGACGTTGAGTTCAAAGTGGCCCTGAGACCCGGCGAACTTGATCGCCGCGTCGTTGCCCATGACATGAGCGGCGACCTGTGTCAGCGCCTCTGCCTGCGTCGGGTTCACCTTGCCCGGCATGATCGAGGAACCGGGTTCGTTTTCCGGCAGGATCAATTCGCCAAGACCAGAGCGCGGGCCAGAGCCAAGGAACCGGATATCGCTGGCGATCTTATAGCAGCTGCCCGCGATGGTGGCCAAGGCACCCGACAGGAACACCATGGCGTCATGGGCGGCCAGCGCCTCGAACTTGTTGGGCGCGGTGACAAAGGGCAGGCCAGTGATGTCCGCCATATGCGCGGCCACAGCCTCGGACCAGCCGGGGGCGGTGTTCAACCCGGTGCCGACGGCAGTGCCGCCTTGCGCCAGCTCATAGATGCCGGGCATCGCGGCCTCGACCCGTTTCAAACCCTGACGGATCTGATGCGCGTAGCCAGAAAATTCCTGCCCCAATGTCAGCGGCGTCGCGTCTTGTGTATGGGTGCGGCCGATCTTGATGATGTCCTTGAACTCGGTCGATTTGGCCTCCAGCCCTTCGGCCAGCTTGGTCAGGCCCGGGATCAGCACGTCGCGAACCATCATGGCGGTGGCGATATGCATTGCGGTGGGGAAGGTGTCGTTGGACGACTGACCCATGTTGCAATGGTCGTTCGGGTGTACCGGGTCCTTCGATCCGATCACGCCGCCCAGGATCTCGATCGCGCGGTTGGCGATGACCTCGTTGGAGTTCATGTTCGACTGGGTGCCTGACCCGGTTTGCCAGACGACCAGCGGAAAGTTGTCATCAAACTTGCCGTCAATGACCTCGCCGGCGGCCTGAATCACCGCATCCGCGATCTTGGCGTCCATCTTGCCGGTGGACTTGTTCTGCATGGCGCAGGCTTTTTTGATCACCCCCAGCGCGCGCACGATGGCGACGGGCTGTTTTTCCCAACCGATGGGAAAGTTCATGATCGACCGCTGTGTCTGCGCGCCCCAGTACTTGTCTGCGGGGACTTCGAGCGGGCCAAAGCTGTCGGATTCGGTGCGGGTCGCGGTCATGGAAGGTGGCTCCTGAACTATGTTGCGCAACGGGTTAGCCCATGCCCCGGCAAAGGGCAATTCTGGTGGCGCAATCAGCGACAAATGCGCATCGGAGCGGACAAGGCGCAGTCGCGGCCCGGGACCGACGCCCGCGGAACGACAGGACGAGTCGGCCCCGTCGTATGGGTCAGGGGCGTCAGACCCCGTGTCGACGACAGGGGCCGGACACGCTCGCGACAGCGTTATTTGCGAAACCGGTCCAGGCTGACGACTTCGGCGTCGTGATGTTCTGACGGGGGCTTGGGGTCCGGGTCGTGGCCCGGGCCATCCGGCGGCGTGGGATCGTCGCCATCTTCGTCGTCTTCCTGGCTTTCGAATCGCAGTCCAAATTCCACCGAAGGATCGACAAAGGTTTTGATCGCGTCATACGGAATATACAACCGTTCTGGAGCGTCGCCAAAATTCAGCGTGACGGAAAACCCGTCGTCGGTCACATCCAGATTGTCGTACCAGTGCTGCATCACCACCGTCATCTCATCGGGGTAGCGGTCCGACAGCCAATCGGCCAGTTCGGCGTCCGGGTGCCCGGTGTCGAAGGTGATGAAAAAATGGTGTTCGCCCGGCAGGCCATCCTTTTGCACATCCTCGAGAACCTGCTGAATCAGGCCACGCATGGCGCGGTGCATGAGCTTGCCGTAGTCGATACCGTCGGACATATGGGGATCCCTTTGAGCGCCCCCCCACCATATTGCTTTTGGCAGAGAGTAAAAGGGGCCAAGGGGCGAAAATCATAGCTGCGACAGCGCCCAGCCCGACGCGGCACATGCCAAAAGAGTAAGCGGAATGCCACGTTTGGCCACCAAAAGCAGCAGCGAGGCCAGTGAGATCAACGGCAGGACAGGCCAGCGCACCGAGGCGAGTTGTGGCAAGTCAAAACCGATCGGACCCATCGAGACAGGGACCAGCGCGGCAAACACCACATGCAGCGCAAACCACAGCGACAAGTTGAGGATCACGCCCACCACGGCAGCGGTGATGGCGGCCAGCGCCGATTGCAGGCGCGGCCTGGCCAGAAGGTTTTCAACATAGGGGGCGCCCGCGAAAATCCATAAAAAACAGGGTACAAAGGTCATCCAGAGGGTCAGCGCCCCCGCCGCCAGCGCAAACCATGGCCCGCCTTGGGCATGACCTGCCAACTGGCCCACGAACTGCGTCACAAGGATCAGCGGACCGGGAGTGGTTTCGGCCAGTCCCAGCGCGTCAACCATCTGGGCCGCATCCAGCCAGCCGCGCGTTTCGACCACCTCCTGCGCCATGTAGGCCAGCACGGCATAAGCACCGCCAAAGGTGACAACCGCCAGCTTGGCGAAAAAGGCACCAAGGTCGAACAGCAACTGTTGCCCGGTGATCCAGAGGACCGGCAGCGGCAACAGCCAGAGCGCCAACCAAAGCGCGAGGGTCGCGGGATGGCTCTTGTTGCCCGTGGGCTCTGGCGGGGTTTCGGACACGGTCGTACCCCGCGACGCGCCCCAAAGGGCCGCCAGCGCGATGATCAGCGGAAAGGGCAGGCCAAGCGCGAAGATGCTCAGAAAGGACAGGCTCGCCACGATATGGTCCGGCGCGTCTTTCAACGCCTTGGCGGACAGCCTGACCAGCGCCTGAGCGACAATCACCACAACGCAGGCCTTGACCCCCAGCAACAGCGCCTCTGTCTCTGGCCGCGCGCCGAATTCTGCGTAGAGCAGAGCAAGCAGCGCAATGACCAAAGCCCCCGGCAGCACAAACAACCCGCCCGCGATCAACCCGCCCGGAACGCCGCGCAGCCGCCACCCCGCATAGGTGGCCAGTTGCATGGCCTCTGGTCCGGGCAGCAACATGCAAAAGCTGAGCGCGCGCAGGAACTGCTGTTCCGACAGCCAGGGGCGTTCCTCGACCAGCTCGCGGTGCATCAGCGCGATCTGTGCGGCCGGTCCGCCAAAAGACAGCAGCCCGATGCGGCCAAAGACAAATGCAAGCGTGGAAAGCGGTGTCATCGGGTCTGCGCTTTGCTGAAATATCCAGGGCCCGGTGTGACAGGCTGTCGGCGCGGGTCAAGCCCGCTTGCGGCATTGCTTTGTGCCGCAACCGGGGTAGGCTGACGCAAGGGAACAGTGGGGGCAGGGCATGACAGCACCGATCCGGAAAATCACCATCGTTGGTGGCGGCACCGCTGGCTGGCTTGCGGCCTCGCTGCTCAATAGCCTGTTGCGCGAAAAGCGTCCGCCAGAGGACGCGATCCAGATCACGCTGATTGAATCTCCCGATATCCCGACCGTGGGCGTGGGTGAGGCGACGGTGCCCAACATGCCGCGCACGCTGGCCGATTGCGGCATCTCCGAGGCGGAGTTTTTTCGCTGTTGCAATGCCTCTTTCAAGCTGGGCGTGCTGTTCGATCACTGGAACGTGGATGCGGATGGCCAGCCGATCTCTTACGTCAATCCGTTTGACGCACCGCCGCCTTTGAACGGTGCGCCGTTGGCGGCCTACTACCTGAAGTACGGCGCCGGAGACCTTGATTTTGTTCACCTCTTTTCGCCCTGCCTGGACCTGCGCGATGGCCTGCGCGGGCCGCGGCCATTCCGCGCCGGGGAGTTTGCCCAAGGGGCTGGATTTGCCTATCATCTGGATGCGGGCAAGTTCTCGGCCCTGTTGCGCGACACTTGCATCGCGCGCGGCGTGGTCCATGTCTTTGACAACCTTCAGGACGTGGAACTGGATGAGACGGGCAAGGTCGCGGCGCTGCATCTGGAAAAAGGCGGGCGGCACGACGTCGAACTGGTGCTGGATTGCACCGGCTTTCGCGGGTTGATCATCAACAAGGCGCTTGGCAGCGAATTCATCAGCTATTCCAAGTATCTGGCCAATGATCGTGCCATGGCGGTTCAGGTGCCGCACCTAAGTGATGACATTGAACCGATGACCAGGTCGACTGCGATGGGGGCTGGTTGGACCTGGCGTGTGCCGTTGTTCAACCGCGTCGGCACCGGCTATGTGTTTTCCAGCGCGCATCGCACAGATGAACAGGCGCGCGATGAGCTGATGGCCTGGGTCGGTTCGGCGGGTGAGGGGCTGGAGCCGCGGGTGATTCCGATGCGGATTGGCCGAAACCGCGAAAACTGGGTCAAGAACTGCGTCGCGGTGGGGCTGTCGGGTGGGTTCATCGAGCCGCTGGAATCGACTGCAATCCACATGATCGACATGGCTGTGCGGGCGTTGATTACCTATTTCCCCGACACCAGCTATGCTGCCCCGCTGCGCCACCGCTACAACCGCCAGATGGAGCGGCTGTATGACGAGGTGCGTGATTTTATCTGCCTGCACTATGCACTGGGGAACCGGACCGACAGCCCGTATTGGATCGACGCGCGCGAAGAGCTAGAGGTATCGGACGCCCTGGCGGAAAACCTGGCGCTGTGGCGGCACGCTTTGCCACAGCCCGGTGATCTGGATTCGGCCGTGTTGTTCTCGGCGCAGGTGTATCAGGCGGTTCTTCTGGGCAAGCGGGTCTATGAGATGGGCTACAAGGCCGATAATTTCGCCGCAGGCTACGCGCTGGATGAGGATCGCTGGTGGGAGTTTGTCGCACAACGCCGCGCGCGTTATGCGGAATTCGCCGACCGTGCGGCCAATCACCGGCACCTTTTGCGTGAGATTCGGGGAGAGCTGATGGGGCGTGAACGCCGTGCCGTGGAACGCGGTGAGGCTGTCAATGTGCCGCGCGCAGCACCTGACCTGGCCGAAAGCAGCATGCTTTGAAGCACGTTCAGAGGACTGGATTGTGGGGATAAGTGCAGGCTTCTGTTGCCAGGTGCCTGCGAACCCCGCCTTACGCTGCTAGGCGCAAGGGCTTAGATTTCGGTATTTCTAACAGCTTACGCTGCGAGAGCCACCGGAGCACGATTGTTGTTGGCAATTGTACTTTGTGAACCGATAACGGTGGTATCTCACCGAAGCAAAGCCACATCTTTACGCGTTCGTCGATCCTGTTTCGTCCCCAAGATCCCCCAACAAGGGATATATGGTGGAGACGCCGGGTACCGCCCCCGGGTCCGATCCGTTTATTACATGCGCATTTATGCCCATAGTCCCCGAGGGGACAGGATGAATATAGGGCCGCCTTGCGTCGTTGCAAAGGGGTATTCGACCGATTTCCCGTCAGCGCAGGTTTGACACATAGGTTGCGGTGAACCGGCCATAGCCGTTTTCGGTGATCGCCAGATGCGGCGCCATATGGGCGTGCAGTGCGGGCAGTTGGTGAAAGGGCACCGCCGGAAAGCTGTGGTGTTCGGCGTGGTATGGCATGTTCCAGGCGAGCCAGCGGATCAGCCGGTTGGTAAAGGTGGTGCGGGTGTTTTCCAGCATGTTGGTGACAAAGGCACAGCGCCCATGTTCCGCCAGCAGGTATAGCCGCAGAAACGGTTGACCCAGCAGGAGCGGGATCAGCCACACCCACAGCAGCGCGGCGCTGCCCGCGATCAGGGACCCCAGCAAGGCAACGGCATATAGGGTGAGCAACCGTCGCGCCTCACGGGTGACGTCGGCGCGGCGGGCTTTGGGCACATAGTCGTCGTCGCAGCGACCAGCGGCGTTGCGGAACAGGGTGCGAAAGTGGCTGATCCAGATCGGCAAGCCAGAGACGTGGACCAGCCATGCGCGTATGGTTTCCGGCTTGGGCTCGGCCAGTTCGGGGTCTTTTCCGGGGATCTGCGTGTGGCGGTGATGGGCAAGGTGAAACCACCGAAACCAGATCGGCGGCAGGAACAACAGCGCTCCGCTCAACACTCCCGCTGCACGGTTGAGCCGGTGCGTTCGGAACGGCGTGTCATGCACGGTCTCATGCAGCAGCGTAAAAAGGAAAACCATCAGGATGCCCTGTGGCAGCATGAATAGGGGCCAGAACGGGACGCGGAGCAGGATCAACGCCCCGACCAGCAGGATTGCGCCAAGGTGGGTGGCCAGATGTTTCAGCCCCGGAGCGTCGTGACGCGCCGTCAGTGCGCTGCGGGTGTCGGCGGGCAGTTGGGCAAGGACGGCTTTGTGATCCATCAGAATTACATGTCCAGCAGGCTGTCGCTGGTCAGGAACAGTGGCCGGATGCTCAATTGTTGCCCGCCAAGGTCGCGAAAGGCGCGTTGGCGGCAGGTCAGCACAATGATCTGAACGTCGGCAGCCTGCCGGTGCAGGGCGTCAAACATCCGCTCGATCCGGTCGTCGTCGGTATAGACCAGCGCATCGTCAAGGATCACAGGGGCCGCGCGCCCGTCCTGCGCCAGAAGCCGGGCAAAGGCGAGACGGACCAGCAAAGCCAGTTGCTCTTGCGTGCCGCCGGAAAGAATGTCGACGGTTTCCTCGCGCCCATCGCGGATCAGGTGGCGCGGCAGCAGATCGGTGTCGTCCCACTCGAGCTGCGCTTCTGGCCAGAGGAGTTGAAGAAGAGGTCGCAAGGCATTGGCAACAGGCGTGAAATAGCGATCCCTTGCGGCGATTCTGGCGGCCTCCAATGCGGCGGCAAGGCGTTGAAGCACAGCAACCTCGCGGGACATGCGGGTCAGGTCCGCTTCGGCGGCCTTCAGATCCTGCGCCAGATCCTCCAACCGTTCCTCGACCGCGCCATCGGCGTTGCGGCGCACGCGTTCGTCCAACCGGGCAAGATCCACCGTCAGGCGCGCGATGTTGTCTTCGGCGGCACGTTCCGCCGATTGCGCGCGGGTCAGGGCGGCCCGGGTGCTTTCGAGGTCAGGCGCCTCGGCCTTGGCGCTTGCGCAGACGGTTTGTGCGTCGGTCAGCGCGGCCTCTGCCTGTGCCAGTTCGGCGGCAAGCTCCGCGTCCGAAATGGGTTCTATCCGCGACAGGGCAGCGTTTGCGCGGGTCAGGCGGTCTTCGGCGGCCTGCGCGGCGGCCTGCGCGCGGGCGGCCTCAGTCCGGGCGAGGTCAAGCCGGTCGCGCGCGGTTTCCAGCGCGGTTTCCGCCTCGATCCTGGAGGATTCCGCCGCATCGCGGGCAAGTTTCGCCTCAACAAGGGGCAGCAGATTGGGGGTGTCCTCCGCCGGTGGCACCGGCAACGCGGCAAGCGCGTCATGCAGGGCATCCAGACCCTTGGGCGCGTGCGCCTTCAGCGCGGCTGTGGCCTCGGCCAGCGCGCGTTCTGCCCGGGCGCGGGTATCGGCCTGTGTGCGGGCGCTGGCAATGTCGCCCACGCCCAAACTGCGCAATGCGCCGTCCAGTGCGTCTTGCGCGGCATCGACGCTGCCGTCGTCGCCCTTGCCGCCGGGGGTAAAGCGCAATTGCCCAACGCCCTCGATTCGCAGGTCCGTCGCAGAGATCAGGGGCAGAGATGTCGAGCCGGGCAGGGCCGTGCCGTCGCGGTGAATGCTGCCTTCGCGGCCCGGTTCATACGCTATTTCCAGCCTTGCAGCGCTGGCTGCCCGCAGGGCGCGCGCCTGTTCGACTGCTGCCGCCTTTCGTTCCAGTGCTTTGAGATGTTCGGCTGTGGGGCCTGTCGTGGCGGCGGCGCGGGCCGTGTCAGCCGTGTCGCGCAGGACTTCTGCCTTGGTCAGACGGTCCGTCAGGTCCGCCCGTTGGCGGCTGGTTTCTTTCGCGCGCTCTGCGTTTTGCGCGGACTGAAGATCGCGCTCTGCCGCAGCCAATGTGGCGCGGGCGGTGGTCAGGGTGTCGCGAGCGGTCTGGGCGTTGGCCTGTGCCTCTGCCTGTGTCTGGTCTGCCGATCCACGCCGCTTGCGCGCTGCCAGCGCCTGTTGGGTGGCCTCTGCAGTTTCGGCGCGCGCCTCGGCCTGCGCGGTCTTGCGGGTCAGCAAACTGTTCAGTTGCAGTTGCGCCGTGTCCACCGCGCGGGTGAGCGTGTCAATCCGGGCTGCGTGCCGTTCGGCGGCGGCAAACGCCGCCGTTGCCTCGGCCAGGCGCGACTTGCGGCGCACTGTTGCGTCCGGGTCTGTCAGGTCGACCAGATCGGCGCGGGCGCGTTTGCGGGCGGACAGGTCGTCCTGCAAGGCGGCGACCGTCTGGGCCATGTCTTCATGCTGGGTGCGCAACGCCTCGACCCGGTCCTGCGCCGTCTTCCACGGCCCCCCGGTGCGCGGGCGCCCGGTGGCGGTGGCGTAGTTTTCCAGTTCCGCCCGACAGCGTTTCAGCGCGGCATCCATGCGCTGGCCCCCGGTCATGGCCTCGACCTCGCCGGTGACAGAGGACAACAGGTCGCGTCGCGCGTCGCGCTGCAGGTCCTGATCCTTTCGGGTGCCTTCGGACAGGACGGTCAGACCCTGACGCACCCACAAAAGGCCTGATGGCCCCCCCGCATCGGCGGCAGACAGGCGTGAGATCCAGGCCTCGGCCTCATCGGCCTGTGCGATCAGGCGACCGTCGCGGAGAACAGTTGCCCGGGGTTTGGAAATCCAGCGCTTGGCCACGGTAAAGACGCCTTCGTCGGTTTCGACCTCGACCAAAACCTCTGGAGCGCCTCCGGCGTGCGGTCTCAGGGCGGTGATTTCACGCGGTTTGCCGCTGTGGGGATAGCGGAACAAGGCCTGCAACCCGTCGAACAGCGTGGACTTGCCCTGTTCGTTGGGCGCGGCGAGAACGTTCAATCCCTCTGACAAGCCAGTGATTTCGACAGGCGACGTAAAGCGGCGGAGGTTGTGGACAGCGATGCGGCGCAGCTTCATGAGGCGGGGTCCGTCACATAGGCATAGAGCCGGGCAAGCGCCTCTGCGGCGACCCCGCGGTCATCGGCAGAGCGGGTCGTGTCCTCGGCCTCGTCTTTGAGATCCTCGGCAGCCTGACGCAGCGCGCCCGCGTGATCGATAGCGTCCAGATCGACGGTGTCGAGCAGCGCGCCCAGGCGTTCCGTGATCAGGTCGAAATGGGCGAATTCGGGGGCAGCGGCAAAGGCGGCGCGCTCCAGTTCGGCCCGTTGCGCAAGGCTGGCCCAGCCGGTCGCCTGCACGCGCAATAGCACGTCACGTCTGCCACGGGCGGGCAAGAGGGCACTTAGCGCCTCGGGCGTGTTCAGTCCGGCCTGTATGGACAGTTCCTGTTCGGTCCACAGGAAATGGCCGATTTCGACCTCGTCCACGCGGGGCAGGGCACCGGGCGCGTCAATGCTTACCACAAGGCAAACGCCGCGCCGCCCGTGTTTGAACCGGTCCTGTTCCGGTGTGCCGGGGTAATGGGTGCGCGGTCCGATGGCTAACCGCCCGTGCCAGTCGCCAAGTCCAAGGTAATCCAGCCGCGCGGTGTCGGCCCGGTCGGGCGGGATATGTGCGCCAGTGTCCTCGAAATCGGTCACGCCGCCATGGGCGAGACCGATCCGTAGCGCCCCTTCGGGCGAGGGCATCGCGCCCAGCACATCGGTCAGGTCACGTCCCGGCGCGCGGTGCGTGACAGGAACGGGGAGCAGGCAGGCGCTGTCGTCCAGCATGACCGGTGTGGCGGTGGTCAGCGCGTGGACATTGGGCGGGGCCTCTGCCGTCAGCCGATCCCACAGCGGTTCGGCGTTGCGCAGGTTGTCGTGGTTGCCGGGCAACAGCCACCACTTGATCCCGCCGTCCTCTGCCATCGCGGTCAGCGCCTGCTTGAGCACCTGGGCCGAGGGCGTGGCGGTGTCAAACGTGTCGCCCGCAAGCAGGACATGCGCGGCCCCGTGGGCGCGCGCGGTCTCTGCCAGACGAAGGATGGCACCATGCCGCGCCTCCATCAACCGGCCGCGGATGTTGCCATCTTGCGGTTCGGGGATATTGGCAAAACGACGGCCAAGGTGCAGGTCCGAGGAGTGGATGAATGTGATCGGGGCCATACGGTACAATCTCTTTCGCGTCAGTCTTTCAGGGCGACAAGGGGAGTGCAATGGCTGCCTTTTGTCGAGGCGATTTTCACGTTCGTTCAGCTGGGGACAGATACGCTAGGACACGATCAGACGTGGTAAATGGGGCTTGTGCAGGCGGACGCCGAGACCGCTCAGACTGGCGCACAGGGACGTGGCGGGCACGGCGACTGCCGGGCTGCGAAAGGTCAAGAACCGGGCTTATGGTCATGAGGGGCACAGGGGATGATCCTGTCTGGCGACCTGACCAGAAGTGTCCTATCCCCCAAATACGGGCCGAGGTCGGCAGCCCGGAAGACAGGCGCTATATGCGTCATGCACGCCGGGGTATTTGGATATAGTCGGAACCAGGGGCTGGACTGAAATGCGCGCACTGGTGGTTTTTTGCCATCCATCCTCAAACAGCTTCACCGCCGCCGTGCGCGGGGTTGTGATGGCGCGCTTGGCGACCAGGGGGGCTGAGGTCCGCGAGCATGATCTTTATGCGCGTGGCTTCGATCCGGTGCTGTCGGCTTCGGCGTTGGCGGGCTATCTGGACGAGGCCACCAACCGGAGCGGCGTGGCGCAAGAGGTCGACGATCTGATCTGGTGCGATACGCTGATTTTCATCTATCCAACCTGGTGGTACGGGCTGCCCGCGCTGTTGAAAGGTTGGCTGGACCGGGTCTTGTTGCCCGGTGTGGCGTTCAAGGTGCCGCGCGATCCGGAAAAACCGATCCGCCCGGGCTTGACGGGGATCACGCGGCTGGGGGTCTTTACGACCTGTGGTGCCGGGTGGTGGCTGACGCGCTGGGTCGGCGCGCCGGGGCGGCGAACCCTGTTACGCGGCCTGCGCGTGCTCTGTGCGCCGCGCTGCCGGACGGGTTTTGCCACCCTGTACAAGATCGAAAGCTCATCCGCCGATAGACGGGCGCGGCATCTGGCCCGGACGGGCCGGACCTTGGACCGTCTGCTGCGATGAGAGGTCAATTGCAGGGTTAGCATCCGGTGAAGCAACCTCGCCCGGAGTTGGCAAAACAGCGGCGCAATCAGATCCGATAAAACGCCGCAGCCGTTTCGCCAAATATCTGCTTTCGGGCATTTTCGGTCTGATCCGCTGTCAACCGATCCGCCATGTCAAACCAATCACCATAGTCGCAGCGCAACCGCGCCACGGGCCAGTCCGATCCCCACATCACCCGTGCCGGGCCAAAGGCCGCGATCACATGATCGGTGTAGCGCTTGAGCAGCGCCTCATCGGGCATGTCATCCGCCTCGGTCACGATGCCGGAGAGTTTGCAGCAGGCCTCAGTCCCCTTAGCCAATGCCGTCATCCCTTCGGCCCAGTCGGCAAGATGCGCCTCCGAGTGCGTACGCAGCTGCGGTTTCAGGCAATGGTCCAGTACCGCGCGCAGCTCCGGGTAGCGCTGCAGGAGCGTCAGAAAGTTCGCCTGATGGCGCGGAAAGCCCAGACAATCAAACGTCAGATCCAGATCGACCAGCGCCTGATAGGCCCATTGCACCGACGGCTTCAGCATCCAGTCAACATCCGCAATGTCCTGGATCATCGGACGCACGCCCACGAACTTTGGATGCCGGGCAAGCCGTTCCAGTGTGGTGATCTGGTTGGGATCCTCGAAATCGATCCAGCCCACAACCGCCGCGACATACGGCGTGCTGTCCGCGATACCCAACAGGTATTCGGTTTCGCCGACCGTCGGCGCGGCCTGCACCAGCACGGTTTTCGTGATGCCAGTGTCTTGTAGCGTCGATGTCAGGTCTGTCGGACCGTAGGGGCGGCTCAGGATCGGGTTGTCGGCTGGCATCCAGCCATAATCGCCGCGCGCGGGATGCCAAAAATGGTGATGGGCGTCAATTCGGGTCATATTGTGCTCCGTTCAGAATACCAGCCGGCGCTCGGTGCGCGGGACGTCGCGCAGCGTCTCCGGGCCGGGATGGCCCGGACGTGGGGGCAAGGATATTTTTTGTGACTGGCCGGTCTGCATCGCGGCTTCTATCGCGCGCAGGATGGCGACATCGGCCAAGCCTTCCGCGCCGTCATTCTCGGGCTGGGTGCCGCGCTGGATACACTCCGAAAAATAGGCAGTCTGCGCACCGAAATGGTCGCAGTCGGGCGCGGTAAAGGCAGACTGCTCGACCCCGTCTGCACGTTGCTGCAGCGCGACATGCGTCTCAAACCGATAAGCCGGTTCCACATGCAGCGACCCCTTTGTGCCCAGCACGGTATAGCTGTCCTGCGCATCGGTGCCGAAACTGGCCACAAACTGCGCCAGCCTCCCGCGTGAAAAGCGCAAGGTGACAGCAACGCTTTCCTCGACTTCGGAAAACCGCAGGGCGTTGTCGCCGTTTGATCCCATTGCGCAGACCTCGATCGGTTCATCGCCAAAGACATGCCGCGCCGCATTTAGGCAATAGACGCCGATATCCTGCAAGGGTCCGCCCCAATGCTCGGCGCGCAGACGATGGTTTCCGGCGTCGCTCTGAAACCCGAAGACAGAGCTGAACAGCCTCGGATCACCGATCTCGCCGCGCCGGATGCGGTCCAGAACCTCGACGGTGCCGGGTTCGTGGTGCAGTCGGTAGGCGGTCATCAAAAGAGCGCCCGAGGCATCGGACGCAGCAATCATCGCCTCACATTCGGCCACTGTGGGCGCAAGCGGCTTTTCCACCAGCGCATGTTTGCCCGCCCGCAACGCGCGAATGGCGTAGTCGGCATGCAAAGAATTGGGCAGCGCGATATAGACCGCGTCGATCCGGTCCGAGGCCAGCAGATCGTCATAGCCGTCATATCCAACCACCTCCGCGCCGCCATGAAAATCGGCCAGTTCCCGTGCCGCCGGGCCATTGCCACTGACCATGGCGGTGATCCGCGAGTTTCCCGTCTGCGCCACCGCAGGCATAAAGGCGATCTGTGAAATCCAGCCCGCGCCGACGACGGCATATCTGACCTTGTCCATCTGCCCTCACTTCTTTGTTTCTTCTGTCTAAAAATATCCCGGGGGGACGCCCGAAGGGCGGCGGGGGCAGCGCCCCCATGGCAACGGCGGCGCCGGGGCGCCGCCGTCATGTCTTAGGCGGTGTCGATCACTTTACGCAGGTGTCGACATTGTCGTTGTTGCAGATGTCGAGTCCAGTGTAGATCGGATCCTCGACGTCCTTTCCTTCGACGATATCCTTGAGGATATACATGGCCTTGTAGCCCATTTCATAGGGGCGTTGGCCCACTAGGCCGTTGCCCAGACCGTCCTTGGTCTGTGCCAGCTGCATCGGCAGCGTGTCGGCCACCACGATGGTCAGTTCACCGGCGTCCATCTTGCCTTTGTAGGGCTCGGCGGCATTGCGATAAGCGTTGTCAAACCACTGGGTAAACGCGCCGGTGGACAGGAACGCCGTCAGGTCCGGGTTGGCGGCCAAGATGTCGGTCATGCCCTGAACGGCGACGTTGCCATCGTCGTTGGTGATCAGCGGACAGCCCGAAATCTCGGTCCAGCCTTTGTCGCCGTCCAGCATCCGACCCGGAGGATCGCCAAGGTCCATGGCGGCCAGTGTTTCACGCGCGCCCAGCAGGCGTTCGTTGTGGTTGGCTGCCGCTGCACCACCGGTTTGCAGGCAGATGGTGCCGCCATCGGGGTGACGCGCCAAAACCAGTTCAGCCAGATGCACACCGATGTTGTAGTTGTTGGTGCCCACATAGGTGGTCCGCAGGGCCAGATCCTCGGGCAGCAGGTCCGAGTCCCAGGTCATGACCGGGATGCCTGCGTCCATCGCGCCCTTCAGCACCTTGGCCATGGCGGGCGCGTTCGAGGGCGCAACCGCGATCCCGTCAACGCCTTTGGTGATCAAGTCCTGAACGATCTGGATCTGCTCCAGTTCGGTGTGTTCGCCGGGGCCGATGTATTCGCAGGTCACGTCGGCCAGCTCTTCCTGGGCGGCGTGACAGCCGTCGCGCGCCAGATCGAAGAACGGGTTGTTCATCGCCTTGGGCACCAGCGCAAAAGTGTATCCGCCATGGCTTTCGGCAAAGGCCGGTGCGGCCAGTGCGCCCAGCAGCGCGGTTGCGGTCAGTAGTTTCTTCATGAATTTTCCTCCCGTTGTCATGAAGTTGGGGGCCATTATTTGCCCCCGCGATTGCGGAGTTGTTCCAGCAAGACAGCTAGAATAAGGAACAGTCCGACAAAGAATTGCTGCCATAGCGCCGGGATTCCGGCCAATAGCAGCGAGTTCCGGATCAGCTCGACCAGCGCGGCGCCGATGGGCGCGCCCAACGCGTAGACCACACCGCCCATCAGGTTGGCGCCGCCGATCACGCTGGCCGCAATGACGTTGAGCTCATAGGTCGCGCCCATGCCATTGGTGGCAGAGCCGGTGTAACCGATGAACATAAAGGCCGCGACGCCGGTACACATGGAACAGACCATGTAGACAGAGACGATCACCCGTTCGACCGGGATGCCCGACAGCTTGGCCGCGTGGGCATTGCCGCCAATGGCAATGACCCAACGGCCCCATTGCGAATAGCGCCAGACCCAAAGGAAAAACAGCGTCATGGCGGTCAGCACCCAGACGACGTTGGGCACGCCCAGCAGACTGCCTCCACCGATCTGTTCGAACAGATCCTGATCGGGGCCGAATTCATAGACCATCTTGTTGTTCGAAATGACCATGGCGATGGACCGCGACATCGCGAGCATCCCCAACGTCACCACAAAAGGCGCCAGCCGTACATAGGCGATCAGAACGCCATTGATGAAGCCCACCACGGCGGCGGTGAACATACAGGCGAGAAAGCCGACCTCGACCCCCCAACCGGCCTGCAGCACCAGCGCAAGATTGATGGCGCAAAGTCCCATCAAAGATCCGACAGACAGGTCTATGCCCGCAGTGCAGATCACCGCCGACATGCCCAGTGCCATGATGCCGAAAAAGGCCATGTTGCGGGTGATGTTGAACATATTGCGTTCGGTCAGAAAGGCATCGGAAACAAAGGTCATCACCACGCCGATGGCGAAAATCGCCACAAAGACCCAGAACGGCTGGGTCCGCAGGATGGCACCGATGCCCGACACTTCTTGCCGCAGCGTGATGCTTTCGTCGATGGCTGCGTGGTCGATCGAGGGCGTCTGCACGGTCTTGTCGTGGGCGTCTTGCGGGGTTTGGGTATTGTCGGTCATGCTGCCTGGATCGCTCCGATGATGAGGCCGGTCACTTCTTCCGGGCTGGTATCGTTGATCTTCTTGTCGGCGACCTTGGTTCCGCGCCGCAGCACGGCGACCCGGTCGCAGACCTCAAAGACGTCGGGCATCCGGTGGCTGACAAGAATCACGGCGTGGCCCTGATCCTTCAGCCGCTTGATCAGGTTCAGCACCTCGGCCACCTGCCGCACGGAAATGGCGGCGGTGGGTTCGTCCATCAGCACCAGTTTGGGTTCGGACAGGCGGGTGCGGGCGATGGCCACCGCCTGCCGCTGACCGCCGGACATCTGTTTGACCAGATCGCGGGGCCGGGTTTCCGATTTCAGCTCTCCGAACAATTCGCCAGCGCGGGTGTTCATGGCCTGATGGTCCAGCTTGCGGAACGGCCAGATGCCTCTTTTCAGCTCACGCCCGAGAAAGACATTGGCACCCGCCGTCAGGTTGTCGCACAGGGCCAGATCCTGATAGACGATCTCGATGCCGTTTTCGCGCGCGTCGATGGGTTTGGTGAAATGGACGCGTTTGTTTTCGATGCGGATTTCGCCGGTTGTCGGGGGGAAATTGCCGGCGATGATTTTCATCAGTGTCGACTTGCCCGCGCCGTTGTCACCCATCAGACCGACGGCTTCTCCCGGCTCCAGTTTCAGGTCGACCCCGTTCAGCGCGTGGATTGCACCGAAACTCTTGGTCACTTGCCTGAGTTCCATCAAGCTCATGTGCGCCTCCCTTTCATCTCTTTGACGTCGGGCATGCCAAGGGACGCGACCAGTCAGGCAAATACATGCCCAGACACGGAAATTTCCGCCTCGTGGAACATGCGCCCGTTGCGGCACCCCCCGTATGTCAATGTGACAGGGCCACCTTTTGCGGCAGCCTCCTCCCTTATTGTGGGCCAGAGTATGCCCAGTTACCGCTAAACCTCAAAGCCTCTAATCCGGGAAAAAATGATGTGTTTAGCATCAAAAACGGTAAGGTGGCGCGTGAATCCGTCGTCAAAGGGGGGGGCGAGGGTCCATGACCACGCCAGATCGCAAAACGGCCTGGAAAGGCCCGACAATCCAGCAGGTGGCCTTGGTATCCGGTGTTGGCCCCGCAACGGTGGATCGGGTGTTGAACAACCGCCCCGGTGTGCGCGAACAGACCCGCCAGCGGGTGCGCACGGCCTTTGAGAAACTGCGGCAGGAAACCTCTGTGACCAAACCGCTGCGTATCGCCCTGCACTGCGAATCCGGTGACGGCTTTAACGGAGAGGTCAGATCGGCCATCGCGGCGCTGCACCGCAGTGAGCCGGGGGTCGTCGTGAGCGGTGCCTTTACCGTGACCAATGCGTTGGACGCCAATGTCTTTGCCGCATGTTTGCTGGAAGAGGGCAAGCGGTCAGATGGCAGCGTGGTCGTCGCGCGAGAGCATCCCGCGATCAACAGTGCAATCCGGCAATTGCGGCGGGTCGGCAAGCCGGTTGTCTGCCTGACCAGCGATCTGCCCAGCTCGCGCCGCAACACCTATGTTGGCAATGACCAGCACGCGGCAGGCAGCGTGGCCGCGCAGGTGATCGGTCGATCCTTGCCAAAGACGACCTTGCCCATCCTGCTGGTGATGAGCGCGGCGTTTCGCAGCCAGAAGGATCGTGAAATGGGCTTTCGCCGCGTATTGCGCGCCAGCTTTCCCCATCTGCGGATCGATGAGCCGCTGATTTCGGATGACAGCCCCGAAACCACCCGCCGACATCTGGCGGACTACTTTGCGGCAAATGGTGTGCCCCCCGCGATCTACAACGTGGCCGGGGCCAACCGGGGGGTGGCGCAGGCTTTGGTGGAAACCGGCCGTTCGGACGACACGATCCTTGTGGGTCATGAACTGACGCCAGTGTCACGCGGGCTTTTGCAGGCCGGTACAATAGATTTCATCGTGGCGCATGATCTGAAAGGTGAGCTGACACAGGCGGTCCGCTGGATCGGTGCCTTTCTTGAAGGTGTGACCAGTGAACCGGACCCGACCCAGATCCTGTTGCACACTCGGTACAACTGCGGCGTTTAGAACGCTGACGTCGTTGGTCGAAAAGTCCTGACGCAGTTATGGGACGTCGTGCGCACGCGGTCGCGTCACCGGACCTGGGCCAATTGTCTCGATCTAAACGATACATTGTATAATCTCGATGTATTGACGCAAATCAATGCGGCGGGCACCAGTTCATTAAATATTAGGAAACTGAGATGTATCGCGCGCGTCGAGCGATTCGTGCCTGCATCGTCCAACAGTTCTGACCTATGAGGGACCACCACTATGGCCGACCAGCCGACCATTACGACACCGACCTTCACGTCATCGCATGTCTTTAGCACCGATGACGTCACCGGCACCTATGACGGCCTGACCCAAGGCGATATTCCCGCCGGAGATGCCCCAATCGTCGATTTCACAGCGGTCCCGACCATCACCAAAGAAGGCGTGATGCTGTACCCGGTGGACAGTGAGTTCGGGTTCTATGTAACCGACTTCCTGGGCGCAGAGGATAAAATCCGCGACTACGACTATGGCGAAGGTTTTGTCGGTGATCTGACCGGCTCTGCTGGTGAACAACTGGGTCTCGTAGTCTCCGACGCGCCGACCGACACCTTCAAGACCCCTGCGGTTTTGGGCACTTGGCTGTCGGGTCTGGGTGGCAACACGGTCAAGGCCTCGACCGAACATTACGCCGTCATGCAACAGGTCCTTTCGGATCAGGCTTATCCCGACGACCCGTCGGCGGTTTACGCGCTGGACGACGATCTGATCCTGCTGAGCCAGAACCCCCTCTGGGACGGGCAGCATGTGGCCGATCTGCTGGCTAATCCAATCGTCTATGGCGTGACTGACAAGAACGATGATGGTGTTCTGAACATCGAGGATCTTCTGAACCCCAATGAATCGACCATCTCCTACGACATCGCCTACAGCAGCGATTATTCGGTGACGATGAAGGATGACGGCAAGCTGCTGTATCGCTGGGGCAACCTGATCAAGCGGCCCAACGACATCCGGCTTGAGGCGACGCTGGACCTGCCGGACGAGTGGAATGAGGTCGATTCAGGCACTGGCCTGTTGCCGCTTTACAAGGTGACGAGCGCCGAATTGGTGACCAACCACACGATCACCAACAATCCCAACGACCAGATCCGCCCCGAAGATTTTGAAAACGAGGCCGCCATCGGGACGCTGCCGACCTATTCGATTGTCACCGACTACAATCTTGACGGCAACGGCCCGCGTGAGGTCTGGGTGACCACCGACGACTATTATGCCGGTGACGGCACGATGTATCCGGCGGGTATGCCGGTGACGGCACGATGTATCCGGCGGGCACCATCCTCAAGGATGAAAACCTGGCCCAGGCAGCCGCAGGCTCCATGCTGGCGGCAATCGGCGGCGTCGACGAAGGGATGCTCGAAGGGTTTACAAACGCCTGGTACACCACCATGGACCGCGAGCCGTTCGAGGCGTCTTTTGATGTGGACGGCGAATACATCTCTGGCCCGCGCTGGCGTTTGCAGCCTGACAAATACGGTCAGGACCTGCCCAGCGTCGTGATCCCGATTGATCCCAGCGATCCGCTGCCAATCACCAGCGACGAGGTAAAGTACGAAGTCGGTGAGGATACCGCGACCGTGATCAACTTGCTGGACTGGGGATTCCCCGTCTCACCGCTGTCGATCAGTGCAGGCTGGGCCAACAACAGTGGCCTGGTGTCAGAAAACGGTCTGAACATGACCGACGACTTCGACGTTGCGTTTTACGTCAAGGGCGACATCAAGCCGGCGACGCTCTACGATACGACGCTGCTGATGGAATACGAAGAGATCCAGATCTTTGATGAGGCCGTTGCCATCAACGGCACCGCCGAAGACGACCATCTGGTCGGGCAGGGCGGCAACACCTTTACCGGCGGCGAGGGCGATGATCTGTTTGTCCTGTCCTACGGCAAATCCGAAGGCGATGCCTTTGCCACCAGCACCATCACGGACTTCACCCATGGCGAAGACGTCATCGGCCTGATTGATCTGGGTGTGGACGACACCAACGTGGACACCAAGGTCACGCAGGTCGTTGTCGGCGGCAACCTCGAAATCTCCATCGACGGCAGCCGCATCGCCATCCTGCAGGGCGTCACCGAGGAACTGGATCTCGAAGACGTCCTGATGATCAACCGCACGCCCAGTGTGCCGGTCGATGGCACCTCTGGCGACGATCTGCTGATCGGGACCGCAGGTGACAATCTGATGGATGGCATGGAAGGCAATGACACGATCCTCGGTGAGGGTGGTCAGGACTCGCTGTTGGGTGGCACGGGTGACGACGTCTTGCTGGCAGAGCCGGTGAACGAGGTCTTTGATACGGCTGCCGATCAGGTGTTCCGCATGTACCAGACCGCCTTTGACCGGATGCCCGACCGCGCCGGTCACCTGTCATGGACCAATGGCATTGCCTCTGGTGCGTTGGAGGTCGTCCAGATGGCGGGTGTCTTCCTCAATACGCCCGAAGGTATTGCCACCTACGGCGCGCTCGACAACACGGCGTTTGTTACAGAGATGTACGACAACGCGTTTGATCGGGCACCCGATCCGGGTGGCCTTGTCCACTGGGTGGCCCAACTTGACGGCGGCACGATGACCCGCGCCGAAGTCATGGTGGCCTTCTCGGAAAGCGCCGAGTTTGTGGCCAACACCAGCCCGGTGTCGCTGGAATACTCGCAGGCAGGCTATCAGCAGGACTTCATCGACGAGGCTTATCGTGTCTTTGTCGGCATCACCGGCGAAGAACCCGGCGCAGCCCAACTGGAGGCGATCACTCTGGATTTGGCGCAGGGCGAAACCTTGCTGAGCGTTGCAACCGATCTGTTCAGCTCCGATGCGGCAACGGCGCTGTACGGTGGCACCACCAATGAGCAGTTCGTGACGCTGGTCTACCAGACGCTGCTGGAGCGGGGGGCCGATCCGACCGCTCTGTCCTTCTGGCCGGCGCAACTGGATGCCGGGACGATGACCCGTCCTCAGGTCATCGCCATCCTTGCGATTGGGGCCGGCGCGACCAATGCTCAGGCCGACGATCTGGTCGATCAAATGTGGGCGCTGGGTCAGGACGATCTGCTGGTTGGGGGCGCGGATGACGATGTTATGTTTGGCGGCATCCTGTCCGACACCTTCCAGTTCGACACCGCCGCACCGGGATCGGATCAGGTGGTTGGCATCGAGGCATGGGATGTGCTGGAGTTCACCGGCTTTGGCTACGGCACCGCCGGAGACGCCATTGCGAACATGAGCCAGGTCGGAAATGACGTGGTGTTTATCGATCAGGGGGTCGAGATCACCCATCTGAACACCACCCTGGCCGAGATCACCGAAGACATGATCCTCGTCTGATCTGCCAGGAACGTATCCGTCCGTTGTGACCGCTCTGACGGTGAGCCTCTGCTGTCGATAATGTCCATGATCGATAATGGACATCTTGAGGCACTCCATGACGGGCATGAAGGGACAGAAGAAGCGGTTCTGGTCTGACGAGGAGAAACGCTCGATCTGCCGGCAAACATGCGCGCCCGGTGTGTCGGTGGCGCAGGTTGCGCGCCGGTATGCGATGAACTCGAACCTGATCTTCACCTGGCTGCGGGATCCGCGTTTCGCGCCGGCCGAAGCCGAAGCGTCCAGTGGTGCCAAGGATGACACTCTCTTCCTGCCGGTCGAGATCACCGGCTTG
>NZ_FZON01000009.1 GCF_900188425.1 Antarctobacter heliothermus
GTGTAGATCCATGGGCTATAGGCCTACTGGAACGAAAGCCTGCTCGACTGGCGACCGTCGCAATGGCGAACAAGACCGCACGAATAGTTTGGGCAGTGCTGACCAAGAACGAATACTATCGGCCCCACGCAGCCTAAAGAAAGGAAAAGGAACACCCGAGACAGCAAGACCATTGAAATGATGGCGCACAGTCAGCCCGCCAACCAAGACAACCCGTCGAATGTCCAGGACACAATGTTGTTCGATAAGCCGTTTGGGACTTGGTCGCGGAAACCATCAGGGCCAGCGGCTACGAGTGCCGCGCGAACAGGCCGGACACACGTCTGCTTCTGACCAGTGCAAAATCACTCAAAAAAGTCTTGCTATGCAGGAGCTATCCACACATGACATTCGGATCGGTTTGCTTGCCGGTCCATTGCTCGCCACGCTGCTTCAGGACCTATGAAATGACGTTTCGGAACAAGCACACATGGACACGCAAGACGCGCCCCTGGCGCCTTGCGCGGTCGTGTGCCCCGGATCAGGCCCCTTGCAGCGCACCACCATACAACAACGTGTCGGGTCTGCTCCCGACCGGAACCAGCCGTCTGGCACAGACCCTCTGCCGGGTCTGCGCCAGACGGGTTTGCCCCTGCGCGTCTCGCCTCTGCCCACGACCAGGCGAGGCGCGCACCTGAAGAACTGGACCCCACCCCATGTGCTTTCTCTGTCAGAGCCTGAACCCCGAGACCGTTGACTATGATTTCCATGGCCTGACCGGCCCGACCGCCGCCGCAACTGTCGGCGAAGGCAGCAGCGCGCCCACGCCGTCAAAACCGGTCTATTCGCTGGATCAGGTCGCCACGCAGTTGACCCATGGCTACTGGCAGTCGGGTGGCGGGGACTGGCGCGCCTTTGACATTCAGGCGGGCGACACGGTGACGGTCAACCTTGATGGGCTCGACTCTGTCGGACAGGCCGCCGCGATGGCGGCGCTGGCTGCGTGGACGGCGGTTTCGGGACTGCAGTTCATGGCCACATCGGGCGATGCGGACATCACCTTTCAGGACACGGACGGCGGCGCCTATGCCTATTCCGCCGTCTATACGGGCTGGAACGAAATCGCCTATTCCGTGGTCAATGTTCATGTCAGCTGGCAGGACAATATCGACTACTACTACCAGACCTATATCCACGAGATCGGCCATGCACTGGGTCTGGGACACGGCGGCACCTACAACGGCAGCGCAGATTTCGACAGTCAGGCACATTACGCCAACGACAGCTGGCAGATGTCGGTCATGTCCTACTTTGCCCAGTGGGAAAACCCGAATGTCGATGCCTCGGGGATGTACCTCAATTCGCCGCAAATGGCCGACATCCTTGCGATCCAGAACCTGTATGGCACACCCGACAACGTCCATGTCGGAGACAGCGTCTTTGGCGACAACACCAATCTGGACGCGACCGGCATGGATCTGGAACGGGGCCGCGCGGTCACGATCTTCGACAGTTCAGGGATCGACCTGATCGACCTTGGAACGCGGGACTACAACCAGCGCCTGAGCCTGATCGACGCCACATGGTCGGATCTTGACGGCTATGTGGGCAATTTCGGCATCGCGCGCGGCGCGGTGATCGAAAATGCCATCACCGGCGCCGGCAACGATCACATCACCGGCAACGCCGCTGACAACCATATTCAGTCCGGCGACGGTGCCGACACCATTAAACCCGGCGAAGGGGACGACACGATTGATGGAGGTGCGGGCGAAGACACAGTCATCTTCACCGGAGCGTCAGAGGGTTACGACCTGATGTGGGATGGCGCGCTGCGGATTTCCGATGCCGACCTGAGCGATGGTGACGACGGCATGGATATGCTGACGGACATCGAAACCCTGAGCTTTGCCGACGGGGCCTTTGGCACCATCCAATCCGATGGAATGGTCACCACGGTTCATCTGTACAAGACCGGCAGCGGCCTGACCGATGAAACGCTGGAGGTGGACGTGGCGGACAGCCACATCTGGCAGAGCATCACCCGCAGCTATTCTGCCACGGGCCAAAGGGCCAGCCAGACCAATACCTATGACAACGGTCGCGTGTTGCAGATCAGCTTTGCCGACGGCCAGCGCACCCAGACGACAATGACCGACACGGCCGATGTCTATTCCTGGGAAAGCTATACCGACGTCTTCGACGACACCGGCGCCCGGATCGTCACCAGCCAGACCTGGGACAGCGGCAAGATCGTCGATGTCTTTTATGACTCCGAAGGCGTGCGCACCGGATCGCTGGTGACCGATGGTGGTGACCAATTCACCTGGCAGTCCACCGCCCGCAGCTATGAGGCCGACGGCATGCTGACAGAGCACAGCTTCCTCCACGATGACGGCAGCGTCCAGGTGACCTCTTACACGGGGGGGGCACGCAGCGCGCTTTCCATGACCGACGGACCCGACAGGGCAATCTGGTCCAGCTATACCGACACGTTCGACACCGAAACCGGGGCGCGGGTCTCACGCGTGATGATCTATGACGATGGACGCGAAATCGAAACCGGCTATAGCGACGGTCAGATGGTGTCACAGACAATCATCGACGGCGCCGACGACTTTGTCTGGCACTCGATTGCCCAAACCTTCGATGACGAAGGCAGGCTGGCCAGCAAGGTCAACACCTTTGACGACGGTCGCATCATGGAAATCAACTTTGCCAACGGGCTGCGCAGCAGCACGGTCCAGACTGATGCGGCGGATGCCTATGTTTGGGCCAGCGTGACAGAAAGCTATGACGACAGCGGTGCGCTGGTCGAGAGGATCACCACCTGGGACAACGGAACTGAACATGTGGCGACGTTTGGCGATGACCTCATCGCCTGACAGGGTCTAATCGGTGTTGCTGCGGGTCCGGTCCTCTGCCGGGCCTCTGCCCGGCACCGGAATCATGTCGACGCTGTGTCGCGTGCTGTGCAGCCCCGAACTGCGCAACGATCCCTTGACCGGGGCCACGTCGGCATAGTCACGGCCGACCGCCACGCTGATATGGTCGGCCCCTACCCGCATGTCGTTGGTCGGATCAATCTCGATCCAGCCCATTTCAGAGCCGCACCAGGCCCGCACCCAGGCGTGCATCGCATCCGCGCCCGCCAGCCGTTCCTGCCCCTCGGGCGGTTCGGTCCGCAGAAACCCAGAGACATAGCCCGCCGGAATCCCGATCCCGCGCAGCGCGGCGATCATGATATGGCTGATGTCCTGACAGACGCCGCGCCGGTTGGCAAAGGCCTCTGCCGGATCGGTTGTCACATCCGTCGCCGTCGAGTCAAAGGTGATCTCGTCATGTAACCCGTGGGCGATGGCCTCAACCACCTTCAGCACCGGCTGATCCAGCCGTGTGAGGCTGCGGGCAAAGGCGCTGATGGCGGGCACAGGTGCCACGCGGTCCGAAGGCCCCATAAAATGATGCGGCGACTCCGGCGCAAGCGACAGCACCTCTGACAGTTCGCGCGGCATGTCCTGCAAGGCGCAGGACAGATCCAGTTCATTGGGCAAGTCCATGCGCTGGATGCGCCCGATGAACCGAAAGTCCACGGCGTCCAGCGGCGAATCGTAGGTGATCTCTGTCAGGGCGTTGCCAAAGAAATCCACCCGATCCAGGCGATAGGCCGGTTGCGGGTCCGCCACCAGAAGGCCGGACACCAACCGTTGGGCGGCCCCGCTGCCCGGCAACATGCGCAGGTGCATTCGGGCAGAGGCGGCAGGGAGGTTGTAGGCATAGCGCACTTCAAGCGTGACGTCGTAGAGCATCGCCTACCCCATGTATTCGTTATGGATGGCATCCGACACAGCCTGCAAATCGTCGGCCACCTTGGCCAGCGCCGCGCTGTCCAGATCCTCTGGCGTGACGACGCTCAGGTCGGTGTGGAACCGCAGGATGCGGCGTCCCACCGTGCTGAGCTGGCTGGTCTTGTTGCGGCGGGGCAGCTTCGCCTGCTGATCCAGCAACACCCCGGCCTGGTAGATCACCGAGCGCGGATTTTCCGGGTCCAACGCCAACAGATCAACCACCGTGTTGCGGTTGGTTTCGACCGAATAGCGCCGGCGGTGGGTCATCACGCTATCCCCGATCTCCAGTGCGGCATCCAGACTGCCCTGCGGCGCACCCGTGGCCGAGAACACCGCCAGCAGATCGGAAATCTGAACCCCGCGTTCCAGCGCGCGGCCCATCGACATGAACCGCCAGCCGGAAAACCGGAACATGTTGTCGTTCACCAGACCGGCAAACCCGGCCAGCTTGCGCAGCAACTGGCTGAGCGCGCGGCCGGTGGCATCGCCCGGTTCGACCGCGCCAGCCAGAGCGCGGGCGGCAGCCTCCAGCTCATCCAGCGCATACCAGCCGTCGTCCGAAAAACGGTCGCGTACCTTGCCCGCACAGCCGCGCGCGTTTTCCAGCAGGGTCAGGAACAGATCCGGCATGGGTTGCGACAAGTACAACCCGCGCCCCTCCAGAAAGCGGCCCAACTGGTCGAACACCGGCATCGGCGTGCCGCCGTGATCCTCCAGCCGCAGATGATAGGCGCGCAGGGTCCGGGCGGTAAAATCCGCCCGCTCCACATAGCGGCCCAGCCAGAACAGGTTGTCCGCCGCCCGCGCGGGCAGACGTCCGGGCATCCGCCGCACAAAGGGACCGGGCTGTTGGCCGGACAGGGTATCCGGCTCTACCGGGCTGTCGCCCACAACCCAGACATCCGCCACTGACCCGCCGCTTTGCATGGCCAGTGCCGTGGGATCGCCATTGCGCCCGATGCGGGCATAGCCACCTGGCATCACCGTCCAGCCATCGCGTGTGCGTGCCGCAAAGACCCGCACCACCATGGGACGCGGCACCAGTTTGCCGTCGATCATCGCCGGGGTGGTGGACAGCGTGACCGCCTCTTGCCCCACCAGATTGCCGCCGTTCTTTTCCAACCAGTCCAGCACCGGACCACGCGCATTGTCGCGGAACCGACCGCCAAGCGCCGTGGTGCTGTCATAGTCAAAGGGCAGATCGGTCGACAGCGCCGGTCCGATCATCATCCGTTCCAGATTATCGCGCACATAGGCGCGCTCCTTGGCCTGGCCGCACCACCAAGTGGCGATATTGGGCAGCTTCAACCGCTCTCCCAGCAGCGCCTCTGAGATGCGCGGCAAAAAGGCCATCAGCGCCCGCGCCTCCAGCACGCCGGACCCCAGGCAGTTCAGCATCGTCACCGACCCGGAGCGCAGGGTGCTGACCATCCCCGGCGTGCCCAAGGCGGATGTCTCATCCAGTTCCAGTGGATCGGCAAACCGCGAGTCGAGCCGACGCCACAGCACGCTGACCGGCTCCAGCCCGCTGATGGTGCGCACCATCAGGCGGCCATCCACCGTCACCAGATCCTCGGATTCCAGCAGCAGGAACCCCAGGTAACGCGCGATATAGGCGTGTTCGAAATAGGTGTCGGTGTGCTGGCCCGGTGTCAGGATCGCCACCTGCCCTTGCTCTGTGCCACGCAACTGGGTCAGCCGATCGCGAAAGCTGCGAAAGAACCCGGCGAGGCGTTGTACATTCGCCTCCGGGTAAAGCTCATGAAAGACGCGCAGGGTGGCCATGCGGTTTTCCAACGCAAAGCCACTGCCAGACGGTGCCTGTGTCCGGTCGCCCAACACCAGCCAACTGCCATCGGGGGAGCGCCCGATCTCAAAGGCAAGGAAATGCAGGTAGTGCCCCGAGCGTGGTTTCACCCCGACCATCGGGTTCAGCCACTCGGGATTGCGCGCGATCAGCTGCGGAGGCAACAGCCCGCGTTTGACCAGATCGGCGGGCCCGTACAGGTCCGCCATGGTGCGTTCCAACAGCTCGGCGCGCTGTTCGATCCCGGCGGCAAGGTCGCGCCACTCGGTCTCACCGATGATCACCGGTATATGGCTCAGCGGCCAGTCGCGCAGGGCGGACTCATCGCCGGTGTACTGGCGATAGTAGACACCCGCATCCTGCAAATACAGATCGCCACGGGCAAAATCCTGAGCGACCTGGCCGGGATTGCGCCCCGCCAGGTGATCAATCATCGGCTTCCACGCCGGGCGCAAAGTGCCGTCACGCCGCAACAATTCATCAGCCACCCCTTTGGGTGGCTGATAATGTTCCAGCGGCGCCTTGCGCGCCGGTGCAGCGGCGCCGGGGTCGACCATGGTCAGATCCAGGGGGCGCGACGCAGGTCAAGTGTCATTGGAAACTCCGGATGCGGGCTTTCGGTGGCGGGCTGATACGTCCCCGGCGTATGCCCCTGTTTCTCGAACCGCGCAAGCCGACGGGCGTCTGCCTCGTTGGTGTTGACCGGGAACGTGTCGTAACTCCGTCCGCCCGGATGCGCCACATGATAGGTACATCCGCCAATCGCTCGCCCCGACCATGTGTCGAAGATGTCAAAGATCAGCGGCGCATCTACCGGGAGAACCGGGTGCAACGCCTCTGCCGGTTGCCATGCCTTGAACCGGACCCCCCCTACGCGACGCCCGTTTTCCCCCGTCTGGGTCATCGGCACCTTGCGCTGATTGCAGCAGACGACATAGCGATCCGCGTCAGCGGCGGTCAGTTGCACCTGCATCCGCTCAACCGAACTGTCGGTATAGCGCACCGTGCCGCCAATCGCGCCGCGTTCGCCCAGCACATGCCAGGGCTCCAACGCCTGACGCACCTCCAGATGCACGCCGTCTGCCTCGATTTCACCGGCAAAGGGGAAGCGGAATTCGCGCTGCGCCTCATACCATTCGGGCCGCAGGTCAAACCCGTGATCCTTGAGGTCGCTCAGCACATCCAGGAAATCCGCCCAGACAAATTCCGGCAGCATGAACCTGTCGTGCAGCGTGGTGCCCCAGCGCACCGGCTTGCCCTTGACCGGCGATTTCCACAGCCTGACCAGCAGCGCCCGGATCAGCACCTGTTGCGCAAGGCTCATGCGCGGATCCGGCGGCATCTCAAAGCCGCGGAACTCCACCAGCCCCAATCGTCCGGTCGGGCCGTCGGGTGAATACAGCTTGTCGATGCAGATCTCGGCCCGGTGGGTGTTGCCGGTCACGTCGATCAGGATGTTGCGCAGTAGCCGGTCCACCAGCCAAGGCGGCGGTGCGCCCCCTTCGTCTGGGTCGGGGATCTGCGACATCGCGATTTCAAGCTCATACAGCGTGTCATGCCGCGCCTCGTCGATGCGCGGTGCCTGACTGGTCGGCCCGATGAACGTCCCGGAAAACAGATAGGACATCGACGGATGCCGCTGCATGTACAGGATCAGTGACCGCAGCAGATCCGGCCGCCGCAGGAAGGGCGAATCCATCGGCGTCGCGCCCCCCACGACAACGTGGTTGCCGCCGCCCGTGCCGGTGTGTTTGCCATCGATCATGAACTTGTCCGCGCCAAGGCGACACTGACGGGCCTCATCGTAGACGGTGCTGGTGATGTCGACGCAGTCTTTCCAGCTGGACGCCGGATGTACGTTGACCTCAATCACGCCGGGATCCGGCGCGACCTTGATGACGTTCAGGCGGGAATCATGCGGTGGGGTATAGCCCTCGATATGCAGCGGCAGGTCCAGCGCATCGGCCGTGGCCTCAGCCGCAGAAATCAGCTCAAGGTAATCCTCCAGCTGTTCGACCGGCGGCATGAACAGACACAGCTTGCCATCGCGCGGCTCGACCGCGATGGCGGTCCGCACTGTGGCCCCGTCTGGCGTCACGGCCTGTTCCCGCAGCGCCTCTGACGGTTCATCGCCGCGCAGGGCCGACACCGGCTGTTCGCGGCCCGGTGTGGTTTCGGGCAGCGTGTCCCGCTCTTCCTGGGCGATGCGGCGAAGTTCCTCAAAGACGGCCTGCCGTTTGTCGTCCATCTCCAGAAAGTCCGGCAATTCCTCGACGGGGACGTTGGGATCCGCCGGGTAGACGTAGGGAAAGTTGGACGGGCTGATATAGGGCAGCGCGCCCAACGGCAGACGAAAGCCCACCGGGCTGTCGCCGGGAATCAGGAACAGGTGGCCACGCCGCGCCCGCCAGCGTTCCGACCGCCAGCCACGGCCAAAGGCGCGCGATTGCCAGCGCTGGATCGGCAGGACGAAACCCGCCGGTTTGTCCAGCCCGCGCTCAAACACCCGCGCGATCCTCTGGCGTGCCTCGGGGTCTTTCAGGCGGGAATCCTCGGGCGTCACGTTCTCGGGCAATTCCGCCTCTTTGAGGATCCAGACCGCCGGGTCCTCAAAGGCGGGTTGCACGTATTCGGTCCCGATTTCCAGCGATTTGGCAAACCCGACCATGAACCGTTCGGCGTCCACCTCTGTCGCGGATTTGTCCGTTTCGCGGGCCACCAGATCCTTGTTGCGCCAAATCGGTTTGCCGTCGTGGCGCCAGTACAGCGAGAATGTCCAGCGTGGCAGGGTTTCGCCCGGATACCATTTGCCCTGCCCGTAATGCAGGAAACCGCCGGGTGCGAATTTGTCGTGCAGTCGCCGGATCAACTCGTCCGCAAGGGCACGCTTTTGCGGGCCAACGGCGTCGGTGTTCCACTCCGGGCTTTCGAAATCGTCGATCGACACAAAAGTCGGCTCTCCGCCCATGGTCAGGCGCATGTCCGCCGCCTCGATTTCCTCGTCAACCTTTCGCCCCAGCGCGTCCAGCGCCTGCCAGCTTTCTTCCGAGAACGGTTTGGTAATGCGCGGGTGTTCGGCGATGCGCGTCACCTCCATCGCAAAGTCGAAGTCGGTCTTGGTGTCCTCATGCCCTTCAAACCCGCCGACGATTGGCGCGGCATTGCTGTAATGCGGGGTTGCGGCCAGAGGGATGTGGCTTTCCCCCGTCAGCAGGCCGCTGGTCGGGTCAAGGCCGACCCAGCCCGCGCCGGGCAGATACACCTCACACCAAGCATGCAGATCGGTGAAATCATGGTCCGTGCCCGAGGGGCCATCAAGCGCCTCCAGATCCGGTTTCAACTGGATCAGGTAGCCCGAGACAAAGCGCGTGGCAAAGCCCAGGTGGCGCAGGATATTGATCAGCAGCCAACTGGTGTCACGGCAAGAGCCAGAGCCCTTGGTCAGCGTCTCTTCGGGTGTCTGCACCCCCGGTTCCATGCGGATCAGATAATCGATCTGCGTTTCCAACTGGCGGTTCAGCTCGACCAGAAAGTCGATGGTGACCTGCTTTTTACGCGGCACCTTTTCCACCCAGGCCTTGACCTTGGGTGTGATCGGCACCGCCTTGCGATAGACCGCAAGGTCGGGGGCAATGTCTTCGGGATAGGTAAAGGGCCATTCGCGCGCCACATCGTCGACGAAAAAGTCGAACGGGTTGTAGACGGTCATGTCGGCAACCAGATCGACCTCGATCCGGAACTCTGTCACCGGCTCGGGAAAGACGAAACGCGCCAGCCAGTTGCCATAGATGTCCTGCTGGTGGTTTACGAAATGCCCCTCTGGCGAGACCTTGAGCGAATGGCTGATAACCCGGGTGCGACTGTGCGGCGCGGGGCGAAGTCGGATGATCTGCGGGGATAGCGTGACCGGGCGGTCATACTTGTAATGCGTGAGGTGCCGAATGCTCGCCGTAATCGCCATTGTTTTCCCGTCTGTCCCGAGTTGCGTTTTCCTGCTTCCACAGAACCCTTCGCGCGCGGGGATGTAAACCCGTTGCCAAATTCGACGCGCAATCAAACGGGCAATGCCGCAACTCAGAGACAGCTGACAGAAAATGCCCGCATTTTGGGCAACCGAACGTAAATGGGGCTGCGACCGCAGGATTGTCGACCGACACCGTAGCGCTGCGGTGGCGGTCTGTCATTGGCCTTCCATTGGCCTTCGGCGGTTTCGGTCAGGCTGCTTTTTCTACCGCGCCTGTGGCAGGTGTCCTGGTGGCGCGGTTGGACGGGCCGTCGCCATGCGTTGTGAACCGGCCGACCGTTTCGCTGAGGGCGCTGGCATCCCCGCGCATCATATGCGCCGAGGCTGTGGCCTCTTCGACCATGGCGGCGTTCTGTTGCGTGACCCTGTCAAGGTTCGACACGCCGACGTTGATTTCCTGCAAGCCCTGCGCCTGCTCTCCGGCGCTGTTGGCGATGCCACTGACCATCTTCGAGACATCGGCCACGCGGGCCAGCACATCGTCCAATGCGCCACCTGCCTCTTCGACCAGTCTGACGCCGCTGGTCACCTGCTCACCGGCGCCGGTGATCAGATCCTTGATCTGTTGGGCGGCGGCTGCACTACGCTGGGCCAGGCCGCGGACCTCTGTGGCAACCACGGCAAAGCCCTTACCGGATTCCCCGGCACGGGCCGCCTCGACCCCTGCATTGAGCGCCAGAAGATTGGTTTGAAACGCGATATCGTCGATCACATTGGTGATTTCGCTGATCTGATCCGACGATTTTTCGATCGCGCCCATCGCCTCGATGGCGGATTTCATAACCTGTCCGTTCCGCTCGGCAATATCGCGGGTCTGGCGGACCTGCTCATCGGCGCTCTGCGCGTTTTCCGCCGCAGCGGTGACGCTGCTCAACAATTCTTCCAACGCCGCCGCCGATTGCTCCAGCGTGGCGGCCTGGGTTTCCGTCCGGCGGGCCAGATCGTCCGAGGCGGCGGTGATCTGGTTGGCGTTGTCCAGCAAGCTGCCTGCACTGGCAGAGACCTCGTCGATGACCTGCCGAAGGCTGGTGACCGCGCGATTATAGTTGGCGCGCAGCGCTGCGTATTCCTCGGGGAATTCGGCCTCGATCTCACGGTTGAGCACGCCATCTGCCAGCATATCCAACGCGGTGCCCAGATGATGGACCATTTCGACCTGCCGTTCCATATTCTCGGCGCGCGCCTCTTCGGCGGAACGCGCGTCGCGCAGCGCCCCGATCAAGGAGCCCATATGCGTGACGATCTCACCAAATTCGTCCCGCCGCCCGGTCATGCCGATCTCGGTCTCATAGTCGCCGAGTGAGATCCGGTTGATGGCTTCGTTCACCTGTCGCAGGGGGCGTCCCAGACTGCGCTGCAACACCAGCAGCGTGCCCGCCATCAGAACAACAAAAACCGCAGCCGCTGTCAGCAGCATACGCAACTTGTCAGCACCGACCGCCGCCAGCGCCGCATCGGCATTCCATGCCATGACAAGCGCACCGATGACCGGCCCTTCCGGCCCGGCCATCACTGGCTCTGCGACGATCAACCCCTGCCGCGATACCTGCCGGGTTCCGCTTTCAAGAACGGTGCGCGCCAGCACGGCCACCTCATCCAAAAGCGCCGGATCGTCGCCCGCAGACGCCAGCAGCGAACCATCCGCATCCAGAACCGCCATGGCGCTTCCATCCGCTCCGGCCGCGCTCAATGCGGCCGAAGTCATTTCGTCGATCTTGGGCAGAACCTTGAACTTGATCGGCTTGGCCAGCGCCTCGGCGTTGCGTTCGACCGTCTTGGCCGCCATATCGACGACGCCCTTGACCGCCAGTCCCTTGATCAGAGACGTCGCCTGAACCGAGATCAGGCCCGCCACCACAATTGTGGTGATGGCCATGATCGCCGCACATCTGACGAATACCGAATGCAGCCCGGCCCCAAGCCGCGTGTTGCCGTCCTGTGTCATGCTCGCGTTCCTTGCCCGTTGGTATCTTGATGTTGTTGGCGGGGATTACATCAACGCTTCGGCGTCGATCCCGATGGTCATGGCGCCGATCGGCGCGCCACTGGACGGGTCCGTGATCGTGACAGAGATCTGTGCCTGATAGGTCTGGCTGGACTCATCAAATTCGATCTCGCCGAAATGCACGGCACCGGCACCCTTGGGATATGTTTCCTGAAACTTTGCCTCATCCCCTTGCCAGTAGTCAGACGTGGCGCCAGAGGCGGCGACGTTCAGCCCTTGCGCGTCCATGACAAAGACTTCTGTGATCATGCCGCCGCTGGCGGCAATCCGTGTGCGCAGGAAATCGGCTGCGGCGTTCGTCAGCACGCCATCCACCATGTCAGACCCGGTGCCGACCTCGGCGCGCCAGGTCTTGTCCAGCGCATCGATCCGGATGGCGTCGTAGCCTGCGGTCTGGGTGTTCTGGGCTGCAATCGCATCAATGATCGTGCCATCATGCGCCCAGGTCATGATTTCGGTGTCGACATAAGCCTGCATAGCGGCGTGCGGTTCAACCGCCATGGCCGCCGGGGCCGCCGCAATCAGAGCGGCCGAAAGAAGGAAAGCGCGAATCATCAAACATCTCCGGTGTTGGGTTCGGGTGTTCGCACATTAGGCACGGTGCATTTACGCGCGCTTAACCGCCTGTAAAATTGAATTCATTTTCGCCACCAGAGCAAAAGCGACATGGCGTCGTTTTCGGCACAGACAAGACCAGGTCTGTCGGGAACGCTGGCTGTCATGTGCCGGGAAAACGCAACCATCTCCTTGATCCTGCGCAAGATCGGCGCCCGACGCGGACGCGCGGCCCGTGGTCGGCCGGACCATGTCCCCTGCCACTGACCTGTCCCTGAGCGTTCCCAAAAAAAAATGGAATTCCGATCATGACCGCCCCTCTCTCCCGCCGCAGCGGTGGCCGCGCCGCCCGTGTCGCCTCTCGCGCAGCCGCCTTGTCCGATGACATCCGTCCCGTCCGTCCCGGCATGACCGGCGGCAAGTACCGGCCGCTGACCGACGCCCAGGTCGACCGTATCCATGCCACCGCCCTGCTGGCGCTGGATGAGATCGGCCTTGCGGATGCGCCCGCATCCGGCATCGAGATCATGACCGCCGCCGGTGCCCGGCTGGGGGATGACGGGCGGCTGCGGTTCTCGCCCGCGCTGGTCGAGGATATGCTGGCCAAGGCGTGCCGGGACCTGTCGCTGTGTGGCCGCGACCCGCGCTTTGACATGGACCTGTCGGGACAGCGTGTTCACTACGGCACCGCGGGCGCCGCCGTGCACATGGTCGATGTCTCGGGACGCGCCTACCGTGAAAGCACCGTGCAGGATCTGCACGATGCCGCGCGGATTGCGCATGTGCTGGACAATATCCATTTCCTGCAACGGCCCATGGTGGCCCGGGACATTAGCGACAACCGGGAGATGGACCTGAACACCATCTACGCCTGCTGCGCCGGCACCACCAAACATGTTGGCACGTCATTTTCCGACCCCTCCCATGTGGCCGAGGGGCTGGAGCTGTTGCACCTGATCGCGGGTGGCGAGGACGCCTGGCGCGCGCGCCCTTTCGTGTCGAACTCCAACTGCTTTGTTGTGCCGCCGATGAAATTCGCCACTGAAAGCTGTGAGACAATGGAATCCTGCATTCGCGGCGGCATGCCTGTCCTGTTGCTGAGCGCGGGCATGGCAGGCGCCACCGCGCCCTCGACCATCGCCGGCGCCATCGTGCAGGCGGTGGCCGAATGTCTGGCTGGTGTGGTCTATGTGAACGCGATGAAACCGGGCCATCCGGCAATCTTTGGCACCTGGCCCTTTGGTCTGGACCTGCGGTCTGGGGCCATGACCGTGGGGTCGGGCGAACAGGCGCTGCTATCGTCGGGTTGCGCGCAGATGCACGCCTACTACGGGTTGCCCGGCGGGGCCACCGGGGGCGCATCGGATTCCAAGCTGCCGGACATGCAGGCCGGATGGGAGCAGATGTGCACCAATGTGATGGCCGGACTATCCGGCCTGAACATGGTCTACGAGGCCGCCGGGATGCATGCCTCACTGCTGGGGTTCTGTCACGAAAGCCTGATCCTGGGCGACGATCTGATCGGTCAGGCGCTGCGCTGCGTGCGCGGGATCGAGGTCGACGACGAAACACTTGCGCTGGAACAGATGCGCGACGTCTGCCTGAACGGACCCGGCCACTACCTTGGCACCGACGCCACCCTGGGCCGGATGCAGCGTGACCATGTCTATCCCAGACTGGGCAACCGCAGTTCCCCCAAGGAATGGGAGGAAAAGGACAAACCGGATCTGCTGGTGAACGCGACCGCCCGCAAGGACGCCATACTGAACAGTCGCAGCGCGGCACGGTTCGATCCCGCGACCGATGCCGCGATCCGGGCCCGGTTCAACATCCACCTGCCCGCCTGACACCGCACCGACGCAAAGGGGCGCAGCCCCCTTGCGGTCGCCGCGCCCCGGATGGGCCTGTGTCTTGCGACCGGGTCCGGAGCGTGGCATCGGTGACACCGCGCGCCATTTGCCGCGCAGTCCGGAGAGTTCAATGCCCTACCTGCTCCTTGCCTTTGCCGTGCTGGCCGAAACCATCGGCACCACCGCGTTGCAAGCCAGCCAACAGTTCACAAGGGTGGGGCCGACGATCATCGTGATCCTTGCCTATGGCGCGGCGTTCTACCTTTTGGGGATCGCGTTGAAACATTTTCCCGTCGGCATTGCCTATGCCATCTGGTCGGGACTGGGGATTGTCCTGATCGCGGCCATTGGTCTGGTGGTTTTCGGCCAAAAGCTTGATCTGGCCGCCGTGCTCGGAATGGGCCTCATTCTGACCGGGATTCTGGTCATCCACCTGTTTTCGAACACGTCACCGCACTAAAGTGCCACCTCAATAAAAATCCCCCCGGAGCGAGTGCTCCGGGGGGACGGGGTCCGTCCGCCAAATGGGGGGACATCAGAAGCGGAAGGACGCCCGCAACGAGAACGTCTGCGCGTCGACGTCAACGCCCGACCCGCCGACATCGTCAAAGCTGTGTGCCAGCGCCTCACCACCGATCGAGACACGGTCGTTCACGCGATACTCCAGACCAACACCGCCCACGGGGCCGGTAGCATCCCCCAGCGCGGTGTCGATCCGTGCAACACCGGCAGTGCCGTACAGCAGCGATTGGCCCATTTCGTAGCCAACCCGACCCTTGAGCCGCATCACGTTGTCCACGTCCACGCCACCAAGGGAATAGTCATCGCCGGCCTGGTATTCGAACTCGCCACCCACGACGACCTTGCCAAAGTCATAGTCATAGCCGGTATGCAGGCCATAGATGGTGCCGTTGTTCGACGTGCCACCGCCTTGGGCGTTCATGTTGCCCAGCGACAGACCGCCATAGAGGCCGGTCCAGTCGACACCAATCGGTGCAACGGGCGCGATCGGGGCCGCAGGCACGACCTCGACCGGGGTATCGTCAAGGCTGCCGGCGAGAACCGGGGCCGCTCCAAGTGTTGCGGCTGCTGCCACCAGTGCAAAAATGCTCGATTTCATGACTGTCTCCTTCTCTGGTTCCGTACGCCGCTCTTTGGGCGGCGCGTCATGTCACAATCGGATGTATCCGTCCGTCATGCCCTTTCAACGGGCCGGATCGCATCTTGTTCCCTCCGACCTGTCCCGGGGCTCTGGACCGGCCAAAGGCCGCTGAGGCGGATCGATCCCACGGCGAAAGCCCGCTGGTTCCCTTTGACGCTCGCGCGACCGTGACCTGTTCCACCCTTGCAACATGCTTGCGGCAAAACGGCTCTGGCCTTTTTGCCGCGTCCCGGCTACGCCCGCGCCAACTCCGGACAAAGGAAACGTCTAATGGATTTGCGCAATGTCGCGATCATCGCCCACGTCGACCACGGCAAAACAACGCTTGTGGACGAGCTGCTGAAACAATCCGGCGCCTTTCGCGCCAATCAGGCCGTGGCCGAACGCGCCATGGATTCCAACGATCTGGAACGCGAACGCGGGATCACCATCCTTGCCAAGGCAACCAGCGTCGAATGGAAGGGCAAGCGTATCAACATCGTGGATACCCCCGGCCACGCCGATTTCGGCGCCGAGGTGGAACGCATCCTGTCGATGGTTGACGGCGTCGTCCTGCTGGTCGATGCGGCTGAGGGCCCGATGCCGCAGACCAAATTCGTCACCTCCAAGGCGCTGGCACTGGGTCTGCGCCCGATTGTCGTGCTCAACAAGGTCGACAAGCCTGACGCCGAACCTGACCGCGCACTGGATGAGGTGTTCGACCTGTTTTCAAACCTCGATGCGGATGAGGACCAATTGGACTTTCCGCATCTCTATGCCTCGGGCCGCTCGGGATGGTGCGATGCGGAACTGGACGGACCGCGCAAGAACCTTGATGCGCTGTTCAACCTGATCGTCAACCACGTCCCCGCCCCCAAGCAGGTCAAGCAGGTCAATAATGACTTCCGGATGCTGGCGGTGACTCTGGGGGCCGATCCCTTTGTCGGTCGCCTGCTGACTGGCCGTATCGAATCCGGTCGCGTGAAGGTCGGACAGACCGTTCAGGCCCTGTCGCGCATCGGCCAGAAGATCGAACAATTCCGCGTCACCAAGATCCAGGCGTTCCGTGGCCTGACGCTGCAAGACATCGACGAGGCAGAGGCCGGTGATATCATCAGCCTTGCTGGCATGACCAAGGCAACCGTGGCCGACACGCTTTGCGCGCTGGCGGTGGACGAACCGCTCGAGGCACAGCCCATCGACCCGCCGACCATCACCGTCACCTTTGGCATCAACGACAGCCCGCTGGCGGGCCGTGACGGCAAAAAGGTGCAGTCCCGCGTGATCCGCGACCGGCTGTACAAAGAGGCCGAAACCAACGTCGCCATCCGCATCAAGGACACCCCCGGCGGCGAGGCCTTTGAGGTGTCGGGCCGTGGCGAACTGCAGATGGGCGTGTTGATCGAAAACATGCGCCGCGAAGGGTTTGAGCTGTCGATCTCACGACCGCAGGTGATCCTGCGCGAAGAGGACGGCAAAACGCTGGAACCCGTCGAAGAGGCCACCATCGACGTCGATGACGAGTATTCCGGCGCGGTCATCGAAAAGCTGACCGGCGTTCGCAAGGGCGAGCTGGTTGAAATGCGGCCAGCGGGCGTTGGCAAGACGCGCATCATTGCGCATGTGCCTTCGCGCGGGCTGATCGGCTACCATGGCGAATTCCTGACCGACACACGCGGTACGGGTGTCCTGAACCGCGTCTTTCACGGCTGGACCCCGCACAAGGGCCCGATCCCGGGTCGCCGTGCGGGTGTTCTGATTTCCATGGAATCCGGCGAAGCCGTCGCCTACGCGCTCTGGAACCTCGAAGACCGCGGCAGAATGATGATCGGCGCACAGACCCAGATCTATCAGGGCATGATCATCGGCGAACACAGCCGCGAGAACGACCTTGAGGTGAACCCGCTCAAGGGCAAGAAACTGACCAACGTGCGCGCCAGCGGCACCGATGAAGCGGTTCGGCTGACCACTCCGATCACTCTGTCCTTGGAAGAGGCCATCGCCTACATCAACGACGATGAACTGGTCGAGGTCACACCCAACGCTATCCGTCTGCGCAAACGCTTTCTTGACCCGCATGAGCGCAAGCGCATGTCGCGCAGCGGCGTCTGAAACGCACCCTGCCCACAGGATACGGGCGCAGGACAGGTAAAGGGGCAGAGGAGAGGATGTGCCGCATCAGCGGCAGAGTTGGATCATCACAGGATCAACTGCATCCTCTAAACCTCTGTTTCGGTTTCAAAACCGACGGAACAACATAAGACGGAACAACAAAAAAAGGCGCGGGGTGGCAGACCCCGCGCCTTTCTCATTTCGGTGCGCGCAACTTACTTGCAGGCAGCTTTCTTGGCCACATAGTAGCCTTCTTTGACCATGTGCTTCGACTCTTTGTAGACAGCCGGGTAATGGACCTTGATCATCTGGCCGTTCTTGTATTCCCACTCAGTGTGGGACGCCATGATCAGGTGCTGCTTGTAGCCGTACTTGGCCGGAACCCAGACTTTGTCGTAGCAGGCAACGACGTTGCCTTCCCACGCCATGGCGGGGGCTGCAAAGGCAGCTGCGAGAAGTGCGCCGGCAAGAACTTTTTTCATGATCTTTCTCCCAAGAAAATTGAAGGTATCCAAACTCTAGCCAAGAAATTCGGGGAGGCGCGACAGGAATTCCTGACTTGGCACAGCAAAATTCGTCAAACCCCGCATTTTCCACCTGAAATCACAGATTCTGTGGTGGAGGTGCCATAGTTTTGCAACGGTCCAGTCAGAACCGAAGTGAATGATTTTTTCTATATCGGGAACAATTCACGGAACCGGAAAATTATAAGCCTATACAAAGGGCTTTGGCTGAATGTCGCACGAATCAGTTTTCTTCCAAAGCCCGGCAAAGAATGGCGGCAGGAGATCGCTCAATTCGAATTGGCAGCGGGCAAAAAGGTGCCGATGCCTAGTCAAGATCCGGTACGACGGCATCCCCAAGCGCAATCAACCCGGGCTGCAAAACTGAACAGCACCATCCGCCATGTCCGCGCAAAGCCGAATAGCCGCCCGCCCCCAAAGCCATTTCCATCCGTGAGCATGGCGCGCAAGGCGCCGTGACGGTCAGGCGAACAGAGCCGATGCGCAGGCCGAATTCCCTGAGCGCGGTCAGATTGATACCAGAAATCACCAGATTTCGCCGCAGCACGTCGGTTGGCACGCTATCGCGGCGCACCAGTGCTGCGATGACCGGCAGGTGTTCCGCCTGGATCAAGGTGACTGCCCGCTTGCCGGGACGGCCATGGTCGTCGGTCAAGCCATCAAATGTGACGGTCGCACGCTCGACCGCGACAAGCTGCGCCTTTCGGGCAGGTCGCAGACCGATCCAGTCCAACCGCCCCGGCCCGTCAAACGACCGGCGCAGATCGGCCAATGGCCTCACTCGGTGATCTCGACCACCATCAGCTCGCGCTCAGAGGCGCCACGCGCATGGCTCAACGCCTCTTGGTAGGCATCGGACTGATAGCAGGCCACAGCCGCCTCAACCGACGGAAACCGGGCCACGACATTGCGCGGACGTTCCTTGCCCTCAAGCTGCACATAACGACCGCCACGGGCGATGAACACACCGCCATGCTCGGCGATTGCCGGCCCTGCCAGTTCGGCGTACCGGCCATAGGCGTCGGTGTCGGTCACAGTCACATGGGCTATCCAGAGTGCTGGCATCATTTCATCCCCTCGATCACGGATTCGGCGGCCTTGATGGCGGCCTCTGCATTGTCGGCACTGGCACCGCCACCCTGCGCCATGTCCGGGCGACCACCGCCGCCCTTGCCGCCCAGTTCGGCCACCGCCGCCTTGACGATATCCACCGCCGACAGCGCGCCCTTCAGGTCATCGGTCACACCTGCGGCCACGGCCGCCTTGCCACCCGCATCCGTGATCAGCAGCACCGCACCAGAGCCGATCCGGCCTTTGTGTTCGTCAATCAGCGGCGGCAGATCCTTGCCGGTGACCCCGCTCAGCACCTGAGCAACGAGCTTGATCCCATTGATTTCACGCGCGTCCGCACCGCCGCCCTGCCCCGCGCCGCCCGCCATTGCGAGTTCGCGGCGCAGTTGCGCCACTTCGCCTTCCAGACGCTTGCGATCATCCAGCAGGGACTTGACCCGGCCCGGTACATCGGCAGCACTTGCCTTCAGCGCGCCTGCCACTTCGGCCAGCCGGTGATCCTGCTGCGACAGGTAGTCAAAGGCGGCAGCGCCGGTCAGCGCCTCGATCCGGCGCACGCCTGCGCTGGACGCGCTGTCACCCAGCGTGACAAACAGGCCGATGTCGCCGGTCTGGCCAACGTGGGTGCCGCCACACAGCTCGATCGAATAGGTTTGCCCTTCGGCGCCTTTCCCAGTGCCGCTCTGGACACCCATCGAAACCACGCGCACCTCGTCGCCGTATTTCTCGCCAAACAGCGCCTGAGCGCCCATGGCGCGCGCGTCGTCCGGCGTCATGATCCGTGTGCTGACGGTCGCGTTCTGGCGGATAAAGGCGTTGACGTCCCGTTCGACCGCGCGCAATTGCTCAAGGCTGAGCGCCTGCCCGTGGCTAAAATCAAACCGCAGGCGATCCGGCGCATTGAGAGAGCCGCGCTGCGCGACATGGTTGCCTAGCGCCTCGCGCAGCGCCTCATGCAGCAAATGCGTGGCCGAGTGGTTGGCGCGGATCGCAGACCGACGGGTGTGGTCGACCTCCAGTTGCAGCGCATCACCCTTGGTCAGCGCACCACGGTCGACCGTCACAAGATGGGCGATAACCTTGCCACCGGCCATCTTTTGGGTGTCCGTGACTGTCGCGCCCTCGTCTTCGTTCTCCAGACGGCGCAGCCAGCCGGTGTCACCGACCTGGCCACCGGACTCGCCATAAAAGGGTGTCTGGTTCAGAACGACCCAGCCGCTCTGGCCCGCCGACAGCGTATCGACAGCCTTGCCATCCACCACCAACGCCAGCACCTGACCCTCGGCGATCTCTGTATCATAGCCCAGGAAATCGGTTGCACCGTGGCTGTCGGCGATGTCGAACCAGACGGTCGCATCCGCCGCCTCACCCGATCCGCTCCATGCCGCCCGCGCGCGGGCCTTTTGTTCCTGCATCGCGGTGTCGAACCCATCGACATCAACCGTGCGGTTCTTTTCACGCAGCGCGTCCTGTGTCAGGTCCAGTGGAAAACCAAAAGTGTCATACAGCTTGAACGCGGCGGCCCCCGGCAGCGGCGCGTCGGCGTCCAGACCGGACAGTTCGTCATCCAACAGCTTGAGCCCGCGATCCAGCGTCGCCTTGAAGCGGGTCTCTTCCAATCGCAGTGTTTCCTCGATCAGCGCCTGCGCGCGACCGAGTTCCGGATAGGCTTGCCCCATCTGGCGCACCAACGCCGGCACAAGACGGTACATCATCGGATCCTGCGCGCCCAGCAGATGCGCATGGCGCATCGCGCGGCGCATGATGCGGCGCAGCACATAGCCACGCCCGTCGTTTGACGGCATCACCCCGTCGGCAATCAGGAACGACGTTGACCGCAGGTGATCCGCAATGACGCGGTGGTGCATCTTGCCCGGCCCATCAGGATCGACGCAGGCCGCATCGGCGCTGGCCTCGATCAGGCTGCGCATCAGGTCGGTGTCATAGTTGTCGTGTTTGCCCTGCAACAGCGCGCCGATCCGCTCCAGCCCCATGCCGGTGTCGATCGACTGCATGTCCAGCGCCTTCATCGAGCCGTCCTCGAACTGCTCGTTCTGCATGAAGACAACGTTCCAGATCTCGATGAAACGGTCGCCATCTTCGTCGGCACTGCCCGGAGGGCCGCCCCAGATATGATCGCCGTGATCGTAGAAGATTTCCGTGCATGGCCCGCAGGGACCAGTCGGACCCATCTGCCAGAAGTTGTCAGAGGTTGCGATCCGAATGATCCGGTCCTCGGGAACACCGACCTTTTTCCAGATTTCAAACGCCTCATCGTCGGTGTGATAGACCGTCGTCAACAGGCGCTTGGGGTCGATCCCGAATTCCTTCGTGATCAATTCCCAAGCAAACGGAATAGCCTCGGTCTTGAAATAATCGCCGAAAGAGAAATTCCCCAACATCTCGAAAAAGGTGTGATGTCGCGCTGTATAACCGACGTTGTCGAGGTCGTTGTGTTTGCCGCCCGCACGCACGCATTTCTGCGAAGTCGTGGCGCGGTTGTAGTCGCGTTTTTCTACCCCGGTGAACAGGTTCTTGAACTGCACCATGCCCGAGTTGACGAACATCAGCGTCGGGTCGTTGCGCGGCACCAGCGGACTGGAGGCCACAACCTCATGCCCCTGTTTCTCGAAATAGGTCAGAAAGGTAGAGCGGATGTCGTTCAGGCTTGCCATGTCGGGCCTCTTCGCGGGCGAGTGATCGGCGCAGATGTATCCGCGCCGCCCGTCGGTGTCCACCGCCGCTTGGTCCGGTTCGGATCGACGCGCGGCATTGGCGTGTCAAACCAAGGTGCGGGACATCAGCGGTATGAAAAAAGGGCGCCCTGTGCGGCGCCCTTTGGTCGTCATGTGATCGTCATGCCGACTTCTGGTCAGTCTTCGGTCAGCTCCGGGTCGACCTCGGGCATGTCAAAGTCCAACCCATGCGCCGCGCGAATCTTGTCCTCAATCTCATAGGCGACGCGCTTGTTCTCACGCAGGTAGGTCTTGACGTTTTCACGCCCTTGCCCAATCCGCTCATCTCCATAGCTGTACCAGGCACCGGATTTATCAACCACGCCGGCCTTGACGCCAAGATCGATCAGTTCGCCCATCTTCGAGATGCCTTCGCCATACATGATGTCGAATTCCACCTGCTTGAACGGCGGGGCCACCTTATTCTTGACCACCTTGACGCGGGTCTGGTTGCCGACCACCTCATCGCGGTCCTTGATCGAACCGATACGACGGATGTCCAGACGCACGGACGAATAGAACTTGAGCGCGTTGCCGCCGGTGGTCGTCTCGGGAGAGCCGAACATCACGCCGATCTTCATCCGGATCTGGTTGATGAAAACCACCATACAGTTCGACCGGCTGATCGATCCCGTCAGCTTGCGCATTGCCTGGCTCATCAGGCGGGCGTGTACGCCGACGCTGCTGTCGCCCATGTCGCCCTCAAGTTCGGACTTCGGCGTCAGCGCGGCAACGGAGTCGACAACCACAAGGTTGACCGCGCCGGACCGCACCAGTGTATCCACAATTTCAAGCGCCTGTTCGCCAGTGTCGGGCTGCGAGATCAGCAGTTCGTCCAGGTCGACGCCCAGCTTTCTCGCGTATTGCGGGTCCAGCGCGTGCTCTGCATCGACAAAGGCGCAAACGCCGCCTTTTTTCTGCTCTTCGGCAACCACATGCAGCGTCAGCGTGGTCTTGCCAGAGCTTTCCGGCCCGTAAATCTCGATGATCCGCCCTTTGGGCAGCCCACCGATCCCCAGCGCGATATCCAGACCCAACGACCCGGTCGAAGTCGATTCGATATCCCGGATCGCGTTTTCACCGCCCAGCTTCATGATGGAGCCCTTGCCGAACTGTCGTTCGATCTGGGCCAGCGCGCTGTCCAGGGCCTTTTGCTTTTCAGCCTTTTTCTTGTCGTCCATACTTAGAAGATCTGCCGTTGCCATGCGTTTCGATCCTTATTCCATATGCCGAGGAGCGCGGCAATCGCTGCTTTCGTTCACCTCTTGTTCCAATCGCTATGAGGTCAAAGCGTGAACATTTCAAGTCAAATCTTTCCTTTCCCACTCTGCTGCGCGAGGGTTAAGGGAAGGTTTACAAGTCGGGAACAATTTGAATGCTGGTGTTCTGGAAGGCGCGTTTGGTGATGTTGGCCGTGCCCAAGACGGGGACAACGGCCTATGCGCACGCGCTTGGGTCCATGGCCTCAATGGTTGTGTCCGACCCGCCCGAACTCAAACACGCTCCGGTCTATCGGTACAATCGGTTTTTCCGTCCGATGTTTGACAAGGTCGGCGGGGAGATGGAATTGCTGGCCGTGATCCGGGAACCCGTTGACTGGCTGGGATCCTGGTATCGTTATCGCCAACGGGGTTTCCTTGAAGGCAAGCCAACCTCCACCCGGGGCATGAGTTTTGACGCGTTCTGTGATGCCTATGCGCAGGGAGAGCGCCCGCCCTACGCGAACGTCGGCGGTCAGGCAAAGTTCGTCGAGCCGCGCCCCAATGGCGTGTCGGTGGCGCATCTGTTCAAATATGAAAACCAGTCAGGTCTGATCGGTTTTCTCGAAGAGCGGTTGCAGACAACAATCGACCTCCCGCGCGAGAATGTGTCGCCCGACCGCGACCTGACACTCTCCGGCGAGACCCAGGCCAAGTTGCGGCGGAAATGCGCGGCGGATTTCGAGGTGTGGGAAAGCGCGCGCTGAGGCTATCGGCGCAGGAAATCTGTTTCGGTCGGGAAGACAGGCCGACGGACGCGGTATACCCTGACGCCTGCCTTCGGCGCGGCCTCAGTTCAATTGCCGGTGAACCGTCTCCGTCAGGTCCGAAAGCGAAAACGGTTTCGGCAGGAAGACAGAATTCGGGATCTCTTCGCTGCCTTCACCAAAGGCATCCTCGGCATAGCCCGATACAAAGACAACGCAGGTATCGGGGCGTCGTTCGCGCGCCTTGCGTACCCATGTCGGCCCGTCCATGCCCGGCATCACCACGTCCGTGACAAAAATATCGACGGCAAGGTCGTCATCATCCAGCGTGCTCAACGCGTCCTCTGCGGTCTCAGCCTCGATCACCGTGTAGCCGCGCAGGCGCAGGGCGCGGGCGGCAAAGGCGCGCACCGGAGCCTCATCCTCGACCAAAAGCACCACTCCGGTCCCTTGTTCCGGCAGTTTTCTCTCTTCTTTCTGAACCGCCACCGGGGTCTCTTGTCGCGGGGTTTCGAAAGCCGGGAACAGCAGGGTGAAACAGGTGCCCTGCCCCACCACGCTGTCGACAAAGATAAAACCGCCGGTCTGCTTGACGATGCCATACACCGTCGACAGCCCTAGCCCGGTGCCTTCGCCAGTGCGTTTGGTGGTAAAGAACGGCTCGAACACCTTTTGCAGCTTGTCCTGCGGGATGCCGATGCCCTCATCCGTCACCCGGACGGACACATAAATGCCCGGCGCCACCACGGCGCGGTCACGGGTCATCGGCTCATTCAGGGTTCGGGATTCGGTTTCGACGACAATTTCGCCGCCTTCGGGCATGGCGTCGCGCGCGTTGACCACAAGGTTCATCATGACCTGTTCCAACTGGCGACGGTCGCCACGTACCTGTGGCAGGATCGGGTCATGTTTGAGCGTCAGGCGCACCTTTTCACCCACGAGACGGTTGAGCAGATGGGCGAGATCAGACAGCGTATCGCGCAGTTCCATGATCTCCGGCTGCATGGTCTGCTTGCCCGAGAACGCCAAAAGCTGCCCGACCAGCGCCGCCGCGCGATTGGCGTTCTGGTTGATCTGGACAAGGTCGCCGTAGTCCGGATCACCTTGGTCGTGACGCAACAGCAGTAGATCGCAATGCCCCGAAATCGCAGTGAGCAGATTGTTGAAATCATGTGCAACGCCGCCCGCAAGTTGTCCGATGGCCTGCATTTTCTGGCTCTGGACGAATTGCGCCTCCAGTGTTTTCAACTCTGTCGCATCGTTCAGCACGGCGATCAGGGCGGTTTCCCCTTCCTCGATCACGCGGTTGAGCGTGACTTGGACAAAAACCTCACGGTCTGCCCGGGTCAGGCGCAGAAATTCGGATCGGTGCAGACCACGTCCATCCGCTGCCTCCTGTAGCCAGTCCTTGATGGCGCGTCCCAGCCCCTCCATGTGTTCGGCCACATGTCCCGGATCTCCCTGACCAAGGTTCAAAAGCCGTCGCGCCTCGGGGTTGGCACGCATGACCTCACCGTCCGGCGCAACCTTGAGCAAGGGCACGGGGAGCCCGTCAAAACTGCCCATGATGTCCTGACGGCCCGCATCCTCGGCGATCGGCGACAGCACCAGCTCTTGCCGTCCGCCCCCGATATCGGCGCTGTGGACCAGCACGCTTTGCCCTGCATGGCTGCCCTTGAGGCAATGCACCCCGTCGGTGCGCAGCGGCAGATCGGCAAAGATGTCATCAAGCCGCTTGACCCGCTGCCCCACCAGTTCACGCGCCACCGGGTTCATGTACAGAACCGCCCCATTCCGCCCCAATGAAATCACCGCAAGATCGGCCCGCGTCCGTCCGCCCGCGCGCTGAGACTCGTTCTCCAGCCGCCAGAGCATGAGGTCCGGACGGAAGGCGCGCACATAAATTCGGTAGCCTTCGGAGTGGCTGGTCACATCCTCGACCGCCACCCCCTCATGCAGCGCCTTTTGCTGCATCCGGTAGACGATGCCTTCGGAGCTGGCGAACACATCCCGCAGCGTCGCGGAAAGGCGATCCTCATCCGTGCTGGCGAAACGATCCCGCGCCGCCTGGTTGGCCCGCAGGACAGACCCATCCCCATCGGTGAGAAAGCAGAACGCAGGCTCTGTCTCGACAAAATCGGCCAGTTGCGCCACGCGCCGTTGCAACCGCCCGCCCATGATCCGGTCAACCGCCAGCCAGACCACGGCCAGACAGCCGAACGCCCCGGTTGCAGCCAAGGCGACCACCTCAACCGTCCGGACCTCAGCGAATTGGGACACCAGCAGCGACAAGGTGGCAAGCACCACCAGAGTCGCTGCGCCCACCACGGGCGATAGCCCGCCCTGGCGCTTGCGCGCAATGTCGATTGTCGCCTCCACGCCATCTCCCGAAATCACGAATCGTTGCCTCCGAGTATGCTCATCAACTCCGTTAAGAGCACGTTAACCGTCCGGGTATTTCGCGGCAAAGTTGTGGTTTCGTGACATCGCCCAATCGAAAGACCGCAACAAAAAAACCATCCCCCCCATCGGACGGCAGAAACTGGCGCTGCATTTCAATCCGGCGCGCCGGCGCACGCGCCAGAAAGGCGCTGACCTGTTCGGCGTTTTCCTCACCAAGGACCGAGCAGGTGGCATAGGCCAGGCATCCCCCCGGAGAGACAAGCCGCGCGGCCTGGTCGAGGATTTCGGCCTGAATTACGCACAGTTCTGACAACCGTGCCTGTGTCAGCCGCCATTTGCCCTCAGGTGCCCGACGCCACGCGCCGCTGCCGGAACAGGGCACATCACAAAACACAAGGTCATAGGGTCCGCGCGGTTTTTGAACGATGCGAATATTCACCCCCGCCCGGTCCGCGCGGGCGGGCAGATCGGCCATCCGCTGCGGCGCTGCGTCATGGGCATCGACCCTGCTGTCCCCCAATCGGGCCGCCATCGCCAGCGCCTTGCCGCCGCCACCGGCGCAATAGTCCAGCACCGACAGTCCGGGCACCAGAGGCAGCGCGTCCACAACCGCCTGACTGGCCGCGTCCTGCAATTCCACCGCTCCCGAAAGATAGGCGTCGCTGCGGGCAATCGCCCGCGCGCCGTCAGTCACGCGCAAAGCCGTCGGTGACAATGGATGCGACGCCGCAACAATGCCGTCCTCGGCCAATCGTGCGATCGCCTGACTGACAGTCCCTCGTTTCGGATTGACCCGCAGGAACACATCCGCCCGAGACCGCAACGCCTGCGCCGTCTCGTCGGCAACCTCGCCCAGACTGTCCCGAAACCGGGTCGCCAACCAGTCGGGCAAGTCCAGCGCCTCGTTCCCCTCTGGTGCACGGCCTGCGCCACGTTCCGCATCGCTCAACGCTGCCGGGGCATGTCCCTGCCCGGTAAAGATTGCGTCGGGGTCTTCGCCGCGCAGGCGCACCACCCCCAGCATGCGGGCCCGTCCGCTCTCGCCGCCGCCTGTCACAGCTGCGGACCGCCAGCACCGCAACGCGTCGAACACCAGATCGCGCACCGCCGCACGGTCCTTTGACCCGGCATACCGGGACGTCCTGCCCCAGGTCGTCAGCACTTGTTCGGCCGGTCGACCCGTTGAGATCTGATCAAGCAACTCAATCGCGGCATGAACGCGGGCAGCAGGGGTCATGGGCAAGTCTCCGGGGTGGCAAGATGCGACCTGCCTAGCCCAGCCCGCCCGATTTGACGAGACCTGACGCCAACCCCTTGGCGCTGGACACCAATTGCGGCTAGGGTCGCGCCGAAGCGATGAACCCGGAGGTTTTGGTGGGCATCTCGATCGACTGTCTGGTCGACAGCCACAGCGCCATTGGCGAAGGTGCTGTCTGGGACGTGGATACGCAAAGGCTCTGGTGGGTCGATATTCCCGTCGGGCTGGTCCATTGCACCGATGTGACGTCCGGCAAGACCGAAACCCGTACAATTGGGGAACCTGTCGGCTGCCTTGCCTTGCGCGAGCAGGGCGGGCTGGTGCTTGCAACCAGCACAGGCTTCAAGCTCTTGGACTGGGACAGTGGCGCGCTGACCCCGATCAGCGACCCCGAGGCGCATTTGCCCGGAAACCGGTTCAACGATGGTCAGACCGACCCGGCGGGCCGGTTCTGGGCCGGCACCATGCACGATCCGACCGCACCCGAAAAACCACCCACCGGCACCTTCTATCGCCTGGACTCCGATCATTCGGTCACAACCTGGCGCGGCGGCTACTACACCTGCAACGGTCTGGCCTTTCCCCCCGATGGCACGCGGATGTATTTCTCGGACAGCTTTCCGGCGGTCCGCAATATCTACGTCTGCGACTATGATCTGGACACCGGAACACCCGGCCCGCCGGACCTGTTTTTCGACACGCGGGCCGTGGCCGGGCGGCCGGACGGCGGCACGGTCGACGCTGATGGCTGTTACTGGCAGGCAGGCGTTTCGGGTTGGCAGCTCTACCGGATCGCGCCGGACGGGCGCCTCGACCGGACCATTGACCTGCCCATTGAGCGCCCCTCGCGTCCGATGTTCGGCGGCGCGAACCTCGATACCCTCTATTTGACCACTCTTGGCGCGGGGGTTACCCCGGGCACCGACCAGCCACAGGCTGGTGGGCTCTTCGCGATCACCGGCCTTGGCGTACAGGGCGTGCGCCAAACCCGCTTTGCCGGCTGACTGACCAGACACAAAGGATACTCCATGCACCCGACCTCCAAGATGAACCGCCTCCTGATCACCGGCGCCGCCGGTGGACTGGGCCATGCGCTGCGCTCGCGTCTGTCGCATCTGGCCCACACAATCCGTCTGTCCGACGTGGCCGACCTTGGCGACGCTGCTCCGCACGAGGAAATCGTCCCCTGCGATCTTGCCGACAAAGCCGCCGTAGATGCCCTGGTCAAAGGCTGCGACGGCATCGTGCATTTCGGCGGCAAATCGGTCGAAGGCACCTGGGAAGTGATCCGCAATTCCAACATCGAAGGGGTCTACAACCTCTATGAGGCCGCCCGCAAACACGGCCACCCCCGCATCGTCTTTGCCTCCTCGAACCACGCGGTCGGATTCTACCGCCAGGATCAGGTCATCGATAACACGATCTACCCACAGCCCGACGGCCTCTACGGCGTCTCCAAAGTCTTCGGCGAGATGATGGCATCCGCTTATTGGAACAAGTTCGGGCAGGAAACAGCCGTTGTACGGATCGGGTCGTCGTTTGAAGAGCCGAAAACCCACCGGATGCTGTCCTCGTGGATGTCCTACGGCGATTTCGTTTCGTTGATCGAGCGGGTCTTTGACGTGCCGCGCCTAGGATGCCCGGTGATCTATGGCGTGTCCGACAACGATACCGTCTGGTGGGACAACACCAAGGTCGCATGGCTGGGCTGGCGCCCGCAGGACAACTCCGAAACCTATCGCGACAAACTGGATGCCTCAGAGGCAAAATTCCCGGGCGATGCGCCCGACGTGGTCTACCAGGGTGGCTCCTTTACCGCGGACGGCATCCACGAGGAATAGATCGCACCTTACGCGACGCGTCGCCACCAGGTCGAACACAGGCCTGGCAAACGGGTTGGCAAACGGGTTGGCGGGCGGGTTGGCGGGCGGGCGATGGGCCCCAAAGGGGTCCGAGTCCCGTCCCCCCCGCATCTAGAACGCCTGATCGCCCCAACCCGATACTTCGGCGACCTTCGGGGGATCTGCATGTAATGTACGTTCTTCAACGGTTGATAGTGGGCCAAAACCGGAACAGAGCGCATCAAAGAACACGGGTTCTTCGGAAAGCAGGTCAGTCGGAACAATCCTCCCGAGAAGGGCATGTATTGCTAATTGCCGCGTATTCGCCAAGGGTTGGCGCATGACACATTCTCCGCTTTCCATCCGATTGGCCCAACAGGCCGACCTGCCCGCACTCATCGCGCTGTATGCAGATGATGACATCGGCCAGACGCGGGAATGGACCACGCCCGATCACGCCTATCAGAGCGCGTTTGACGCCATAGACGCCGACCCCAACCATCTGCTTCTTGTCGGCGAGATGGAGGGCGTCATCGCGGCGACGTTGCTTTTGTCCTTCATCCCGGGGTTGTCCCGGCACGGCGCTTGGCGGGCCCAGATCGAGGCAATGCGCGTGGCGCGGGCGCTGCGCGGTCAGGGACTGGGGCAGATGCTGCTTGACTGGGCCGTCGACACGGCGCGACGCCGTGGCTGCACTCTGGTTCAACTGACCTCTGACCGACGCCGCAGCGAGGCTCATCGTTTCTACGAAAGCGCCGGATTTTCACCAACGCATTTCGGTTTCAAACGATCACTGGAGACACCATGACCGACTTCCCCATCTTCGACGGACACAACGATCTGGTTCTGCGTCTGTTGCGGGGCGACGTGACCGCCGAGCAAGTGGCCGCAGGCCTGCCCGATGGTCATATCGACAAGCCGCGCGCGCATAGCGGTGGCTTTGGCGGCGGCATGTTCGCCATCTTCGTGCCCAGCCCCGGCAACAAGGCCGTTCGCCACAAAGAGATGAAAAAGCCCGCCTATGACATCCCCCTGCCAGAGGTCGTGTCCGAGGTTGAGGCGCTCGACTGGACCGAACGGGGCTTTGCCGCGCTGGAGGATCTTGAGGCGGCAGGTGCTGTGCGCCTCTGCCGAACAGCTGCCGAGGTGGAAACCGCCCTGCCCGCCCCGGAAATGGCTGCCGTGATGCATATCGAGGGCGCCGAGGCCGTGGACCGCGAGTTTGAGCGCCTGCACACCTGGCACGCGCGCGGGTTGCGCTCACTTGGTCCGGTCTGGAGCAGGGACACGGTCTGGGGACACGGCGTGCCGTTTCGCTATCCGTCCGACCCCGACACCGGGCCGGGGCTGACAGAGCCGGGCAAGGCGCTGATCCGCGAGTGTAACGCGCTGAAGATATTGGTCGATTTGTCCCACCTGAACGCCAAGGGCGTCGATGACGTCGCCCGCATCAGTGATGCCCCGCTGGTGGCGACGCATTCCAACGCTTGGGCCGTTTGTCCGCATTCGCGCAACCTGACCGACCGACAGCTGGACATGATCCGCGACAGTGATGGAATGGTGGGCATCAATTTCGCCAGCGCCTTTCTGCGGCCCGACGGATGCATGGATGCGGAGTTTGAGCTTGACATCATGCTCCAACATTTTGACCATCTGGTCCAAAGACTGGGTGAGGATCGCGTTGGCTTTGGATCGGATTTTGACGGGGCGTTGGTGCCCGCGCCGATCGGGGACTGTGCGGGCTTGACCGTTCTTGTCGAGGCACTGCGATCTCATGGTGTGGATGACGGCCTGATGGCCAAGATCACACATGGGAACTGGCTGCGCGTCCTGCGGAAAACCTGGGGCGTTTGATAATAAAAACAGGGAGCTATACTATGAAACGATCTTTTGTTGCAGCGGTGGTCACCGCAATGCTGGCCGCGGGCGCTGCCGCGCCTGTCGCCGCTGAAACGCCGCCGAACATGTTGGTGATCGCCAACCGGATCGACGACATCAAGACATTTGACCCGGCCGAAAGCTTTGAATTCGCGGGCGCGGACGTCAGCCGCAATGTCTACAACAAGCTGGTGAATTTCGACCCGCTGGATCTGGATGCCGGTTATCAGCCGGATCTGGCCGAAAGCTGGGATATCTCCGAAGACGGCAAGACCATCACCTTTACCATGGCCGACGGCCATGTGTTTGCATCAGGCAATCCGGTGACGGCCAAGGATGCGGAATTCTCGCTGCGCCGCGCGGTGCTGCTGAACAAGACACCCTCGTTCATCCTGACGCAGTTCGGCTTTACCGCCGAGAACGTCGAACAGACCATCGTCGCCACGGATGACAAGACGCTGGTGCTGACGCTGGACAAGCCCTACGCCGTGTCCTTTGTCCTGAACTGCCTGACCGCCACCATCGGCGGGATTGTCGACATGCAGACCGCCATGGCCAATGAGGTCGATGGCGATATGGGCAACGGCTGGCTGCGCACAAACACCGCCGGTTCCGGCCCCTACAAGGTTGTCGACTGGAAGCCGAATGAAAGCGTCCTGATGGACCTGAACCCGAACTACGGCGGTGAAAAGCCTGCCATGGAGCGGGTGATCGTCCAGCACATCCAGGAAAGCGCGACACAGCGCCTGCAACTGGAACGCGGCGACATCGACGTGGCGCGCAACCTGTCGCCCGAGGATGTGGCCGGTCTGGAAAAGGTCGATGGCGTCAAGATCGTGGACGAACTGCGCGGCCGCCTGATGTATTTCTCGGCCAACCAGAAAAACGAGATGCTGTCAGACCCCAAGGTGCTTGAGGCGTTGAAACTGGCCACCGACTATGAGGGCATGTCCGGGTCTTTCCTCAAGGGACAGTACACGGTGCATCAGGCCTTCTTGCCGCTGACCTTCCTTGGCGCGCTGGAGAACAAGCCGTACACCTATGACGTCGAGGCCGCCAAGGCCGCGCTGGCCGAGTCCGGTTTCCCGGAATGCGGTCCGATCAAGATCTCTGTGCGCGACGCGCAGGAACGTCTGGATATTGCGCAATCGCTGCAAAACACATGGGGTATGATTGGCTGCGACGTCGAGCTGATCGTCGGCACCGGTGCGCAGACGCTGGATCGGTATCGTGCGCGTGAGCATGACATCTATCTTGGTGCCTGGGGTCCGGACTACCCGGATCCGAACACCAACGCGGGCACCTTTGCCGTCAACCCGGACAACTCTGACGCGGCGGGTGCCACTGGCCTTCTGGCATGGCGCAACGCCTGGGGTATTCCGGAAATGAGCGAGCAGACCCTCGCCGCCGTGGTCGAGAACGACACCGACAAACGGCGCGAGATGTATCTGGCCCTGCAAGCCGAGCATCAAAAGGTCAGCCCCTTTGGCGTGATGTTCCAGCAGATCGAACAGAACGGCATGGGCGCCAGCGTCGAGAACTTTGTCGCCGGTGGCGCGACGACGGCGGTCTCCTACTGGGTCATTACAAAGTAAATGCCCGATACCCAAGCTCGTAGCGAAGGACGGCAGATGCCGTCCTTCCCTCCGTGGCTGAGAAAGACGCTTGCCACGGTTGCGACCGTGGCGGCGACGATCCTCGGTCTTCTTTTCGTGACGTTCATGATCGGCCGGGTGATGCCGATCGACCCGGTGCTGGCGGTGATCGGCGAACGGGCGACACAGGAACAATACAACCAGACCTATATCGATCTTGGACTTGATCAGCCGTTGCTGGTGCAATTCGGGATCTATGTGAACGACGTTCTGCACGGCGACTTCGGAAAATCGATCCGCACCGGGCAGGAGGTCACAACCGACATCGCGCGCGTGTTTCCCGCGACGCTGGAACTGGCAACGCTGGGCACCATCATCGGCATCGTTCTGGGTGTGCCGCTGGGTGTGGTGGCCGCTGTCCGGCGCGGCAGCTGGATCGACCAACTGGCGCGGTTTGTCGGGTTGATCGGGTATTCCATGCCGATTTTCTGGCTGGGCCTTGTGGGGTTGCTGGTCTTTTACGGCATCCTTGGCTGGGTTGCAGGTCCGGGGCGTCTGGGGATTTTCTATCAGGGGATAGTGGAGCCGATCACCGGCATGTTGCTGATCGACAGCGCGCTGCGTGGCGAATGGACGGTGTTCAAGGATGCGTTTTCGCACATCATCCTGCCCGCCTCCTTGCTGGGCTACTACAGCCTTGCCTATATCAGCCGGATGACGCGGTCCTTCATGCTGGAACAGCTGGGGACGGAATATGTCACCACCGCACGGGTCAAGGGGCTGAGCGAATGGCAGGTCGTCTGGGGCCACGCCTTTCGCAACATCCGTATCCAACTGATTACCGTGATCGCGCTGGCCTATGCCAACCTGCTCGAGGGGTCGGTGCTGACAGAGATCATCTTTGCCTGGCCGGGTCTTGGCAGCTACATCACCACCTCGCTGTTGGCCAATGACATGAACTCGGTGCTTGGCGGGACCATCGTGATCGGCACCATCTTTGTCGGGATCAACATCTTTTCCGACCTGCTCTACCGCTTCTTTGATCCGAGGTCCAAATGACCAGCACACCCAGCACACAAGGACTGCGCAGTTGGCTGCTGTCCGAAGAGCCAAGCTCGCGCCGACAGGCCCGGTATGCCTCATGGTACAAAGGATGGCTGACGTTCCGGTCGAACACGCTGGCAATGTTCGGACTTGCCGTTTTGGCCTTTCTGATCTTTGCCGCGATCTTTGCGCCGATTCTGGCCAGCCATGATCCGTTTGCGCAGGATCTGGGCCAGCGGTTGTTGGCGCCGGGAGACAATGGTCATCTTCTGGGCACCGACAGTCTGGGGCGGGATCTGTACTCGCGGCTGCTATTTGGTGCGCGGATCTCGATCTATATCGTGCTGTTGGTGGTCATGGTGGCCCCGCTTGTCGGGCTGATCGTCGGCACCGTCTCCGGCTATGCCGGGGGCTGGGTGGACGTGTTGCTGATGCGGGTCACCGACATCTTTCTCGCCTTTCCGCGGCTCATTCTGGCGCTGGCCTTTGTCGCGGCACTGGGGGCTGGAATTGAAAACGCGGTGCTGGCCATCTCGCTGACCGCATGGCCGCCCTACGCGCGGATCGCACGGGCCGAAACGCTGACCATCCGCAATTCCGACTACATCCACGCAATCCGCCTGCAAGGTGCCGGACCACTGCGCATCGTCACGCGCCACATCTGGCCGCTGTGCATCTCATCGCTGGTGATCCGGGTCACCCTGGACATGGCGGGCATCATCCTGACGGCGGCCGGTCTTGGTTTTCTCGGCCTTGGCGCGCAACCACCCAGCCCGGAATGGGGCGCGATGATCTCGGAGGGGCGCAAGTACATCCTTGATTACTGGTGGGTCGCAACGATCCCCGGCATCGCAATCTTTGCCATCAGCCTAGCCTTCAACCTGCTGGGTGACGGGCTGCGCGACGTATTGGACCCCAAGGAAGGCGACGCATGACCGACGATACCCCCCTTCTGGACGTCGATAACCTCTGGGTCCGGTTCCGCACCCGCTCGGGCGTCTTTGACGCGGTGCGCGGCATCTCCTTTACCCTTGGCCGCGAACGGCTGGGTATTGTCGGCGAAAGCGGGTCGGGCAAGTCCATGACGGGCCGCGCCGTGCTGCGCCTGATCCGCCCTCCCGGCATGATCGAGGCGGACAAACTTGAAATCCACGGCGAGGACATCCTGTCGCTGCCGGAACGGCAGATGCGCAAACTGCGCGGCGGGCGCGTGTCGATGGTCATGCAGGACCCCAAGTTCTCTCTCAACCCGGTGATGAGCGTCGGTCACCAACTGGTCGAGTCGCTGCGCGCCCATGAACCCGTCTCGCGCAGCGAAGCCCGCAAACGGGCGATCGAAGTTCTGGATGAGGTTGCAATCCGCGAACCCGAACGGGTCTTTGACCTTTATCCGCATGAGGTGTCGGGCGGCATGGGCCAACGCATCATGATCGCCATGATGCTGCTGCCCAACCCCGAAATCCTCATCGCGGATGAGCCGACCTCGGCGCTGGATGTCTCGGTTCAGCTTCAGGTGCTGGACATCATGGACAAACTGGTGCGGGACCGGGGCATGGGCTTGATGTTCATCAGCCATGACCTGAACCTTGTCGCCAAGTTCTGTGACCGGATCGCCATCATGTACGCTGGGCGCATCGTCGAGATCTGCAAAGCCAGCGAATTGCATAATGCGAAACACCCCTACACGCTGGGCCTGCTCAATTCGGTCCCCGATCTGGAACATCCCCGCGACAGGCTGGAGGTGCTGCAACGCGACCCCGCCTGGCGTGAGGCCCCATCCGTGAGTGCCCGCCAATGACCGCCATCGACATCCGCAATCTAGACGTCTGGTTCGGCGTTGGCGCCGAGCGGGCCATGGCAGTCAAGGACGTCAGCTTTCAGGTAGCCGACGGAGAAAGCTTTGGCCTTGTGGGCGAAAGCGGCTCTGGCAAATCGACGATCCTGCGGGCCATCGCCGGGCTGGTGCCGACATGGTCCGGAGAGATGAAGGTCGCCGGAGAGGCCCTTGGCGCGCGCCGCAGCAAGGCGTTTTATCGCAAGGTCCAGATGGTCTTTCAGGATCCCTATGCCTCGCTCCATCCGCGACAGACGGTGGATCGCGTCCTGTCAGAGGCGATGGGTCTGCACGGCGTGCAAGATATCGACAAACGGATCGGTCAACTGCTGGATGACGTGGGTCTTGGGGCGGGCTTTCGCTTTCGCTATCCGCATCAATTGTCGGGCGGCCAACGCCAGCGCGTCGCCATTGCGCGTTCGTTGGCCTGTGATCCGTCGATCCTGCTGCTGGATGAGCCGACCTCCGCGCTGGATGTGTCGGTACAGGCCGAGATCCTGAACCTGCTGACCGATCTGCGGGAAGAGCACAAACTGACCTATGTGATGGTCTCGCACGATCTGGGGGTTGTGGGTCATTTGTGCGAGCGTATCGGTGTGATGAAAGAAGGCCGCTTTGTCGAGGTTTTGGCCGTCGATGACATGCGCAGGCGCAAGGCCAAAGACCCCTACACCCGACACCTGCTGGACAGTTCCATCAATTCGGTCCGCTAGCAGCCCGGGGACCTTGGTCACGGTCGCCGGCGGGTCGCAGAGAGCAGGCAAGCAGTCACTCAGAAGGCCCTCCTCCCCCCCTTTCCGCCTCCAGAAAGGTGCTCCCTCCCACGTCGGGCTTAGAAAGACCGTTTCTCAGATAGATACATAGCGGAATGATGCCCCAGTGCCCGGTCTTGGGGTGGCCGTGGATAGACGGATGTGCTGCCCTGTACGGCTCACAGGTCCATACACCGGTTCAGGGCGCACCTTGCGCCCCAAAGCGTACGGCATAACATCAAAGGGAAATGGTGGGTGATAAGGGATTTGAACCCCTGACATCTTCGATGTGAACGAAGCGCTCTACCACTGAGCTAATCACCCGGTGGCGGACCTATTACCGCCACAGTGCGTGCGGCGCAAGAGGGCGACGGCGCAAAAACGCCACCGATTGCCGCTCCCGCCCGCCACCGCCACGGCGCGGCAGCTTCGGCACAGTCAGCGGTCGAATCCCACTTTGCACCACTCAGTTGCTTGACTTGCAACGAATCCCCAATGCAGGCTTTTCCACACGCTTTACCTGGGCTTGGAGAAAAACATGAAAAAGACGATTGCTGCCGCATGTCTTCTGGTCGCTGCCGCGACCACCACAACCGCTTTCGCGGGAAGCTATGACGAACCCTATGTCGCTCCGCCGGTCATTGTCGCCGAGACACAACAGACCAGCAGCAGCGGCGGATTGCTGATCGCCCTGATGACCATCGTGGTCTTTGGCGTCGCCGCCAGCCAGTAAGGCAGGCCGCGTCCGGGCGCTTGTCTCGCCGCGAATCACGTTCCGGGGACACGGGGACGATACCAAGGGAACAAGGGCTTCGCGGCATTGCTGCGGGGCCCTTTTCTGTGTCCCGGGCACAAGGCTTCGGCATTGCCGGATCGCAAGAATCGCTTCGGCGTTGCGCGATTCGGATACTTGCCGTAACGTCACCCTACTTGCATAGGTGGCCGATGCTTCCCTCAGGGCCTTGTGGAGAGCCTGACCGCCAAACGATCCCAAAAAGGACGAGGGACAAGATGAAGAAAATCGTGCTGACAACCGCGCTTTGCATGACGATGGCAGGCGCGGCCATCGCTGACACCAAACCCGTGTCGAAAATGAAACCGGACCAGTTGCGCAAGGATATGGTTGTGTCGTCGCAAAGCGCCGAGTTGACCGCCACGTCTTCCGGCGCCAGCATCCTCATTCCGCTGTTGCTGATTGTCATTCTTGCGACGGCCGCCAGTTCCGGCGGGGGCAGCAGTCACTATTATCACCCCTACCCCTACTGATCCGGCACACCCGAACAACAAAAAACGCGCGGTGGGTGCCCACCGCGCGTTTGTGTTTCAGGCCAGACTGTGGCGCGAATGTGCGATCAGTGCGCCCGCGCGCCTGCCACGGAATCCTCGGCCTGCGCCTTGGCTGCGGCTGCGGCTGCGGCTTCTTCGGCGGCTTCGTCCCAGTCGACCGACTCCGGCTTGGAGATCAGCGCGATGTCCAACACCTCCGAGACGTGTTTGACCGGGATGATCTCAAGGCCCTGCTTGACGTTGTCGGGCAGCTCGACCAGATCCTTTTCGTTCTCTTCCGGGATGAGAACGGTCTTGATCCCGCCGCGCAGCGCCGCCAGCAGCTTTTCCTTCAACCCGCCGATGGGCATCGCGTTGCCACGCAAGGACACCTCGCCCGTCATGGCGATATCCTTGCGCACCGGAATACCCGTCAGCACCGATACGATAGAGGTCACCATCGCCAGACCGGCCGACGGCCCGTCTTTGGGTGTTGCGCCGTCCGGGACGTGGACGTGGATGTCCAGCTTGTCGAACTTCGGCGGTTTCACCCCGATCTGCGGCGAGATCGAGCGCACATAAGAGGCCGCCGCGTCGATGGATTCCTTCATCACATCGCCCAGCTTGCCGGTGGTCTTCATCCGGCCCTTGCCCGGCAGTTTCAACGCCTCGATCTGCAACAGATCGCCGCCAACCGACGTCCACGCCAACCCGGTGACAACACCAACCTGATGCTCATCCTCGGCCAGACCATAGCGGAACTTCTTCACACCAAGGAAATCAGAGAGATTCTCGGCAGAGATCGTCACCTTGTCGGTCTCTTTCTTGACGATCTTGGTCACCGCCTTGCGCGCCAGCTTGGCAATCTCACGCTCCAGGTTCCGCACACCGGCCTCACGCGTGTAGTAGCGCACGATGTCGGTCAGCGCGTCGTCCTGAATGGTAACTTCACCCTTTCGCAGGCCGTGGTTCTTGATCACCTTGTCCAGCAGGTGCCGCTTGGCGATTTCGATCTTTTCGTCCTCGGTGTAGCCCGAGAGTGAAATGATCTCCATCCGGTCCAGCAGCGGCCCCGGCATGTTGTAGCTGTTGGCCGTGGTCACGAACATCACGTTCGACAGATCGTATTCGACCTCAAGGTAGTGGTCGACGAACGTGCCGTTCTGTTCCGGGTCCAACACCTCCAGCATGGCCGACGCAGGGTCACCTCGGAAATCCTGACCCATCTTGTCGATCTCGTCGAGCAGGATGAGCGGATTGGTGGTCTTGGCCTTCTTCAGCGCCTGAATGATCTTGCCGGGCATGGATCCGATGTAGGTCCGCCGGTGGCCACGGATCTCGGATTCGTCGCGCACGCCGCCCAGTGAGATGCGGATAAACTCGCGCCCCGTGGCTTTGGCAACCGATTTACCAAGGCTGGTTTTACCCACACCCGGAGGGCCAACAAGGCAAAGAATCGGGCCTTTGAGCTTTTTCGACCGCGCCTGAACGGCGAGATACTCGACCATCCGTTCCTTGACCTTTTCAAGGCTGTAGTGATCCTCATCCAGGATCTGTTGCGCCTTATTGAGGTCCTTCTTGACGCGGCTCTTCACCCCCCACGGAATGCTGAGCATCCAGTCAAGGTAGTTGCGCACCACGGTCGCCTCTGCGGACATGGGCGACATGTTCTTGAGCTTTTTCAGCTCAGCGTCGGCCTTTTCGCGGGCTTCCTTGGACAGCTTGGTGGCAGAGATCTTTTCTTCCAGCTCGGCGATTTCGCCTTCGCCCTCTTCGCCGTCACCCAGCTCCTTCTGAATGGCCTTCATTTGCTCATTCAGATAATATTCGCGTTGGGTCTTCTCCATCTGGGTCTTGACGCGTGTCTTGATCTTTTTCTCGACCTGCAAGACCGACAGTTCGCCCTGCATCAGGCCATAGACCTTTTCCAGCCGCTCACTGATGGACAGCGTTTCCAGCAATTCCTGCTTTTGGTGGACTTCCACACCCAAATGCCCGGCGACAAGGTCAGCCAGTTGCGCAGGTTCGGTCGCCTCACCGACGGCGGACAGCGCCTCATCGGGGATGTTCTTTTTGATCTTCGAGTAACGCTCAAACTCTTCGGCGACCGTATGCACCAGCGCCTCAATCGCGGCGGTGTCGCCGGGCATCTCTGTCAGATACTCGGCCTTGGCCTCAAAGTAGTTGTCGTTTTCGATGTATTCTTCGATGCGCACACGGGTCTGACCCTCGACCAGCACCTTGACGGTGCCATCGGGCAGTTTCAGCAGTTGCAGCACATTGGCCAGCACGCCGGCCTTGAAAATGCCGTCGGTGCCCGGATCATCGATGCTGGGATCGATCTGCGACGCCAGCAGGATCTGCTTGTCGTCGTTCATCACCTCTTCCAGGGCGCGCACAGATTTTTCGCGCCCCACAAAAAGCGGCACGATCATATGCGGGAACACCACGATGTCCCGCAGCGGCAACACCGGATAGGAAGGATTGAGGGGTTGTTTCATGCTCGTGTCCTGTTCTTGGCAAGACGTCCCTGCCCCGCATCGCGGCAACATTTGGGTCGTCTCCGGTCATGGAGAACAAAAAGTGGGCCTTTTCTGTCCGATTTCAAGCTGTCCTGTTCGGGCTTGGCCCCTTCTATCCGGCGAACATGACGCGTGGCGCGCGGGCGCGCAAGCGCGGTTTCCGGCAAATCCGACCGGCCCGGGGGTTTATCGGGTTCGGGGCCGGGCGTGCCCCGCTGACGGGGCGCGCCGTATTGCAGCGAAAGGCGTCAGGCGGCCTTGTCGGTCAGCGCGGGGTAGTCGGTATAGCCCTTGGCCCCACCGCCGTACAGCGTGTCCGGGTCCAGATCGTTCACCTCTGCCCCCAGTTCCAGACGGCGTTCCAGATCCGGGTTGGCGATATAGGGGCGGCCAAAAGCCACCAGATCGACCTGTCCGTTCGCCACACGGGTCATGGCCATGTCGCGGTCGTAGCCATTGTTGGCCATCCACGCGCCGTCAAACCGTGCTTTCAACCCATCCAGATCGACGCCTTCGGGCATGTCGCGCGGACCGCCGGTCTGACCCTCGATCATGTGCAGATAGGCCAGACCCCGGCCCGATACGGAATCGACCAGAAACTCTGCCAGCGCCTTGGGATCGCTGTCCACGGCCCCGTTGGCGCCCGAGAACGGAGACAGGCGCAGACCCACATGACCGGCGTCCCACGCCGCTGTGACCGCGTCCAGAACCTCGCCCAGCAGGCGGGCACGGTTCTCAAACGACCCGCCATAAGCGTCGTCGCGGTGATTGGTGCCGTCCTTCAGGAACTGGTCCAACAAATAGCCGTTGGCGCCATGCACCTCGACCCCGTCAAAGCCCGCCGCCTTGGCGTTCAACGTCGCCTTGCGGAAATCCTCTACGATGCGCGGCAGTTCATCCAGGTCCAGCGCGCGCGGCTCCGACACATCGACCATCTGCGTACCGTCAAAGGTTGGCACGCCCTCGGCGCGGATGGCGGAGGGCGCAACCGGTGCCTTACCGTCCTCTTGGAGTGACGTGTGGCTGATCCTGCCAACGTGCCACAGCTGCAGGACGATCTTGCCACCTTCGGCATGGACGGCGTCCGTTACCTTTTTCCAACCGACAACCTGAGCGTCGCTGTAGATGCCCGGCGTCCAAGCATAGCCTTTGCCCTCGGGCGAAATCTGAGAGGCCTCGCTGATGATCAGACCAGCCCCGGCGCGTTGGCGGTAATACTCGACATGAATGTCCATCGGTGCATCGCCTTCCACCGCGCGATTGCGGGTCAGCGGCGCCATGACAACGCGGTTGCGTAGGGGGATGGCACCAATGGTGATCGGATCGAAAAGACTGTTGGACATGTGAGGGCTCCTTGCTGGGCTGTTTCAGGCCTGGGTGCGTCGTGCTTCCGGGCGGAACGTCACTCCCAAGGTATTGATGCAAAACCGATCTCCAAGACCCAGCCGGACCGCATGAATGGACATAGGCTGTGCGCGGACGCGCATTGAAAGACGGAACCTCCTTGCATCCGCCCAAACAGGATTTCTCCATGTATCAATTCCACCCCGCCCCCCTGCATGCAGGCCATTTTTTGCCGAGATCGGCAAAAGGCATTGCATCAATCTTTGCAAAACCTTCATTTTACTTCGCGGTCGGGGCAGCCTAGCCCCTACGTCAAGACGGGGTATCGACACCCGGACAGAATCCAGAGGAGCACGCCCATGCGCATCGCAATCCTTGGCGGCGACGGTTTCGTCGGCTGGCCCACCTGCCTTCACCTTTCCGCGCAGGGCCATGAGGTCCACATTCTCGACAACCTGTCGCGTCGCTGGATCGACACCGAACTGGGCGTGCAATCACTGACCCCGATGGATTCGATCCAGGAACGCTGTCGCATCTGGAAACAGACCAGCGGCGAGACGATCCATTTCCACCTGCTGGACCTTTCCAAGGAATTTGAGCGGCTGAAACAGTGTCTGGCGGACGTGCGCCCCGATGCCATCATCCATTTCGCCGAACAGCGCGCCGCGCCCTATTCGATGAAGACAGACCGGCATAAGGTCTACACCGTCAACAACAACGTCAGCGCCACGCATAATCTGCTGGCGGCCATGGTCGAATCCGGCTGCGACGCGCATCTGGTCCATCTGGGCACCATGGGCGTCTACGGCTATTCCTCGGTCGGCGCGCCGATCCCCGAGGGGTATCTGGACGTCCAGATCGACACGCCGTCCGGGCCCAAGCGCCAAGAGATCCTGTATCCCACGCGGCCCGGATCGGTCTATCACATGACCAAATCTCTGGATCAGATCCTGTTCCAGTTCTATGCCCAGAACGACGGGTTGCGGATCACCGACCTGCATCAGGGCATCGTCTGGGGCACCCACACCGATCAGACCCGACGGCATGAACAATTGATCAACCGGTTCGACTATGACGGCGACTATGGCACCGTTTTGAACCGTTTTCTCATTCAGGGGGCGATCGGCTATCCGCTGACGGTACATGGCACTGGCGGTCAGACCCGCGCCTTTATCCATATTCAGGATTCGGTGCGCTGCATTGAACTGGCACTGGCCGACGCGCCCGACGCAGGCGACCGGGTGCGCATCTATAACCAGATGACCGAAACACACCGCGTCCGCGATCTGGCGGAAAAAGTATCGGAGCTGACCGGCACCCCGGTGAAATACCTGCCCAACCCGCGCAAAGAGGCCGCCGAGAACGACCTGATCGTCAAGAACGACCAGTTCCTTGCGCTTGGCCTGAACCCGATCACCCTGGCAGAGGGGCTGCTGTCCGAGGTTGTGGACGTGGCCAAGAAATACAGCCACCGGATCGACCGCAGCCGCGTCGCTGCCGTGTCCGCCTGGACCAAGGACATCGGCACACACGTCGACCACGACCCAGAAGGCAAGGCGCTGCGGTCGGTCTCGTGAACCGGGCCTATGTGACCTTGGTAACCAATGCCGATTTCGCACTGGGAGCCAAGGCCCTGCTGCACTCTCTTGATGTCGCGCAGGCGCAAGGCGACCGGGTTGTCCTGCACACCGGCGGCGTGCCGGAAACGGCTCTGGCCCCGCTGCGCGCCCTTGGCGCGCGGCTGATGGAAGTGGATCACCTGCCCACTTCGAACGCCTTCAACCACACCCATGCGAAACAGGCGCTGCACGGCAAGGCACCGTTCACCAAGGGCACCAAACCCGACTTTCACACCCCGCTGGACAATTTCTGCAAGCTGCGGCTGTGGCAACTGCCCTATGACCGCGTGGTGTTTCTGGATGCGGACACGCTGGTGCTGCGCAACATCGACAAGCTGTTCGACTACCCCGAGTTTTGCGCAGCCCCCAACGTCTACGAAAGCCTTGCAGATTTCCACCGGATGAACTCGGGCGTGTTTACCGCGCGCCCCGCGCAGGCGACCTTTGACGCGATGATGGCGCGACTGGATACGCCGGGGGCCTTCTGGCGACGCACCGACCAGAGTTTTTTGCAGGACTTCTTTCCCGACTGGAACGGGCTGCCGATCCGCTACAACACGCTGCAATATCTCTGGTTCAACCTGCCCGGCCTGTGGGATTGGGACAACATCAACGTCCTGCATTTCCAGTACGAAAAGCCGTGGCAGGATCACGCCAAGGCGGATCGTCTGCGCCCGCTGATCGACCTCTGGCAGGCCTATGCGGCGGGGGAGGCACCCGACCTTGCCGCGCTGCCCCGCGCGGAATGATTGCCCTCACAGGTGCCTCGGGCCTGCTGGGGCGTTTTCTGCTGGACGGATTGCCCGGTCCGGTGATCACGCTGGGCCGACGCCCGGTGGCGGGCCATGCTCACCGCCCATGGGATCTGACCGGCCCGCCCCCCGACCTGACAGGCGTCACCACCCTGATCCACGCCGCCTTTTCCCATGTGCCGGGACGCTATCGCGGCGGTGAAGGCGACGACCCAACCGGCTTTCTGAACGCCAATCTCGACGGCAGCCGCCGCCTGTTCGACACCGCTGCCAGGGCTGGCGTTCGCCGGGTTCAATTCCTCTCGTCACGCGCGGTCTTTGACGGCTGCCCTGCTGGCCACCCACTGACCGAAGACACCCGGCCCGACGCCGCCTCCCTCTACGGACAGGTCAAGGCACAGGCAGAGACCTATCTGTCCGCCCTGCCCCTGACGGGGCAAAGTCTGCGCGCCACCGGCGTCTACGGCCCCGGCCCCACACACAAATGGCAAGGCCTGTTCGCGGATTACCTGTCGGGCACCCCCATCGCCCCGCGCCGCGGCACCGAGGTTCACGGCGCCGACCTCGCTCAGGCTTGCCGCCTGCTACTTGGCAGCGATCAGACCGGCGCATTCCACCTCTCAGACATGCTGCTGGACCGCCACGATCTGCTGACAGAGGTGCAAACCCTGACAGAATGCCCATACGCGCCACCACCGCCCAGTGACCGACCCGTCGATGCCCTGATCTGCACCCGCCTGCCCGCCCTCGGCTGGCGTCCCGGCGGCATGGACCGTTTGCGCGCCTCCCTCCCCGAAATGCTCACCGGACCATGCCGATCCTAGCCTGTTCCCCGGAGCCATCCCTCGCTTGATGCCGATCAGAGCCGGCCCGCGTGCGGTGGCAAGGGGGCGCAGCCCCGCGCTTGCGCGGCTTGCCCTTGCCTCCGTGCGCGGGTTGGCTCAGGCAGCAAGAAAGCGAGCGGTGCCTCCGGGGAACAGGCGGGTTTGTTCCTTGGTGGATCCTGAAGCAACATCGCGCCGCAAGGCGCGACAGTCCAACCTAACGTCCCACACCCCAATCCTCACAAAGGATCAATATCACCCTCAGCCCGCACCGCATGAAACTCTGCCTCAAAGGCGTCAAACCGCGCGCCTGAAATCGCCTCGCGCATCCCGGCCATCAGCTCTTGGTAGTAATGCAGGTTGTGCCAAGTCAGCAGCATACCGGAAATCATCTCACCCGCCCGGAATACGTGGTGTAGATAAGCGCGCGAATAGCCGCGACAGGCCGGACAGGTGCAATTCTCATCCAAAGGGCGCGGATCATCCGCATGGCGGGCGTTCTTGATGTTGACCTGCCCGCGCCGGGTCCAGGCCTGCCCGGTCCGACCAGACCGGGACGGCAACACGCAATCCATCATGTCGATGCCGCGCTTGACGGCCCCCACGATATCATCGGGCTTGCCCACCCCCATCAGGTAGCGCGGGCGATCCTCGGGCAGCATGTCGGGTGCATAGTCGAGACAGCCGAACATGGCCTCCTGACCCTCGCCCACGGCCAGACCGCCGACCGCGTAGCCATCGAACCCAATTCCCTTCAACGCCTCGGCGCTCTCGCCACGCAGATCCTGTTCCAACCCGCCTTGCTGGATACCAAACAACATGTGGCCGGGCCGATCACCAAAGGCCTCGCGCGACCGCGCCGCCCACCGCATCGACAGGCGCATGGACTGTGCAATCCGATCCCGATCCGCCGGCAAGGCCGGGCACTCGTCAAAGGCCATGACAATGTCCGACCCCAACAGCTTTTGGATCTCCATCGACCGCTCCGGCGACAGCATGTGCTTGGAGCCGTCGATATGGCTACGAAAACTCACACCATCCTCGGTCAGCTTGCGCAGCTCTGCCAGGCTCATCACCTGAAAACCGCCCGAATCCGTCAGGATCGGCCCCGACCAGTTCATGAACTTGTGCAACCCGCCCAATCGCGCCACCCGTTCGGCACCGGGGCGCAGCATCAGGTGATAGGTGTTGCCCAGCAAGATATCCGCGCCGGTTGCCGCCACGCTTTCGGGCATCATGCCCTTGACCGTGGCCGCCGTGCCCACGGGCATGAAAGCCGGTGTGCGGATCTCGCCCCGAGGTGTACGGATCACGCCCCGCCGCGCGCGCCCGTCCCGGGCGGTCAATTCAAAAGATGTCTGTGCCATGCGCGCTCCTCTACACCCATCCCCCGCCGGAACAAAGCCGCAAAACTCACCGCACACACCAACCCGAGGCAAGGTCCCGCAAGGGCCCGCAGCCGAGACATTCCGTGCGCGCTTGCGCGCTCTATCAGATCACTGCTTGCCCATCCCCGCGCACCTCGCCACTCTGGCGCCATGAGCAGGACACCCACCTATCCCGGCGGCATCGACGCCATAATCACCCAGTATGAGGCGCGTCGCGCCGCCCTGCCCGGTGACCACGGGTTGTCGCCCGTCGACGCTGACCTGACCGCCCTTGCAGGGCAGACGGTGGCGGACCCGGACGGCGGCCCCTTTGCCCCGCCCTTCGCCGACAATCTGCACCGCAAGACCTATCAGCTGCGCAAGGAATTGCAGGGGCAATCAGAACTCACCGTGCTGCATGCGCTGACCATAGCGCATCTGCGCAAGCGCAGCTTTCCGGCCCATGCCCCGCAGCTGTTCCAGCGCCTGTGGGCCGAACAGGGCGCGCATCTGCTGGAGCAGCTTGACGCACGCTGGCTGGTCTCTGCCATCACCACCTTTGGCGACCACGGCAAAACGCCGGTGCAGCGCAGCACCGGGCTGGCGCTCACCGCGCTGTTCGGGATGATGAAACTCTATGAGAGCGAGCGACTCTACAGCGGCAAGGGGCCCGAGAAACCCTTTGCCGTCACCGACCGCCTCCGCGCCAAACTGCCGTTGCAGATGGACGCCTACGCGCTGGTTGGCGGCGGGCTGGACGTCAACCTGATCGCCCGCCTGTGGCAAGAGGCCGAGGGCGACGCCGTGATTCAACCGCTTGCGCATCATCTGCTGGACCTGCTGATCCATGACCCGGCGGGGGTCTTTCGCCGCCTGTCGATCATGTCCGCCCGCAAGGCCCGCCGCGACAAATCAGAGGCTGTGGCGCAAAACGCCGCCCCGGTCCCAGCCCGCCCGCGCAAGACGGCCCAGACCCTGCGCTGGGGCCTTGTCAGCACCGTCAAGGCGCCGCTGCCGCAGATCGCTCGATTCGCAGCCCATCACCTCGACCTTGGCGCGCAGGAACTGCACCTCTACCTCGACCACCCCGATGCAGAGGCAGCGGCCTTTCTGTCACGGCATCCGCGCATCCACGTTACCCAGTGCGACGATGCTTTTTGGCAGGCCTCGGCGCGCGCCCGGCCAGAGGCGCACCAGTTGCGGCAAGCCTTCAACGCCACGCGCACCCTGCGCGCCAGCGCGGACGCGCTGGACTGGCTGGGCCACATCGACCACGATGAATTTCTGATCCCGGCGCATCCCCTGTCGCAGATCCTTGCCAATGTCGCCCCAGACATCGCGCTGGCGCGTGTCCCCCCGGCCGAGGCGCTGGCGCGTGAGGACGGCCCGCCCCGCCATTTCAAGCTGACCCACAAACAGGCGGGCATCAAGAAATCGCAGCTTCAGGACATCTACCCCACCTTTGGCCTGCATCTGTTCGGCGGCTTCCTCAGCCATACCGGCGGCAAGATATTTGCCCGTCCCGGCATCCCCGACACCCGTCTTGGCATCCACACGCTGAAATACAAAGGCGAGGACGCGACCAACCGCACCAAACCTGACGGGCTGTTTCTGGCGCATTTCCATGCCCCCGACTGGGAACATTTCCACAGCCACCTGCCCTTTCGCCGCGAAAAGGGATCGTACCGCGCCAACGACGCCCGGCCAGAGATGGGACAGGGGGAACTATTGTCCTATCTGGAACAGGAGGAGGGCGAGGCCGGATTGCGCGCCTTCTTTGACGAGATCTGCGCCGATACCCCGGAATTGCGCGCCCGTCTGGCGGCGCATGGCATGTTGCTGAGCCATGACTTTGACTTTGACGCCTGCGTGCGCCGCGTCTTTGGGGCGCTGCCGTGACGCGCTGGGGCACGGTCACCACGGTCAAGGCACCGCTGAAGGCAATCCTGACCTTTGCAGCATGGCACCTCGAACAGGGGGCGCACCGGCTCTACATCTACCTTGATGAGGACGCGCCAGAGACCTTTGCCATCCTCAAGGCGCATCCCAAGATCCGCGTCACGCGGACCAACGCGGCCTATTGGGCCAAACGCAACGGGCGCCCGGACAAACATCAGGCCCGGCAGGCCGCCAACGCCCGCCACGCCAACAACCGCAAGCCTGAGGTCGACTGGCTGGCCCATATCGACGTGGACGAATTCCTGCTGTCCGAACGTCCGGTGGCCGAACACTTGGCCGCCCTGCCCGACGACGCGCTCTGCGCCCGTATCCGCCCGGTAGAGGCGCTGGCCCCCGGCGACGCCACGGCCCCCGGTGAGACCGTCTTCAAGGCTTTCCCCCTTGACCAGACCGCCCGCCAACAGGCGGCAAAGGCCTGCTTCCCAACATGGGGTCGGCACCTGTCCGGCGGGTTCCTTAGCCATGTGGCGGGCAAGTTGTTCTTTCGCGCCGGCACCAAGGGTCTGCAAATCCGCATCCACAACGTGCTCCTGAACGATGTACAAAATCCTGGTCAGATCGCCCTGCCCGACATCGAACTGGGCCATTTCCACGCCGACAGCTGGGATCACTTTCTAGGGGCGTATCGCTTTCGCCTGGCGCGCGGATCATACCGTTCCGAATTGAAACCACAGGTCCGCGAAGCGGGCGCGGTGTCCCTGCACGACCTGTTCCAAAGCATCGAAGCGGCGGGTGGCGAACCTGCTCTGCGGCAATTTTACGACGAAGTCTGCGTCGCCGACGCCGACCTGTGTCAGCGGCTGGCCGCCCATCGCCTGCTGCGCCGCCACCGCCTGCGGTTGGACGAAATCCGCGATTGTCACTTTGCTGTCATCAATCCGCCCTAGGATGAACCACCATCCATGCGTTGGAAACAGTCAAACAGCGACTTATCCGCCATACAGCCACGTCCCGATTGACCTTTTGCCAAGATTTTACTAAGGCAAGCAGCACCAAGGGGATGTATGCACTGCCAATGGACCACGCGGGTCCGCTCCCCATCAGATGCGCGGGCCAGGTACAGTGTCCGCAAAACAACCGGACATAAATGACCAAATTTTCTGATCTGAACCTCAGCCCGAAAGTCCTGAAAGCCGTCGAAGAGGCTGGCTATGAGACGCCCACGCCGATTCAGGCTGGCGCCATTCCGCCCGCTCTGGAAGGCAAGGACGTTCTGGGCATCGCCCAGACGGGCACTGGCAAGACCGCCAGCTTTACCCTTCCGATGATCACCAAACTGGCCCGGGGCCGCGCACGCGCGCGGATGCCGCGGTCGCTGGTGTTGTGTCCGACGCGGGAACTTGCGGCGCAGGTGGCGGAAAACTTCGACACCTATTCCAAACATGTCAAACTGACCAAGGCGCTGCTGATCGGCGGTGTCTCGTTCAAGGAACAGGATACCCTGATCGATAAGGGCGTGGATGTTCTGATCGCCACCCCCGGTCGCCTGCTGGACCATTTTGAGCGTGGCAAGCTGCTGCTCACCGGCATCGAGATCATGGTGGTGGATGAGGCGGACAGGATGCTCGACATGGGATTCATCCCCGATATCGAACGCATCTTCAGCCTGACACCGTTCACCCGCCAGACGCTGTTCTTTTCCGCCACCATGGCGCCCGAGATCGAGCGGATCACCAACACCTTCCTGTCGGCCCCCGCCCGGATCGAGGTGGCCCGTCAGGCCAGCGCGTCCGAGACGATCGAGCAATCCGCCATGGTGTTCCGCCCCTCACGCAAGGACCGCGAAGCCAGCGAGAAACGGCGTATGCTGCGCGATCTGATAGACAGTGAGGGTGTGGCCTGCACCAACGCCATCATCTTTTGCAACCGCAAGGTTGACGTGGATGTGGTCGCCAAATCGCTCAAGAAGTACGGCTATGATGCGGCGCCGATCCACGGCGATCTGGACCAATCACAGCGCACGCGGACTCTGGACGGCTTCCGCGACGGATCATTGCGGTTCCTCGTCGCCTCTGACGTCGCCGCGCGTGGTCTGGATATCCCGTCGGTGAGCCATGTGTTCAACTTCGACGTGCCCAGCCACGCCGAGGATTATATCCACCGCATCGGTCGCACGGGCCGTGCCGGACGAACGGGCAAGGCCATCACGATCTGTACGCCACGGGACGAAAAGTATTTCGACGCTGTCGAAAAGCTGCTTCAAAAGGCGATTCCTCGCCTTGCCAACCCCAAGGCCCCGGACGTCGAGGCGGCACCCGCTGCACCTGCGCCTGCTGCACCAGCGCCCGCCGCCGCGCCGACCCCGGTCCGCGACGCCACCCAGGAACAGCCTCGAAAGTCGCCTAGTCGTCGGTCGGAAAAACCTGCACCGCGCAGCGAAAAGCCCGCCCCGCGCAGCAACGAAAGCCGTGCGCCGCGCGATTCCAACCGTGGCTCTGATCGCCGCGGCGGTCGGGACAGCAATGTCGTCGGATTGGGCGATCACCTACCCGAGTTCATCGCGCTGAGCTTTGACGAGCGTCGGGCAAGCTGAGCCTTCGCAATTCCTGAAAAAAGGCCGGTCCCATGGGACCGGCCTTTTGCGTTAGTCCCCTGACGGGATCATCAGCTCAAACGACTGACCACTACCGTCACCTCGGGCTTTTTGCCGATCTCGTTCAACGAGGTCTGCCGTGCGACACGACGCAGCCCTTCTTCCAGCTTGTCATCATCGGTCCGCACCTTGTCCCCGGCACGCCCCAGGAACTGCGACAGGTCTTCTTCGAGAACGTCCACCAGTGGCGCATTGCTGCGCCCCATTTCGGGCAGCCCCATCAGGTCGCACCACGGCTCTCCCAGCGGCTCATCCTGCTCATCGAGGATCACTGTCACCACCACATGCCCGTTCAGCGCCATACGAATGCGATCCCGCACGATGCCGTCCATCGCGCCGATCTGCACCGAGCCGTCCAGATAGGTGCGCCCGGTCTCGACATATTCGACCACGCGCGGCTCATTCCCGCTAAGATCGACCATCATGCCGTTCACAGCCAGAACCCCGGCACGCCGGTTGTTCTCTGCCAGACGCACATGTTCGCGCAGATGTCGGTGCTCGCCGTGCATCGGGATCACCACCTGCGGGTTCACGATGTTCTGCACGGTTTCCAGATCCGGCCGGTTGGCATGGCCTGAAACGTGGTAATCGCCCATCGAGTCGTCGACGATGTCGACCCCCTTCTCGCTCAGTTGGTTCATGATGCGGATGACTTCGCGCTCATTGCCCGGAATCGTCTTGGAGGAGAACAGGAACAGATCGCCCTCCTTCAGTTCGATCCCATTGTATTTCCCGCGCGACAGCTGCGCACTAGCGGCGCGCCGCTCCCCCTGGCTGCCGGTCACCAACAGCATGACATTCTCACGCGGCAGGTGGCTGACGTCCTCGGGGCCGATCACCTTGGGAAAGCCGGTCAACACGCCGGTTTCCACCGAGGCTTCGATCATCCGGCGCATCGCCCGCCCCAGCAGACAGATCGACCGACCGGCGCGGTCGCCCGCCTCTGCCAGCGTCTTGACCCGCGCCACGTTCGAGGCAAAGGTCGTGGCAACAACCATGTTCTTGGCCTCGGACACCAGCTTTTCCACCGCCGGGCCAACGGTCGCCTCGGACCGGCCCGCATGGGGGGAAAACACGTTGGTCGAATCGCAGATCAGCGCCTTGACCCCCGGCTTTGACACATCGGCCCACAGTTTCGGATCCCACGCCTCACCCACCAAGGGCGTTGTATCCAGCTTGAAATCGCCTGTGTGGATCACCCGACCTGCGGGTGTGTCGATCACCAGGGCGCTCGATTCCGGGATCGAATGCGAAATCGGCAAAAAGCCGACCGTGAACGGCCCGGCGTTAACCGTCTCCGGCCACTTCGAGACGGTCCTTACCGCCTTGCCCTCAACATTGTATTCCGCCAGCTTTCCGCGTGCGATATTGGCGGTGAAGGCGCGCGCATAGATCGGCACGCCCAACGTCTCAAACGTATGTCCCACCGCGCCGACATGGTCCTCATGCGCGTGGGTGATGAACAGCGCCTCGATCCGGTTCCTGTTCTCTTTCAGCCAGGTGATATCGGCAAAGATGATATCCACCCCCGGAGTCGTGTCCATGTCCGGAAAGGTAACCCCCATGTCCACGACAATCAGGCGCTCGGCGCCTGGCTTGCCATAGCCATAGACATAACAGTTCATGCCGATCTCGCCGGCACCCCCAAGGGGAAGGTAGATCAGTCTGTTTTCGCTCATGCGCGGGCCTCTAAGGTCTTGTTGTGATTATGAATGCGGACCAGCCCGTGCATGGTCAGAAATTCCTCGTAGGCGTCGAACAACGGGTCTGCCTGCTGGAAGAGTGGCGCCAGCCCGCCTGTAGCGATAACCTTCATGGGGCGGTCGCGTTCCGCCTGGATGCGGAGACAGATTTCACGCACCAGCCCGACATAGCCCCAAAAGATGCCGGATTGCATGCAGGCCACCGTATTGGTGCCCACAACGCGCTGCGGCTTGGTAATATCGACGTTCGGCAAGGCGGCGGCCGCCTGATGCAGCGCCTCAAGGCTGAGGTTCACCCCCGGCGCAATCACCCCGCCAACATAGGCCCCGTCCACGTCCACCACGTCAAAGGTGGTGGCGGTGCCAAAATCGACCACGATCAGGTCACCACCAAACAGATCATACCCCGCCACCGTGTTGACCAGCCGGTCCGGGCCAACCTGCGTGCCCGCGTCCACCCGGACGTCCACCGGCAGCGCGCAGTCCAGTTTGCCCACTACCATGGGGCGGGTTCCGAAATAGCGATCCGACAGGATCCTCAGGTTGAACACGACACGCGGCACCGTCGACGACACGATCACATCCGTTATATCCGCGTCGATCCTTTGAAACGCCATCAGCGTCGACAACCAGACATAATACTGATCCGCAGTTCGCTGATGTTCCGTGGCCGTACGCCATGTGGCGACGAACTCCGCGCCGTCCCAGATCGAGAAAACGGTATTTGTGTTGCCACAGTCGATGGCCAGAAGCATGGTCAGCCTATCCGAAAAAGATGTCCGCCGCCGCGACAGTCACGCGGCCCTTGGGCGTCTTTAGGACAAGTTGCCCTGTGGCGTCCACCGTCTCGAAGACCCCGGTCACGGTATCCCGGGCGGTTCGGGCGGTCAGCACCTCACCCAGACGGGCGGCGCGTTGCAGCCAGAGACTGCGGATCGGCTCAAAACCATAGGTGACGAACCGTGCCTCATGGGTCGCAAAGGCCGTGGCCAGCGCGGCCAAAAAGGCCTCCGGCGTGACGCGCACCCCGATCTCGGGCAACAGCGCCACCGGCGTCACAGCCCCCGCCTCGACCTCGGCGACAGCAGGAGCCGCCAGCAGGTTGACCCCGACCCCGATGGCCAGATGTCCGCCCGGCCCACCGATGCTTTCCAGCAGAATACCCGCCAGCTTGCCTCCGTTCAGCAAAACGTCATTGGGCCATTTCAGCGACAGACCAATCGCCGTACCGGTCACACGCTCCAAGGCATCGTACAGCGCCAACGCTGCCACAAAACTGCGCAGCGCCACCCTGTCCGGCGTCTCGGTCGGACGCATCACCAATGTCGCGGCAAAATTCCCCTCGGGGTTGACCCAGGCACGTCCGCGCCGTCCCCGCGCCGCCGTCTGCCGCAACCCCAGGATCCACTCCGGCCCGGCCAGCCCTGCAGCGACCCGCGCCGCCTCGGCGTTGGTGCTGTCCACTGCGGCCAGCACCCGCCGACCATACCCTTGCGGCCAGTCCATGGCAGGTCCCCGTTTCTTCTGTCTGAAAATATCCCGGGGGAGTCGACCGCAGGGAGACGGGGGCAGAGCCCCCAATCACCGCGCGCCCGCAGGGGCGCGCGGCCACCAGGATCAATTGACCAGCGTCGCCGCCGCCGCCTGCGCCGCGCCTTCGATGCCAAACAGGTTGACGACACCGACCACCATGATCACCGCCGACACCATCAGGAACCCCCACAAAACCGGCGACTTGCCGCCGTCCAGCGCATCTTCCCGGTCCTCGCCAAAGTACATGTAGAACACGATCCGCAGGTAGTAGAAGGCCCCGATCACAGAGGCCACCACACCCGCCACGGCCAGCCAGGCCAACCCGCCCTCATAGGCGGCGCGCAAAACATAAAACTTGCCAAAGAACCCGACCAGCGGCGGCACCCCTGCAAGGCTGAACAGCAGAACCAGCATCGCCAGCGCCTTGCCCGGCTCCTTGGTCGAGTACATGCCTAGGCTTTCGATGTCTGTCACCGGTTGGCCGTCTCGTTCCATCGACAGGATAAAGGCAAAGGTGCCGACGTTCATGGTGACGTAGATCGCCATGTAGATCAGCATCGCCTGCACACCCAGTTCGGTGCCCGCCGCCAGCCCCATCAGCGCATAACCCATGTGGGCAATCGACGAATAGGCCATCAGGCGCTTGATGTCGCGTTGGCCGATTGCCGCGATCGAGCCAAGGAACATCGACAACACCGACAGCAGCGCAATCACCTGACCCCAGTCCGCCGTCGCATTGCCAAAGGCGTCAAACATGACCCGGGCAAACAGCGCCATGGCGGCGACTTTGGGCGCGGTGGCAAAAAAGGCCGTCACCGGCGTGGGCGAGCCTTCATAGACGTCCGGCGTCCACATGTGGAACGGCACGGCGGACACCTTGAATGCCAGTCCGGAAATCAGCATCACCAGACCGATCAGCAGGCCAACCGGCATGCTGCCCTCGGTGGCGGTCTGGATGATGCCCGAAAACAGCGTTGTCCCCGCATAACCATAGGTCAGGGACGCGCCGTAGAGCAGCAGACCCGACGACAACGCGCCCAGCACAAAATACTTCAAGCCCGCTTCGGTCGACTTGGCGCTGTCACGACGCAGCGAGGCCACGACATACAGCGACAGAGATTGCAGTTCGAGACCCATGTAAAGCGCCATCAGATCGCCGGCCGAGACCATCATCATCATGCCGACAACGGCCAGAGTGACCAGCAAAGGGTATTCAAAGCGCAGCAGCCCGCGCCGCGCCATGTAGCCTTCGCTCATCAGCAAGACCGCCGCCGCAGAGACAAGGATCACCACCTTGGCGAACCGAGCAAAGCCGTCGTTCACGAACATGCCGTTAAAGGCCACCTGCGTGCCCTCGCCGGTTACCCCGATCCAGAACGCCAGCGCCAGAAACAGCGCCGCAGTCGCCCACAGCAGCGCCGGGGCCACTTTGTCCTTGCCGGTGTAGACCGCCCCCACAAGGGCTGCCATCGCAAAGACCGACAGCAGGATTTCCGGCAGGATGATGTTGAGATCAGCCGAGATCATGTCCCGCTCTCCTTAGTGTTCCGCGACAGCCACTTGCGTGTCGGCCTCAGTGCGGCCGGCAGCGACAAGCGCCGTGTCTACTTTGGTTACCAGCGCCTCGACCGACGGGCCAGTGCGGTCCAGGATCGGCGCCGGATAGACGCCCATCCAGATCGTCATGACCACCAGCGGCGCAAAGATCGCCTTTTCCCGCGTGGTCATGTCCTTGATGGTCTTGAGGCTTTCCTTGATCAGATCGCCCATCACCACCCGGCGGTACAGCCACAGCGCATAACAGGCCGACAGGATCACCCCCGTGGTGGCCCCCGCCGCGACCCAGGTGTTGACCTGGAAGATCCCCATCAGCACCAGGAATTCGCCGATGAACCCGGAGGTGCCCGGCAGGCCGACATTGGCCATGGTGAACAGCATGAAGATCAGCGCATAGGCCGGCATCCGGTTCACCAGACCGCCGTAGGCGTCGATTTCACGCGTGTGCATCCGGTCATAGATCACGCCCACGCACAGGAACAGCGCGCCCGAGATAAAGCCGTGGCTGATCATCTGAAAGATCGCGCCATCCACGCCCTGCTGGTTCGCGGCGAAAATGCCCATGGTGACGTAGCCCATGTGCGCAACCGACGAATAGGCGATCAGCTTTTTCATATCTTCCTGCACCAGCGCCACGAGGCTGGTGTAGATGATGGCGATCACCGACAGAGTGAAGACAAAGTTCGCCATCACGTCCGACCCCACCGGGAACATCGCAAGGCTGAACCGCAAGAAGCCGTAGCCGCCCATTTTCAGCAAGATCGCCGCCAGCACCACAGAGCCCGCCGTGGGCGCCTGAACGTGCGCCTCTGGCAACCATGTATGCACCGGCCACATCGGCATCTTGACCGCAAAGCTGGCAAAGAAGGCGATGAACAGCATGGTCTGCATGCCGCCGACAATCGGAATGCCCCAGATGCTGAAGTCTTCGGAGGCAAAGGTGTGTTTCAGCAACGACACATCGCAATGTCCAATACAGGTTGTGCCTGCGTCCGCATACATGCCCACCATGGCGACCAGCATCAGGACCGAGCCAAGGAAGGTGTAGAGGAAGAATTTGAACGAGGCATAGATGCGGTCCTTGCCGCCCCAGATGCCGATGATCAGGAACATCGGGATCAGGCCCGCCTCGAAGAAGAGGTAGAACAACACCAGATCCAGCGCCATGAACACGCCCAGCATCAGCGTTTCCAGCAGCAGGAAGGCGATCATGTATTCCTTGACCCGGTGGCTGACATCCCAACTGGCCGCGATGACCAGTGGCATCATGAAGGTGGTCAGCATCACAAACAGGACGCTGATCCCGTCAACGCCCATCCGGTAGTTGAGACCCAGCAGCCAGGGCCGTTCCTCGACCATCTGAAAGCCGGTGTTGGCGGCGTCAAACTGGAACAGGATAAACAGCGAAATGACAAAGGTCGCCCCTGTCGCGATCAGCGCCAGCCATTTGGCATTGCGCTGCGCCGCCTCGTCGTTGCCTCGCAGGAACAGCGCCATGATCAGGGCCGCCAACGCGGGCAGAAAAGTGACGATGGAAAGCAGGTTGCCCATTAGTGTGCCCCTCCGCTGAGCGTCATCCAGGTGATGAAGACCGCAATCCCGATCACCATCGCAAAGGCATAGGTAAAGATGTAGCCGGACTGTGCCCGCCCCGCGAGGCGGGTGAAGAAGGGCACGATCCCCAAGGCGATGCCGTTCAGGCCGCCCTTGATGATCGCCTCATCGCCGCCCTTCCACAGGATGCGTCCCAGCGCCTTGGCGGGCCGCACAAAGAGGAAGTCGTAGATTTCGTCAAAGTACCACTTGTTCAGCAGGAACAGGTACAAGGGACGCTGGCCTTCGGCCAGTTTGACCGGCAGTTTCGGGTTCACGATGTAGAACCAGTAGGCAGTAACAAACCCGATCAGCATGGCAATGAACGGAGAGACCTTGACCCATGTCGGCGCATGGTGCGCATCGTCCATGACGTGGTTGTCCGCGCCCATGTAGATTGCGCCCGCGCCAGGTGCCGCAACTGCATGATCCCCCGCCACTGCCGCGTGATCGCCTGCATCGGCGGTATCCGCATGTGCAGCGTCCGCCTCGGCATGGTCGTCACCAAGTCCGGCATCAGCGGGTGCGCCATGTTCCGCTGCCTCGGCATGTGCGCCGGGGATGCCGAAGAAAGCGTTGACCTTGTCATGGTCGCCGAAAAAGCTGCCGTACCAGATCATGCCAGAGAACACCGCCCCCAGCGCCAGCACGCCCAACGGCACCAGCATGATAGTCGGGCTTTCATGTGCGTGCTCATGCGTATGCTTGTCGCCGCGCGGCTTGCCGAAGAAGGTCAGGAACATCAGCCGCCAACTGTAGAAGCTGGTGAACAGCGCGGCGATGACCAACATCCAGAAGGCATAGCCGCCCTGAGTTCCTGCAAAGGCGCTTTCGATCACCGCGTCCTTGGACAGGAAACCGGCAAATCCGATGTGCGTCAGCGGAATGCCGACGCCGGTGATGGCCAGCGTGCCGATCATCATGGCCCAAAAGGTCATCGGCAGCTTTTTCCGCAGACCGCCATAGTTCCGCATGTCCTGTTCGTGGTGCATCCCGTGGATCACCGAACCGGCGCCAAGGAACAGCATCGCCTTGAAAAAGGCGTGCGTGAACAGGTGGAACATGGCGACCGAATAGACCCCCACACCGGCGGCCACGAACATGTAGCCCAACTGCGACATGGTCGAATAGGCGATGACGCGTTTGATGTCGTTCTGTACCAGACCGATGGTCGCCGCGACAAAAGCCGTGGAGGCACCAAGAAAGGTGATGAACGTGGTGGCGTTGGGTGCGAACTCCATGATCGGCGACATGCGGCAGACCAGGAAAACACCCGCCGTCACCATGGTGGCCGCGTGAATCAGGGCCGACACGGGTGTCGGGCCTTCCATCGCGTCCGGCAACCATGTGTGCAGGAACAGCTGCGCCGATTTACCCATCGCGCCGACAAACAGCAACAGGGCCACAACCTCGGCCGCGTTCCAGCTGCGCCAGAGGAAGGTCATCTGCGTTTCCGCCAGTGCCGGAGCAGCCGCAAAGATGTCGTCGAACCGGACGCTGTCGGTCAAAAAGAAGATCGCAAAGATCCCAAGCGCAAAGCCAAAGTCGCCGACCCGGTTGACCACAAAGGCCTTGATGGCGGCGGCATTGGCCGACGGTTTGCGGTAGTAAAAGCCGATCAGCAGGTACGAGGCGACGCCCACGCCCTCCCAGCCAAAGAACATTTGGACCAGGTTGTCCGAAGTCACCAGCATCAGCATGGCGAAGGTAAAGAACGACAGGTAGGCAAAGAAGCGCGGTTTGTAGCTTTCTTCGCCCTCACGGAACTGGCTGTCGTGCGCCATGTACCCAAACGAATACAGGTGGACCAGCGCCGAAACCGTGGTCACGACAATCAGCATGATCGAGGTCAAGCGGTCCAGACGGATCGACCAGTCGGTCGACAGCGTGCCACTCTCGATCCAGCGCATGACCTGAATGTGCTGCGTTTCCGGCCCGTGCGTGAAAAACACGATCCAGGAAAAGGCGCAGGCCAGGAACAACAGGCCGGTGGAAATCCACTGCGCGCCACGAATGCCCGTCAGTTTCCAGCCAAAGCCCGCGATGAGCGCGCCCACCAGCGGGCCAAAGAGGATGATGCTCTCCATCGGGTCAGCCTTTCATCACGTTGACGTCTTCCACGGCGATGGTGCCGCGGTTGCGGAAGAAACAGACCAGAATGGCCAGACCAATCGCGGCCTCCGCGGCAGCGACGGTCAACACGAACAGCGTGAAGACCTGTCCGACCAGATCGCCGAGGTGCGTCGAGAAGGCAACGAGATTGATGTTCACCGCCAGCAACATGAGTTCGATGCTCATGAGCAGGATGATCACGTTCTTGCGGTTCAGGAAAAGCCCGAAGATGCCGATGACGAAGAGCACCGCCGCCACCGTCAGGTAATGTTCCAATCCGATCATGTGCGTCCCTCCGGGCTTTTGCCCGTTTCAGTCCTAACTTGTGCGTCCGAAAGTGGTCGGACCCGCGCCCCGGTCTTGATCCGGGGCCATTTGGCTCTTTGTCCCTGTCCTGTGTTGGACAGGCGGTCCCGGGTCAGGCCCGGGACAGTGTCATCCCAATCGACGCGGCCCGCGTCCCCGCAGCTTTAGCCGGCCCAGCTTGTCCTCGGTCCAGCTTTGGGCCCGCACTGGCAACAACAGCATGGCCTTTCGCAGCATCCAGGCCCCCGCGAGGATCTTGAAGGCCCAGAACGCGGCATAAAGTGCCAATCCCGTCGGCGACAGGACGATGTCCCACAAACCGCTCACAAACCCTGCCCCGGTTTGACATCCTTGAGTTCCATCGCCTTGGCCGGATCGCGGTACATCTGTGCCAGAACATCCTGACGTTTGATGTCAGTGCGGTGGCGCAGGGTCAGCACAATGGCACCAATCATGGCAACCAACAGGATCAGACCGGCCAGTTGGAACAGCAGGAAATACTGGTCATATAGGATCATCCCCAGCGCCTGAGTGTTGTGCATCCCCTCGGGCGTGGGTTGAGCAAGTTGCCCGGCCGCCATCTCGGACGCTTCCCAGACGCCAAAGGCCATGGCCAGTTGCATCAGGATCACCAGACCGATCAGCAGCGCCAGCGGCATGTATTTGGCCATCTCCGCCTTCAGCTCGGCAAAATCGACGTCCAGCATCATGACCACAAACAGGAACAAAACCGCCACAGCGCCGACGTAGACGATGATCAGCAACATGGCGACAAATTCCGCGCCCATCAGCACAAACAGCCCTGCCGACGAAAGAAAGGCAAGGATCAACCAGAGCACCGAATGCACCGGATTTCGGCTGACGACGGTGAACAACCCGCCCGCGATGGCGCCCAGTGCAAAGAGGTAGAAGGCAAAGACCATCATGTCTCGTCATCCTTGTTTTCGGCAATGACCTCACGTGCCAGATCCATGGCGCGGGTCATCGCGGGAATACCTGCGAACATCGACATGTGGCCGATGGTTTCCGCGATCTCTTCGGGGGTGGCCCCGGCCTCCAGCGCGTGGCGCACGGTCAGGCGGAACGGCGTTTCCGCCTGCGCGCCCTGCATGGTCAGGCCGGAAATCGTCAGCAAAAGCCGTGTCTTGGCATCCAGTCCGGTTTTGGACATACCTTTGCCGAACCACATTTCCATGGCGTCCTTGGACATGGTCGGCCACAGTTTTTCAAAGCCTTTGGGATCAAACCCGGACATTGCGGGATTGAAGGCCTTGGCCATCTCTTGCGCCTGTTCCATCATCAGCTCGAATGGGGTCTTGGGATCGGTCATTTGCCAGCCTCGCGGATAGGGCATTTGCCAAAGACGGCCGTGCGGGCGGACAGCCATTTTCCGTCTTCATAACTGCGCGGCTCCAGGATCGAAACCACTTCGATCCCGTCGCGCTGGAACGGTGCCACACTGGCAAGCCCGTCCGGGGCGCCGGTAAACTCCGCGCCGAAATCCGCCATCAACTGGGCAAAGACCTTGTCGATCATCGCCCGCTGATCCGGGGCGGAGACGCTCATAATGCAATCGCAAAAACCGTCGTGTTCAATCAGGTTGATCACGATTTCCGGCTCTGCGACCCAGACCCCGTCCTGCCGCGCCATGCCGGCGGCCTTGGCGCGATCGTCGATATCGTCATAATCCGGTGCCGAGGCCATGCAGACCTGCGAAAACAGCGTCGCCCGCTGGGCGTTCCACGCCTCGCTGCCCGGTTCCTGCGCAATGCCGCCGCCCGCCGCTAGGGCGAGCGCGCAGAGAGCAACAGCAGAATTCAGGCGACGGGGCATGATCGATCTCGGTCTTTCGATATCAGCGGTAAGGCGCGTCAAGTTCAAGGTTGCGGGCAATCTCGGCTTCCCAGCGGTCGCCATTCTCCAGCAGCTTGGTCTTGTCGTAGTACAGTTCTTCGCGAGTCTCGGTGGCGAATTCGAAATTCGGTCCCTCGACGATGGCATCCACCGGGCACGCCTCCTGGCAGAAACCGCAGTAGATGCATTTGGTCATGTCAATGTCGTAGCGCGTGGTGCGGCGGCTGCCGTCATCGCGCGGTTCCGCATCGATGGTGATGGCCTGCGCCGGGCAGATCGCCTCACACAGTTTGCACGCGATACAGCGTTCTTCGCCGTTGGGATAGCGGCGCAGCGCGTGTTCGCCGCGAAAGCGCGGGCTGAGCGGCCCCTTTTCATGCGGGTAGTTCAGCGTGGCCTTGGGCGCAAAGAAGTATTTCAGGCCAAGCTGAAATCCCTTTATGAAGTCCGCGAGCAGAAAGTACTTTGCGGCCCGGCCGTAGTCGATGGTCGCCATGCTATCCTTGCTCCCCTGTCATCTGGTTCAGATCGGCCTCAAACTTTTCGGCCGTGGGCGCGTCCATCAGCGGATCGCCCTGCTCGTCGTATTCGTTCAACGCCGCCGGTTTGGACGGCTCCGGAGCCTTGGCACGCGCGACCTCCGCAGCCTGCATGTCAGCAGCCCAGCGGAACACGGCGGCCGCGATCTCTGTCGCCTGCGGCATCAAGTTGCCGTCGCTGTCCACATCCGGCAGGCCGGTGTCACGCACGACAAAATCGCCGAGGTCGATCATGTCGACGTATTTCGCGTCGAGGATGGCGGATTTCAGATCAGACATGGGTGTCTCCCTTTTGGACGGGGCGACGCAGTTTGCGCAGCCCTGCCCCGAGGATACCACTCACAGGCGCACCCGTGTTGGGGTCAACCACCCTCTGGCTGTCCGAAACGATGTGTTTCCGATCCGGCAACATTCTCAGCCCCCGGTTGCCCAGCGTGCGTAGCTGTCAAAGAACCAGCCGAACTTGGCCGCGAAGGCCACAAAGACCACCCAGACCAGAGAGAACGGCAGGAAGACCTTCCAGCCAAGGCGCATCAACTGGTCGTAGCGGTAGCGCGGCGTGATCGCCTTCACCATTGCGAAGATGAAGAAGAAGAACGCCATCTTGCCGACCATCCACAGCGCACCGTCCGGCAGACCCGGGATCGGCGACAGCCAGCCGCCGAAGAACAGAAGCGAGGTCAGCGCGCACATCAGGAAGATGGCGATGTATTCACCGGCCATGAACAGCAGGAAAGGAGTTGCCGAATATTCGACCTGATACCCGGCCACCAGTTCCGATTCCGCCTCTGGCAGGTCGAAGGGCGGGCGGTTCGTCTCTGCAAGGCAGGAGATGAAGAAAAGGAAGACCATCGGGAAGTGCGGCAGCCAATACCAGCTGAAGAAGCCAAACCGACCGTCCTGTGCGGCGACAATATCGCCAAAGTTCAGCGACCCGGTCGACAGGATCACGCCGATGATGATCAGGCCGATCGACACCTCGTAAGAGATCATCTGCGCCGCAGAGCGGAGCGAGCCGAGGAACGGATATTTGGAGTTGGACGCCCAGCCCCCCATGATCACGCCGTACACCTCAAGCGAAGAGATCGCGAGGACATACAGAATGGCCACATTGATGTCCGCCAGCACCCAACCGTCGCTGAACGGGATCACGGCCCAGGCGATCATCGCCAACACAAAGCTGGCCAAGGGGGCCAGCATAAAGACGGTCCTGTCGGCACCTGCCGGGATGACCACCTCTTTGACGACATATTTCAGCGCGTCGGCCACGGATTGCAGGATGCCGTAAATGCCGACCACGTTCGGACCGCGCCGCATCTGGACCGCAGCCCAGATCTTGCGGTCGCCGTAGACAAGAAAGAGCAGCGAGATCATCACAAAGGCAAGTACCGCAAGGCATTGCGCAAAGATGATGACAAAGATGCCCAAAGGCGTGGCGAAGAAGTTTTCCATCAGGTCCTCACACCATCGGTATTCCGTTCTCGGCACAGGCCAGCGTCGCCACTTCGGCGTCGATGGTCTTGAGCCCGCGGGGCAGCGCCGCCGAGATGGTGTAAACCGCATCTCCGCGCCATAGGCCACCCTCTTCGTAAGCAGTCGTGCGCAAATGACGCGCAAATCCGTAACCCCGGATCAGCGCGTACTGCGCCGCCGCGCATTCAGCGTAATCCTCGACATCCGCAGCGTTTCGCGCGCCGCGCATCTCGACCTCGAACTGCACCAGATCGCCGTCCAGTAGCCGCGTCTCGATGCCCGAATAGATCGGCATGAACGGTGGCTCCGGGTCTTCGGGCGTGCAGGCCGAAAGGCCGCTGGCCACAGCCAGCAAGGATATGATCGCCACCCCGCGCACCTATTCCGCCGCAAGCGCCGTTGATGCCCGGTCTTGCGCAGCTTTGGACAGATCCGCCATCAAGGCACTGGCGCGCGCAATCGGGTTGGTCAGGTAAAAGTCCCGCAGGGCGTAGCGGAAATCCACATCGCCCAGTTGGCCCGACTCCAGCGGTTGCCAGTCGTTTTCCGGCACCTCGTCGATGGCTTGCAGATGCGGCACATCGGCGACCAGCGCATGACGCAGCTCTGCGAGGTTGTTCCACGGCAGAGTTGCGCCCAACTCAGCGGACAAGGCCCGCAAGATCGCCCAGTTCTCCTTGGCGTCGCCCGGCGCAAAGCCCGACCGCAGCGCCAGCTGGGGGCGGCCTTCGGTGTTGACGAACAGGCCTTGCTCCTCGGTATAGGCGGCGCCCGGCAGGATCACGTCGGCGCGGTGCGCGCCCCGGTCGCCATGGCTCCCCTGATAGATGACAAAGGCGCCCTCGCCGATTTCAACCTCGTCGGCCCCGAGGTTGTAGATCACGTCCGCGTCCTGCACGGCCTCCATAGCGCGCTCATTGGTGGCATCGACGTCCATCGCGCCAACGCGGGACGCAGCCGTGTGCAGAACCATGAATTTCGACTGCCCGGCCGCTGCTGTCTGCATGGCCGTTCCCAGAACCGCGGCGCCATCCGCCTCAGTCAGCGCGCCTTGCCCGATGATCATCACGCCCGGCGTGCCGTGTTTGTCGGAGTGATCCATCTCGGCCAGCTTGGCCAGCGCCTCACGTCCGGTGCCCAGTTCGATCACCTCATAGGTCAGATCGACCGGCTTGCCGATGCGCGCCACCTTGGCACCTGCGGCCCAAGCCTTGCGGATGCGCGCGTTCAGCACAGGCGCCTCATCGCGCGGGTTGGTCCCGATCAGCAGGATCATCTCCGCGGTGTCGATTTCCTCGACCGTCGCGGTGCCCACATAGCCAGAACGGTTGCCTGCCGGCAGCTTGGCCCCATCAGTGCGGCATTCGACAACACCGCCCTGCCCCTCGATCATCTGCTTCAGGCTATAGATCGCCTCGACCGGGGCCAGATCGCCGATGATGCCTGCCGGTTTGCTGGCACCTTTGAGCGCCTCGGCGGCCTTTGACAGCGCCTCACCCCAGCTTGCGGGGCGCAGCTTGCCGTTTTCGCGAATATAGGGCGTGTCCAGCCGCTGGCGGCGCAACCCGTCCCAGACAAAGCGCGTCTTGTCGGAAATCCATTCCTCATTCACGCCGTCATGGTTGCGCGGCAGAATGCGCATCACTTCGCGGCCCTTGGTGTCCACCCGGATGTTCGACCCCAGCGCATCCATCACGTCGATGGTCTCTGTCTTGGTCAGTTCCCACGGACGGGCGGTAAAGGCATAGGGTTTCGATACCAGCGCGCCCACCGGGCACAGGTCGATGATGTTGCCCTGCAAATTCGAATCAAGCGTCTCATTGAGATAGCTCGTGATCTCGGCGTCCTCACCACGTCCGGTCTGGCCCATCTGGGTGATCCCGGCCACCTCGGACGTAAAGCGCACGCAACGGGTGCAGGAGATGCAGCGGGTCATGTGCGTTTCGACCAGCGGACCAAGATCCAGATCGTCCACCGCGCGCTTTGGCTCGCGGAAGCGGCTGAAGTCGACGCCATAGGCCATCGCCTGATCCTGAAGGTCGCATTCGCCGCCCTGATCGCAGATCGGGCAATCCAGCGGGTGGTTGATGAGCAGGAACTCCATCACCCCCTCGCGGGCCTTTTTCACCATGGGTGAGTTGGTCTTGACCTCTGGCAGCTCGCCATTGCGGCCACCGCGCACGTCGCGCACCTGCATCGCGCAGGAGGCGGCGGGCTTGGGCGGACCGCCCACAACCTCTACCAGACACATCCGGCAGTTTCCGGCAATCGACAGACGTTCGTGATAACAGAATCGCGGGACTTCGACCCCGACCTGCTCACAGGCCTGAATCAGGGTCATCGCCCCGTCCACTTCGACCTCTTGTCCGTCGATGATGATCTTACGCAAATCGGACATGCCCGTGCCTCTCCCGTTCTTCGGCTGGCAGCGCCCACTGGCACGCAGGCCGCAGTTCCCCGGGTTTAGCCTGCCCTGCCGGACGATACCAGATGCAGGTGCAGCGAAAAGGCAGGAAAAAACGACGCGGCCTGCGGGTTTTGGCCCGCCGCCGCGCTTTGTCTATCACAACTTTTGAATACGCTACCGTCTGTTCGGGACGTCAGGCGACTCAGCGCAGGAAGAAACCCACTGGCCCGCCGCGTGCGATATCGTCCCGACCGAACTTGCACAGCGCCTTTTCATCCGACGCGGCGATCCCCTTGGAGGCCAGCCAGGTTTCCGCCTTCTTGCGCATGCGCTTTTTCTCGGCGGAGGAATTCACATAGGCGTCAATCTCATCGTCGGAATACCCCAGCGCCTTGGCCCGGTCTTCCAATGCCTTGATCTGGCGATAGGCCCGGATCATCCGGGCGCTGATGTCGTCGCAATTCTTGCGAATCTCATCGGCGATGGCGATCGCCATCAAACCGTCGTCAATTTCCGACACCTGGCTGAGCGGCGTCTTGGCCCAGACCGGCGCGGCGAGGGTCAGGCAGAGGATCGGGGTAAGAAACAGGCGCATGCACGGCACTCCGAAATGAAACTACTGGCCCTGAAGTGGGGACACAGGGCCCGGATATTCAATATCCGGGCCCTGTGCGCACCGTTTCCGGCGGGATTCCACGCTCCTTGCGCGGGACATTGCCGGTCAGACGTCGCGGCATGTGCCCCGAAGCGTCAGGCTGTCGCCTGTGATTGGCAATGCCTGCGGGTCGGTGTCGGGCCCCACGGTCCAGTCGATCTCGGACGTGCCGAAGAATTCGATACAGTGCTGCACCGCCTTGTATTCACCGGCGGCGATGGCACCCTTCATCGACCTGGACACACCGCTGACCGTGACCGCGAAATCCTGTCGATTCTTGCGTTCGGCCTTTGCCTTGGTGCGGAACCGTTCACCGTCAAAGACCGGCGCGTTGCGCTGGAACATTCCCGCGCGCTCACAGCCACCCAGCGTGGCTGCAACGGCCAGAATGCAAATCACTCGAACCATCATCTTATTGGCCTCCCCGGCAGAGCACTTCAAAGTCTGCCGCCGATGTCGTCACGCCCGCCATGATCGTGGCCAGCGCCTGACCGTCGCGGCAGCCCGCCTTGGCGGCAAAGGCACCTGCCGCATTGATCTGTCCCTGCGCCGGGGCCGCGCCCGCCACGGTTGTCACACTGACATAGGCCTGCACCGCTGCTGCCGAACCGGCACCGTCGCGCGCCTGCAGGGTCACCGCGCGGCGCTGGATGTCCGCAACAAAACTCTTCGAACGCACGGTTTCCGCCTGCGCCATCGGCGCCAGCGCCGCGACAAGCACTGCCGTCCCCAAAATCCGTTTCATGTCCCGTCCTGTTTTTTCTAGCTCGCCTCGGATGCGCACAGCCCAGAGCGCCACATCCGGGCCTCGGCCAGATGCGTCCAGCCGAACGCGTCGTCACTGTCCCCGTTGCGCCGCAGGAGGTCAAGCCGCGCCAGACCCTCTTGCAGCGTTGGGCGATGTCCTGCCGGAACCCACCACATGACAAAATGATGGTCGCCCATCAACTCGAACCACTCGGCCCGGCGTTCATAAAACTGCTTGTGCAAGGTGCCCCAGACAAACCGTTCCAGGCTTTCGACGTCTTCCCAGACCGTCATGTTGGCGACAAACTGAGGGTCATCGCCAATGGCGTTTTCTGTATTGCCCGTCCCCGGCTCACCCGAGCCTTCCATCATCCAGACAAAACCGGGTATCCTTTTGCCCAGCCCGTTAATGCGGTCAAGGTTTGCCATGAACTCCGCCACGCGAGGATCGTCCGTCGGGGCCAGCAACCGCCCGATGTTTAATTCAGCCAGTTGCATTGTCATTCCGTCTCTCCCCAGGTTGCCCGTGCGTAGTCCCAGCCAAAAGCCGTGTCGCTGTCCCCGTCCCGGACCAGCTGGCGCAAACGCGCGGCGGCCTCCGTGATCGTGGGGATCTGTCCGATCGGCACCCACCACATCACCAGCCGCAGACCACCCCAGGCATTTTGCGGTCCGTACCATTCGGCCCGCCGATCATAAAAACGTTTGTGGACCGTTTTCCAGACAAAGCGTTCCAGCGCGGCCAGATCGCGCCAGACCGACAATGTCGAAGCGGTGCGCGGATCGCCTCCCAAAGGGCCCGTCGGATCCAGTTGCGCCGCCTCCATCTCTGGCCCCTTCAGGTGCCAGATGTACCCGTCAAAGCGTTCCGCAATGGCAAAAACCCTATCCAGGTTGTTCTGAAAGTCCGCCACCCGCGGATCGTCCCAGTCGTATTTCAAAGTGCCAATGTTGAACTCGGCAAGGTGCAGCTTTGTCACCAGCCGGTTTTCCAGCACAGGTTGACAAAGGTCCACTCAGACCCGCTGAAGGCGCTGCTGTCGGGCTTTGCGTTCACCTTCAGACCGTAATGTTCGCAAAAGGCGCGCGCCAGTTTCAGGGCAAGCGCCCGGTCATTGGCACCAAGGTCAGGTGCGTTGACCGCGTAGATCGCAACGCTGCTTTCCTCGATCCACTCTTTCTGAGGCTCACCCGTTCCCGGGGCGGCCCTGACATCCTCACGCTCAAACAAAGAGAATGTGGCTTGAAACTCCCGTGTGCCAAAGACGACGGTGTCGTCGATGTAGAACGGTGATTTTCCCTGTGCCTCGACCTGTGTCGTCCCAAAGCACGCCAGCATCAGGACGGCGACATATCCAATCTTGGTTGTTGTTTTCCGCACTCTCATTCCCCCAACGGTTTGCGCCCGTTCCATGCCTTTTCCAGAAACGACAGAGTCACTCCTGCCCCCACGAACACCAGCCCGGCCACCGCGCCGTAGACCCAGACCGGGGCAAGCTGCACGGTGATCGCGATATGGGCAAACCATGCGGGGACAAAGCAAAAGGCGGCAGTCAAGACCGCCGCCACCAGGTTTTGCAAGGTTCTCAGGACGCGCCCCAGAACGAACTTCACGGGGTCACTCCGCCGCGACCGCGCTCATCCGGCCGGATTTCTGCGCCTTGATGCGGTCCTCGATCTCATCGCGGAAGTTGCGGATCAAGCCCTGGATCGGCCAGGCCGCCGCATCGCCAAGGGCGCAGATGGTGTGGCCCTCGACCTGCTTGGTCACGTCCCACAGCATGTCGATCTCTTCCTCGTCGGCCTCACCTTTGACCAGACGTTCCATGACCCGCATCATCCAGCCGGTGCCTTCGCGGCACGGGGTACACTGACCGCACGACTCATGTTTGTAGAACTTGGCCAGTCGCCAGATCGCCTTGATGATGTCGGTTTCCTTGTCCATCACGATGACGGCCGCCGTGCCAAGGCCCGACCCCAGCTCACCGCGCAGATAGTCGAAATCCATGATCGCATCGCGCATTTTTTCGCCGCGCACGCAAGGAACTGATGACCCTCCAGGGATCACCGCCTTGAGGTTGTCCCAACCGCCGCGAATGCCGCCACAATGCTTTTCGATCAATTCCTCAAAGGAAATCGACATCGCCTCTTCGACAACGCAGGGGTTGTTGACGTGGCCAGAGATGGCGAAAAGCTTGGTGCCTTTGTTGTTGTCGCGGCCAAAGCCGGAAAACCACTCTGCGCCACGGCGCAGGATGGTCGGCACCACGGCAATCGATTCGACGTTGTTCACCGTGGTCGGGCAACCATAGAGGCCCGCGCCCGCCGGGAACGGCGGCTTCATCCGAGGCATGCCCTTTTTGCCCTCAAGGCTTTCCAAAAGGGCGGTTTCCTCACCGCAAATATAGGCCCCTGCCCCATGCGCCAAAAACAACTCAAAGTCCCAGCCGGAGCCAGCCGCGTTCTTGCCCAGGAGACCGGCGTCATACGCCTCGTCAATCGCCGCTTGCAGCGCCTCACGCTCGCGGATGTATTCGCCGCGAATGTAGATGTAGCACGCATGCGCCTGCATCGCGAAAGAGGCGATCAGGCAACCCTCAATCAGGGTATGCGGATCATGGCGCATGATCTCGCGGTCCTTGCAGGTGCCCGGCTCTGATTCGTCAGCGTTCACCACCAGATAGGACGGACGCCCGTCCGATTCCTTGGGCATGAAGGACCATTTCAGACCCGTCGGAAAGCCGGCGCCACCACGCCCGCGAAGGCCGGATGCCTTCATTTCCTCGACGATCCACTCGCGCCCCTTGCCGATGATGTCCTTGGTGCCGTCCCAATGGCCGCGCTTTTTCGCGCCATCAAGCGTCCGGTCATGCATGCCGTAGAGGTTGGTAAAGATCCGGTCCTGGTCCTGCAGCATCTCTCAATCCTTGTCTTTCTGGCGGTCCCGCCAGAGCCCGTATAACATCCACAGCGCCCAGAAAAAGCCTCCAAGTGCGGCAAGATCCAAAAGCGCGCGCAGGCGCTGGCTCAGGTCCAGCGCCGCGCCTATTGCAATGGCCGCGATCCAGCCGATGCCGGTCCCGGCGATGACCAGCGCAATCATGCGCCCCCGCCGGTTGAAATCCTGCTTGTCGGCCATCCGCGACCCCGGGTTTACTTGGCCAGATCGGCGGCTTGCGCCACCCAGCCATTGCGCGAGGCGCGCCCGCGCACACCCGGCAGGTTCTCATCCACCCAGAGAACGTTGGCCTCGGACCAAGCGGCAATCTGCGTGAAATGATAGATGCCCTCGGCGTTCAGCGCCTCGGCCAGTTTGGGACCGACGCCGTTCAGGACCGTTAGATCGTCTGCCGTGCCCTTGGGGGCGGCCAGCGTTCCGGGTTTGGTCATAGTCGGCGCCTTGGCGTCTGCCGTAGCCTCTGTCACAACCGGCGCGGGCTCTGCCTTGGTCGGCGCAACCTTGGTCGGCGCAGCCTTGGCGGGCTCTGCCTTGGTGGACTCGGCCTTGACAGGGTCAGCTTTGACAGGGACGGCTTTGACGGGCTCTGCCTCAGCCTTGACCGGCTTCGCTGTGGGCGCGACTGCGGATTCGACCATCTTTTCCATCACCTCTGCGGGCGCGGCGGCGGGCGTCTTGGCCGGGGCTGTGTCGGCCTTGGGGGCTGCAGCCGCAGTTTCCACCACGGTTTCGACCTTTGGCGCGACGGTCTCGACCGGGGCAACAGCCACGTCTTCCACCGTTTCGGCGACAGCCTCGACCACGTCGTCCGCGGTTTTGGCAACAGTCTCGATAGGCTTCTCGACCGGCTTGGCCGCGACCGCAACGGTCACGCGGCCCATCGGGCCACAGACCGAGCCAAAGCCAGTCGGCAACCCTGCCCACGGCATCATGGCCAGTTTCATCATGCCCTGGCTCGCTTCCATCGCGAAACGGGTCTGAAACTCGATCAGACGCAGAAAGGGGGTAAAATCGGGTGTCATCGCATAATTCGGGGTCGTCATGGTCACGTCCTCGCTCCACTAATCGGGCGCAGTCTACTGCGCATGTCTTAGCGCCGTTCCTCCCCAACAGTGCCGGTGCCACGCCTTGCATACTGCAGCGCGGCATGCAAGGTATGGCGTTGTCGCACTGCCCGGATCGGCGGGCCGGGAACGCAGGTGCGATGCATCAATAGACGTTGCCGTCCCTGACACGGGACGAGAACTCGGTCTCTCCCCCTTCGGCCAGAACCCGCGCCTGACTGACCCATTGATCCCGGCTGACACGCCCCTTGAACCCTTCGAGGTTGGCATCGACCCAGGCAATCTCCTGATCGGTCCAGGAGGCAATCTGATCGAAATGGTAGATGCCCAGATCATTGCACAGCTTTTCCAGTTTTGGCCCGATGCCCTTCACCTGTTTGAGATCATCCGCACCGCCGTCGCGCGGGCCGTTCAGCATGGTCGGCTTTTCGCCCTCGTCCGTGCCTTCGACAATCCCGTCCTTGTCATAGTCCTCGGGGTCTTGGGCAAGGATCGGGGCCGGGTCAGCGGCGGGCGCGGTGTAGGTCCACGTCCCCTTTCGGCTGGCCAGTTCCGCCTCTCCCGTCAGAGGGGTCGACGGCAGGATACGCGGTCCGGCATCCTCGGGTACGTCGATCACGGCAACATCGGGCACCGAAACATCGGGCACTGGAACGCCGGGCACTGAATCATCGGGCACTTCTGCCGGCTCAACGGCCGCATCACCGTCTGGGGCCGTGACAACCGGCGGAGCGGGTTCTGCACCCGGCAGAGTTGCTGTCTCTGAATACGTCCAACTGCCCTTGCGCCCCGCCAGTTCAGCTTCACCGGCCAGAGGCGCGGAGGGACGCACAAGCGGGTCGGCCACATCAACCGGAGCCGCCTTTGGGGCAGTCTCGGGCGTGCCTTGTGGCGCAACTGCTGGTGCTTTGACAGCATCTTTGCCAGAGCGCGCAGGTGCCGCAGCCCCCTGGCCACTTGCGGCCTGTGACCCGCACAGGACCGTCTTGAACAGCAGACCCAGCCCCACCAACAGCAGGATCGCCACCAAAAGCGCTGCAATGAAACGCCACTCAGCCACAGCCAACAGCAGTACAAATGTCAGCAAAGCCGCCAGCCCGGCAAGGCCCCAGCAGATCGCCGGGCAATCGCCCCGTGATTTCGTATTGGTCATGTATCGGCCTCCCAACCCTTTGCCTGCGACGATACATGCGGGCATGATCGTCGCAAAGGGGGATGAAAGTACCGGTTCAGCCCTTGGCGGTCTTGGCCAGATCGCGCGCCTGAGCCACCCATTCATCCCGAGTCGCCCGGCCCTTGAACCCTTCAAGGTTGTCATCGACCCAAGCCAGTTCCCTGTCCGTCCAGGCCGCAACTTGATCGAAGTGATAGAACCCCAGTGAGTTCAGCAGCTTTTCAAGTTTTGGCCCGACACCCTTGATCTCCTTGAGATCGTCGGGTTTGCCGTCGCGTGCGGCGTCAAGCCCTGCAGGCTTTTCCCCGGACACGGAACCGGCGTAAGCAGAGTCGGCCTGTGATGTCGGTGCCTCGTACCGCCAGATGCCCTTGCGCGCCGCCAATTCCGCCTGGCCCTCCAGACGTGTTGTCGGCTGGATCAGCGCATTCTGCACCTCGACCGGGGCCTCGGCGATTTTCTCGGGAACCGGCTCTGGCTTGGCCTCTGCGGGCACATCGGTCTCTGGTGCCTTGGGCTGCTTGCGTTCCATGTCACGGGTGCCGGACTGATCGGTCCACGGCGCTGAAAGCGGCACCTCGGTCCCGTCAATCCGCTTGACCGTCTCACCGATGTCATGCGCGAACTGCGCGCTGGCGTTCAACTTGATCGAGCCGTTGACGAAATCGGTCAGCGTGGTGATCCCCGACTTGGGTTCCGACGCAAAGCGACCGTTCTGCGGCCCCACCTGCGGCAGTTCCCCTCGGGCCAGCGCGTCCAGCAGCTCTCCCAGCCTTTCGGCGGTCAGATCCTCAAAGTAATCCTTGCCGATCTGGGCCATGGGCGCGTTGGCGCAGGCGCCAAGGCATTCAACCTCTTCCCAGCTGAACTTGCCATCCGCTGACAGCGCGTGCGGTTTTGCGGCGATCTTGTCACGGCACACCGCAATCAAATCCTCGGCCCCGCAGATCATGCAGGACGTCGTGCCGCAAATCTGAATATGGGCAATGGACCCAACGGGTTGCAGCTGGAACATGAAGTAGAAACTGGCCACTTCCAGCGCCCGGATATAGGCCATGCCCAGCATGTCCGCGACATGTTCGATCGCCGGACGGGTCAGCCAACCCTCTTGTTCCTGCGCGCGCCACAACAGCGGGATGATCGCGCTGGCCTGACGTCCAGCGGGATATTTGGTGATCTGCTCATGCGCCCAATCCAGGTTGGCGGGGGCAAAGGCAAAACTCTCGGGTTGCTCGGGGTGCAGTCGGCGCAGCATGACTTTCGGCTTTCCGTCTTACGTCGGGCGCCGCCGGGCGGCACCCCCTTGGGTTACAACTTATCGTCTCCGGTCCCGCTGGACCGATCACATCAGGTCGCGGCGGCGGCAGGCGCGGGTGTCGGGGCGCAGGCGCCGGTCTTGATCCGCACACCGCCGTTGGACAGTGTCACCGCTTCTTCCTGCTCAACCTTGTATTGTGCAATGGTCACCAGCTTTTCGCGCGGCATCCCGGTTTGCAGTTCGACCGGCAGGTAATCGCTTTCATCCGCCAGATCGCAGCCAATCGAGGCCACAGCAGCGTCAAAAGACAACAGATCTTCCTCGGTCACACCTTCGGGCAGGATACAGCCTGCAACAAGCACAGCCGCAACCAAGGCAAACGCGTTCTTCTTCATCCAGGTGTCCCTCACGTCACATCGCCGTTTTCCTGCGGCATCAATCCCCACCCGGCTTAAGGGCAGTCCAACAGCCGCGCCGTCCCGGCATCGCGGTCGACAACAATCTGACCGTTCTTGACCAGCATCTCGGCCGCGTCTTCGGCCAGTTCACCGATTTCCTCGATGCCATCGGGCGTGAGCGGCCCTTTGTATCCGGTCAGCGTGGCCAGGTTGTCGGCCAGCACAGCCTGAAAATGGTCTTCGCCGTCACGGAAGTTCACCACGCAGTTGATGTCCTTCAGCGAGTCGATCACCGCAGGCATCAGAGTCTCGATCGGCATCCGCTCCAGCGCCTCGAGAAAGTCACCCTCATCGGTCAAATTCGCCATCCGCGCCTTGGACGCCTTGGCCGCCGCCTCGGGGCCAAGGACGGGCACACAGGTCTCCATAAAGAGATAGGCGTCGTCCGGTCCCTCGTCGAGTTCGCAGTAAAAGATGTGGCGGCCGCTTTCGATGATCAGGCCGTCGTCGAAGACACCCTTGATCTCATAGCTGAACCGCTCATTGAACTCTGGCAGATCCTGCGCCAGCGCAGGGACTGCAACCAGTGAAAGCAGGACCAGCCAAGGTTTCATCTGTCGATCTCCCCGAAAACCACATCCATCGTGCCGATGATCGCCGCCACGTCGGCCAGCTGGTGGCCCTTGGCGACATGGTCCATCGCTTGCAAATGCAGATAACCCGGAGCGCGGATCTTGGCGCGGTAGGGTTTGTTGCTGCCATCGGCCACAAGGTACACACCAAATTCGCCCTTGGGCGCCTCGACGGCGGCGTATACCTCGCCCGCGGGGACGTGAAAGCCCTCGGTATACAGCTTGAAGTGGTGGATCAGCGCCTCCATCGAGCGCTTCATCTCACCGCGTTTGGGCGGGGTGATCTTGCCACGGGCCACAATCTCGCCCTGCCCTTCGGGCGCGCGAAGCTTCTCGATCGCCTGCTGCATGATCTTCAGCGACTGGCGCATTTCCTCCATGCGGACAAGGTAACGGTCATAGCAGTCGCCGTTCTTGCCCACCGGGATCTGGAATTCAAACTCGTCGTAGCATTCGTAGGGCTGCGCGCGGCGCAGATCCCATGCCAGGCCGGACCCCCGCACCATGACGCCGGAAAAGCCCCATTCGTTGATTTCTTCCTCATTCACGACGCCAATGTCGGCGTTGCGCTGTTTGAAGATGCGGTTTTCGGTCAGCAACCCGTCGATATCCGCCAGAACGCGCGGGAAATCCTTGGTCCATTCCTCAATATCGTCGATCAGCTCGGGCGGCAGATCCTGATGGACACCGCCGGGACGGAAATAGGCCGAGTGCAGACGCGCGCCGCAGGCCCGCTCATAGAAAACCATCAGCTTTTCGCGCTCTTCGAAGCCCCACAGCGGCGGCGTCAGAGCGCCCACGTCCATGGCCTGCGTGGTCACGTTCAGCAGGTGGTTCAGGATGCGGCCGATTTCCGAATACAGCACCCGGATCAGCGAGGCGCGGCGCGGCACAGGCGTGCCGGTCAGCTTTTCGATCGCCAGACACCAGGCGTGTTCCTGGTTCATCGGGGCCACGTAATCCAGCCGGTCGAAATAGGGCAGGTTCTGCAGGTAAGTCCGGCTTTCCATCAGCTTTTCGGTGCCACGGTGCAGCAGGCCGATATGCGGATCGCAGCGTTCGACGATCTCGCCGTCCAGCTCCAGCACCAGACGCAACACGCCGTGTGCCGCCGGGTGCTGCGGGCCAAAGTTGATGTTGAAATTGCGGATTTTCTGCTCGCCCGTCAGGGCGTCTTCGAAACCTTTGGAGCCGTCCATTATTTCGTCCCCTTTTTCGCGCAAGTCGCGGTCACACGCGCCATATTCAATTGGCGCATCAGCACAGGCAACAGCATCAGCGGCCCGAACAGGGCCAGCCAAAACCCGTTCAGCAACGCGCTCATCCCTTGGCCTCGTCTGACTTCTCATCACCGGGCAGCACATATTGCGCGCCTTCCCACGGGGACATGAAATCGAACTGGCGGTATTCCTGCACCAGCGACACGGGCTCATAGACGACGCGCTTTTGCTCTTCGTCGTAGCGGACCTCGGTGTAGCCGGTGGTCGGGAAATCCTTGCGCAGCGGATAGCCGCGGAACCCGTAGTCCGTCAGGATGCGGCGCAGGTCCGGGTGGCCGGAAAACAGGATACCGAACATGTCGAACACTTCGCGTTCGAACCAGTTGGCGCTGGGGTGTACCGTCACAACAGATGGCACCATCTCATCCTCACGGATGCTGACCCGCAGGCGGATACGGTGGTTTTGGTACATCGACAAAAAGTGATAGACCACGTCGAACCGCTTGGGCCGCGCGGGATAGTCCACCGCCGTGATGTCCACCAGCGTCGAGAACTTGCAGGTCGGATCGGTCTTGAGGAACTCGACAAAGCCGCGAATGTTCGACGGTGCCACATCGACGTTCAGTTCGTCATGGGTGACGTCCCAGCCGATCACACAGTCGGGGCGCTTGCTCTCGATATGGCCGCCCAGTTCCTTGAGTGCGTCTGTCATGGATTTCCCCTTAGCGGACCAGCGTGCCGGTGCGGCGGATCTTTTTCTGCAGCGCGAGGATGCCGTAAACCAGCGCCTCTGCCGTCGGCGGGCAGCCGGGCACATAGATATCCACGGGCACAACGCGGTCACAGCCACGCACAACGCTGTAGGAATAGTGGTAATAGCCACCGCCGTTGGCGCAGGACCCCATCGAGATCACATAGCGCGGTTCCGGCATCTGGTCGTAAACCTTGCGCAGCGCCGGGGCCATCTTGTTGGTCAGCGTACCGGCGACGATCATCACGTCCGACTGGCGCGGGCTGGCGCGCGGGGCAAAGCCGAACCGTTCGACATCATAACGCGGCATTGCGGTGTGCATCATCTCAACCGCGCAGCAGGCCAGACCAAAGGTCATCCAGTGCAGCGACCCGGTGCGCGCCCAGTTGATGATATCCTCGGTCGAGGTCAGCAGGAAGCCTTTGTCCTGCAACTCACGGTTCAGGGTCTGGGTGGCCACCTCGCGGTCAGGCCCCGCAGTGTTCGCCCCGGTCATCACTCCCATTCGAGCGCCCCTTTCTTCCATTCGTAGGCAAAGCCGATTGTCAGCACGCCCAGAAACACCATCATCGACCAAAAGCCCAGCATCGACACATCCTTGAACGCCACTGCCCATGGGAACAGAAAGGCAATCTCAAGGTCGAAGATGATGAACAGGATCGAGACAAGGTAGAACCGGACGTCGAACTTCATCCGCGCATCGTCGAATGCGTTGAACCCGCATTCGTAGGCAGAGACCTTTTCGGGGTCCGGGTTGCGCACGGCGATCAACACCGCGGCAAGGATCAGAACAATGCCTAGACCGATGGCAATGGCCAGAAAGACAAGGATGGGAAGGTATTCCCGCAGCATCTCTTCCAAGACGTGGCTCCTTCAGGGATCGGGCGCATGGGCGCTTGGCTTACTGTCCCATATAACCGCCTCCGGGCAGGGTCAACACGGCCCGAAAGCATTCAAATCCCTGCGATTAAACGCAATTCGCTGGACCCCCAAGATTTTCCTTTATTGACAATGGGATGCGGTCACTGCCCAAAAGATCCGCTGACCAATCCCGCGCCCAAGCGTCGCGCCCGTGACCCTGACAGCGCCCGGCTTGGTCTGCACCGTCCAAGCCGACAGAGTCGGCTTCCGCGTCAACGGCACGCCTCTCCAGGCGCAGGGCCTGACAGAGGGGGAGCGGGCGGGCGATGGGTCCCAAAGGGCCCGAGTCCCGTCCCCTCATCGAATGGTGGAAATCATCACATAGCCCGCCATTCCCGCCATCACCAGGATCACCGGGAACCAGACCGCGCGCTCTTTTGCAGAGGGTGTTATCCCGTTCAGAACCGCGCTGATTGCGCTCACCGCCAGCGCCACCCACCCGGTCCAGCGCGGCCAGTCCATGCCCGGAAAGCCCGCCGCCGACAACACCGCAAGCGCCTGAAAAAGGAGCACAAAAATAGAAAGCCCTGCCACGATCCGCCCGGGCAACGGCAACCGCCCCGGATGCTGCCCGCCTTGCGTCCAACGCCCAAGGGGCGCGCCACCGATCAGCGCAATTTGGAAAAAGACAATGGCCATGCAGGCTGTGGCATAAAGATGGGCAATCTGGATCAGCATGTCACCCTCGCCAAGTCTTGTCTTTGGATCATACCGCACCCCGGGTTGCTCCACCACATGACCACTCGCACCGGGAGACGCGACCGCATGCCCTGCCCCCCGTTACTGGCCCCGTCTCTGGCCCCGTCTCTGGCCCCAATCAACGGATGGCGTCAGGCCCAAGGGGTCGGGCGCTTGTCGAAAAAGGCGGCGATTCCTTGCCGTGCCTCATCGGTTTCCCAACGGTCTGCCAGCGCATCAATCGCCCCGTCAACGGACTCTGCGGAAACCTCGCCCGCCAACCGGCGCAACAGCGCCTTGGCGTCCCGCACAGCGCCGGGCGCACAGGCCAGATAGGGGGCCACTTCGGCCTCGACCGCCGCGTCCAGCGCCTCTGCTGCCGCGACCCGGTTCACCAGACCCAGCCGCACGGCCTCCTGCGCGCCGAACAGCCGGGCGTTCATGAACACTTCCTGCGCATTCCGCGCGCCCATGCGGTGGATCACATAAGGACCGATATTGGCCGGGATCAGCCCCAGTTTCACTTCGGTCAGGCCAAATTTCGCCGCGTCCGCGGCCACCGCCACGTCACAGACCGAAATCAACCCCAGACCGCCACCAAAGGCGTTGCCCTGCACCCGCCCGATCAGCGGCTGCGGCAGCGCGTACAGCGCCCCCAGCGCCGTGGCGATACGCGCCGATTCAACCCGCCGGGTGGCGCTGTCCATCTCGAACTGCGCCTGCATCCAGGCCAGATCGCCCCCGGCGCAGAAACTGTGCCCCTCGGCGGACAGCACCACAACGCGCACCGCGTCGTCAGCCGCCAAATCCTTTGCCGCCGCCTCCAGTTCCGTCATCATTTGCGCCGACAACGCATTGTGCTTGTCCGCGCGGCATAGCCGGATCTCCGCAACTCCACGCCCGTCGCGGCGCACCTCGATGAATTCCATACCGTCCCTCGTTGTCTTCCACCCGCCGCAGCAAGCTGATCCGAAACCATTGCTCACAGGCGGCCCAACCCTTTTCAGCCCGGCCCCCTTCAGCCCACCCGCATCGCCCGCGCCATCTCCGCCCCGCGCGCCAGCACCGCCGGGTCCAGCCCGGTCGTGAAACCGCGTGCCTCAAGATGCGCCTGTACCGCCTCGGTGGCCACATTGCCCGCCGCCCCCGGCGCATAGGGACAGCCCCCCAAACCGCCGACGGCAGCGTCAAACACCCGAACCCCCCGCGCCAACGCCACATCGATGTTCGCCAAGGCCCGGCCAGAGGTGTCGTGAAAATGCCCGGCAAGTCGCGCCGCCGGCAACTCCTGCAACACCGCGTCCAGCATGGCCTCCACCGCCTCCGGACGGCCCTGCCCAATGGTGTCGCCCAATGACACCTCGTAACAGCCCATGTCGCGCAAAGCCGCAACAACCCGCGCCACCGCGGCAGGTGCCACAGAGCCATCATAGGGGCACTCCACAACGCAGGACACATAGCCCCGCACCGGCAACCCTGCTTCCCGCGCCGCCTCGGCCACCGGCACAAACCGCGCCAACCCCTCATCGACCGACGCGTTGATATTGGCCTTTGAGAACCCCTCAGAGGCGGCACCAAACACCGCAACCTCATCCGCCTTTGCCGCCAAGGCCCGCTCCAAACCCTTCAGGTTCGGCGTCAACGCCGCGTAGGACACCCCCGCCGCACGGGTGATCCCGGCCAGAACTTCACCGGAATCCGCCATCTGCGGCACCCATTTCGGACTGACAAAAGACGCGCACTCAATGCGCCGAAACCCGGCCCCTGACAGCAGGTCAACCAGCGCCACCTTCTCCGCCGTCGGAATCGCGCGCTTTTCGTTCTGCAGACCGTCGCGCGGCCCGACCTCAAAGATCTCGACGTAATCCGCCATCACACACCCCCGGTTTCTTCTGTCCAAAAATATCCAAAACCCCCGAGCACTCCGCCGCAGGCGGGGCGCGAGACAAACAGCGCGCCGCAGGCGCACAATTGGATCACGCCTGCAGCCCTACGCCTCGGGCACCGGGTAGAAATCCTTGTCGTAAAACCGCTGCGGCCCCTCGCGCGCCACCGCCCGTCGGTTCGCCTCCCGCGCCTCGATGCGCGCCTTGTAGGCGGCGACACGCGGAAAGGCGTCCAGCCGGACATAATACGGCACAGCGAACAGGTTGAACCCCATCATCACGTCCGCCGCCGAAAACCCCGATGGCAACAGCCAGTCCCGTTCGCCCAGCCGGTCCTCGATCCCCTGCAAGGTCTGGCGCAGCCGCGCCACGTTCAGTTTGACCACGATGGGTGACGGTTTCGCAGGCGGTCGCAGAAACACCATCATCAGGTTGAGCTGTTCCACAAGGCTGGCCTGCGTTTCGGCATAGTGAATCCATTGCAGATAGGCAGGCCGCTCCGGATCGCCGGGCCCGCGGCCCAACTCCGGCGCATAGGTTTCCACCATGTATTGAACGATCGCGCCGCTCTCGCTCATCTCCAGACCGTCAATCTCGATCGCCGGGATGCGCACAGCCGGTGAGATCCGGCCCAGATCGCTCTCGCGCATCTCCTTGGTGCCGATCCGGTGTTCGACAATCTCCAGCCCGCCAAAGCGGTTCAGCCCGATTTCCTCCAACAACCACAGCACGCGGAACGACCGTCCGTATTGCACATGATGCAGCGTCACATTCGGTTTGGCACCGCTCATGCCGCGTCCTCCTCGACCAGCACCACCAGCGGCGCGCCCGCTTCGACCTGATCGCCTTCGGCCACCAGCACCTCGGCCACCTGCCCGGCACGGCCTGCACGCAGCGTGTGTTCCATTTTCATCGCCTCCAGCACCACCAGCCGGTCGCCCTCTTCCACGGTCTGTCCCACTGCCACATGGACAGAGACAACCCGCCCCGGCATCGGCGCAAGCGCCCCTGCCGCCGCCTGCGCACCCGCACCGCGTGCCAAGGGGTCGGGCCGCGCAAAACGCACACCGTAGTCGGCATAGACCGTCACATGATCGCGTGTCACATGCGCGCCCGCGCCGGGTTTGCCGTCAAAGGTCCAGCCGCGCACGCCGCGCGCCGCCGCGACCTCCTGCCCCTCGACGCGCACCACTGCCGCATCCGGGCCGCGCAGTTTGACGCCAATCTCACGCGTCTCGCCGCCCTGCTCCAGCACCACGGCGCGCCATTCCGCCCCCCAAAGGGTAAAGCCTGCATCCCAGCCCTGCGCCGCCAGCAGGCCCAGGGCCGCCATCGCCGCCTCTGCCCAGATCTGCGGTGTCACCTCGGCCGGGGCAATCAGCGCGTCAAGGTCACGCCCGATCAGCCCGGTATCCACCTCGCCGCGCGCGAATCCCTCATGTTCGGCCAGCGCGCCAAGGAACCCAAGGTTGGTCACGGTCCCCGCCACCCGCGTGTCGCGCAGCCCGCGCGCCAGACGGCGCAACGCCACCGCGCGGCTGGGTCCGTGTACCACCAGCTTGGCAATCATCGGATCGTAATGCGGGCTGATCGCATCGCCTGACCGCACGCCCGCCTCTGCCCGGACACCTTCGGGGAAAGCCAATTCCGCAAGCGTGCCTGTGGCGGGCAGGAACCCCGCCGGCACGTCCTCGGCGTATAGCCGCGCCTCAAAGGCGTGGCCGTTGATCTTCAGATCGTCCTGCACCGCAGGCAGGAGTTCCCCCGCCGCCACGCGGATCTGCCATTCGACCAGATCGACGCCGCAGATTTCCTCTGTCACAGGGTGTTCCACCTGCAGGCGCGTGTTCATCTCCATGAACCAGAACCCGTCGGGCCGCAGCCCGTTTGCCCCGTCCACGATGAACTCGACCGTGCCTGCGCCCTTGTAGGCGATGGCCTCGGCGGCCTTGACCGCGGCCTGCCCCATGGCGGCGCGCATCTCGGGCGTCATGCCCGGCGCGGGCGCCTCTTCGATCACCTTCTGGTGGCGGCGTTGCAGCGAACAATCGCGTTCAAACAGATGCACCGCGCGGGTGCCGTCGCCAAACACCTGCACCTCGATGTGGCGCGGGCGCTGGATGAACTTTTCAATCAACACGGCATCGTTGCCAAAGGCGGTGCGCGCCTCGGCCTTGGCCCGTTCCAGCGCGTCGACAAAATCCTCTGGCCGCTCGACCAGCCGCATCCCCTTGCCACCGCCACCCGCGACGGCCTTGATCAGCAGCGGATAACCGACCTTGTGCGCTTCGACCTCCAGATGGCCGGGGTCTTGGTCCTCCCCCATGTAGCCGGGCACAACGGGCACGCCCGCCGCATCCATCAACCGCTTGGCCGCGTCCTTGAGGCCCATCTGCCGGATCGCCTGCGCCGATGGTCCGATAAAGGTCAGCCCCGCTGCCTCGACCGCCTGAACAAAATCGGGGTTCTCCGACAGGAACCCATAGCCGGGATGGATCGCCTGCGCGCCGGTGGCCTTGGCGGCCTCGATGATCACATCGCCGCGCAGATAGCTTTGCGACGGTGCCGCCCCGCCGATGCACACCGCCTCATCGGCCAGTTCCACATGCAGCGCATCCGCGTCCACATCGGAATGCACCGCCACGCAGTGCAACCCCATGGCGCGCGCCGTGCGGATGACGCGTGCGGCGATCTCGCCCCGGTTGGCAATCAGGATGGTGTCAAACATGGTATTTCCTCTCCCAAAGCGCCGTCATGCATAATCCTCCACCACGCGAAACCGTTCGCAGATGATCTCCATGTCCTCGGACACACCACCATTGCGCGAGAAATACGCGCGATAGGCCTTTTGCCAATGCGCAAGGTCGCGAAACTCTCCCTGCTTCGCGACAAAGGCCTCATCCATCTGGTCGAACCTCCGGGTGGTCACCTCGACCGTCTCGACCATCAGCGCGGGCGTGCCGTCCCAGTTCAGCGCCACGTCACGCCGCCCCACAACCGGCAGCGCGTCGCCATCGCCGTCCTTGCCAAAGACGCGCTTGGCCTCGACGGTGGCGGTTTTCTTGCCCGACCGCACCAGCGCCAGGATCTGCGCGCACAGTTGCGGCGTATCCCCATAGCGAAAGGTCTCTGCCTCAGGGTTCTCATCAATGATCTGTTGCAGCGTCTGCGCGCTCATCTGGGGATCTCCTTCATGACAACGCGCCTCACATCCGGAACACGCCAAAGCGCGTGTCCTCTATGGGTGCGTTCAGCGCCGCCCGCAGGCTCAGCGCCAGCACGCTGCGCGACTTGCGCGGATCGACAATGCCGTCGTCCCACAGCCGCGCCGAGGCGTAGAGCGGGTGCGACTGGCGTTCGAACATGTCCAGTGTCGGCTGCTTGAACGCGGCCTCTTCGTCCGCCGACCATGTGCCGCCCGACCGTTCGATGGCGTCGCGTTTGACGGTGGCCAGAACCCCCGCCGCCTGCGGGCCGCCCATGACGGAGATGCGGCTGTTGGGCCACGTCCACAGGAAACGCGGCTGGTACGACCGACCCGCCATGCCATAGTTGCCCGCGCCAAACGATCCGCCGACCAGCATCGTGACCTTGGGCACGGACGTTGAGGCCACAGCCGTCACCATCTTGGCGCCATGCCGCGCGATTCCCTCGTTTTCGTATTTGCGCCCAACCATAAAGCCGGTGATGTTTTGCAGGAAAACCAAGGGGATCTTGCGCGCCGAACAAAGTTCGACAAAATGCGCGCCCTTTGAGGCGCTTTCGGAAAACAACACGCCGTTGTTTGCGACGATGCCCACATCCATGCCGTGTACCTTGGCAAAGCCGCACACCAGCGTCTCACCAAAGCGCGGTTTGAACTCGTCAAAGTAAGAGCCATCGACCAATCGCGCGATGACTTCGCGGATGTCGTAGGGCGTGCGCAGATCGGCGGGCACCACCCCCAGCAATTCGTCCGGGTCATAGGCGGGGGCCTCACCGATCATGGACAGATCCGCCCCGCTGCCGCCCAACGACCCGACGGCCCGCCGCGCCAGCGCCAGCGCATGGGCGTCATCCTCGGCCAGGTAGTCCGCCACGCCGGACAGGCGGGTGTGAACATCGCCGCCGCCCAGATCCTCGGCGGTGACCACCTCGCCCGTCGCCGCCTTGACCAGCGGGGGACCGGCGAGAAAGATTGTGCCCTGTTCCTTGACGATGATCGACACGTCCGACATCGCGGGTACATAGGCCCCGCCCGCCGTACACGACCCCATGACCACGGCGATCTGTGCGATCCCCTTGGCCGACATCCGCGCCTGATTGTAAAAGATCCGGCCAAAGTGGTCGCGGTCGGGAAAAACCTCATCCTGATTGGGCAGGTTCGCGCCGCCGCTGTCCACAAGGTAGACGCACGGCAGGTGGTTTTCCTCGGCGATCTCCTGCGCGCGCAGGTGTTTCTTGACCGTCATCGGGTAGTAGGTGCCACCCTTTACGGTGGCATCGTTGCAAACCACCATGACCTGCCGCCCCTCGACCAACCCGATCCCCGCGATCACGCCCGCACAGGGCGCTGCCCCGTCATACATGCCATGCGCCGCCGTGGCACCGACCTCAAGGAACGGCGATCCGGGGTCCAGCAGGTTGGTCACCCTCTCGCGTGGCAGCATCTTGCCCCGGCTCACATGCCGGTCGCGGGATTTCTCACCGCCGCCCGCTGCGGCCTCGGCGGCGGCAGTCTCGATCAGAGCGAGCGCCTCAAGATGCGCCTTGCGGTTCGTGGCAAAGGCCTCACCCGCCGTCAGCACCTGGGATTGCAGTTTCATGTCCTCGACCCCTTTTTCATTGTCCCGCAGATGGGCTGTCTCATGTCCGTTCCGCCGCTGCCATCGCCTTGAGCTGCTTGCGGATCACCTTGCCGGTGACCGTCATCGGCAGCGCATCAACAAAGGTGATTTCCCTTGGATAGGAATAGCTTGCCAACCGCTCCTTGACCCATATCTGAAGTTCTTGCGCCGCGACCTTGGCCCCCGCCTTGCGCACCACATAGGCCTTGACGATCTCGGTGCGCAGCGCGTCGGGTTTGCCCACCACACCCACCGTCGCCACGGCGGGATGGGTCAGCAGGCAATCCTCTATCTCGGCCGGGCCGATGCGGTATCCGGCGCTGGTGATCACATCATCCTCGCGCCCGACAAAGCGGATGAACCCACCCTCGACCACACCGCGATCCCCGGTCACCAGCCAGTCACCGCGATATTTGTCCGCCGTCGCCTGCGGGTTCTGCCAGTACTCCAGCATCATCGAGGCACAGCCGCGCCGCACGGCAATGTCGCCCTCGCCACCCGTGACCTGCCCCGCCTCGTCGATAACCGCCACCTCAAAACCCGGCACCGCACGGCCAAGGCAGCCGGGGCGCGCGTCGAACAGCGCGCCGCAGGAACTGGCCACCATGTTGCATTCGGTCTGGCCGTAGAACTCGTTGATGGTGACGCCAAAGGCCACGCGCCCCCACGCCAGAATTTCCACGCCCAAAGGCTCGCCGCCGCTGGCGACAGAGCGCAGGCCCGGCAACTGCATGTCCGCCGCCTTGATCATCCGCAGGGCTGTCGGCGGAAAGAATACATTTCGAACAGCGTGTTGCGCGACGATCTTCGCGCAACCTTCCAGGTCAAACCGCCGCATCCGCGCGGCAACAACCGGCACACCCAGCGCAAGACCCGGCATCAGGACGTCGAACAAACCACCGATCCAGGCCCAATCGGCGGGTGTCCACAGCAGGTCACCCGGCTGGCCCAGAAAATCATGGCTGATCTCCACCCCCGGCAAATGACCCGTCAGAACGCGGTGGCCGTGCAAGGCCCCCTTGGCCTTGCCCGTTGTACCAGAGGTGTAGATCAGCACGGCGGGTGTGTCCGGTCCGCTTTCAATCGCCGGACCCTCCGCGCCGTCCGCCGGCAAATCATCCTCGCGCAGAATGTCCAGATCAAAGGATGCCAGCATCTCGGTCCCTTCCTGATCCGTGACCACCACATGCGCGCCGCTATCAGCCAGCCGTGCACGCAAGGCATCCTCACGGAACAGCATGAACAGCGGGACAGAGATTGCCCCCATCCGCCAGCAAGCCAGATGGGCGGCGGCGCAGAGCGGCGACTGACTGAGCAGCACGCCCACCCGGTCACCCGCCCCCACGCCGCGCACCACCAGTGCCGCCTGCACCTGGCGCGACAGATGCGCCAGTTCGGCGTAGGTCACGCCCGCGCCGCTGGCGTGATCGATGATCGCCACCCGCCCCGGGTCGCGCCGCGCCCAGCCGTCGCAGGCCTGTTCAGCCATGTTCAACCGCATGGGCAGATCCCAGCGAAACCCGGCCCGCAGGGCGTCATATGAGGGTGCAGGTGTCAGCATCAGCCGGGCGTCACCATGCTTTCAAGATACCAGGTCTGTTCGGCGGTTTCGCGCATCATGCACTCGGCCCCCGCCGGTCCGGCCCCGGTGCCGCCGCCCCAATGGCTGCGCTCATAGGCGCAGGTCGCATCGCGGAACGTGATCCAGGCACGCTGCATGTCACGCAGGGCGTCGGCCTGCGAGGGGCCAAAGCCGGCGTTGTCCACATCGGACTGCTTGGCAAAGTCCATCGCAAAACCGTAGGACAGGTTGAGCCGGTCATCCCACCATTCATACTCGCGGCTAAAGCACCCGCTCATTCCGACAGTGCTGTATCCACCGTCCGAGTCGTTGATGCAGGCCTCGGCGGACAGGCCCACACAACTGCGAAAGTCCGCGCCCGTTCCCAGGCAGGTTTCGGTGGCACTGGGGGAAAAGGCCAGGTCCTGGGACGCAACGGGCCCGGCAGGCAAGGCCAACGCCAAGGCCAGGATCGGAAGGGTACGCACGGCGGATCTCCTCAGGTTTCGGGGCGATGCGGGGTCTTGTCCGGAACGACACCCTGACTGTGTGGGGACCAGCCTCTCACGAACTGGCCCAGACGGTCGACCTCGTACTCGTACTGTCGGGACGGATCACCGGGTGGGCCGCAGACAACATGCAGCCAGATGCCCGCCTCCGCCCCCGGATAGCCGACACAATCGGATATGCGCGCGCCGTCTCCGGTGCCGTCGCGGGCACGATCCGCAAGGTATCTCTGCGCATAGGATTCGATCACGTCGGTCTCCGTCAGGTTGGCGGCGATCCAGCCCAGCCGAAAGAAATGAACCGCCATCAGCGAGACCACGGCCACCAAAGGCATCCACCATAGCCAGCGCGGCATCAGCGCCGCGCACCTGCAACGGGCCAGCGGCGCTCCACCGGGTCCGGCTCAGCCGCCGTTCCGGACAGATGGTCCGGAAGGACGCCCCTGCCCGGCATTCAGGTCATCGCCCCCATCAGTTCACGGCCCACCAGCATCCGGCGGATTTCGGACGTGCCTGCGCCAATCTCCATCAGCTTGGCATCGCGGAACAGCCGCGCCACCGGCGCATCCGCCAGGAACCCGGCACCACCAAGCGCCTGCACCGCCTGATGCGATTGCACCATCGCCTGCTCGGATGCGTACAGGCAACAGGCCGCCGCATCCTGCCGCGTCACCTGCCCCCGGTCGCAGGCCTTGGCCACCTCATAGACATAGGCGCGGGCCGAATTCATCGCCGTATACATGTCGGCGATCTTGCCCTGCATCAGCTGGAAGTTGCCAATCGGCTGGCCGAACTGCTTACGTTCGACCATGTAGGGCATGACCTCATCCAGACAGGCCGCCATGATGCCAAGACCGATGCCCGCCAGCACGACTCGCTCGTAATCAAGACCCGACATCAGGACGCGCACGCCCTTGCCCTCTTCGCCAAGGATGTTCTCGAACGGCACTTCGACGTTGTCAAAGATCAGCTCGGCGGTGTTGGAGCCCCGCATCCCCAGCTTGTCGAAATGCGGACTGGTGCTGAACCCGGTCATCGACTTTTCGATCAGAAAGGCGGTGATGCCCTTGGCCCCGGCCTCTGGATCGGTCTTGGCGTAGACCACCAGCGTGTCGGCGTCGGGGCCGTTGGTGATCCAGTACTTGTTGCCATTCAGCACAAAGCGGTCGTTCCGCTTTTCGGCGCGCAGCTTCATGCTGACAACATCGGATCCGGCGGACGGCTCGGACATGGCCAGCGCGCCGACATGTTCCCCGGAAATCAGACCGGGCAAGTATTTCTTGCGCTGCGCATCGGTGCCGTTCAGCTTGATCTGGTTGACGCAAAGGTTGGAATGCGCCCCGTAGGACAGTGACACGCTGGCAGAGGCGCGCGCGATCTCTTCGACCGCGACGGTGTGGGCCAGATAGCTCATGCCCGCGCCGCCGTATTCCTCTGGCACGGTCACGCCCAACAGGCCAAGGTCGCCCATTTCCGTCCACAACTCGGGCGGAAATTCGTTGGAGCTGTCGATCTTGGCCGCCATCGGTTTGACCCGCTCCTGCGCCCATTTGTGGACCATATCGCGCAAGCTGTTTACGTCTTCGCCGAGGTCGAAATTCATAGATGCCGTGAACACGCCCGTCCCTCCCAAGTATTGAACGCTTGTTCATTTAACGCTCTCAGGTGAGTCGGGTCAATGGTCTTGCGCCGCCCCCCTTGGCACGCCCTGACGGAAGGCCCATGATAGGATGCCAAACCAGCGGATCCCCATGCAGTCAGACAGTTTTGCCCAAACCCTTGATCAGGCCAGCGCACTGATCGACACTAAGGACACGGCAGCGGCACAGGCCCTGCTGGATGGCCTGCCCGCGCGGTGGGCCTCTGCGCCAGAGGTGTTTGCCCTGCGGCACCTGCTGTTCACCCGCACGATGCCGGCGCTGTTACAACAGCCCCTGCGCGCGCAGGACGCGCACCAGCTGTCGGCGCTATTGAACGCGCGCCGTCTGGACGCGGCGCTGACGTTGGCGCGCAAGCTGGCCGCGCACCATCCGCATGCCGCCAGTCCGCATGAGGCGATGGCATTGGCCTTCAATGCCGGACGCCGGTTCGCCGCCGCGCGCGATGCGGCGCAGACGGCATTGGTCCGCGCCCCGGACCGGGCCACGCTGTACCGCGAACTGGCGCTGGCGCTGTATGAGCTGGGGGAATTCGAGTCCATGGGCGCCCCGGCGCAACATGCCGCCGAGGCATTGGGCGATGACCCTTTGGCGCAGCGCATGGGGGCGATTGCCGCGCTGATCCGGGGGGAGCGTGACATGGCGCGCGCGCGGTTTGCCCGGCTGGCCGAACTGCAACCGCAGAACGGCGCGGCCCATCGCGGCTTTGCCGAATTGCACCGGTTTACCGACAGCCGCGACCCGCAACTAAAGCGGATGGTGCGGCTGCTGAAGTCACGCAATCTGCCTGCGGCGGAACAACTGGAATTCCACTTTGCGCTTGGCAAGGCCTTTGACGATCTCGATCTGCCCGACAAGGCCTTTGATCATTTCGCGCGCGGCAACGCGCTCAAGAAGAAACTGCACGGGCTGGGCGCGACCCGCGACATCGAGGACGGCGCGCGGGTGCGGACTGCTTTTGCCGCCCTGCGACCGCCTGAAGCCACACCGCCAGACCCACTGCCGATCCTGGTCTGCGGCTTGCCCCGTTCGGGTACGACCCTGACGGAAAGCATTCTTGCCGCGCATCCTCAGGTCGCCGCCGCAGGGGAACTGACCTTCCTGCGGAGACGCCTTTTGCCGCTTTTGCGGGAGGATACGCCACCGACAGACAGCACCCTTTCAGAGGTCCGCGACGCCTATCAGGCAATTCTGCGCACCCATGCAAAAGGCCGCCCCTTTGTTGTCGACAAGATGCCGCTCAACTTTGTGCTGGCTGGCTACTTGGCGAAACTGATCCCCGGCACCCGGATTGTCGCGCTGCACAGAGAGCCGCGCGCGCTTGGCTGGTCCATCTTCCGGCAGTGTTTCGTGCGGACTGGCAACGGGTTTGCCTATGACTTGCGGGATATTGCCGAGGCCATGGCGCTCTACCGTCAGATGATCGGGTTCTGGGAGGATTCCGGCGTCGCGGTTCACCGGCTTGATTATGGCGCGCTGACCCGCGCGCCGGACGCCACCGTTCAGGCACTGTTGGCCGGACTGCAATTGCCGCCCGATCCCGCCTGCGTGGACTTTGCCAGCAGCGACCGCGCCGTGGTGACCGCCAGCGCGCTGCAGGTGCGCGAGGGCATTCAGCGTGACCGCGATCAGGCATGGCATCGGTATGAGCGCCACCTTGCCCCGCTGGTCGACCAGTTGCGCCACCATGGCCTGATCTGATCAGCCTGCGCCCGGCCCACCGACCCGGCGCTTAGTCGGCCCGCACCGGGGGCTGTGCCTGAAAGACCGCGCTGACCTCGGCCCGGATGATCCGCGCGATCTGCGCGCAATCCTCAAGGCTGAAGGTCAGCGGCAGTCGCATGTCGACAATCCCGCGCAACACGCGATCCGTGGACGGCATCGGCTGCGACGGGGCGTACCGCCAACTGTCATAGCGCGAGGTAAAGCCCGCCGGTTCCGCGCCGCCAAACCATTTCAGCTCGACCCCGCGCGCAGCGCAGCGCGCCAGCACCTCCTGCACCGCCTCCCGGGTCCAGTCCAGCAACAGGAACTGGATCGACGAGCCGACAAACCGCTCTGCCACCGGCCGTTTCGTCAGACGCAGGCCCGGCGTGCCGCGCAGGCCCTCTTCGACCACTGCGTAGCGGTCATTCCAGCGGTCCACTTGGGCCTCCAGCGCGCGCAACTGCGGCCGCAGGATCGCCGCGCGCAAATTGTCCATCCGGCCAGAAATGTTCGGCGTGATGTATTTCACCCGCTCAAAGACCTCTGGCCCCGGGGCCGCCAGATGCCGTTCGTACAGCATATATGATCCAGACAGCATAATGGCGCGGGCAGCGATGTCCTCATCATCGGTGATCAGCAAACCACCCTCACCCGAATTGACGTGTTTGTAGGTCTGCATCGAAAAGCAGCCCACAGCCCCCTGCCGCCCCGAGGGCACGCCGTTCCACGCAGCGCCCATCGTATGGGCGCAATCCTCGATCACCGTGATCCCGGCGTCGCCGCAGATCTGCATCAAACGGTCCATGTCGCACAGATGGCCGCGCATATGCGACAGCATCAGCACCTCGGCACGGTCCGCCTTGGCCGCCAGGTCCTCCAGATCAATTACCAGGTCTTCGGTCACGCCCACATAGACCGGCACCGCGCCGACGCCCGCAATGGCCCCCGGCACCGGCGCCAGCGTAAAGGCATTGGTCAGCACTGTCTCACCGGGCTGCACCCCCACCGCGCGCAAGGCGCAGCCAAGCGCATAGCCGCCCGACGCCACAGCCACGCAAAAGCGCGCGCCGGTCTGCGCCGCGAACTCCTGTTCCAAAAGCGCCGTCTGTGCCGTCTCGCCCGCAAGCGTGTTGTAGCGATGCAGACGCCCGCCCCGCATGACCTCGACCGCTGCGGCGATGGCCTCTTCGGGGATGGGTTCCTGCTGGGTGAAGCTGCCGGTGAAACGCTCTGTCATATCCGTGTTTTGGCGCAGGCATGGCGCAACGGTCAATCCATTCGCGACCTTTGCCGCACCCAGCGCGTCGCTTTTCATGAATTGTGGGCACATGGCCTGCGCTACGCTGGACGAATGACACCCATTGATTTCATCCACGGCCTACAGTGGGGCGACCTGCCCGACCCCGTCCGCGCACAGACCAAACGCTGTTTGCTGGATTTGATCGGCGTGGCGGCCGGGGGGCTGGCGACCGATATGTCACGGATCATCCGCGACCACGCGGCCGAGGATTTCCCCGGCGCCGCGCCGATCCTGTTCGACACCCGCACCTCGGCGCCCGCGACGGCGGCCACGGCGATGGCCACCAGCATCGACAGTCTGGACGGTCACGACGGATATAACCCGGCCAAGGGGCACATCGGCTGCCCGCTGCTGCCCGCGCTGCTGGTGTTCGGCGATCAGGCGCAAATCTCGGGGGAGGCATTTCTGACCGCGCTGGTCATGGGGTATGAGTTTGGCGCCCGCGCAGCAGAGGCGCAGCACGCCACCTGCCCCGATTATCACACCTCGGGCAGCTGGGGCGCGGTGACGGCGGCGGCGGCGGGTGTGCGCCTGCTGGGGCTGGACCGGGACCAGACGCGGCACGCGCTGGGGATCGCGGAATACCACGGGCCGCGCAGCCAGATGATGCGCTGCATTGATTTTCCCACCATGGTCAAGGACGGCGCGGGCTGGGGCGCGATGAGCGGTGTCTCGGCGGTACAGCTGGCGCGGCGCGGCTTTACCGGCGCGCCCGCGATCACGGTTGAGGATGCGCCGGAGCATTGGACGGGTCTGGGCACCGATTGGCGCATCTTGCGGCAGTATTTCAAACCTGACCCGGTGTGCCGCTGGGCGCAGGCCCCGATTGAGGGCGTATTGGCGCTGCGGCGTGCTCATGGGCTGACCGCCGCTGACGTGGATCATATCGAGGTGGACAGCTTTCACGAGGCGACCCGGCTGGCGACGGCACGGCCCGCCACCACCGAAGAGGCGCAGTATTCGACCACTTTCCCCTGTGCCGTGGCGATGGTGCGCGGCGGTCTGACGCCTGCCGATCTGGACGGCGCGGCGCTGCGTGATCCCGAGATCTTGCGCCTGTCAGAGGGGCTGATCATGGCGGAGGATGCGCAGGCCAACAGGGTCTTTCCGGGCACAAGACTGGCACGGGTGCGGCTGGTGTTGCGCGACGGGCGCGTTTTGCAAGGCGATTGGATGAGGCCGCGCTGGGATGCGGAGGATCCGCCCTCGGACGCGGAGCTGATCGACAAGTTCCATGCCCTTGCCGATCCGGTTCTGGGCCGGGACCGGGCAGAGGCAATCGCGGCGGCCATCGACCGGCTGGAAGAGACCCCTCTGGCGGCGCTGACGGAACATCTGTTTCGCGCCCCCTGAGGGTATGTCCACATGTGGCGCCGATCACGGCATAGAAAATTCAATAGGTTACAGAGACGATTTCACCTGTTGTTAACCCGCGCGCCCAACCGGGACAGGTCAAACAGCGCGGCTCACGGTGTCCCGATCAGCCGCCCCACCGCGCCCTGCAATTCGTCGAAATGGTCAATCACCGCCTCGGGGTTCAGCGCGCGCACCGCCTGCCCGTCGGGCGAGAAGGTGACCAGCACACAAGGCACCCCCGCCGCCAGCGCCGTGTTGCGGTCCGTGTCGCTGTCGCCCACCAACAAGGACGCCGTCCGCCGACCGCCGCAAACGTCCACCGCCGCCCAGTAGGGCGCGACATCGGGTTTGCGCGTGGGGCCGGTGTCGGCCCCGATCAAGGAGCCGAACAGATCGCGCACACCAAGGCGCTGCAACAGGGTCTGTGCCAGGGCCTCTGGCTTGTTGGTGCAGATGCCCACCGCGTAATCCGCCACGCGCAGTGCCTCGACCGCCGCGACCGCGCCGTCATACATCCGGGTGTGGACGTCGATGGCATCGCCGTAAATGTCCAGAAACCGGGGAAACCATTCCTCGACCAGCGCGGCGTCATAGCGCCCCGACCGGGTCAGCCCCTCTGTCAGCATCCGCCGCGCGCCGCGCACGGCGATGGCCGCATCGGCGACCGGATCCAGCCGCACGTCATTCCCCATCCCATCAAAACAGGCGTTGGCCGCCGCGATCAGATCGCCGCTTGTGTCGGCCAAAGTGCCATCCAGATCGAAAATTACGCAATTCCGGGTCATTTGCGTCTCCTGTCACATGCCGCAATGCAGAGTGAACGACGCCACCTTGCGCCACCATGCCAACCCGATAGAACGGGCAGCGAAAAGACGCAATTACGGAGCAGATCATGAGCATTGCCCTCGTCATACTGGCTGCCGGCAAAGGCACCCGCATGGAATCGGAATTGCCCAAGGTCCTGCACCAGATCGCCGGAGCCCCGATGCTCTGGCATACCATGCGTGCAGGCGCGGCACTGGAACCGGAACGCACCGTGGTTGTCGCGGGTCATGGGTTCGACGCCGTGGCCGCCGCCGCCCGCGACTATGACCCCGACGTCACGGTTGTGGAACAGGCCGAGCAACTGGGCACCGGCCACGCGGTGTCGCAGGCGCTGCCCGCGCTCGACGGGTTTGAGGGCGATGTGGTGGTCCTGTATGGTGACACGCCGTTTATCTCCGCCGAGACGCTGGAGGCGATGCGCGCCGCCCGCGCCACCCATGATGTTGTGGTGCTGGGATTCGAGGCGGCAGACCCGGCCCGCTATGGGCGGCTGGTCATGCAGGGCGATGATCTGACGCGGATTGTCGAGTTCAAGGATGCCACGGATGAAGAACGCGCCATAACGCTCTGTAATTCCGGCGTGATTGCCGCCGATGCGAGACTGTTGGCCGGAATGTTGTCAAAGGTCAGCAACGACAATGCCAGCGGCGAATACTACCTGACGGATGTGCCGGGACTGGCCCGGGTTGAAGGCCGGACCGCAACGGTTGTGCGCTGCCTTGAGGCCGAGACGCTGGGCGTAAACTCGCGCGCCGATCTGGCCTTTGCCGAAGCGGCGTTTCAGACAGCGGCCCGCGCCGCGTTGCTGGCGGACGGCGTCACCCTGCAAGCGCCCGACACGGTGCAACTGAGCTGGGACACGGTGGTGGGCCGCGACGCGGAAATTGAGCCCTATGTGGTTTTTGCCCCCGGCGTCACCATCGAATCCGGCGCGCGCATCCGCGCGTTTTCCCACCTAGAAGGCTGTCACGTCAGCCGCGGCGCGGTGGTTGGACCCTATGCCCGTCTGCGTCCCGGCGCGGAACTGGCCGAAGACGTGCATGTGGGCAATTTTGTCGAGATCAAGAATGCGCAGCTGCACGAAGGGGTCAAAGCGAACCATCTGACCTATATCGGCGACGCGGAGATCGGCGCGCGCACCAATATCGGCGCGGGGACAATCACCTGCAATTACGACGGTGTGTTCAAACACCGCACGGTCATTGGCAAAGATGCCTTTATCGGGTCGGACACCATGCTGGTGGCCCCGGTGACGCTGGGGGACGGCGCGATGACCGGGTCGGGATCGACCATCACGGCGGATGTGCCCGCCGGGGCGCTGGCGCTGGCGCGTGGCAAGCAGGAGGTCAAGCCCGGCTTTGCCACCAAGCTGATGAACATGCTGCGCGCCAAGAAGGCAAAACAACAGCAGACGCAGGGCTGAGCGGCCCCGCGTGATTTTACAGGCAAGGGATTTGAAAACATGTGTGGAATCGTAGGCATTCTGGGCAAGCACGAAGTGGCCCCCCAACTGGTCGACTCGCTGCGGCGGCTGGAATATCGCGGCTATGACAGCGCGGGGATTGCGACCGTACACGACGGGCATCTGGACCGTCGGCGGGCCATGGGCAAGCTGGTGAACCTGTCGGATCTGCTGGTGCATCAGCCTTTGGCCGGGAAATCCGGCATTGGACACACCCGCTGGGCCACCCATGGCCAACCCTCGACCGACAACGCGCATCCGCATCGCTCTGGCCCGGTGGCGGTTGTGCACAACGGTATCATCGAGAACTACAAGGAGTTGCGCGCCGAGGTGTCCGCCGCCGGTCTGGACCCGCAGACCGAGACCGATACCGAAACCATCGCGCTACTGACCCACCACCTGATGCAAGGCGGGCTGGGCCCGGTCGAGGCCGCGATGGCCTGTATCGACAAGCTGGAGGGTGCCTTTGCGCTGGCCTTTCTGTTCGACGGTGAAGAGGACCTGATGGTGGCGGCCCGCAAGGGATCGCCCTTGGCGATTGGTCATGGCGAGGGCGAGATGTATGTCGGGTCCGACGCCATCGCCCTTGCCCCGCTGACGCCGCACATCACCTATCTCGAAGAAGGCGACCGCGCGGTGCTGACCCGCGCAGGCGCCACGATCCGCGATGCCGAGGGGCGGCTGGTGAACCGCGAGATGCGCACGGTCCAGATGGACGCGGCGCGGGTGGACAAGGCCGGGTACAAGCATTTCATGGCCAAGGAGATCGCGGAACAGCCGTCGGTCCTGTCCAACGCGCTGAACGCCTACCTGACCGACGACGGCATCGCCCTGCCCGATCCCGGCATCGATTTCACCAAGATCGACCGGATGACCATGGTCGCCTGCGGCACCGCCTATTACGCCTGTTTCACGGCCAAATACTGGTTCGAGCAACTGGCGGGCCTGCCGGTGGAGGTCGATGTCGCGTCCGAGTTCCGCTACCGCGAACCGCCGATTGTGCCGCGCACCGCGGCGCTGTTTGTGTCGCAATCGGGCGAAACCGCCGACACGCTGGCGGCGCTGCGCTTCTGCCGGGACAAGGCGGATCATATCTTTTCCGTGGTCAACGTGCCCGACAGTTCCATCGCCCGCGAAAGCGATCTGGCGCTGCCGATCCATGCAGGTGTGGAAATTGGCGTGGCCTCGACCAAGGCGTTCACCTGTCAGTTGAATGTCCTGCTGCTGCTGGCGCTGAAGGCGGCAGAGGCGCGCGGACGTCTGACGCCAGAGCAGCGCGACGAGATCCTGACCGGGCTGCGCGCCTTGCCCGGTACGTTCAACGCAGCCCTGGACCGCGACGAGGTGATCGCCAGCGTGGCCCGCAAGCTGGCAGAGGCGCGCGACATCCTGTTCCTGGGGCGCGGGCTGATGTATCCACTGGCGCTGGAAGGCGCGCTGAAACTGAAGGAAATCAGCTACATCCATGCCGAGGCTTATGCGTCAGGCGAGTTGAAGCACGGGCCCATCGCGCTGATCGACAAACATGTGCCGGTGGTGGTCATGGCCCCCAAGGACGCGCTGTTCGAAAAGACCGTGTCCAACATGCAAGAGGTCATGGCACGCGGCGGCAAGGTCTGCCTGATCACCGATTCCGAAGGGGCTGCGGCGGCGGGTCAGGATGTCTGGCGGGTGATCCAGATGCCATCGGTTCCGGATGTGCTGTCCCCCATCCTCTACGCGCTGCCTGCGCAGCTCTTGGCCTATCACACCGCCATCGCCAAGGGCACGGACGTCGACCAGCCGCGCAATCTGGCGAAATCGGTGACGGTCGAGTGACCCCATCACCAAACGACCCGATGACCGCCGACGCGGCAATAGACACGCTTCGCGCAGCAGGTGACCCTGAAAAGGCATCCCAGATGGCCAGCTACCACAAGGTGGACCGCCCCTATCTGGGGGTGGCCAATCCTGTGCTGGACGAAATGGTGCGCGGCTGGCGGCGTGAGATGGATCTGGAGGCGCGGGTGGCCCTGGCCGACGCGCTTTGGCAGAGCAACATCCACGAGGCACGCGTGGCGGCGACCAAACTGCTGACCCAGGCACGCATCCGGCCCGACGAGGCGGTCTGGCATCTGATCTGTTCCTGGGTGCCGTCCTTTGACGGCTGGGCGGTGGCAGATCATGCCTGCATCGCCGGTCAGCGCCGCGTCATGGCGGATCTGTCACGGCTGGACGAGATCGAGGGCTGGACCACAAGCGCACACATGTGGACCCGGCGCGCGGCGCTGGTGATCACCCTGCCCCTGACCAAGCTGAACTTTCCCAAACCGGACGAATCAGAGGCCCGGGCGCGGGTGCTGGACTGGGCGGCGGGCTATGTGCCGGACCGGGACTGGTTCATTCAAAAGGCCGTGGCCTGGTGGGTGCGCGACCTGTCGAAACATGACGCCGATGCCGCCCGCGCCTTTTTGGAGGCACATGGCGCGGACATGAAAGCGTTTGCCCGCAAGGAAGCGGGCAAATACCTGCACTGATCCATCACCCTCCGGCAAAAACCCTGAGCGTCGGCAAATCGGTCAGCGGCGCCTCTATCAACCGCATGGCGGCCAGAGAAATGCGACTGCCTGCGGTCTTTGGCCCGTCAATGGGGATCAGATCGACCTGCGCGGATTTGCCGGTGGCCGGGTTCAGCACCCGGCCCTTGGCTGGCGCAGAGACCAGCGGCGTTTCGAGCCAGAACCCCGGCGCGGCCGGATCGCCAAGACTGGCCACCGTATCGCCCAAGGATGTCTCGCCGCCCGGTTTCGGCGCGGCGGCGGCCTTTTTGCGCTCATCCGCGGTGGTCGTGTCGAACTGGTCCACCGTGCGCGCACTGGCGGCGGGCGGCGGGCTGACCGGCTCGGGCCGACTGGCGGCGGGGGTCTTGCGCTCTGCCTCGGGGCGGTCCTTCAGGAACGGCAGCTTGCCGCAGGCCGTCAATGACAGCCCCCCAAGGATCACAATACCTAATCTTGCCGCGATTGTTACGTTGCGCACTGGCTGGCTCCCTTCACCGAAACGCGACCTTTGTCACTCTTGCCCATACAGGGGCCGACAGCTAGTGTCACCGCCATGACACAGCCCCTTATCGACCCGTTCCAACGCCCGATTTCCTATCTGCGGGTCTCCGTCACCGACCGCTGCGATTTTCGCTGCGTGTACTGCATGTCGGAGAACATGACGTTCCTGCCGAAAAAGGATCTTCTGACGCTCGAAGAACTGGATCGCATGTGTTCGAGCTTTGTGCGACTGGGGGTCGAAAAACTGCGCATCACCGGCGGTGAACCGCTGGTCCGGCGCGATATCATGACGTTTTTCCGCGCCATGACCCGGCATCTGGACGCTGGCGCGCTCAAGGAACTGACGCTGACGACCAACGGCTCTCAGTTGGGGCGGTTTGCGGATGACCTTTACGACGCGGGCGTGCGCCGGGTGAACGTGTCGCTCGACACGCTGGACGAGAAGAAATTCGCCGACATCACCCGCTGGGGACGCCTGCCGCAGGTGATCAAGGGCATCGACGCGGCGCAGAAGGCGGGCCTGCGGGTCAAGATCAACGCGGTGGCGCTGAAGGGGTTCAACGAGGATGAGCTGTTCAGCATCACGGAATGGTGCGCCGAACGCGACATGGACCTGACCTGGATCGAGGTCATGCCGATGGGCGACATCGGCAACGAGGACCGGCTGGACCAGTACTGGAAGCTCGACGACCTGCGCGCCCGGCTGGCGGAGCGCTATACGCTGACGGACCTGCCGGAACGCACCGGCGGCCCGGCGCGCTATGTGCGGCTGGAAGAAACCGGGCAGAAAACCGGCTTTATCACCCCCTTGACGCACAATTTCTGCGAAAGCTGCAACCGCGTGCGCCTGACCTGCACGGGTGAGTTGTTCATGTGTCTGGGTCAGGAGGATAACGCGGATCTACGCGTCGCCCTGCGCAATTTCCCGGAGGATGACTCCCCGCTGGAAGACGCGATCCGCGCGGCGATTGCGCTCAAACCCAAGGGGCATGACTTCGACTACTCCCGTCAGAAGGTCGATGGGCGCGTGTCGCGTCACATGTCCCACACGGGCGGCTGAATTCAGCTGAACACAATGGAGCGGCTGCGCCGCACAGGTTTGTTTGACGAGGGGCGCTGCCCCTCGTGCTCCCCGGGATATTTTTGGACAGAAGAAATCCGGACCGGTTTGAATGGGTCCGCCCCGCCGCGCGAGACGGACCCAAGAAGCCAACGCTTCTCCTGTCGCGGTCATCGGCGTCCCCGCCTGTACCGCAAGACCCAGCCTCCGGCATCATGCTTAACAAATGGTCAGCTTGCGCGCCTCTGTTCCCAATGGACGGGTCGGAACCTTGCGCCGCGCCCTGTTTCTTCTGGCTGAAAGTATCCCCGCCGGAGGCTACGCGCCGCAGGCGCGTTTCAGTATCGGACACCCTCGGGCCGACTGATCTGGCCGCCACCCACCGGCGCCGCAACGCCCGTCGTACCCGGAGCCGATGTCGGCAGGCCGCGTGCCACCCGGACGGCAAGGTAGGCAAAGGCCTGTGCCTCCAGCATGTCGCCATCCAGGCCCACGTCTTCGACCGGGTGAACCGGGCAGTCCAGCCCGACGGACAGCATCCGCATCATTACCGGGTTCTTGCGTCCACCGCCGGTGACCAGAACACGGTCGGGCGGGCTGGGGCAATGTTCCATCCCCTGCATGACCGCGGCGGCCGCCATGCCGGTCATGGTCGCCGCCGCATCCGCATCCGAGAGTTCGCGGACAAGGTCCAACATCAGCGAGAAGTCGTCGCGATCCAAGGACTTTGGCGGCATCTTGCGAAAGTAGCCTTCGTCCAGGAAAAGTTCCAGGGCGCCTTCCTCGACCTGCCCCTTGCGGGCCAGTGCGCCGTCGCGGTCACAATCGAGGCCGAGCCGTTCGCCCACCAGGTCGTTGATCGGCGCATTGGCCGGTCCGGTGTCGAAAGCCAGCAACGCACCGTCCGCCTCTGGTCTGTTGGAGGACGGATCGACCCAGGTCAGATTACCGACGCCGCCGAGGTTGAGAAAACAGAGCGGGCGCGTGGCACCGATGTGACGGGCGCAGGCCCAATGGAAAAAGGGCGCGAGTGGTGCGCCTTCGCCCCCCAAGGCCACGTCGGCAGATCGGAAATCCCAGACCACCGGGCATTTCAGCTGTTTTGCCAGCGCGGCGCCATCGCCCAGTTGATGGGTGCCGCGCCCCTTGGGCTCATGCGCCAGGGTCTGGCCGTGAAACCCTATCATTTGCGCGCCGGGAAATTGTGACAACAGTTCGACATGCGCGGCTTCCACCACCGCTTGCGCGTTTTCCAGCCCCGCACCGGGCCAGCGCCCCAGCGCGGCCTTCAGTGTGGCGCGTTCCTGTGCGGAATAGGCGCGATAGCCGCAGGTGCCGAAATCGAGAATCCGCACGCCGTCGGTATGCAACATCGCCGCGTCCACCCCGTCCAGAGATGTTCCCGACATGGCACCGAGCGCCCAGACGGCCCCCTCCTTCAACATGCTCTTTCCCTCGGCCTTGCCCGTGCTTATAGGTGGCGCGCGCAGTATACAGGGGCTCTTGCATGACCTACCATCCCAAATCGGACTTCATGGCCGTGATGATGCAACGCGGCTACCTTGCCGACTGTACCGATTATCAGGCGTTGGACGACGCCTTGAGCACCGGGGTGGTCACCGCGTACATCGGTTATGACGCAACGGCGCAGTCGCTGCATGTGGGCCATCTGCTGAACATCATGATGCTGCGCTGGCTGCAAAAGACCGGGCACAAGCCGATCACCCTGATGGGTGGCGGCACCACCAAGGTGGGCGATCCGTCATTCCGGTCCGACGAACGCCCGCTGCTTGGACCCGAGCAGATCGACGCCAATATCGACGGGATGAAGCAGGTCTTTGCCAAGTACCTCGACTATGGGACAGGGCCGACCGGCGCGTTGATGCTGAACAATGCCGAATGGCTGGATGAGCTGAACTACCTCGATTTTCTGCGCGACATCGGGCGGCATTTTTCCGTCAACCGGATGCTGTCGTTTGAATCGGTGAAGTCGCGGCTGGACCGCGAGCAATCGCTGTCCTTTCTCGAATTCAACTACATGATCCTGCAGGCCTATGATTTTCTTGAACTGAACCGCCGCTATGACTGTGTCTTGCAGATGGGCGGGTCGGACCAGTGGGGCAATATCGTCAACGGGATCGACCTGACGCGCCGGGTTCTGGATCATCAGATCTATGGGCTGACCTCACCGCTGCTGACGACCTCGGACGGGCGCAAGATGGGCAAGTCGCAGGGCGGGGCCATGTGGCTGAACGCCGATATGTTGTCGCCCTATGAGTTCTGGCAGTTCTGGCGCAACTCGACCGATGCAGATGTTGGCCGGTTCCTCAAGCTGTATACAGAGCTGCCGCTGGACGAATGCACACGTCTGGGCGCGCTGGCGGGGTCCGAGATCAACGACGCCAAGATCGTGCTGGCCAATGAGGTCACCACCCTGTGCCACGGCGCAGAGGCGGCGGCGACCGCCGAGGCGACGGCGCGCGAAGTGTTTGAAAAAGGCGGCGTCGGGGACGATCTGCCGACTTTGGCGCTGACGCGTGCGGACGTGGCAGAGGGGATTTCCATCGTGCAACTGATCGTCCGGGCAGGCCTGGCCAAGTCCGGCAAAGAAGCCAAGCGCCTGATTGCTGAAAACGGCGCGCGCATCGACGATGCCCCGCTGACAGACGCCGGGCTGATGCTGGATGCCGGCGCGCTGTCGTCACCGGTGAAACTGTCGGCCGGCAAGAAGCGGCACGCGCTGGTCAAGCTGGAGGACTGAGGCCACTGGGCCTTGCGCGCCGGCGGGCTGGGTGTCTGCCGCGCGTAATCGTTTGCAAATCGTCCTGATCCTGTCGCAAGCTGCGGGATCATGAGATTTTTCAAACGAGTTTTGACATGCGCCTTATTCCCCTGCTGACCGCGATCTGGTGTTTTGCCAGCCCCGCGTTTGCCGCCACGTTGGAGACCGACATCACGCCCAAGATGGCCGAGATGGGCTGTACCGCCCGGCTCTCCGGGGTGATCGAGGAGGGTGATCTGGAGCGTATCCAGCCGTTTCTCGAGACGCCATTGTCGCCGGATTTCGGCGACCCCGGCTTTGATGAGGACATCGTTTTTCGACGGTTCAGCCCGGCGTTGGACTATGCGCCTGACGGCCTTTTTTCACATCGGCTCTGCCTGAACAGCCCGGGCGGGTCCTTGTCCGAGGCAATCCGGATCATTGACTACTTTCGCAAGGCAAGCACCGGAAATGGATCAGGCTGGGGTGGCATCCAGACCGCCGTGGCCGAGGGAGATCATTGCGAAAGCGCCTGCGCCTATGTCTTCCTCGCCGGTCGATTTGTCCGCTTCGCGGGCAATGAGAACTACGAAGGACGGTCGAATCACCTGCTGCACCCTTTGGGGCGGCTGGGCTTTCACGCTCCGTTTATCGAATTCCGGGACTCCGCCTACTCCGGCGAAACGGTACGCGAGATCTGGCGCATCGGCATGGAAGCCACATCGTTGATTTCCCGTCAGATTGCCAACGGCAACATATTCATGCCGAATGCCCTGTTTTCCGAAATGCTGACCTATCCCCCATCCGACATGTTGGTGCCTGAAACCGTCGGCCAGGCCGTCAGGTGGCGGATCGACGTGGAGCCGAACGTGTTGAATTACGGAGTCTACCCATACTCACGGGAAACCTTTTTTGAGTCGGTTTGCCTGAACAGTGCCGCCTATGCGGCAAATCATTTCGACCTGCAGCGGCAGGGCAACGCGCTTCGGATGCGGCAGGACGGCGAGATCATGCGCTCCACCGGCGCTTTTGTCGACACGCTCACAGGGCGCCCATACGAATGTGAAATCCCGGTCGCCAACTGGGAACGACTGCAATGGGGGCTCGGACCCAATTTTGAATACAGCCCTTCCTGGATGAAGCGCCTGCGCTTCAATTGCGCGAATCCACGGGTAAAACTTGTTGCGCAGGTCGATTGTTATGACTGCGATATCGACGTTGAACTGGGCTGCATGGGTGTCTTTCCACCCGATGCCCGGATCACCGACATCTACATGGACCCGCCGCAGCCCTGACACCGGTCAGAGGTCAGATCAGCGCCTGCACCAGCGCGATTGCCGCGAAGGGCAGCGATAGCATCACCGCCAGCAGAAGGGCGGAGGCCGCTGTGGGACGGGGACGGGCCAGCACGGCGGCTGTGGGGCGGGACGATGCGGGGCGCAGGGGATGTCTTTTCATGGCCCGCAGTTAATCGCATGGAAACTTTCCATCCCGTTAATGCGGGGCATGACAGCCACCCTGCCCCTTCCCTTGCCCCAATCCGAAGAGTTCGCCGCCACCTGTCAGGCGCTTGGCCGCCCGCTGCGCCGGTGCAAGCGTGAGTCTGGCCGCCGGGTGCGGCTGTGGTGGCAGATCCAGTCGCACAGGATCGGTGTTCTGGGCCGGGTCGATCTGGTGTCGCGCGGGCCGGTTGCGGCAGAGGCGGGTGACCTGGCGGACTGGACCGCGCGCTGGCAACGCTGGCACGACGGGCGGCCGCTGGTGCTGAACGCCGACGGGCTGGAGCCGGGCGCGCTGCGCAGCGCCGGGTTCTGGCCGCTGATGACACCGGCCAGTCTTGCGCTGTTGCCGCTGGGGCCAGATGCGGACATGCGCGCCGCCATGGCACAGAAATGGCGCAACCGGCTGAACCGGGCTGGTCGTGAGGGGCTGGAGGTGCGTGAGACATCGCTGACGCCCGATCACTGGCTGTTGACCGCCGAGGCAGCGCAGGCGCGCGCGCGGCGCTATCGCGGGATGCCGCCCGGTTTCAGCGCGGCCTATGCGCAGGTCAATCCCGGTGCCGCGCAGGTGTTTGAGGCGCGGCTGCGGGGCGCACCTGTGGCGGCGGCCCTGATGCTGCGGCATGGCCGCATGGCCACCTGGCAGATCGGCGTGACCACACCCGACGGACGACAGCGCCACGCCATGAACCTGCTGCTGTGGCGCGCGATGCAGAGCCTTGCCGCGCAGGGGCATGATTGCCTTGATCTGGGTATCCTCAACGCGCAGGACGCGCCGGGATTGGCGCATTTCAAGCTGGGCACCGGGGCGCGTGCGCACCGCCTGGGCGGGACGTGGCTGCATATGGGGGCGCTGGCCCCGCTGGCGCGGCGCCTGCCCCGGCGGTTGCTGCAGTGATCCGTCAGTTGCCCATCATCCAGTCCCCGTCCGGCCAAAAGGCGTGAAAGGCAAAGGCGAACAGCACGTCATGCGGCAGGTCGGCCCCCGCCGCATCGCGCACCCGCACCGAACCCACGTCGCGCCCGGCGGCGATCACCCCCGCGTCCAGCGCCGAAGCCTGCCCTTCGCGCCAAGTGATCACCACGCCTGCCTCAGCGATTTCCTTTTCGGCGGCCAGCCGGTCCATCGGCCAGGCGCGGTCGCCGACGCGGACCACCCGCATCAGCGGCGGGACGTCATGCGGCGGCATCTCACCCGAATACAGGAAAGGCCGTTTGGAGCTGTCGTAGTTGCGGTAGGGGTTCTGCCCATAGGGCCGGTTCCACGCCGGTTCCGCCATGACAACGCCGTCCGGGTGACGGTCGGCAAACTGGGCGAATCCCTCCATCCAGCTGGGCAGCAGGGTCAGTTCGGTGCCGGTCATCTCACCGACGATGCCAGTGCCGATGGCCTGCTGCCACCAACTGAGCGTTTCGCGGTCATACATCACCATGTCGGAATTGCGCAGCTTGCCGGACACGCCAAAGGTCAGCACCCGGTCGCCCACACGGCGGTCAAAGCTCAGCGCGGAATTGCACAGCGGGCAAAAGGTGACGGCCACGGGGGTGTCGCCGATCGTGTCGTTGACGATCTCATGCCATGTCAGATAGCGGATCGGATAGGCGCGCGGGCGCTGTCCATCGACCACCACGGTGATGACCGGCTCTGTCCCCTTGATGCGGGTTTCCTGAGCGACCTCGATGAACTGCGGGTCCGACAACGCCGGGATGCCGTCCTTGGGCGGGCCGCCAGACATGATCTCTGCCCAGTTGGTGATGCTGGTCGTCTCGAAATCCGTGTCGGGCCATTCGGCCTTCCACGACGACGGATTGGCGGCGGCGGGCATGGCCAGCGCCGCAGACAGGGCGGCAGCGGCGAGGGTTGGCAACAAGCGCATGGGGTTTCCTCCGGGGTTGCTGCCCACAGGATGCCCGTTGTTGCGCGGTCTGCCCAGTCTTTCCCACGCGCTTGTGAAAACGCGTGGGAAGGGATCATTCGGTGACGGTCACCTTGACCATGCGATCCGGCTCGCCGGTCACAGAGCCATTGGCGCGCTCATCGCCGCGTTTGATGGCATCGACGATGTCCATGCCCTCGGTCACGCGGCCCACCACGGTGTACTGTCCGTTCAGGAACGGACCCGGTTCAAACATGATGAAGAACTGCGAATTGGCACTGTCCGGACTTTGCGACCGGGCCATGCCAAGAACGCCGCGTTCAAACGGCATGTCCGAAAACTCGGCCTTGAGATCCGGCAAGGGGGAGCCGCCCATGCCCGCGCGGCGCATGTCGAATTCTTCGCCCCCCACGCGCCCGAACTGCACATCGCCGGTCTGGGCCATGAAGCCGTCGATGACGCGGTGAAAGACAACACCGTCATAATAGCCTGCCCGCGCAAGGGCCGCGATCTGGGCCACATGGCCAGCAGCGACATCCTCGAACAGGTCAATGACGATGGTGCCATTGGCGTCGCCTGCCACCTCAACCCGCAGGCCAAGGTCGGCGCCTTCGGGAATTGGCGTGACCTCTGGCGCGGGCAGTGTGGTTGCAACCTCAGGCGCGTCCGGCACCGGAGCGGGTTCAGGTTCCACGCTCCGGAAGATCGTAAAGGCACCGACGATGACAAGCACCGCCGCAATGGCACCAATAAGGGCCTTAGTCCGCGACATCAGCGGCCACCTTTACCGAGATCATGCGGTCGGGCGCGGCAGGCGGCTCGCCTCGGGTGATGGCGTCGACATGGTCCATGCCGGAAATCACCCGGCCATAGACCGTGTACTGACCGTTCAGGAAATGGTTGTCGCCAAAGTTGATGAAGAACTGCGAATTGGCGCTGTTGGGGTTCTGCGACCGCGCCGCACCCAGCGTGCCACGGTCATGCGGCAGCTTGGAAAACTCGGCCTTGAGGTCGGGCAGTTCAGAGCCGCCGGTGCCCGCGCGGCGCAGGTTGAAATCCTTTTCCATGTTGCCGTTGGCCACATCGCCGGTCTGGGCCATGAAGCCGTCGATGACGCGGTGAAAGCACACGTTGTCATAGGCACCGGCGCGGGCCAGTTCCTTCATCCGGGCGCTGTGGTCGGGCGCCACGTCGGGCATAAGCTCGATCGTGACGGTGCCGCCCTTGAGTTCCATCAGGATGGTGTTTTCGGGATCCTTGATCTCGGCCATGTCTGTTTCTCCGTTTTCAAACTGCGACGAGAGGTAGCCCGTGACGCCGGGGATGCCAAGACGGCGTTGACCTGCGGCGCGGATCGGGTCTAGTGGTCCGCGACAGTGGACCGGAGGGATAAAGATGGCCTGGAACACCCTTGACGACATGGATCTGGAGGGCAAGCGCGTGCTGACCCGGGTCGACATCAACGTGCCGATGGAGGATGGGCGGGTCACCGACACCACCCGGATAGAGCGGATCGCCGCCACGGTGCAGACCATCCTTGATAAAGGCGGCAAGCCGGTCTTGCTGGCGCATTTCGGCCGTCCCAAGGGGGAACGCCGCGACGAGATGAGCCTGCGACACCTGATCCCGGCAATGGAAGACGTGCTGGGCGTGTCGGTGGTTTTTGCCGCCGATTGCATCGGGCCGGCGGCTGCGGCCGTGATCGACGCGCTTGGTGAAAATCAGGTCGCTTTGCTGGAAAACACCCGTTTTCACGCAGGTGAAGAAAAGAACGACCCCGAGCTGGTCGCCGGGATGGCGGCACTTGGCGACATCTATTGTTCCGACGCGTTTTCCGCCGCGCACCGGGCGCACGCCTCGACCGAAGGGCTGGCGCACGCCCTGCCCTCTTGCGCGGGACGGTTGATGCAGGCCGAGCTGGAGGCGCTGGAAAGCGCACTGGGCACCCCGGAACGCCCGGTGCTGGCGGTGGTCGGCGGGGCCAAGGTGTCTACCAAGTTGGAGCTGTTGGGCAACCTTGTCGAAAAGGTCGACATGCTGGTGATCGGCGGCGGTATGGCCAACACATTCCTTGCCGCGCAGGGCATCGATGTAGGCAAATCGCTGGCCGAACACGAGATGACGGGCACCGCCAAGGACATCATGGCCAAGGCAGAGACCGCCGGGTGCCGGATCATCCTGCCGGTCGATGTGGTCGTGGCGCGTGAATTCAAGGAAGGCGCTGAAAATGAAACCGTCGCGGCGGACGCCTGTCCGCCGGATGCGATGATCCTTGATGCCGGGCCCAAATCGGTCGAGGCGATCATCGAGGCCATCGACGAGGCGGCAACGCTGATCTGGAACGGCCCGCTGGGCGCGTTCGAGATCGCGCCTTTCGACGCGGCCACCAATGCCGCTGCGAAACATGCCGCCGAGCTCAGCGAAGTGGGCAAGCTGGTATCGGTTGCCGGTGGCGGTGACACGGTGGCGGCGCTGAACAAGGCGGGCGCGGCGTCCGGCTTTTCCTATATCTCGACCGCAGGCGGTGCGTTTCTGGAATGGATGGAGGGCAAGACCCTGCCAGGCGTCGCGGCGCTGCAGGCGGCGACCGACGCCTGATCTGTGTGTGACAAGTGCCGCGCTCTAGCGGCGCTTGTCGATGCCGCGCTCCAGTTCATACAGCAACTTGATCGCGGCCGGCGCGGTAAAGGCGGTGTTGTGCTTGCGTTTGTCGCCGCCGGTGAACTCTGTCAGGTCAACGATGTCCACGGGAAGCCCCGCCAACCGCGTCTTGTCCTGCATCGACCCCAGCCGCCATTGTTTGCCCGTCAGCCAGGCCGAGGCACTGAGCGCCGAGTCGGCGGTAGAGACCAGCACCAGGAACGGTTCCGGAAAGGGTTCGATCCGTGAGGCCTGCTGGATAAACACGTCCTCATCAATGTCGGGACTGATCAGCGCGACGCCGCGCAGCGCCTTCAACGCCTTGGTGTTTCCGGCTATCGCGGCCTGCCGCAGCGTTTCGATGGTCAGGTGCGATCCCATGGAATGCGCCACCAGCGTAACCCGCCAGCCGTTGTCGGCAAGATCGGTCAGCACCTTTTCCAACCCATCGCGCGAATAGATCACGCTGTCGCGGTCGTAGACATAGCCGCGCATCTTGCCTGCCGAGGCCCAGGAATACAGCACCACCGGGATCTGCGCGTCAAAGTCATGCGACACCTGCGCGACGCGATAGACGGCCTCTGCGTTGTTGACGTTGAACCCGTGGACAAAGACCACAACGTCCTTGCGGCCCGGCTGCGAGGAGGCTGTGAGACCGCCGAGAAAGCTCTGCCGGGCCTTGTCCGCATCCCCCGGATAGGGGCCACCGTCGCGGGTGACGAAATGGCGTCGGGGATCGGGTTTGGCCCGGCCGGGCCATTCGATTTCCCCCTGTTGATGCGTGGGCGGGATCGAAACATCCGCCCAGCCATAGCGCAGTTCCCGCGAGCGCGGCGCGCCAAAGTTCTGCCGCACAAGGTTCAGATCGCCGTCCGGTGCAAGGTTACGGTTGGTGGCGACAAACACGCGCCGCATCGCCGCCTCACCGCCCACGGCCAGCGGCACATGGTCGATTTCCCCCCTTGGGGCGCAGCCGACCATGATCAGGCCCAGCCACAGTATGAATAACCCTCTCTTCATGCGGGGAAATTCACTGACAAGTTGATTCGATGCCAGCCTTTTGTTGCGTCTTGGCCAGCGAGTCGTGCAGGAATGCAACGGCGTCTAGGTCGGCCCCAGATCCTGCAACAGGCGAATGGCGGCGGGTGCGGTAAAGGCGGTGGAATGCCCGGCCCTGTCGCCGCCTTCGATATCGCTGAGGTCGATGATCTCGATCGGCAATCCCTCAAGGCGCGATGGATCCTCAATAGAGCCAAGCCGCGACGGCTTGCCGGTGATCAGCGCCGCAAGCCCCAGCGCCTTGTCCCGTTTCGACACCATCAGCATGAACGGTTGGGGAAACGGAGAGATCCGTTTTGCCTGCCGCAGAAACACATCCTCGTCGATGTCCGGGCTGATCAGGGCGACGCCCGCAATGGGCTTTAGCGCGTTGCCCTTACCCGAAATCGACATCTGGCGCAGCGTTTCCATCACCAGTTGACCGCCCATGGAATGGGCCAGGATGACGGTCTTGCGCCCGTCGCGCGCCAGCCCCAGCAACAGAGTTTCCAGATCGTCACGGGCAAAGATCACGCTGTCGCGGTCATAGACATAGCCGCGCGCATCGCCCGCCGAGGGCCATGAAAAGGAGACCACCGGGGTCTCAGTCTTGTAGTCATGCGCAATCTGGGCCAGCCGGTAGATCGCCTCGGCGTTGTTGACGTTGAAGCCATGCACAAACAGCACGACCGTGCCGGTGTCGCCGCGTGGAATATCCCTGAAAAACGCGTGTTCGTTGACATAGCGCGTGCCTTCGCGGGCAACGAAATGCAACGCGGGGTCAGGCGGGCGATTGCCGGGCCATTCGATCTGGCCGGGCACATGCACTGGCGGCACCGAAATATCGATCCGGCCAAATCGCAGCTGGGGGTCGCGCGCCTCACCAAAGCCTTGCTCGATCAACCCGTCCGGCCCGGATCCTTCGATCCGGCGGTCGGTGGCGATAAACACAGTCTGGATCGCCGCCTCATCGAGGTCGGACTTTGCCGTTGGCAAAAGGGTGATGAATCCACGCGGGCCGCAGCCCACGAGGACAAAATTCACACTCAAAAACAGGACAAACAGTGCACGAGTCATGCGGCGGACAATCCACCAATCCCACGCCAAGGTCGACCCCTTCTTTGCCTGCGTCACGATCTCTTCAACAGGGTCTGCGCCGCCGCGACATATGCAGAAATGCAACGCACCAAGCCTTATTTGCGGGACCGTCCAGTCCGGGGCCGGTCCGGGATTCTCTTTGGCCAAAGGCTGTGCCACAGTCCACGGACGCGCCCGAACCAAGAGGCGCGGGCATGAGGCAGACAGATGACAACCCGTCGACCGCGCCCCTCATTGGGGGCTCTCGTCTTTTTCACCGCGACATTGGGTTTGGCCGCCTATTTCACCTTTGCCGCCGTGCAGGGGGATTTTGGCCTGTTCCGTCGCGCCGAGATCGCCGTCGAGGGTGATCGGTTGGACCGGGAATTGACTGGCCTGCAAGCCGAAGTGGCGCGGATGGAGAACCTGACACATCGGCTGTCGGATGATTTTCTCGACCTCGACCTGCTGGATCGGCAGGCGCGCGACGTTCTGGGACTGGTGCGCAGCGACGAGATCGTGGTGCGCTGACCAACTGATCCGCCCCTCTTCCGGCGCAACCGCAAGGCTTTACGCCGCCGCTTTGCCCGCCTATCCTTTCCAGAAGTAGTTCAGCCTTGAACGAGTCCCTGGGAGGAGACGGCATGGCAGCCCGAAAGACGAGTGCAAAGCCCAATGTTGCGCCTCAGGAACTGACGCAATTCTACCGTGACATGCTGCTGATCCGCCGGTTCGAGGAAAAGGCCGGCCAGTTGTACGGCATGGGTCTGATCGGCGGGTTCTGTCACCTCTATATCGGTCAGGAGGCCGTGGTGGTCGGCCTGGAGGCCGCCGCCGAAGAGGGCGACAAGCGCATCACATCCTACCGCGATCACGGTCATATGCTGGCCTGCGGGATGGACCCAAAGGGGGTGATGGCCGAACTGACCGGGCGCGAGGGCGGCTATTCCAAGGGCAAGGGCGGCTCCATGCACATGTTCAGCCGGGAAAAGGATTTCTACGGCGGGCACGGCATCGTGGGCGCGCAGGTGCCGCTGGGCGCGGGGCTGGCGTTCTCTGACAAGTACCGGGGCAACGACCGTGTGACATTCACCTATTTCGGCGACGGTGCGGCCAATCAGGGTCAGGTCTATGAGACCTTCAACATGGCGGCGCTGCGGGACTTGCCGGTGATTTTTGTGATTGAAAACAACCAGTATGCCATGGGCACGGCGATGAAACGGTCCACCTCGACGCCTGATATCTACCACCGCGGCGCGGCATTTGGCATCCCCGGTGAGATGGTCGACGGCATGGATGTGCTGGCAGTGCGCGATGCGGGTCTGAAGGCGGTCAAACACTGCCGCTCTGGCAAGGGGCCATATATCTTAGAGGTCAAGACCTACCGCTATCGCGGCCATTCGATGTCCGACCCGGCCAAGTACCGCACCCGCGAAGAGGTGTCGAAGATGCGCGAGGAACGCGACGCCATCGACCATGTGCGCGAATTGCTGGTGCAAGGCGGCCACGCGACCGAGGACGACCTGAAGGCCATCGACAAAGAGATCAAGGCCGTGGTCAGCGCCTCGGCCGATTTCGCCCGCGAAAGCCCCGAGCCGGCGCTGGATGAGTTGTGGACGGACATTTACGCGGAGGCCGGCTGATGCCGCATTTTGAAATTCACGCGACCGACACGGCGCGCGCGCGCCGGTTCTACGCCGGGCTGTTTGGCTGGGGCTTTGACCCGATGGACGGTGCCGAGGAGGTCGACTATCACCTGATCTCCGGGTCTGACCTTGGTTCAGGACTGTCCGGCGGCCTGATGAAACGCATGGGCGCGGCCCCTGCCCCGCGTGGGCCGGTGCGCGGTTGTACGCTGACGTTTGAGGTGGCGGACACGGACGAGCGGTATGCATGGGCGCTGGACAATGGCGGCGCAGAGGCGCTGCCGCCGATGGACTATCCCGGCGTCGGTCGCGCGGCCTATGTCGAAGATGGCGAAGGCAACATCGTGGGCTTTGTCACGCCCGAAACACCGGGAGTGTGACGCCATGCCAATCGAAATCCTGATGCCCGCCCTGTCCCCCACAATGGAGGAAGGCACGCTGGCCAAATGGCTGGTCAAGGAGGGCGATACTGTCTCCTCTGGCGATGTGATCGCAGAGATTGAGACCGACAAGGCCACAATGGAATTCGAGGCCGTCGATGAGGGGATCATGGGCCGCCTTCTGGTGGCCGAGGGCACGCAGGCCGTGGCCGTGAACACCCCCATCGCAGTGCTGGTCGAAGAGGGCGAAGAGGTCCCGGATCAAGTCCGGGACGCGGGTTCCCCGGCCAAACCCGAGGCGAAACCCGCCCCGGCACCTCAACCCGCCGCCCCTGCCGCGGTCAAGACCGACAGCCCCGAATCCGCCCGCCTTGAACCGGACTGGCCCGAAGGCACCAAGACGAAAAAGCAGACCGTCCGCGAGGCGCTGCGCGATGCCATGGCCGAGGAAATGCGCGCCGATGGCGATGTCTTTCTGATGGGTGAGGAAGTGGCCGAATACCAGGGTGCCTACAAGATCAGTCAGGGCCTTCTGGAAGAGTTCGGCGCCAAACGTGTGATCGACACGCCGATCACCGAGCACGGCTTTGCCGGTGTCGGCGTCGGCGCGGCCTTTGGCGGGCTGAAACCCATCGTCGAGTTCATGACCTTCAACTTTTCCATGCAGGCGATGGACCAGATCATCAACTCTGCCGCCAAGACGCTGTACATGTCGGGCGGGCAGATGGGCTGTCCCATCACCTTTCGCGGCCCCAATGGCGCCGCCGCCCGAGTCGCGGCACAGCACAGTCAGGACTACTCCGCGTGGTACGCGCATATTCCGGGCCTGAAGGTCGCCATTCCCTATTCCGCCTCGGACGCCAAGGGCCTGCTGAAAAGCGCCATCCGCGATCCGAACCCGGTGATCTTTCTGGAGAATGAGATCCTCTACGGACGCAGCTTTGAGGTGCCGGTTCTCGACAATTTCACCGTGCCCTTTGGCAAGGCGCGTATCTGGCGGACCGGTGCGGATGTAACCCTTGTCAGCTTTGGCATCGGCATGACCTACGCGCTGGAGGCGGCGGAAAAGCTGGCTGAGGAGGGCATCGACGCAGAGGTCATCGACCTACGCACCCTGCGGCCCATGGACACCGCCACAGTGATTGCAAGCGTGCAAAAGACCAACCGCTGCGTGACCATCGAAGAGGGATTTCCGGTGGGGTCGATCGGCAACCACATCTCTGCCGTGCTGATGCAAGAGGCGTTTGACTATCTCGACGCGCCGGTGATCAACCTGACCGGCAAGGACGTGCCCATGCCCTACGCGGCAAACCTTGAACGCCACGCACTAATCACCACACCCGAGGTGATCGCCGCAGCCAAGAAGGTCTGTTACCGGTGAGCGCGCATGTCGAGGTCAAAGGCCGCGACGTGGCGCGCGAGGCCTACCGCATCGAAACTGACGCGGGGCGTGCCTTTGTACCGGAATGCCTGATGACGAACGCCCTGCGCCCTGGCTACAAACCGACCCACCAGGACGCCTACGAATGCATTGCGGCCCATCGGCAAGCGCTCATTCTTGCGGTTGATTGCCTTGCAGCCGGTGCCGCGCCGCGCCCACCCTACGATATCATGACCCTGATCGAGGCCCGCTGATCATGCGCCTTTTTCCTGGGAACCGCGCTCTATACCGCACCGCGCAGGCGCGTTGAGAGGAGTATCCCAATGCCCATCGAAATCCTGATGCCCGCCCTGTCGCCCACCATGGAAGACGGCACACTGGCCAAATGGCTGGTCAAGGAAGGCGACACCGTGTCCTCTGGCGACGTGATTGCCGAGATCGAGACCGACAAGGCCACGATGGAATTCGAGGCCGTCGACGAAGGGACAATCGGGCGCATCCTCGTGGCCGAGGGCACATCGAACGTCAAGGTGAATGATCCTATCGCGGTGCTGCTGGAAGACGGCGAAAGCACGGACGACATTTCTGACGGCCCCGTGGCCACCGCGCCGAAGGCGCAGGCCACAGCGGCTGCCGAGGCGGTCCCCACCTCCGGGGGCTCCGAGAAAGCCGCCCCATCCGCCCGGCGCAACGACACCGGGCGTGTCTTTGCATCCCCCCTTGCCCGCCGCCTTGCCGACCAGAAAGGTCTGGACCTGTCGCAGATCACCGGCTCCGGTCCGCGCGGACGCATCGTCAAGGCAGACGTCGAAGCATCCACAGCACAGCCCGCTGCGCCAGCCGCCGCTCCTGTCGAAAAGGCCCCGCAAGCCGCCGCCGCCTCCGATGCCGTTCTCAAGACCTATGCCGACCGCCCGCACACCGAAATCGCGCTGGACGGCATGCGCCGCACCGTCGCCGCCCGACTGACAGAGGCGAAACAGACCATCCCGCATTTCTACCTGCGCCGCGAGATCCGCCTCGACGCGCTGTTGCGTTTCCGAAAACAGATCAACGACCAACTCGCGCCGCGCGGCGTCAAACTCTCGATCAACGACTTCATCATCAAGGCCTGCGCCGAGGCCCTGCAGCAGGTGCCCGTCGCCAATGCCGTCTGGGCCGGGGACCGCATCCTGCAACTGACCCCTTCGGACGTGGCCGTGGCGGTGGCGATCGAGGGCGGGCTTTTCACCCCGGTTCTCAAGGATGCCCACCAGAAAACCCTCTCAGCGCTCTCCGCAGAAATGAAAGACCTGGCCACCCGCGCCCGCGACCGCAAGCTGGCACCGCATGAGTATCAAGGCGGCAGCTTTGCCATTTCCAACCTCGGCATGTTCGGGATCGAGAATTTTGATGCCGTCATCAACCCACCGCACGGCGCAATCCTTGCCGTCGGTGCCGGGATCAAAAAGCCGGTTGTAAACGAAAAGGGCGACATCACCATTGCCACGGTCATGTCCGTCACGTTGTCCGTCGACCACCGGGTGATCGACGGCGCGCTTGGGGCAGAGCTGTTGAACGCCATCGTGGACGGTCTCGAAAACCCGATCGCGCTACTTGCCTGACACCGCGTTTCTTCTGGCTAAAAATATCCTGGGGTGAATGCCGCACCGCGGCAGAGGGGCAAAGCCCCTCACACATCAAAAAAGCGGCGCCCCAATGGGGCGCCTCCGTCGTTTGCTACAGATCCCGCTGTCGCCTTCAGCCGCCGCGAAAAAGCTGATCCATGCTGATCGAGGGCTGGTCGCATCCGGCCTCACCAACCACCTTGGCCGGCACGCCTGCGACGGTCTTGCATGGCGGCACGTCTTTCAGCACCACGGACCCGGCAGCAATGCGCGAGCAGTTGCCCACCTTGATGTTGCCCAGCACCTTGGCACCGGCCCCGATCAAGACGCCGTCGCCGATCTTGGGGTGGCGGTCTTCTTCTTCCTTGCCGGTGCCGCCCAGCGTGACCGAATGCAACATCGACACATTGTCCCCCACCACGGCCGTTTCACCAATCACAATCGAATGGGCATGGTCGATCATGATACCCTTGCCGATCCGGGCTGCCGGATGAATGTCGATACCAAAGACCTCAGAGCTGCGCATCTGAAAGAAATAGGCCAGATCCTTGCGGCCTTCGGTCCACAGCCAATGCGCCACGCGGTACGCCTGCACCGCCTGAAAGCCCTTGAAGAACAACACCGGTTGCAGGAACCGGTGGCATGCCGGGTCACGTTCATAGGTTGCCGTGATGTCCGCGCGCCCGGACAGCGCCAGCTCTGGCGCGCGCCCGTAGGCTTCGTCACAGATTTCCCGCAGGATCTGTTCCGACATCTCGCCGTTCGCCAGTTTCAGCGACATGCGATAACTCAGCGCCCGTTCGATCGACGGGTGGTGCAGAATGGAATAGTGAACCAGACCGCCGAGCAGCGGCTCATCAATCACCGCCTGTTCTGCCTCGCTGCGGATGCGGGCCCAAACCGGGTCCAGTTCCGCCAGATGCGTGCGCGTTTCAGCCATGGCTGTCCTCCTTTGACGCCGTGAGCCTATCAGATAGGCTATGGGGATCGAAACGCAAATCTGTGATGCAGGGAATGTCGGATTTGCATGGTTCGACTACCGCACCTTCCAAGGCGGCGATGCGCGACCTGAGAGGTGGTCCCGGATTTTCGACCAGTTTGCCGCCTTGCTAAGCTATAGCATTGGTTTCATTTCAGGCGGCGGCCTTCAGGTCCGGAGATCGTCTACCATAGGCCTCGTCCGGCGTCAGGAGCCCATGTGATGAGTGCGGGCGTCTTTCGTTGTAATAGGTGATCCAGTCACCGATCCCGTTGCGGGCTTCGGAACCGGTTTCGAAGGCGTTCAAGTAGACGCATTCGTATTTGAGGGATCGCCATAGCCGTTCGATCATCCGGTTGTCGATCCAGCGCCCCCGACCATCCATCCATTGCCCGACAGGCGATTGCGCAGCAATCTGCCGAGAGGGGAGATTTTGACCTTCGCATCGCGCAACACGTCGGTGAAATCGGTGCTGGTGAATTGCGAACCTTGATCGGTGTTGAATATCTCGGGGACACCGTATCCGGCCAGCGCTTCTTTCAAAGCCTCAACGCAAAACCTCGCGTCCATGCTGTTCGAGAGCCGCCAGCTCAGCACCTTCCGGCTAT